>JACKPC010000003.1:32500-632500 GCA_024233835.1 Leptospiraceae bacterium
AAAACCAAAGCCAGTTCTTGAAGCCTTTCCACCAAAGAGTTCTGTATTAGCAAATAATGCATTTACTCTTACCGGAAATGCATTAAAGGAACTCTTTCCTCCAAAAATATCGTCTTCAGCAAACCATGCATCTATAAGATTTAAGGCATAAAACCCTAAAAGAGAAAGGGAGGCAGCATAGGTTGCATTCGATGCCGAGTTAGCTGAGTTCAATACTTGCCTTGACTGGGACCAGAGAGCAATAGTCGCAAGACCGTTCGGAGCAAAAAGAAGGATAGGTTGAGAGTTGTTATAAGAATTTTTATAACTTTTATAAGAATTATAGTTACTGTAGGTATAGCTTGCCAGAAGAACTGTTCCAACTCCCATAATCCCCGATCTCCAACTATGCTTTTTCACATATTGCCCGAGACCGGGTAAGTAAGATGAACGCAAAAGAAATTGGGCTTTTAATTTTGTACTATATTTAGAAACCTTTGGTGGCTCATAAATCTTTGTCTTTTTACTTAGGCTAAGAGCTATATCTCCAAATGTTTCTCCATTCGTTTTTACAAATGGTTTTTGTTCCTTATTATTCTTCAATGACCAATCACGAACTCTAATTTCTACATAACTTCTTAGCTCACTAAAAGAAACTACACCATCTCTGTCCCTATCTCCCTTCCCTTCAAGTGCCTCTATTAAATATTTAGTAAAAACTCCATTTTCTTTGTCCTCATAGCTAAACTTTCCCTCACCGGTAGAATAAAAAATGGCAGAAATTTGAGCTCTGTCATAACTCACATCTAAAAGTGGATCGGTGTTACTTCCAACCCCTTTAGCTTCCTGCACCTGCTGCCGGCAAGCATCAAGGATTAGAAGTGATTTCTGAATATTTTTTCTTTTAATTCTATCCAATATCCATTCCACATCTAAAGCCGTTCTAAACTTACTACGAAATCTGGTGTCTGTAGCCAGAAGATAGCCTTTTTTCGTTTTTGGATCAGAAACTCCGTGACCCGAAAAAAAGAAAACAAAGAGATCATTACTTCTTGCTCTTTTAAGTATGAAGTCTATTTTTTCTTCAATATTAATTTTACTCGCATGAAGTGTATTACTCGGGTGATAGCTATCAGTTAGGGTAGCTACATAATCAAATTTGCCATTTTCATGCAAAACTCTGGAAAACTCTTCTGCATCAAACCTGGCTTTTTTTAGATCCCCGATTTCATTGTCATTGTATTTATTTATTCCTACTACTATAGCAAAACGGCGATAACCCTGTTTCTTCTCAAAGCGAAAAACTTTATTTGCCCATTTATTGGGAACAATACGGACTCCGCGAGCTTTGAAAAGTTCATCTTCTTCTTTCCCTTTATCAATTACCGAAGTTTTTTCTGCTATATTTGAAGTTTTATGTTCGGGGATTGTGGCACCTGTTTTACCCTGAGAAGTATTTTTTTCTAAAGGCTCCGCTTTAACAGGTGTATTATTTTCAGGCTTATTAGCAGATGTAGGAAGAATTTTATCTGTAGGTGAATTGACTCTTCTTTGGGAGACTGTACGATAATTTCTTTAGAAACTTTAGTTTCCTTAGTTTCGTTGACTTCCTTATTAAAACCTTCTTTGCTGTTTGTTTGAGCCCATAAACTTACCAGAAGGTAATTTAGAAAAAAAAGAAATAGCATTGTTTTTTTTCTCAATTCTAACATTGCTGGAACTCCAAATTTCAAGATTCTTGTCCTGCTTTAAAATATAGAATTCCTATTTAAGCTACCTTTAACAAGCATTTTTTATATTAAAAATAGGTAAAAAACCTAAAAAGAGAAGTGTTTTGTATATAGTTTTTCTCTTGACCGTAAAAGTTTTAGGAAAGAGTTTATATATAGGAGGATATCCATGAAAATTCAAGTATTTCTAACCAGTTTGTTTTTATTTTTATCGAGTTGCGCGGTAAAACAAGTTACTAATGAGGATTTACAGTGCATGAATCTTAACACAAAGATAATGTGCAATTCGAATAAGAATTGTACCTGGTCAGAGAAAAGGGAATGTATACGAATAGATCAGGATAAAGGAACACGCACCGGTTTTGAAAATGGAGCCGGTACAGCTGGTGCTCGTGGAAACTCAAAAAATATTCGCCATCCGGATGATGAAAAAGAAGATGAACATTTCTAATTAAAAAGATAACAACATAAAGACGCATTGCTATGCGTCTCAAGGAAGTGAATCTTGATGATAACTTCTGAGGATAAATACCAGGAGGTAGATGAGATAACATTCTTTAAAAGTCCGGTTTTATCTAAAGCTTGAAGAACCTACCTGTTTGTCTTTCCTCAATTTAGGCTTTATCCTTAATTTAGGCTTTATTCTTAATTTAGGTAGGACTCTATTTCTTTTTTATTTTCTTAGGACAGTAGTGAAAAACATATGAATTTAAGAAATGCAATAATCCTTTGTCTTTTTTTTAAGATTGTTAATTGTCGATCAATAATAAAGTCAATGGCTGAAAATGCTGAAAAACCAAAAATTGGTGGCCGGGTAGTAATTTTACATAAAGAACCCCGGGTAGGCGATTTTGCTGTTTATAATCACTTTATCCAATCTGAATTTGGTTTCCCCCGGGCAAGACGATATATTTATACGAAAAACTATTAGAACAAGAGAAATTTTTACAATCAATGATAATAATATAGGTATTCGAGAAACTACGACAAAAGTAGGTTCTGCGAAACCAGGTGACCCGAGTTATATACTAAAGGAAAAGTGGTTTTCGGATAAAATATAAAGAAAACGTGGTGTGTGTACGATAATTTTAATATGGAAATCCCACTCAGCGAAGCAGACAGAATCATAATAAAGAAGATCCACAGGACAACGAAGGATAAGAGAATAGCGGATCGTATAAAGATCATTAATCTCCTCGACAGAGGGTATAACTCAATAGAAATTGCAGCAATTTTAATGCTGGACGAAGATACGGTAAGTAACTGGAAAAAGAAATTTATTGAAAGTAAAAATATGGAGGATTGGTTGGCTTTAAATTTTATCCCCTACAAAGGAAAATTGCTGAAAACTCAGCTAATGGAATTGAAAAAATATATATCAGATTCAATTATAATAGATTCAAAACAACTCATCCCGTATATTAAAGAAAAGTTTGGGGTAGCATATTCTGAAAGAGGAGTGAGGAATCTATTAAAACTGCTAAAATTTTCTTACAAACAATTAGTTCGAGTGAACCCTTCAGTAGAACCGGAAATTCAGAATCAATTTTATCAGGGCTTTGAGAGCTTAATCAAGAACCTGGGTAACGATGAAGCTGTTCTTTTTTGTGACGGAGTTCATCCTCAACACAATACGCATACTAGCAAAGCATGGATACAAATAGGTACGGAAAAACATATTCCCTGTAATACAGGGAGACAAAGACTGAATCTTAACGGTGCTTACAACCCTATTTCATCAGAAGTTTTTATAGTAGAGAGCGAAAAAGTTAATACACAATCTACTATTTTATTATTTGATAGAATACAAGCAGAATATAAAGATAAGGCTTATATTTACATAATTACTGATAATGCACGCTATTATCTTAGCCAGGAATTAAAGAATTACCTAAAAGACTCAAGAATCGTTATGATTCATCTTCCCCCGTATAGCCCGAATTTGAATCTGATAGAAAGGCTTTGGAAATTTATGCGTAAGAAGGTAATCAACTCAAAATATTATCCGAATTTCTCAGGACAGGGTGGATTCAGAGAAGCTATACTGGATTTTTTTAAGAATATTCACTCCTTCAAGGATGAATTACAAATATTTATTGGTAAGAAAATGCAAATTCTTTACCCGGATTATCCGAAAACCACTATGCCGTGAGTATATCTTGCGAGGATTTCAATTATGGTACGAAGATTGGGAAATACTTGAATAATGACTATATGGATTTTGGGTTTTTAAACAGGCTCTTAGGGGTTTTATCTCATAGAGTGGGTGTGCAGGACAATGAATAAGAAATAGCTACTATATAAAAATAATAAAATACTCAAATAAGGACAAAGATATGAAACGTAGATTTAAACTTTTATTTATAAAAAGCTTCGCAATTAGTGCAGGAATTACAGCAGGTTTCTTAAGTGTCTCCCTTCTGGCAATCGCTGTAAATAATGTCAGTGTAAAAACCGACTGGACTTCCGGTTCCAGCCTGACATCCACCGAACTGAACAATATCGGTAACGGTATCAATGTTGTCAAAGCAGCTATTGAAGGCATACCGAATTGGACAAAGGGAACAATCACAACAGATGCGGTTTATACCGAGGGCAATGTGGGGATTGGTACAGATACTCCCACGACAAAGTTAGATGTCAATGGTAACATCAACTGGTCCGTCCCCTGGACAGATTTCACCACCTCCACCTTTGCGACTAATGTCACACATTATTCAACCAATCCAGCCTCCTGGCAGAAATGCCAATACCGTAAAATCGGAGATATCGTATATCTCCGGGGTTTAGCAACAAAAACCAGTGGCTTTGCTGCGAATGATTTGATACTGACTTTACCGTCCGGGTTTCGTCCACCATCACCTATAGCGTTTTCTTCGGTAGTCCATTGGGTTACACCCCCATCGGCGAGAGTTGATGTGTCTTCAAATGGTGAAGTAAGGGTGACTTCCGCTGCTACTCATGTGAATCTCGACGGAATAATTTTCAGTACCAATTGAAATGTCATGGTTTAAACTTCTATTTATAAAAAGTCGGAAGATTAAACTTGGAATGATAACAGATGCAATTCGGAGAAGCTTTTTTCTAAGTCTATGTTAGGAAAAAATGATTTTTTTATTGATTTTCCTTAAAATCCTATTTTTCACCATTGCAAAATGGCTACTGGATATACCATAATACAACATATGTATGTTCAACGCTTGATTGAATCAAAATTAAAGGAACTTTTTAAGTATTTTCCGGTGGTTTGCTTGCAGGGGGCAGACAAGTCGGAGAAGTAAAATAAAGTATGGATTTATTGATACGCAATGAAACTCAAGAAGATTACCGACAGGTTGAAGAATTAACAAGAGAGGCTTTCTGGAATTTACATGTTCCGGGCTGTGATGAACATTATTTGATTCATCTAATGCGTAGCCATCCGGATTTTTTGTCTGAACTTGATTTTGTAGCTGTTTTAGAGGATAGAATAGTTGGAAATATAATGTTTACCAAATCTCGTTTAATTAATGAAACAAATCTAAGCATCGATACTATAACATTTGGTCCGGTAAGTGTTTTACCGGAATATCAGAAAAAAGGAATTGGCTCTGCATTAATAAAGCACTCAATCAAAAGAGCTATTGCTGAAGCTTACAAAGTAATAATTATTGAAGGACATCCTTATAATTATTGTAAGCACGGATTTGTAGGTTCGAAAAGTGTTAATGTAAGCAATTCTGAAGGTAGATTCCCATATAGTTTATTAGTTATGGAATTGAAAAAAGGATGTTTACAGAATCATGAATGGAAATTTTATCCCAGCAGTGTTTACAATTTAGATAAAAATGGCATCCATGAATATGATAAACTATTTTCACCCAAAGAGAAAGGCCATAAACCAACACAAGAAGAATATAATATAGCGAGTCATGCTTTTGTCGAATGAGCAAGTATAATACAAAAGAAATTTTTTCTTCATGTATGGAGTTCTGTTCCAATGTCAAACTTCAAGAATGCTTTTACACTAAATGACTGTCAAATCTTTTTTGAAAATCATATGTTGGCGTAATCTCTCCATTTGCTACACTTCGCTAATAACATCAAATCCACTAAAGCTACCTGTGATTTCCAGAGCGATAATGATAACATAGAGTCCCTGGTCTTTGTTTGGCATACAAAAGTAGCTGTCCTGCTTCCCTGAAAAAATAGAACGAAGCCCTACCCTACTATAGGGAATTTAGTTTCCAGCGAAATCCATAGCTGATATAATTCGAACCACAGGTGGGCGGACAAAATACTCCGTATATCCCGGAACGATGATGGATACGCACAAAAGGAGAGGGAACATTGAGCTTGAATAAAGAAGGAGCGGAAACCTGTAATTCAAAAATCAGGAAGTTTAAAAGTTTATTGGAATATTCGGATTCTGTGTAAGGGCTAAAAAAACTCTTTCTCGGATTTTCCAGATCCGGGTTAAACGTAGCCAGAGAAAGCCCTTCCCCAACGGCAAAACTTAAGGCAGACGTTCCGGCACCATCAAAGCGAGCCAATAGAGCTGTATTGAACTCCATGTGTTTTTGAATCCCGCTATGCCAACCCATCTGACCTTCCGCTTCCAGGGAAGTGTTCCAGAGTCTTCTATGAATCGGAACATTCAAAGCCAGAATATTTACATAGTCCTCTCTATATTTCGTTTTACCCTGTAATAAAATCTCTCCAAGGTTAGTATCCGAAAACTTCCCCCTATAATAAGAAAGATCCCAATCTTCAGCGCTAAATACAAAAAAAGGAAATAGAAAGAGAATAGAAAGAAGAAGTTTCATATAGATTCGACCTCCGGTTAATAACCGAAGGTCTTTAAAAAATTGTAGTTCGGTTTATTTCGAGATAAAATGAAGAATTACCCTTCTATCCTCTTTATTTCGAAGCGGATTTGCGAGGGATGTAGCATAACTCTCTCCCCAATTCTTTAGGAGAATTTTATCAGCAGTAACTCCCTGTTTTACAAGATAATCTTTTACAAGCCTCGTACGCTTTATGGAAAGCTTACTATTAAACTCATAAGTACCTTCTGCGTCGGTAAAACCTTCCACAAAAATTCCCCGAATTTTCGCTTTTCCTATGGCTTTTATTTGCTTCCGGATGATTCTTTTCTGCTCTGCTCTCAAAACAAAATTTCCTCTTCCGTATTTCAAATTCACAGAACTCTGTTTATGGGAAGCATCATACACCACCTCTAAATTTCCATCCCCTGCTTCATCTGTACCGAACTCCAGTTCATACTGCACAGAGGCACCTCCGTCGAGATTTTTCTCTTTCCAATAAAAAGCCACCGAGCTATCCCGAATCATTTTTCCATTCCTGGCTGCTGACCAGCCGGAAGAGTATAAATCCGCCCAGTTTCCTACATGCAAAGCAGCCGGCTTTTCCCCCTTAAAAGAAAGAAACGACATCGGTGATCCTTTTTTTAAGCTTTTAAAATGAATCTTACCCTCCAGACTTTTCCCGTTCAGGGTTAAGGATTTCTTAATAGGTGTTTTGCCTGTGTATAGGAAACTGGTATCACTACCGGCCTGCATTAAATCAAAAAGGATATACAGTCCGGTTCTAAGAGGTTCCGCTCCCGTGTTTTGGATGGAATACTTTATTTTTACCGATTTTCCGGATTCGGAACCGGAAGGGAGAATTTCCTGTTTTACGAACAGATCTCCAAAACGATAAACTGTTTCGGAACCTCCTGACTCTTTACCGGTTTGAGGTTTACTGCTAAAACTGGAAACCCTACAACTTCCAGCTGTATAATTACCTGCGTAATGCTTGTCGGAGCGAACAATAAAATGAGATGTAGAAACCGGGAAAGGATAACCGAATAAAAGACTTTTTCCTCCTATCCCGATGGAAAAACGTCCGGATTCCTCCCCTTTACTGACTTTTTTCCCTGATTTACAGGAATCCGATTCTAAAGTAACACCTTCCGGTAAAGCGAAAGCTGATTCTTTTGCTTCAGAACCACCTTCTGTTGTAGAACGATCCTTGCTCTCATCATTTATTACAACATCCTCTTTTACTTCCTTTACTTCCTTTACTTCTTCAGTGCCGGAAGCTTTTTCCAGGAGTTTTACGACTTCTTTTTGTTTGGTATCATCTTTGAACTGATCTACCCAGGGCTTAGCTTCTTCTTTGGGTAGTCCGAGTTCGTTAATTAAGAGCTTTCCTACTGTATAGTTTTCCGGTTTTTCGAGATTTGCCTTAGCTACCTCTACCGCACTTTTCCCATCTTTTGTTTTTAAATCGGGGTGCTCTTTTAAAACTTTTTTAACAAGTTCCGGATCACTCGTTTCAATGCTGGATTCGAGGGGAGTTTTTCCATCTACCGTTTTCTCATTTACTTTGTGTTCTTTAAGTATCGGCTCCAGCTTCCTCTCTACGAGTTTCTCTTCTTCTACTTCTTTCTTCTTCTCTTTTTCAATGTAGTTTTTGACGTAGGTGATTTCCTTGAAAAAAGGAGGAAAGGAATCTTTACCACAGGCCTGGTCATATTCCTGAATATATAATTTCAATTCCTGAGCATCATTGATTTCTTTTGCCGCTACTGCATGGCTTAATCTGGCAGAAATAGGCTGACCATTATGGTCTAAAAAGGCTACATACTCGATTTTTTCGACCGGATGCTTGTATATGGCCTTTTTGGGGATTATACTCTGTTCCAGGGCTCCAAAATTCGGGCAAACCCCGGTCATTGCATTTTTTAAAGCCGCTTTCATAAGGGACTGACAACTAAAAGAAAAAAGTAAACCTATAGCTAGGGATAATTTAAGTTTATACATTTTTGGTACCATATATTTAGAATTAGAAGCTAAGAGATAATATGCAATCTCTCATTTTGAGAAAGACTTCAAGGCCTCTTCTAAAGTATCGTATATTTCAACAGCTTCCATGAAATTAGACCATCGAAATATTTTTTTTATTTTTTCTGAGAGATTAATAAATTTTAAATTATAATTAAACTGTTTTTGATGGGAATATTCGCCAACAAGCACACTCAAGCCGGAAGAGTCTATATAAGAAACATTCTCAAAATTAAAAATAATTTTGTTTTTTTTTGAACTATGTAAAGTTTTCAGCTGTTTACGTAAGAAGGGTGCTGAATATAAATCAATATCTTTACTCAGTGTTACAACCGTTATATCTTTATATTCCTGCAGTTGTATATCCATTGTAATCCTATAAACCCAAATGCACCCAAAAGCTCATCTACAGGCAATTTCTTCTGGTTAGTTTCAGGTGTTTAACTGTTTATTTTGAAGAATCTCCTGAAGCAGGTAAAAAAAACCGCTTGAAATACTTTTTTTATTGTATCGTTAAAAGTTCAACAGAAAAAATACCTAATAAGGGGTTAATTCTTATAATTTTATGGAGCATAATTCAGAAAATACGCAGGAATCTATAGATGAATCAATTTTTCAAAGTTTAAAATCTACCTTAGAACAATTTCAAATTATCATTCAGGTAGATGCTTATTCTTTTATTATTCAGATTGATTCTAAGATTCAATATATAGATTCTACCATCAATTTTAGCAAAAAACAGCAGACTCGATTCCTCGAAGGTCTTCAAGAGGAAAATATAAGTAAGCTCTTAAAAAAGTCTAATTTTTTTTGCTGGAATAAAGACGACAAAACAAATCCTTTTATGCCCTATTTACCGGAATCCCTGCAATTTCAATCTTATTGTCTCATCCACCTTATAGAGAAAAAATTTGTTATTTCTCTATTGTTCTTTTCTAATAAAATCAATTTTTTTAAAAACAAAGAAAGTTACTTATATCTTTTTATTAATTCCTTACGAGTAAAATTTTTAGAAAAAGAAAAATTAGATAAAGAGAAAAATATTCAGTCTCTGGAAAAAAGACTAAGGGAAGAAATCTCTAAACGGGAAAGTCTGACACAGGAACTAAAGCAAGAAATTACGTTTCATGATAAATCGGTAAAAGCATTAAACGAAAAAGAAGCTATTTACAAAATCATCTTCGATAAGAATACCGCTATAAAATTATTAGTAGAACAGGATACCGGCCATATTATTGATGCTAATTTGGCAGCAGAACATTTCTATAAGTATAGCATCCCCGAATTACAAAAAATGAATATCAAACAACTTGATATTTCTTCAAACCTGCCCTTATCTCATGTTTCCAGCAACAAAGAGGTATCAGAACAGGAATATATTACCTGTAAACACCGAATCAGAAATGGGGATATTAGGGATGTTGAAATCTATTACAGTCCGATGCAAATTCAAAACATTAGCTTTTTATATTGCATTATCCATGATATTACAGAAAAGAAAAAAGCAGAAGATGCTCTAAAAAGCTCAGAAAAAAGGTTTCGTACTATAATAGAAACAGCTAATGAAGGAATTATGCTGATAGATGAGAAAAGTATTATTCATGAGTGCAATCCCAAGTTAGGAGAAATCTTTGGTAGGGATATCAAAGACATTATCGGTAAAAGTATACTATCTTTTTTAAATTTCGACAACCAGAAAATTGTTCTGGAACAATTGCAGAAACGTAGAACCGGAAGACAGGCTCACTATGAGTTAACGATTACCCAACCTTCAGGTATTCAATTACATTGTTCTGTAAATGCCTCTCCTCTTTACAATGAGGACAAAGATTTCTTAGGCTCCTTTGCTCTTATTACAGACATCACAAGTAGCAAACTAACTGAAAAAAAACTTCTACACAGTGAAAGAATGTTTCATAGTTATTTCGAGCTTTCTATCATCGGAATGGGAATCATTTCATCTGAAGAAATTTGGCTTGAAGCTAATAAAAAGTTATGTTCTATGCTCGGTTATGAAAAAGAAGAATTATTAAAACTCAGTTGGAGAGACTTAACATTTCCAAGAGATTTAATCTTAGAAACTCCATATTACAACCGAATGATACAGGGCAAAATCGATGAATACAGTCTGGATAAACGCTTTATCTGTAAAGATGGAAAAATTATTTTTACGATCATGTCCATAAGGTGTATAAGGGATATAAATGGAAAAATTGATTACCTAATTACTCAGATACTCGACATAACCGAAAGAAAAACTCTGGAAGAAAAATTTAAACAATTTATAGAATACTCCCCGGATCCTTTAATTATTATAAATCAGGATGGTATGATTAGCCTGGTTAACAACCAAACTGAAGAACTATTTGGATACAAGCGAGAGGATATTCTCGGAAAACCTATAGACATTATCATTCCTCAAAGAATTAGGGAAAAACACAGACAATATGTGCAGTTCTATTTTCAAAATCCAAGACCGAGAATGATGGGAAGCGGAAGAGAGCTCACTGCCTTACATAGCAAAGGTTTTGAATTTCCTGTTGAAGTCAGCCTTAACTATTTTAAGTCCAAAGACGAAACTCTTGTATTAAGTACAATTCGTGATATAACAGAAAGAAAGCAAGTCGAAGATAAACTTCGGGAAAGTGAATTTAAATTAAAAGAAGCTCAAAGCATTACCAATATCTGCAACTATGAATTTGATATCCGCACAGGAGAGGTAAAGTGGTCAGAACAGGCCTTCAAGATTTTTGATATAAACGAAAAAGAAGAAATCCCTTCCCTAAAAGAAATTAATGCCTTTATCCATCCGGAGGACAGAACTCAGGTACAACAAAATATGGATATAGTAATTAATGAAAAACTTCCACTAAATCTGGAATACAGAATCATTACCCGAGAAAATAAGTTAAAATATATCCATAGTATGGGAACACCTATTATTGATGAAAAAAATCGATGTTCCGGAATTTTTGGCGTATTAATTGATATAACAGAACGTAAACTTTATGAAGAAAAACTCTTAACGAGATACAAGTCTGAAAAGTTTATATCCAGAATCTCATCAAACTTGATCAACATAAATCCCGAAGAATTTACAAAAGAAATTAGCCATGTATTTGAAGAGTTAGGGCAGCTTTTAAATGTTGACAGAATATACGTGTTCCTGTTTCAGGACTCAAATTCTTTTAGTTTAGAAAGCCACTGGAAAAATAAACACGCAAAAGCAATTCCAAATACTTTAGAATTTCCTAATAGTTTATATAAAGAAATTCTTCTTATACTAAATAACCTGGAAATTATCAAAATCATTAATATGCAAAAAAAAATATTATCAGGAACCTTAAAACAATATTTTTTTCCTGATACAGTCTCTACAATACTCGTCCCCATGGTTGAAAAGAAAAGAGCTCTGGGCTTCTTAGGAATCGATACCGTCCAGGAGAAAAAAATTTGGGAAGAAGAAGATGTTGAGTTACTAAAAATTGTTGCCAGTGTTTTTGTAAATACTCTGTCCAGAACAAGAGTACAGGTAAAACTCAGGGAAAGTGAACAACTATTCCGAACTCTTGTGGAAAGTACACAGGATTACTCCATCATCATGTTAAACAACGATGGCTATATCAATAGCTGGAATACGGGAGCCGAAAAAATCAAAAACTATAAATCTGAGGAAATATTAGGAAAGCATTTTTCCATATTTTATTTGCCGGAAGATACAAAAAATCGTGTTCCAGAAAAAGAATTAAAAACTGCAGAAAAAGAAAAACATTATGAAAATGAAGGCTGGAGGGTAAGAAAAGATGGAACCCGCTTCTGGGCTAACTCCATCATCACTCCTCTTTATGATTCAAATGGCCATCTGAACGGTTTTTCAAACGTAACCCGTGATATTACCGAAAGGAAAAAATCGGAAGAGAGACTCAATGAACTGCTTCGAGAGCGAAACATTATTTTAGAGAACGTAGATGTGGGAATAGCTTTCTTGAAAAATAAGAAGTTTATCTGGGTCAATACGAAAATGGTAGAACTTTTTGGTTATCATATCGATGAAATTAAAAATAAAGGTTCTGAAATTCTCTATCCGAGCCGTGAAAATATAATTCAATCCGGACGAGATCCCTACCAGGTTTTATTAGAAGAAAATATATTTAATAATGAAAGAATGATGAAGCGAAAAGATGGTTCTTTATTTTGGACACATACTATCTGGAAAAATGTAGATCCAAATGATTTTAGCCAGGGAACTATCTGGATCTTGGAGGATATAACAGAAAGGAAGCGTGTCGAAGATGAATTACGAGAAAGTGAACAAAGATTTCGAAACATGGCGGACAATGCACCCGTTCTTCTTTGGATGTCGGGTTCAGATGGAGGTGTAAATTATCTAAACAAAACCTGGCTCAGTTTTACAGGAAAAAGTTTTGCTGAAGAAAGCGGTTTTGGCTGGATGGAAGGATTACATTCCGATGACTATAGCTTTCGAAAAAAAACCTTAGAAGAATCTTATGTTTCTCGTAAAAGCTTCCAGGTAGAATACAGACTTTTACATCGCTCCGGAAAATATCGCTGGTTGCTTGATAGTGGGGTTGCACGTTTTACCCCGAACGGAAGTTTTATTGGCTTTATAGGTTCCTGTTTGGACATTACAGATTTAAAAAATTCGGAAAGAGAATTAATTCATGCCAAAGAAATTGCAGAGGAAGCAAATAAAGCCAAATCGATTTTCTTATCCAACATGACTCATGAATTGAGAACTCCTCTCAATGCTATTTTAGGATTTTCGCAAATACTAAAACGAGATGAAGAAATTTCTCCCAAGCATAAAGGTTTTATAGAGATGATGTACAATAGTGGGAATCATCTCTTAACTATTATAAATGATATACTGGATCTTTCAAAAATCGAAGCCGGGCATATGGTTTTGGAAATGGAAGCATTTTCCATTCCGGAAGCTATTAAAGAAGTTATGAATATGTTCTACTATAAAGCCGGAGAAAAAGGTTTAAGTCTCCAGGCGGATATTGCAGAAGACCTACCTGATGAAGTAATTGCAGACGTTAAGCGAATTCGTCAGGTATTAATCAATCTGGTAGGAAACGCCGTGAAATTTACAAGTAAGGGTTCTATCGAACTCAGAGTAAAATACAGAAAACTACCCGGACAGGATGGAAACAAGTATATAGAGGCTTACTTTTATGTAATCGATACAGGACGGGGGATTCCGAATGAAGAAATAAAAAGAATCTTTCAACCCTTCCAACAGTCTTCTTCTCAACATTCTTCCGGTACCGGTCTTGGTTTATCCATATCTTCTAAACTGGTCAAGATGATGAAAGGAGATTTGAAAGTAGAAAGTAAACTCGGTCAAGGAACCACCTTTTCCTTCTCTATTCCTCTTTTAGTAGGAGATACGCAGTATGGAATCATAAAAAAAGAACGCTATTCTCCTGTAATTGGTTTCAAAGGAGAGAAACGACCTAAAATCCTGATAGTAGATGATATATTAAATAATAGACAAACTTTGAGTATTCTTTTGAGTGATGTAGGATTCGAATGTATCCAGGCTGAAAATGGTCAAGATGCTATAAAAGTTGTAGAAACAGAGAGACCGGATCTGGTTTTTATGGATTTAAAAATGCCTCTTTTAAGTGGCGAAGAAGCTACAAAAATCATTAGACAAACAGAATTTGGTAAAAGTCTTCCCATTATTGCTCTGACTGCCAGTGGTTTTAATCGAAAAGATGACTTTTTAAAAGAAAGTCAACTATCAGAATATCTCGTTAAACCATTTACAGAGGCTGAAGTGTTCAATTCTATCCAAAAATTTTTAGGTTTAGAGTATATTCGAAGATTAGATAATACTGATAATCCGGGAAGAGGCTCCAAAGACATAGAAACCATCATGAAAGAAGCTCTCGATATGTTCCTATCCTTAGAAATAGAAACAAGAAAGGAACTTCAAAAAGCAATACGTTCTCAGGATAGAAAGGCGATTATTAATATCCTCGAAAATCTTCACTTCTCAGAATCCTTTCATGAAGAATCCAAGATGATTTTGATTGATAAAGCAAAAAGTTATCAATACGCTTTTCTATTAGAACTTTCTAAAAAAATAACAAAATAATCAGCGGGCATTTGAGATTTATTCTAAATGCCTTTTTAGTCCCCTCGCAGTACAAGAACACGTTTCCCTTCAAATGCTATCCCGTATTTATGGATTGTTTTCACACCAAGCTCTTTTAGTTCTGTCTCATATTTTAGATTCTCTATCTGTTCAAGGGCAACATGGCAGGCCTGTTCAAGTGTTTCCTTGCGATTCTTCCGAACCCGCTTAAACTCAAGAATAGCTCCGGCTAAGGATGATTCTTTTGGTAAAAGTAGAATATCATAACGTCCATAGCCACTCTCCCTGTTGGACTTCAAACTGTGTGTTTCACTGTGTATTAATAGTCCGAGAACAAAAGCATGGTAGACCTTTTCTGATTCTTCTTCAGGAACATCATAATAGCTGATGTATTTCAAAACGAAGTCCTGTAATATATCTTCAAAAACCTCACTATCTCCTAATAGAATAGCTTTTATTAATAATGAAATGTTTATTACACCTATAGTATCCGTAAACCACTCAGAAACAAATTTCCTGTAAATTGTGCGAACTTCAAGGTTGGGAATCGTCAGAAGATACTCAACTTCATCACCCTCTCTTTCCGGTAAAATCTTTTCTACTACCTTGAGATAACCAGTGAAAAATAAAAAACTCCACAGGGCTTCACTACTTCTGTTAATATCTGAAAAGGTTATATAACTATTTATACTTTTTTGAATAGGTTTATCTTCTAATAAACTTTCCAGCTCACTTTTCACCGCTTGTGAAGAGCGAGCCAATAGATGGTTGATAAGTGTATTACGAGAAGTGTTTATCCAGTAGGCCTGAAAGCCTTCCGAGTGCTTGTCTATATAATTAATAATTGACCAGGGATTGTATATGTCCTGCTCCTTACCTATGACATAGCCATTATACCACTTCTTCACCTCAGAAAAACTATCCTCCAGATGATAATCCTGTAAAAATTGTTTGACTTCTCCTTCAGTAAAACCAAATTTATTGGCATACTTATCACTTAACAGAGTAGCAATATCCGGGTTGTTCAAATCTGAAAAGATATTCTCCCTCGTAACTCGCAATATCCCTGTGATTACTGCTTTTTTTACATGCGTATTATCTTTAAGACCCTCTCCCAAAAAAGTCCTGAGAAAATCGACAATCTCTTTATAAAATCCGTTTTCATAGGCTTCATGAACCGGCGTATCATATTCATCTATGAGTACTATTACTTCTCTTTCATAGTAGTGAGATAAATACAGGATTAGCTTTTGAAGTGCCTTTTTATACTTTGTACTACTGGCACTTACATCAACTATTTGTTGAAAATCTTTATTATCAATCCCCTTCAAAAAATTTGTTTTTACCAGATAATCGTGATTTTTATATTCCTGAGCAATCGTTTCTTTTAAAAGTTCATAGCATTCCTGCCAGTTGCCGGCCTTCGCTCCTTTTAAATTGAGGAATATAACCGGGTAACTTCCCTGATGCTGCATATACTCATTTCCCTGCCTACTAATGGCCAAATCCTGAAATAATTTCCCATTATTTTGCGGGGACCTAACTTTCAACACACTCGGTGATTTCGGAATTTCTGCTTCAAAAAAATACTTGAGCATGGAAAGATTACAGGTCTTCCCAAAGCGTCTCGGCCTGGTGATAAGAGATATATCTGCTCCTGAGTCAAGGATTTCCTTAACCAGAAGGGTTTTATCAATATAATACTGACCCTCCTGGATGATTTTACCAAAATCACTATTGCCTATCGGTATTTGTTTGAGTCTTCCGGTCATATTTCTCCAAGAATAGCAAATCTCAAAAAGTTGTCTATTGAAAAAGCAAATAAAAAAGCTAGGAAATAAATATAAAACTTATTTCTTTTAGCATTCTTGTATTATAGGGAATTTTTAATTTGAATTACGGAAGAAATGAGTTTTATCCAGTCTTCTCTAAGCTTCTTATAGTAAGAAGGTTTTTCAAAAGCTATAGATTGAATGGCCATCCCTCTCAGAGAAAAGATGGTTAAATTTAAAATAGTTTCAATCGGAAAATCCGGATGTGTAGATATGAAATGTTTTTTCCAGGCCTCATTCATAGACTTATGAAATTTCTCTAATATAGGTGCAACTTTTTCTCTAAGCTCTTCATCGGTTCTACATGCCACATTAAATTCGAGCCAGATATCCCTGTGCCTGCCCGTATAAAATGTAGTCCAGATAAACTGGAAAAGAGCTTGCAGAGGGGCTTTCTTTCCTTTCATTTTTTCAGCCAGCTCCTGGGTTGTAAAAATTGCTTCTTCTAATATAGTTTCCGCAGCGGCAGCTACCATATCTTTCTTGTTCTGAAAATGGTGCTGCCAGCCCCCCTTCGAAACACCGGCTTTCTTTAAAATTTCAGAAAGGGAAGCTCCGTGATAACCATATTCTTGCAGACTATCTAAGGTCGCCTGAATCAACTTTTCGCGGGTTTCTCTACTTTTTTGTTCCTGCGTTTTTATTGTTTCTATCATCTTAACCCGTAAATTTTCGCTTAAAAGCTCTTCCTACAAAACGAAGTTTGTCCTCTACCGGAAATTTACCCAGAACGGTTTTTACTACTCCGCTCGTAAAACGAGTTCTTTTGCTATAGTCTATGTCTACATTGACTATGACAGGTTTATTTTCTTTTGCGACCTTCAAAGCCGAGTTAATCTTATCTGCAATTTCAGAATTTGAAGTAATACTTATATACTCAGCCCCTGTAGCTTCAGCAATACCGGATAATTTCACGTCTCCTAAAATGGTACAGGTTTTTCGATTGTAAGGGATTTCCTGACCCTGAGAAATCTGGGAGAGTTCTCCATCACTGAAAACAAAATAACAGACTCCCAAGTTATTTCGGCTGGCAGTAATAATTTCCATACAGGTCATGAGAAAGGCTCCATCCCCCACAACTCCTATTACCTGCTTATCCGGATTGACGAGTTTAGCACCAATTGTCGCCGGAACACAATAGCCCATACAGTTAAAGTCAGTCGGGCTAATATACTGCCCTTCTTTCAAATTTTGAAATAATTCAGCGAAGAGAAATGTGTGATTACCATCGTCAACGACCGTTATAGCGTCCTTTTCCAGACCGGAACGCAGGGCTTCAAAAAAGAGGGCCGGATTTACCCTATCTGTTCTGTGTTCCTTCCATTCCTGTAGATAGTCCTTTTTATCACGAGCAATTCGCTCCCGTATAAGACGTCCTTCTTTTTTTATACTGATTTTTTTTAGTTCTTCTAAAAGTAAGGAGAGAACTTCTTTTGCATCTCCTTCTATATTAATCTTACCCGTATAGTTCTTATTAAAAACTTCCGGGTTAATGTCGATGTGGATTAAGTTTTCAGGAACTCTCGCACCAAAACTTCCTGTGGGAATTTCAGAAAAACGGGTTGCTACAGCTAAGAGACAGTCGCAATTTTTAAATGCATTCTCGGAAGCAGGAACAGAAGCCCGGCTAAAACCCATGCCTGTGTGCAGGGGGTGTTCCCCAGGAAAAGAACTCAAACCCTGCAAAGTGGTTGATACGGGAGAGTGCAAAAGTTCAGCGATTTCTATTGAATCGTCCTTGGCTTTTCTTGCCCCCCAACCGAGAAAGATACCCGGATTTTTTGAGTTTAATAATAATCTTGCGGCTTCTTCAACAAGACTCTTCTCTATCTGAGGATTCCGGCAAGTAGGAACTATGTAACTATCCGGTCTTGCTGTTTCTCCTTCGAAAAGTTGTATGTTTACAGGAACCTCAATAAAAACGGGGCCGGGTTCTCCGGATATAGCCAGGCGATAAGCTTCAAAGATAGTAGGAATAATTTCACTGTGTCTTTTTATAACATAGGTTTTCTTGGTAAGACCCGCAAGGAGTTTTTCCTGATCCAGCTCATGAAGTTGATAACGATTGGAAGTATCTCTACGAATTCCTCCTGAGAAGATGAGCAGGGGAATCCCATCTAAAAACGCTTCTCCTATTCCGCTCATGGCGTGGGTGATTCCGGCTGCCGGAACGGTTACAAGTACCCCTATGTCTTTTGATGTCCGGCTAATGGCATCGGCCATAAAAGCAGCACCTCCCTCGTGTGTAACCAGGATAGGTTTTAATTTATTCGATTTTCCTAATTCATCGTATAGTTCCGTATTATGAACCCCCGGAATACCGAAAGTAAAACGGACAGGTAATTGTTCGAGTGCATAGGTGACAAGCCAGGCTCCTGTTTTTTTCATATTCTTCTCCTTAAATTATTTTTCCTGTAATACTACGAGAGGCAATTCGACCGGTTAAAACGCAGCTTCCGAGAAAGGTTCCTTCCAAAGATCCTTTTCCGTGTATTCCTCCACCACCGAAACCGGCGGTTTCTCCTATTGCATAAAGACCCGGAATCGGGTTTCCCTCCCGGTTTAATACCCGGCTTTGCAGGTCAGTCTGAATTCCCCCGAGACTCTTTCTACTTAAGATAAACTCCCGAATAGCAATAAGGGGATAAGCTTTTTTGTCGTCTATCTTCTGAAATTTACAGGTACGAATTTTATCTCCCCTGTAAGTTCTAAAATTTGCAATACGTCTCAATTGTTCCTCATTGAAATAGGCTTCTCCTCTATCGATCTGAGCATCATACATGTGTATATCTTCTTTGAAACCTTTTGCATCAATCTGAAACCCGTTTATGCTTTTTTCATTCATCTTTTGAATCAACTCATCTAAAGAATGAGCTAAGATAATATCTTTACTTTCCTTAGAGAGGCGCTTAATTAGTTCTTTATTACCAAATAAGACATCATTTAAAAGCTTTAGCTTCTTCTTATATCTAAAAGCCGTCATGTAATCCGAACCGGAAACGGCCAATTCTTTAATAGCAATTTTATAATTCAGTACCTGCCAGGAATACTGGGCCTTTGATTTGGAAATTTGTTCGACTACATAGCGGGTGTCTGTATAGCCCATAAGAGGTAGCGGACCGAAGCGCCTGCCTTCTGCATCCATCCAGAGAGCCGAGCGGGGAGGAACGAGACTTAAGCCATCATTTTCTTTTTGTGCTTCCGGATGATGAATTCCGGCAGCATAATGCCATTGCTTATCCAGATGGGTAAGCCTTGCTCCCTTAGCTTCTGCTTCTTTATGTAATAAACCATCTGCGAATATATGAGAACCGTTTAATAACGTTTCCGGTGCTTTTCCCCAGTCTTTATACCAGTGGGTTTTCACCATAGAAAGGTCTCCACCACAGATTCCACCGGAAGCGAGGATTACATTCTCTGAGTTTGCCTCAAATTCTTCTTCAGAACCTTCCATTCTACCGGCACAACCTGTAACTGCATTATTGCTGATAAGCAGTCTTTCTACCCTGTGATTAAAAAAAACCTGTAAGTTATCTCGTTTCGGATGTGTTTTTAGATACAAAAGAACCTGTTCGATGAGACTATGCCCCGTACCCCAGGTAATGTGCCAGCGGGGAACCGAATTACCCGGCCTGAATAAGCCTCTTTCCGGCCAGTTGACGAGAGGAAGAAATTCTACTTTTTTAGCTGTTAGCCAGTCATAGATAATTTCCCTGGATTTATCAACATAGAGCTTGGCCCAGCTGAGAGGCAAGTCGTCATTATCTGAAAAGTCTGCAAAGCTTTTCCAGTCAGATAGGGCAAGTTCCGGGCTATCCTTTATGCCGAGTCTTCTTTGCAGGGGGGTGTCGACAAACAAAATACCACCAAAAGATTTCTTAGCCAGCCCGCCAAAATTTTCTTCTTTATCCCTGTCGAGTAAAATAACCTTTTTGCCTGCATCCAAAAGTTCTATGGCAGCACTGATACCGGCAAAGCCTCCCCCTGCAATAATAACATCCGCTTTATATATATTTTTTTCGCTCTTCATTTTTACCCTCAAATAAATACCGACCGAACGGTATCTTTTTTATTTTGCAGGCCCATCTGTTATATGCAAGTATTTTTTATTTGAGTAGATAGAAAATTTGCACATTCCGAATTGTATTTAGTTATAGATAGGACATCGATAGCTCAATGCCTTTTCTTAGAAAAGTCTCGTATTTATTTCTATAAATAGAATTCAGGTTTTTAGTTGACTTTTCTAAAAGTTTTCTTATTATTCAAAATCTACTGAATCGGGGGAATTTATTGGAATTTATCTCAACAACCAAGCAGGCCATACAGGCAGAGAGGGACAAGAATTACGCCAGAGCGTTTAATCTTTATAACGAAGCCATGAAAACAGCCAGAACGGATGCTACCCGTGTAAAAATTCAATCCAGGAAAGCCTGGTGCTTGCACCATGTCGGAAACCACCGGGAAGCCCAGGAGCTTTTTCATACCCTGCTTTCCGAATTTGGCACAGAGCCCCAATCGTATATCCTGTATTCAACCTACATGATGAAAACCGATAGACTGAAGCAGGCAAGAAACACCCTGAAGAAGGGAGTCGAGCGTTTTCCCCACCATCTCGAAATTTACCTTGTCCTGGCTTCTTTAATGAAGGACACTGACCGCTCAAACGAAGCCATAGAAGTCTTGAAAAAAGCCCTGTCTATGGATTATCTCACCCGCGGGAATGGAATCGAAAGAAAGGACATCTGGGCCGAACTGGGTTATTTATACTTTGAAAGAGGGAATTACAACTCCTGTATTGTGGCATTAAAGAAATCCCTTCGTTTGTCGAAAGAAGGGGAGTTTTTACATTATGACCTTCTGGCCAAAGCATATTTAAAAATAAATGACCCGGCCAGTGCTATGAAATTCATTGAAATGCGACTGAGATTCTTCGGAGACTATGACCCGGAAGACCTGGTCATTAAGGCCCGTGCACACGCAAGACTCGGAGAACATCAATATGCAACTGCAAATCTTTTACAGGCTTATGCCATAGAAGATTCCCTTTCTCTCAAAAATGAAGACATGGTGGATTTTTCATTCCTCGTTCAAAGTGGATTTTTTGATACCCTCGAACATTTCGAGTTTGAAGAGAATTGAAATAGGCGAATCCTCGATGGTTCGCTTATGCTTAAAGAGAAACTCTCGGCTTTTTTAAAGGGATACCATTTTTTCTTGTCTTATTGGGCTTATCTGCCAGTATATGTGTAAAAGTATAATTCTAATAAGAAGAAGGTGTTTATGGGGAGTATAAAAATTCAGGACAGGTTTTTAAAAGGTTTTATTGAAAAAGAAACATTAAATACCCAGTTACAGGCCGCTTCCAAAGCGAGGGAAATCTTACATGCAGGTTCGGGAAAAGGCTCTGATTTCCTGGGCTGGGTAAATCTGCCTTTTCAAATTGATTCATCCCTCCTGCAAGATATAGAAGCCGATGTACAAAAGCTAAAAGCTCACTCAGAATATCTTGTAGTTGTAGGAATTGGCGGTTCCTACCTCGGAGCCAAAGCTATAATCGAAGCGAATTCCAAAGTCTTTGAATCTTCCTCTAAGGGGCTTAAAGTTCTTTATGCCGGGCATCATCTTGACTCTGATTATCACGTCCAGCTCCTGGATTTTTTAAAAGATAAGGATTTCTCGGTAAATGTCATTTCTAAATCCGGCACAACTACCGAACCCGCTCTCGCTTTCCGTTCTCTTTTAAACCTTTTACAAAAAAAATATGGAAAAGATAAAATTCAGGATAGGGTTATTTCTACTACGGATGCCAAAAAAGGAGCTTTGAAAAAGCTTTCCGATGAACTGGGTTTTAAAACATACGTAATTCCCGATGATGTGGGAGGACGTTATTCGGTTTTGACACCGGTAGGTTTATTACCCATTGCTGCTGCCGGAATCGATATACGCGGGTTTGTAGAGGGTGCGAAGTCTATGGCCAAAGAACTGAAAGAAACCCATCGCCCGGAAAATAATTTGGCCTGCGTGTATGCAGCCTACAGAAACGCTCTCTACCAATCCGGTAAGAAGGTAGAAATCCTGGTAAACTATAATCCCGCACTTCTTTACGTTTCCGAGTGGTGGAAGCAACTATACGGAGAAAGTGAAGGAAAAGATGGAAAGGGAATTTTTCCTGCCAGTGTAAACTTTACTACAGACCTGCATTCTTTGGGTCAATATATACAGGAAGGAGAGCGTTTCCTGTTTGAGACGGTTTTGGAAGTCGGAAGTCCAAAGGAAGAGCAGAGCATTGAAGAAGTTGCCGGGGACCCGGACGGACTGAATTATCTTTCCGGAAAAACTCTGTCCTATGTGAATTCTCGTGCGATAGAAGGAACCAAGCTGGCTCATTACGAAGGGGGAGTTCCTATCATTGAAATGTCTGTTCCTTCTTTGAATCCGGAAGTCTGCGGAGAACTGGTATACATGTTTGAATACGGCTGCGGAGTTTCGGGTTATATGCTCGATGTGAATCCTTTTGATCAACCGGGCGTAGAAGGCTATAAAAATAATATGTTTGCCCTTCTCGGTAAGAAAGGTTATGAAGCGATGAAGGCTGAAGTGGAAGGTAAATTAAAAAAACTTTCTTAAACATTGCATCCCGCAACCGACGAATTGTCGGTTGTGGAAAAAGGAGAATCGTATGCCGGGTCTTATTCTTTTTTTCTTAATTGCTACTTTGCTAAATTTCCCTGTTTTTTATTATTTTTGCAGGAAGTTAGAGATTAAGCGCTACATTTATATTGTTCTTACGGCTTTCGGTTTTTATATTGCAAACGCCGTTTTAATGACAGGCTATGTGGTTCTTACCGGTATAAAAACGGCTTCATTTGAAACACTTCTTGAATGGGTAGGTGGTTCGGCCTGGATAATGCTGGTGTTCTTACCTTATTATACACCTCTTATATTCGGAGTATCCTATATACTATACAGATACTGGCAGAAAAAAGAAGCAGAAAGCAGAGAATAACCTACTCCCGGATTCGAAAGGAAAAACAGAGAGGATAATGATCTGAACTTCGAATATCAAACAACACTTCCTGTTCTTTGACTTCGAGTTCTCTTGTAAAAATATAATCCAGGACAAGCCGTCTTTTATCATTGGCAAAATTCACCTCATTTAATTGAGACTCAAGACAATTAGCAACAAGAATTTGTTTTCGCTTCGGATTCCAGGTATTAAAATCTCCGGCTAAAACTACAGGCCCTTTATGCTGTTGTATCAGATGAAAAATCTGGTCTATTTGCTTCTGGAATGATCGGTTTAAGCGAAAATTAATCAGATGAGTATTTACTATCAGGAAGGGCTTGGTCGATTCCATAATCCGGTAATAAGAAAAGAGAGAAGATTTGGGAGTCAATAAAAAAGGCTCTTTAACAGGACCGTGCAGGTTAATGGAAGAAATATCGCTAATATCGGAACCAATCAGGATTCCGTAGGAATTGCCGGCAGGGCGGAAATGAAAACTCTCTCCGAAAGTCCATTGCATTTCCCTGTTATAGGCTTCGAGAATGGCTTTGCGATGATTCAGTTTAACTTCCTGCAATAGGAAAAGATCGTATCGCTCTTTCAATTGCTTAAAATCAGAACTCCAGTTTCTCTTTTTGCTTTTGAATATATTCCAGACGATTACCCGGTATTCCTTTCCCGGAACAAATGAGGAAGAAGAAGACTTCCCCAAGCGAATCACATTGTCAGTCGAAGTATTTTTTGAAAGCGCCAACATAAAAGCCCCAGTTTTTAATCTACCAGTTGCCTGGCTTGCAAATATCCCCTGTCCTATTCTATATAAGGAAATGAAAAAGAAAAGTTGAAATTTCTTTACTTCCTGATTAAAAAAATCATAGTTTAGAGAATTGTCCCATGTACAGCCTAAAACACCTTCATTCTATAGATGCAGAGAAACTCAAAGACCTTGTGTTTGCCGGGGAAATTTTATGTATAAAACCCTGTGCAGAAAGTAAAGCCTTTGTTCGCTATGCCTACAATCACTTAAGAAAAACTTTCGTTCCTTATTCTCCCCGAAAGGCTGAGTTTTCCTTATCCGATGCTTCTCATTTTCAATTGTCACAAAAATTAAAAGAGGATTTTTCCAACTCAAAAGATTCCTGGTTTTATATACAAAACATTCTTTCCGTCTTAAATTTTCAGCTTGGAGACCTATTTTTTGACATACCCAGGCTGCGAATTCTCAGCACAAAGGCCCATTATATTCCCGAAGCAGAGCCTGCTTTTTATCTGCACCGGGATAGCTGGTATGCCAACCCAAAAGCTCAGTTGAATTTCTGGATTCCCCTTCATGATATGAAATATGAGACGTCTTCCTTTTCTTTTTTTCCGGAGTATTTCCAAAAAAGTATTCAAAATCAATCCTCAGAATTTCAATATTCCTCCTGGAAGAAGAGCGGAGGTTTTCAGGCCATTTCTCAGGAAGGGAGGATTTATCCCGGTTTTTTGGAAGCACCGGAAGGCTCGTTTGAACTCAAGATATCCTGTTCCAAAGGCTCAATTCTCGTGTTCTCCTCCTCGCATTTGCACGGAACGAGACCGAATCATTCTTTGAAGACCCGTCTGAGTCTTGATTTTCGCGTGGTAAGTAAATCGGACTTCGAGTCTAAAAAGGGAGCTCCGGATCCGGATAATGAATCGAAGGGAACTGCTCTTCTGGATTATCGCAACGCTGTTAGCTTTCAGAAATTTTTTCTCGTATAAATTTAATTCTATTTGTCAGAAATCTTTCCTCCTGATTAGTAAGGCTTATGGCCATCCAAAATCAAAGCTGTTTTTTAGAATTTACTCTTCTGGAAAATGAAGGTATCTCAAGCCTATGGAAACGATATATTTTAAGTTCCGAAGCAAGGCTTCTATTGGAATGGTTGCAAAATAAAGAAACCTTAAAAAGATCGGTAATATCACAGAAAACAAATAAGCATGGGAAATCTTCCAAATATTATACTGTAGATTTATTTCTGTACAGAAATATTTCGAGCCCCAAATATCACTTAACAGATTCTTCTCTAAAAGAACTGGCGAATCGGGGATTCATCGAATTTCAGTATAAATAAATTTTCCCCTGACAAGAGAAACGATGAGTAATATCCCACTTGGACTGGAAACAACAAAAATGACGCCTTATAAGGCAATGGTCGTTGATGACTCCCCTCTCATTCGCATGTCTTTAACCCGTATGTTAACCTCTGAAAAATTTTCGGTGATTGCCGAGATGGAGAACGGACTCGAAGTCATTAAAAAACTTAAATATTCTGTAGAGAAACCGGATCTCATCTTCATGGATATTGATATGCCGGTAAAAGATGGGCTGGAAACTATTAAGGAAGTCCGACCCGAATACCCCAATATCAAAATCGTAGTGGTTACCATGCACAACCACGAAAAGCTTATCAATGAACTCATAAAACTCAAAGTAGAAGCCTTTATTTTAAAACCTTTTGATAGAAACCAGGTCGTTCAGAAACTGGCAAAGGTTCTGGGTCGTCAGGATTTGCTGGATAAGGTGGCTACCGGTTATACGAATACGGCCACTCTGAACCTTAATGAAATGAAAATTCCGGCTCTTCCCCATGTGGTAATGAAGGTTATGACTTTTGATACCAGTAACCCTACCGGGGGAAGCCAGGAATTAGAACAAATTATCAGTCCGGATAAATCGATTACAACAACTCTGTTAAGGGTAGCGAATTCGGCTTTCTACGGTCGTTCCGGTGGAGTTAAAACGGTCAAAGATGCGATAACCCTTATTGGTGTAAAAACGGTGAAAAACCTTGTGATCCTACAATCGGTGAAAAATACGCAGAAGCTTGCACCGGGAGAGGTTTTTTCTAAATATTTAAAAGAACTTCCTATCCTGACTGCCCTGATAGCTTTTGATATCGCCACCCCCTTTGGCCTGAAAACCATTCGGGATGAGGCTTTTTTAAGTGCTCTCTTATATAAAATCGGGATGACCATACTCGCGATAAACTTTAAAGACCGATACGCGAAGGTAATTAATGCATCCGAAAAGCAACTGAAGGAACTCATCCTGATAGAAAAGAACGAGTTTAAGATTAGCTCGGTAGAGCTGGGTTTGAAGGTTTTCAAAGCCTGGAATATGCCGGAAACCATGAAATCGGTGATTGAGAAACAGGGTTTTTCTCCTCATGAAATTGGAGAAGTAACCGATCTGAATCGCCTCACCCGCGTTTCCGAAGCCCTGGCCAAAAAGATGATAGGAATCTATCTAAACCCCGTAGAAGAAAAGATTGTTTCGGAAGTAATCAAGCACTATGGCGAAGAGGAAGAAACAATTTCAGAGATTTTCGGAGAAGACTACTACGAAATGATACAGGATCACCCATTCTTTGAAATTACCATGAAAGTTTAAGTGGCTTTTATCAGGACAGTCCAAGTACGATACACTTTGCTACGGTTGGTGAGCCTTCGAACCACAGCAATCGGCAAAGGCTATGCCTGTATACAGAAAAAACATTTGGCATTATATCAGAACTTTTAAACAGGGGAAGCCATTCGTAAATTACATTTAACAATTTTGGGGGCTTATCCCAGTTTATTCTTAAAGTATAAAATTTCTATTGGCAGTAACTTTAGTTCTGAGTATTTTTGTACATAATGAAACAGTATCAAACCTTATCAGGAAAAGCATCCAAAACGGGGGAAGAACTATTAAAAGAATATCTTTCAGTTCGTCAAAAAACGATTCATATATGCAGTCGGCTTGAAAAAGAAGATTATGTTGTACAACCCTGTACAGAAGTTAGTCCACCAAAATGGCATCTGGGTCATACAACATGGTTTTTTGAAGAGTTAATTCTGATAAAATTTTTTCAAAGCATAAAGAGATTTAACGAGAAATTCCCTCTCCTGTTCAATTCTTACTATAAATCATCAGGTAAACACTGGTTGCAGGGTGAACGAGGACAGTTATCAAGGCCTACCGTTGAAGAAGTCCTGGATTATAGAAAGGCTACAGATGACAATATTTCCAAATTATTTCTGACATACAAAAACAATCCGGAGATTGATTTACTACTGGAACTTGGAATTCATCACGAACAGCAGCACCAGGAATTGCTTTATATGGATATAAAATATATTTTTGGTATCAATCCTCTACTTCCTCAATACTCTGAAGCCCCATTAGTTAAAGCTCAAAAGCCCGTGGAAGGCTGGAAAGCATTTAAAGAAGGTGTTTATGAGATCGGTCATCATAATCCGAGTTTTTCTTATGATAACGAAGGACCGCGTCATAAGACCTACATTCATCCATTTCGGATTAGTGAGAACACAGTTACAAATGGAGAATATTTAGAATTTATTAAAGATAAGGGATATTCCATTCCCCTACTATGGTTAAGTGAAGGCTGGGATTGGATAAACAATCACAATATTCACTGTCCACATTATTGGTTTGAGATGGATGATGTCTGGCATGAATTTACCTTGCACGGCCATTATCCTCTTGATCTGAATGCACCGGTGAGCCATATCAGTTATTTTGAAGCAGATGCCTTTGCCAGATGGAAAGGGTTAAGACTTCCCACCGAGCAGGAAACTGAAATTTTTTTAGAAGGTATTTCAGAAGACCCATCTCTACAAAACGAAATATTACAACCTTATAGCGCTGAAACAAAAGTAAATCAAGTATGGTGCTGGACAAGAAGCCAATATTCTCCGTATCCGGGCTTTCAAGTATGCGAAGGTCCGATAGGAGAGTATAATGGAAAGTTTATGTGCAATCAGTTTGTGCTTAAAGGAGGATGTATAGCCACACCATATGGCCATTATAGACCGAGTTATCGTAACTTTTATAAAGCCCAGCAACGCTGGATGTTTTCCGGAATTCGACTGGCAAAGGACCTGATATGAAAATTTCAAAAATAATACATGAGAATCAATCTTCCCCAAAAGCAGAAATAGAACAATTTGCGATTGATGTTTTAACCGGGTTATGCTCGATTCCAAAACAGTTATCGGCTAAGTATTTTTATGATGATACGGGAAGTGAAATCTTTCAAAAAATTACTCAACACGAAGACTACTATCTGACGAAAACGGAATTTAGGATCCTTAATGAAATTAAATATACACTTCCCCAAATCATTGGAGAAGATGAAATTGACATCATTGAGCTTGGTGCAGGAGATGGACATAAAACTCAAATCATTCTTGAAGGCTTTCTTGAACGAAATTATAAAGTTAATTACTATCCCATTGACATTTCTGAAAAAGCTATGACTATGCTGGAAACCAACATCAATTCTCATAAGAATCTAAAAGTTCATGGAATTGTAGCAGAATACTTTGATGGATTACGATATCTCAGAAGTAAATCCTTAAATAAACAACTGGTTTTATTTCTCGGCTCTAATATTGGAAACTTTAATCGTGCACAAAATCAAGGTTTTTTACGACGTCTCTGGAATAGCCTGAATGCTCTTGATTATGTGCTAATCGGTTTTGATTTGAAAAAGAATATTAGCATATTAACCCGTGCATATAATGATTCTGCGGGATATACCAGGGAGTTCAATTTAAACCTTTTAAGAAGAATTAACCGGGATTTAGGCGGAGATTTTGACTTAAATAAATTTCAGCATTTCGGTATTTATAATCCGATCCTGGGTTCAATGGAGAGTTACTTACTTGCAATTGAAGAGCATGATATTTATATCAAAGAACTTGAACATTCCTTCCATTTCGATGCTTTTGAACCCATTCATTTAGAGTATTCTTTTAAATTTTTGAAAAGTGATATTGAATTTATGAGTAAGCACACTGGATTCAAGGTGATTCAACATTTTTCAGATACCCAAGAATTCTTCATTGATTCTTTATGGAAAGTCACCAAGGAAAACAGGAAATAATTTTTAAGTAGACAGAAATTTGAATTTTAAGTAAATAATTAAGTAAGAGGTACTATGATAGCCATAACCGGAATAACAGGAAAATTAGGTAGCTTAGTTCTTCAGGAACTATTAGGAAAAGAGAGTGTAAGCCAAGTTATTGGTTTAGCACGAACTCCGGAAAACGCAAAAAAGTTTGCACAGCAGGGTGTAGAGATTCGGCCTTTTAATTTCGATGATCCCCATGGTTTATCTCAAAGCTTGTCAGGAATACGAACTTTATTATTAGTTTCCGGCACAGACATTGGACCGCGTGTACAGCAACATAAAAATGTTATTGATGCTGCTATAAAAGCTAAGGTAAATAGAATCGTTTACACGAGTATCGTTATTGCCGGAAAGAGACCTGAACCCATATTTCAGGATCATAAGCTTACAGAAGATTATATCAAGGGAAAACCTATTACATTCACTATATTAAGAAATAATTATTATATGGATCCTTACCTGGTAGAAATAGATATTGCAATAGAAAAAGGTGCTTATCGCTCTCCTAATGGAACTGAAGGAGCTGCGTTAATCAGTCGTAAAGATATATCTCGTGCTTGTGCTGAGGTTTTATTAAGCGATAAACATGCAGGAAAAATTTATGAATTAACCGGAACAAAAAAAGTTACTCCACAAGACTTTGCTGCAATCGCATCATCTTTGAGTGGTAAAGAAATCTCCTACGAGAAGATATCTTTTGAAGACCTAAAAAATGATTATCTAAATAGGGGGTACCCCAAAGAACATATGCCATTTCTAATTTTATTAGAGGAGGTTATTGCATCTGCTTCGTTGTCAAAAACTTCACAGGATTTTGAAACGATAACGGGAACTAAACCGGAAAGTTTTGAAAAATTTGTTTATAGGCAAAAGGAATCTAAAGATTAATAACGTATCCATGGTTTAATTGGGTAAGCAATATTTTGAAAAGTAAATTTTCTATTGACAGGGGATTTTCAGGAAGACAGTAAACAAGCGGAATCGTATACAAACTTTATTTGGTATGCTCCAGAAAATCCCTTGAGACCATGCTATATGCGGATACCATGAACTGGTATAAGTTTTTATTGATTTACCCATGCAGGTTTAGTTTTTAAAACTTTATTGTAGATAGGACAAGTCGACACGTGTGCACCAGATAAATATCCCGTACTAACCAGGAACTCATTCACAATTTCGCCACCAGTAAATTTGAAGGTTTTCTTGAATAGTTTCATCCATTCTTCCTTTGTTTTAGGATGGTTTTTATCTAGCCAATTTTTAAAGGAACCAAACTCTTTTTGAAGCTGCAAGATTACATTGGCATTGTGAATAACAGCATTAATTTTTAATCGATTTCTGATTATGCCTGCGTCATTAAGAAGCCTTTGCTTGTCTTTTTCCTTATACGAAGCTACTTTCTTAATATCAAAATTGTGGAAGGCTTTTTTGAAATTCTCCTGCTTGTTTAGGATGGTTGTCCAACTCAAACCAGCTTGATTAATTTCTAAAACAAGTCTTTCAAACAGTTCGTTATCGTTATATATAGAAAAGCCATAAGCTTTGTCGTGATATATACGGTGGACATTTGTTTTATCCAGATGCCCAACAGCTTCGCAATATGTTTTTGGTTTTTCCATTATACAAACAGCTCAAAATGTTTCATAAATATCACCTTTTCAACAATGGACTGATAAACTTTTAAGATACTATACCCGTTTATAGTATGGCTCCTTAAACTCCCTACCAAGCCATGTCCATCCAATTTCAACGCGCTTATCTCGCTCAGATATATTTCTAATGCCATTTGAGTCAACTACTTAGCATTGTTTCTGACTTTGCCAGTATCCTAAAAGACAAGAATACCCTAAGACTGTAGATTAGACAATCTAAAAATCCCAATGCTTCGAAAAAATATCTGATACATCAGTTTTTGATTGTAAGGATTTACGATTACATAATAGTATTATATTTACAAAGATAAACGTCTGAAACAATACTAAGTGATTATGTTAAAATACCATGACTATTTTTTAAGAAAAGGAAAGAACAAAAAAAGAAACAGATGATTGGTTATAAAATTAGAGAAAAACTTTATGAAAGCAAATCTTCAGTTGTTTACAAAGGATATAAAGAAAGCAATCAACAGGAGGTGATTTTAAAATTTTTAAATAGAGAGTATCCTACTCCTGAGGAAATTGCTCGCTTTGAGAGAGAATACGAACTAACACGAAGTTTAGCATCAAATGGAATTATCAAAGCTTATAATCTGGAAAAATATAAAGATACTATATTTATGGTTTTGGAAGATTTTGGAGGTAATTCATTCAAAAAGTATCTTACTTATCAGAAAATAGTTCTAAAAGAATTTCTAAATATAGCCATTCAAATAACAGAGATTTTAGCTCAAATTCATGAACGCAATATCGTACATAAAGATGTAAACCCCACGAATATCATTTATAATCCGGAAACTAAACAAATAAAAATTATTGATTTTGGAATTTCTACGGAATTATCTTATGAAAGTCCTGCTGTTTTGGAAGGAACGATTACCTACATTTCTCCCGAACAAACAGGTCGAGTAAATCGTATGATAGATTACAGGACTGATTTTTATTCTTTAGGTATGTCTTTGTATGAATTATTGACAGGACAGGCTCCTTTTATTTCCGAAGATATTGTTGAATTGGTTTATTTACATATCGCCAAATATCCTGAGGATGTATATACTAAAAATCCGGATACTCCTAAAATAATATCTTCCATATTGCGAAAGATGTATGATAAAGACGCAGACAAACGCTACCAGAGTGCTAAGGGGATAAAGAGAGACTTTGAAAAGTGCCTGGAACAACTAGAAAAATCAGGGGACATCCCAGAGTTTCCACTGGGAATGGAAGATTATTCTGATAAATTTCACATTCCCCATAAGTTGTACGGTCGGGAAAAAGAACTAAATATTCTCATACACCTATTTGAAAAAGTAGCGAACACAGTAGATGAAGACCAATATGGTTCTGCAATTTTACTTGTATCCGGTTATTCCGGTATTGGGAAGTCTTCTTTTATTTACGAAACACAAAAGCCTATTACACAAAAAAAAGGATTTTTTTTGGAAGGTAAATTTGATCAACTCCAAAGAAATATTCCCTTCTACGCAATTATCACAGCATTTAAAGGTTTACTAAAACAATTATTAACAGAACCAGAAAAAGAGCTGCACAGTTGGAGGGAAAAGATACTGAAAGCAGTAGGTGTAAACGGACAGGTTATCATAGATCTAATTCCGGAATTAGAATATATTATTGGTAAACAAAGTCCGGTCTCTCAACTGAGTCCTATCGAATCAATGAATCGATTCAATTTAAGTTTCCAGAATTTTATCAGCGTTTTTGCTCAAAAAGAACACCCGCTTGTACTCTTTTTTGATGATTTGCAATGGGCAGATGTTCCTTCTCTAAACTTGATAAAAAATTTAATCACAAATCCGGATATTCAATATTTTTTAATTATAGGGTCTTTTAGAGACAACGAAGTAGATGCTTCTCATCCTTTGAACATCATGATAGATGAAGTTCGCAAAACGCAAAAGAATGTTCAGAGCATACATTTGAAGTCTCTAGAGAAAGAGCATGTCTATTCTCTATTATCCGAAACATTGCAAACAAAGAAAGATAGCTTAATGCCTATGGTAGAATTGCTTTATCAAAAAACAGATGGTAATCCCTTCTTTTTATCGGAACTGCTGAAAGAATTATACAAAGACAAAATAATATTATTTAATTATAAAACAAAGGAATGGAACTGGAAAGACAAAGATATTTTATCTTACAATGTAGCTGATAATGTAGCTGATTTAATGGTAAAAAAACTGAATAAATTATCTAAAAATACACAGGAAACACTTAGTTATTCTGCTTGTCTCGGCAACAAATTTAAAACAAATACACTTTCTCTGATCATGGAAGGTTTATTTAACTATACATATTTACATCCACCTATTCAAGAAGGAATGCTTCTTAAAGTTGGAGAAAATTTATTTCGTTTTCAACATGATAGAGTACAAGATGCAGCCTATTCCTTCCTTGAGGAGTCTAAGAAAAAAGAAATACATTTAAAGATAGGTAGGCTATTATTCCAGGATACCTTAGATAATACAAATAATTCCGAATTAGAGAAAGGTATTTTTGATATAGTTAGTCATTATAACTTTGGAAGCGAACTAATTTCGGAAGATTCGGAAAAAATCAGGTTAATAGAACTGAACTTACAAGCAGCAAAAAAAGCAAAGCAATCAGTTGCTTTTCAAGGATCATTAAAATTTTTAAGAAAGGCAGTTGACATACTGTCAAACATTTCCACTCTATCTAGCCTTGACCCAACATTACAACAAAACTTATTTTGGACCAATCACTACGAATTAGCCTTAGAACTGTATACCGAACTCTCCGAGTTGGAATACTTGAATGGGAATTTTGAAGAAGCGGAAAATTACTTTGAATTGGTTTTAGATAATGCAAAAAAAATAATGGAAAGAATGAGAATATGGGAAATCCAATTACAGTACTATTCCATGCAAAATAGGTTCAAGGAAGCCTTGGATATTTGCTATAAAGCTTTGGAGGAGCTAGGCGAACCTTTGCCAACGGAAAAATATGATCCCCTTCCGGATATTATGAAATCCAAACAATTACTGGGCAACAGACCGATTGAGGATTTGAACCAAAATATCATACAGGATCAGAATGAGTTGCTTACTGTGAGAATGCTAAATGCTGCATTTACTCCAGCTTATATTAGTCATCCGGTGATAATTCCTTTTATTATTTTGAAGGCAGTCAACCTTTCGCTAGAATTCGGTATGAATCCATATATTCCGTTTTTGCTTGGAGGGTATGGATGTTTTATATTAGGCTTAGAAATGAATGATTTTGAGTCTGCACTACAATTTGGAAAACTATCTATTAGTATCGTAGAGAAATTGAAAGCTGTAGAAATTAAGTCTAAAACGTATTTGGTTCTATCAAGTTTCATAAACCATTGGAGAGTCCACGCAAGAGAATCTGATAATTATTTCCAAACTTGCATACAGAGTGGTTTGGAAATCGGAGATTTTGAATTTGCAACCTATGGGATTTGTAATATGATACATCAAAAAATATTTATGGGAGTAAATTTGTTTGAAGTCCAAAAGTGTATTCATCAGTATTCGTCTACTATAAAAAGGTTTAACTTACCGGCAAGTTTAGTGCATTTTTATATGTGGGAGCAGTTCGTTTTCAATTTAAGGGGAGAAGCTAAAGATATACTTCTTTTAAAAGGTGAAAGGTTTGATGAAGAAAAAGTAATTGAAGAGGTTAAAAATAATATAACTTTGCTACAATTTATTTACTTATGCAAGTCGATCCTTCATTATCTTTTTGGAGATTATGAGAGAGCATATAATTTTTCTACACAATCTTTACAATATGAAGCTGGTGCTGCCGGAATGATGACCATTCCTGAGGTGATTTTCTTTAACAATCTCGCAATCATTGCAAAGATCGAAAACTCAAATGAATTGGATAAGATAAAATATTTGGAAGCAATTCAAAGAAATCAGACTCGTATGAAAGTTTGGGCAGAAAATTGTGAAGCAAATTATGGACATAAGTATTGGATAATAGAGGCTGAGCTTGCGAGAATAAATAGCGATTTCTTTCATGCAATATCTCTTTATTCAAAAGCTATTGAGATTGCCAAAAAATATGAGTATACATTAGAAGAAGCTATTGCCAATGAATTAGCTCACTCTTTTTGGTGTTATCATAACAATATTCGATATGCAAAAACGCATTTATTGGAAGCTCATAGACTTTATAAAAAATGGGGTTCCATTCCAAAAATCAAACAATTAGAGGAACGATATTCGGAATTTTTTGAAAATAAAAATCATTTAGAAAAAGCAATTACTGTTGATTCTTCTCTAAACACTGATACGATTTCTTCCAATACAATAGACTTTATATCTATTCTGAGTGCATCACAAGTGTTATCTGGTGAGATAGAGCATGAAAAATTATTAGAAAAATTGATCAAAATAGTGATTGAAAATGCGGGAGCAGAAAAAGGACTTTTGTTATTGGTAAATGATAATGGTAGTTTGACAGTTCAAGTAGAAGGCACTAATAACAGTGAATCGGTTAAATTACCGAACATCCCTTTGGAAGAGAGTTCTAATTTATCAGTATCTGTTGTTCAATACATAGCTCGCACACAGGAAACATTAGTATTAAATGATGCAACGAGTGAAGGCTTATTCGTCAAAGATGAATACATCATCCGAAATAAACCTAAGTCCCTATTATGCTTCCCACTTGTAAAACAAGGTAAGCTAACCGGAATCATTTATCTGGAAAATAATTTAACAACAGGCGCCTTCACAAAAGACAGAATAGAAACTATAAAAATCCTGGCAACCCAAGCTGCCATATCTATTGAAAACTCGAAACTATACAATCAAATGGAGAATCTGGTTGAAGATCGTACTAAACAATTAAATAATACTCTACGACTTATCAAACAGGATTTGAATTTTTCAAAAAAAATTCAAACCCGAATTCTGCCTGGTAGGAAAGAAAAATTTGGAAATCTCAAGATCGTATCAAGATATATACCTATGGAAGAGGTAGGTGGAGATTTCTTTGATATTGTTGAGCTTGAGGATCATATTGTAAGAATCTTTATTGCGGACGCGGCAGGTCATGGAGTGCAAGCTGCCTTGATTACTATGTTGATCAAAAGTGAATTTGAAAGCATTAAGTATTCGATCAGATCCCCGGCAATTCTTCTTCAGATGTTAAACAATCTTTTTTATAATAAATATGGTTCTTTAAATTCACTCTTTACATGCTTTTTGGTTGATATAGACGAGCAAGATAAAACGATATGCTATGCTTCCGCAGGACATCCAAGCCAGGTTGTGGTCAGCCAAAGAAAATTTAAGCTTTTAAATCGGACAGGAAAAATTTCTGGAGCAATAAAAGATGCGAATATCATGGAAATGAAAACAAGTTTCACAAAAAATGAAAAACTCTTTTTATTTACTGACGGTGCATTCGAAGAGTTTAATAAAAGGAACAAAGAATTCGGAGAAGAGCAACTATACGACATGATAAAATCAAACCAGAGAATGGATACCGGCTTGCTCTTAGATAAAGTTCTCGAAAATATAAATGAATTTCTTGATGGCCATCATAGACATGATGACATAACCCTTATTGGTGTAGAGTGGTATTAGAATATCAATACAAAAGACCCATTGTTCGCATCTGTATGCCTACTGATGTAATAATACAGTCGCGGCTACACCGTAAAGAAAAGCAGAAAATATCTTCCAGTTTAGAATTACAGATCATTAGATAATTTTTATATTAAAAAAATTTTCCTCTTTGCTCCATTCTTTTAGACTGAAGAAAAGAGGAATTTTTATCTTAAGGTTTTTTGTAATTGGCTGCATACGCATTATACATAGTTTTCACAATTGTTTCTGCGTCGCTATAAACCGGTTTCCAATTTAAAAGTTCTCTGGCTTTCGCTGAAGAGGCCAATAGCTTAGGTGGATCACCCGGTCTTCTTTCTGCCATAGAATGAGGAATAGCTCCCGCTACGTTTTCAGCGATGGCTGTAATTTCTTTCACAGAAGAACCATTCTCGGAACCTAAGTTTACAATTAAGGATTCATTTTTTGAAGAAACATAATCCAGACTTAAAAGGTGGGCTCTTGCGAGATCGGTAACATGGATATAATCCCGAATGCAAGTTCCATCTTCTGTTTCATAATCTTCTCCAAATATTTGAAATTCCTTTCGTAATCCAAAAGCAGCTTCCATGACAATAGGAAGTAAATTGGCAGTGGTTCTTTCTATGCCGGTGATTTTTCCTTCGGGGTGATAGCCCGCCGCATTAAAATAGCGTAAACAGGCATATTTCAAACCTCTTAACTTATCATACCAGGCCAAATTTCGTTCAATGGCAAGCTTAGTATACCCGTAATAGTTAATAGGTTCTGTTGGATGGTTTTCATCCATAGGAAGATACTGTGGATTTCCATACACGGCTGCTGAAGAAGAGAATATAAAATACTTGCATCCCACTTCATACAACTTCGTTACCAGTTTTAAGGTACCATTCAAATTATTGATGGTATATTTTTCCGGGTTCGTCATGGACTCACCCGCCGCTTTCCAGGCTGCAAAATGAAAAACTGCATCGATCTTCTTTGAAAAGGCTTTTTCTAAAGTTATATCGTCTTCAATATTACCGTGAATAAATGTTGTTTGCGGAAAGATATTTTTCTCATTCCCGGTACAAAAATTATCCACTACCACAACCTCGTAGCCATCTCGAATTAACTCATAAACTACGTGGCTTCCTATATAGCCGGCTCCGCCTGTTACCAGTACTCTCATTTTATCTATGATCGGTTACTCCTCTTTCGCTTTCTTTAAAAAATTTATATATCGTTGCTATTTCTGGATGATTCAGATTTAGTTCTTCTTCTATTTTTTGTAGTGCCTGTTTTGTATTTAGATGGGAATGATAAATCAGCTTATAGGCTTCTTTAATCTCATTCCGTATTTCGAGAGGAATCCCTTTTCTCTTCATGCCCACCGGATTTAAACCGATAACACTGGCCGGGTTTCCATCTACAGTACTATAGGGAGGAACGTCCTTTACAACTTTAGAACAACCGGCTACCATAGAAAAAGTCCCCACCCGGCAAAACTGATGGATGGCAACAAGACCGGAAATAAAAGCATGGTCATCCACCACTACATGACCGGCTATAGCGACTGCATGTACAATAATTGCATAGTTGCCGATAATAGCATCATGAGCAACGTGAGCGTTTTCCATCAAGAATGCATTATTTTTAATAATCGTATTCTCATTCTCTTTGGAAGCACGGTGAATCGTAACAAACTCTCTTATTAGATTATTATCACCTATTTTTACACCCGAGACAAGCTTCGGATCAAAGCCCACACTCTGCGGCATGCCGCCTATCGCAGCAGAATGATCAATGAAGTTATTTTTGCCAATTTCTACATTGTCATGAATTCGAACAGAACTTTCAATTTTAGTTCCTTCTCCAATTTTAACATTTTTCCCAATAACAACAAACGGGCCGATTTCAACGGATTCGTGAATTTCGGCTGAAGGATCGATAATCGCAGTAGGATGAATCATCATAACTAATATTTTTTCTCTTATTCGTTTTTTACAAGCAAATTAATTTATCTCCAGAACATCGCCCAGAAATATCCAATTAAAACCAGCCAGGAAATAATCTGTCCCAGGAAAAAAGAAATACCGGCACCGACAACTCCAAACTCCGGTATTAAAAGATTATCCAGTATGAATCCGAAGAACATTCTTAAAAAAGCAAGGATTGCTAAAATACGAACTTTTCCGAGTGCAAAAAGTCCGATTCCGAAGGGAGCAAAAATAAGTTGTAAAAGATAATTTGGATAAAGTATTTTAAACACCCCTATAGATTCTGTATATTTATTGTTATATAGGAGGGTGAATATTGGCTCAGCCAGAAAGTATCCCGGTGATAATAAAAGAGCCATACCCAGACCAACCAGAACAGAACGCAAGAGGTAAGATTTAAACTCCTCGGTTCCGGCGAGTCTGGAAAGTCCGGGTAAAACCATAGAGTTTAAGGTAGAAAAAATAATAACAAAACCGGCAAAAAGTTGCAGGGCTGTTCCGTATACAGCGACAAATTCCGGTGGATGATATTGTTTTAATATGAATATTTCCATCCGATCTGAAATGATAGCAAAAATAGACGCAACAAAGGCCCAGGTATTAAAAAGACTCAGTTCCTTTACGCATTTCTTGATTTCTGCAATAGGAGCTGACCAGTAAAGTTTTTCCTGTTTAAACAAAAAGAAAAACAGGAACAGAGAAAACAGGGGGCTCAGTGTAAAAATTCCGAGTATGTCGATATAAGAAAGATTATAATCCGAATAACGATTAACGAAATAAAGAATTAAAAGCCTAAATAAATTTGCCAGGGGGTTCCAGGAAGAAAGAGCATAATATGCACTAAAACTTATAAAGATACTTTCAAAAAAACTAATAAACGAAACTAAGAATCCGCCGGAAACTAAAAGAAACATAATCAAAGGATCCAGTTTCACAAACAGGGTGAGTCCGAGAGCAATGAAACAAAGGCTAATAAAAGAAATTGTTTTTATTACAAGGGAGGAACTTAAGATATTTCCGATATACGATTTGTCTTCTGTTCTGGGAGAAAGGTATTTTATTATGGCATTAGGTAAACCAAATTCTGCGATGGATAAAAATACAGGCAAGAAACCCAGATAATATTGGAACTGTCCGTTCTCCGGTTTACTCAGGATATTAACTGCATAAATCATAAAAATGAGATTACAGGCCGAAGAAAAAACCTTGGATAAACTTATATACACAGAAGAGCGTAAGAGCCCTGAAGATATTAGCTTTTTTATCAGCTCAAGAATGGATGCAGGTAGTTTCAAGGTTTATCGATTCAAACTAAATGTATGGATACCAATTCCCTCTGTACTGATGATAAGGGTATGCCCCTGGATTTCAGTTTTTCGTTTTTGCAGGCCCTTAAGAAAATGGTTTCCCGAAATACCCGTTGCTACAAGACCGAGATGCTCTCCGTGAATCAGTTCTTTTTTGTCCATTACCTGATTCTCTTTTCCTCCGAGGTCTATCCATTTTTTTTGAAATTCTTCATTATGAGGTCGTAATATGGCTTTCATCTCAGAATTTGTAGCGACCGCCATAGCAGCACAAATGAGACCTTCCGGAGCACCGTAGGTTCCTATCATGGCATCATAAGTTCCAATTCGAAGTGTGATATCCATAGCCGCACTAATAGAACCCGATTCAATCAGGGAGACACCGCAACCCATGTCTCGAAGTTCCCGGATAAGACCTTCATGTCTCGGCCTATCCTGAACTACAATAACCAGATCTCCGATTCCTTTATTTTCCACCTTACAGAGCTTTTCAATATTATAACGAACTCCTTTTTCCGGTTCAAAATTTTCTTTCATGTCCGGACCGGCAAGCCATTGTTCCATATAGGTTCCCGGAACTTTTCTCAGTCCACCTCTTTCGGAAAAGGCAATAATTGACATAGAATTCGGAAGGCCCCTGGAAAAGTTGGTGGTGCATTCAAGAGGATCTACAGCTATATCAATTTCATAGGTTCCGGTATGTCCGAGCATTTCCCCTTCGTAAAGCATGGGAGCATTATCTTTTTCACCCTCTCCAATAATAATACGACTGTGTAGATCCATATCGTTAAGGGCTTTTCGCATGGTCTCAACCGCAATATGATCGGCTGTGTGCTTATCCATCTTTCCAAAATAGGGAAGAACTGCTACGGCTGCTTTTTCCGTTGCCTGACGTAAAATACTGGATACTTTATCTACCATTTTCAGTGGCCCTTCCTGATTGATTTTTATGTTCTCTTGCCAGAGAATCGGAGTATAAATACATGGCTAGTATATTCAATAGTACATTTTTATAAAGGATAGTTTTCCTGCTATGATTAAAATTTTAATTGTTGATGACAACGATAGATATGCAAATCACTTAAAAGCCTATTTTGAAAAATTTGGACTGGAAACCCACAGAGCCCTCGATGCCCGGCAGGGTTGGGAGATGTTTCAACAAACAGAATACCATACCCTTGTAAGTGACATTACCATGGAATCCCAGACTTCCGGTTTGTTTTTTGTTCGAAAGGTCTATAAATCCGGTTTTAAAGGGAATATTATTATTGCCACAACGGGTTTTGATGTATTCGGGGTTATGGGACTCAGTAAATTCTTTCTTCCCTTTTTTGCCGGGGTGGGCTGGATGATTCCCAAGGTTCCATTAAAACAGGGGATTGTGAAGTTTTTTCCAACGAATCTGAAAAAGGGAGTTGATTTTGAAAGCCTCTTACAAAAAAAATAAACAGCTTCCCTTTCCCTATATTCCGCTTATGTCACCTAATTTTTCGGGAAGCAAGCGAGCCACCGATGGCTCGCTTACGATTAAAAAAAGATTTCCCTGATTTTTTGAACGGAGACGTCGCCTGTAAAAAGCTTCTCTACTTTTATCAGCGGCAATAAATAAAATATTGCAATTAAACGAAAGTTGTGTAGTATGCAAAGCATGACTGTTAAAGAACCGCTATTTAAGCTGGTACGATTTCCGCAGGGCTCGTATATTACTCTTGAGGGAGAGAAACGATCCACTTCCTTTTTTATTATAAAAGAAGGGAAGATAAGCCTGAAGCGTGACTTTGTTCCCCCGGGTGGAAAAAAGGCTGAAACTCTCGGAATGGGGGATTTTTTTGGAGTCATTTCTGCAATGAGCCAGTATCCTCAGGTGGAGTCTGCGATAGCTCTCACAAATTCCGTTTTAATTTCGATAACTTACAACCGATTTAGCGAACTGATTCAAAAAAACACTCCCCTGGCCCTAAAGATTATCCGCTATTTTTCTAAAATGCTTCGAGAATTTAACGTAGCCACCAGCCAGGGAGCCAAAACCGGTTTTATTTCATCGGCGAGCGACTTAAGTTTATTATTTTCCATGGCTGAAAATTATTTTCAGATGGGTAATATTGAATATTCCATTTATCTATATCAAAGCTATCTGCGTTATATGCCTACCGGCGAATACAGAAACGAAGCCATCAAAAAACTGAAAGAACTCGGAGCAGCTCTCACCCCTCCCCCGGAACAACAGGGTCTGAATCGACATTACAGCGGAAGTCAGATGATTTTTTCCGAGAATGAACCGGGAAACGACATGTTTATTATCCAGAGAGGGAAAATCAAAATTTCGAAATTGATAGACGGAGTCGATGTGACTCTGGCCATCTTAAATCAGGGAGATATTTTTGGAGAAATGGCCTTACTCGAAAATAAACCACGTTCGGCTTCAGCTATCAGTGTAGAACCGGTTGAACTTCTGGTTATAAACCGTAAAAACTTCGAAAATATGGTAAAGACACAACCCCAACTGATGACCCGGATTATCGTTCTTCTATCAGAGAGAATCTGGGGAGCGTATAAAAAATTAGCCAACTCTATGTTGACCGATTTGAACGGTAGATTTGCAGATATGCTATTAACCCTCGCTGAAAAAAATCGAGTTAAAATTGCACCCAGACTGGAGCATGACTACCAACTGAATGTTTTTGACTTTTTAAAAATGATGGGACTTACAGATAGAGATGCCCTTTCTTTTCAAAAGTTTACAGGAAACAATAAGTTCATTCGCATTGAAAGAGATTCTATTGTCTGCCATGATATGGCGCTCTTAGAAAGATTGGTGTATTCTTATAGAGAAGGTAGATGAATCTACCATCCAAAAATGCGCTATCTTATTTATTATCTCCTGTTTTGCTTTACTTTTATCGCATCCTGTAAGGAGCAAAAACAGAGTCCCCTAAAAGCAGAAAAAGGTGTTTTAGATTTATCTCATGAATCCTGGGATAAAAAAACATTTGACCTAAAAGGAGAATGGGCTTTTTTCTGGAAGCAGTTTATTCCACCCGGAAAAGAAATACCTTCTACTTCCTATGTTTCCTTGCCCGGATACTGGAATAAGGAAATTTTCAATGGAAAGAAATATCCTTCCAAAACTTTTGTTAGCTACAGGCTGAAAATTATCCTTCCCGATGATAAGAAAATTGTTAGCTTAAAGTTTCCCTCTGTTTATTCTTCATACCGTTTGTTTGCAAATGACAGGTTTATCTTAGAAAACGGGAAAGTTTCAGAATCTGAAAACGGCTACTCTCCTTCACTAAAAACAAGGCTTGTGAGTATAAATACAAAATCAAATATACTGGTCTTGACCCTGCATGTTTCCAATTACACTTACTTCAATGCCGGTTTTTTACGTACTATCCAAATAGGCGAAGTGGATAGTATTTATAAGCAAGAATTTAACGATAATTTTGAAGCTCTTGCTTCTATTAGCTGGTTATGTATTATTTCTATTTATCACTTAGGTTTGTATTTGCTAAAACGTAGAGAAAAATCTTTCTTGTTTTTTGTTTTATTTGCTTTATCCGTAATTGTCAGCATACTACTTCTATGGCCATCCAGAATCTTTTTTAATCTTTTTCCGGATAGTGCCCTAATTCTCGTTCATAAAATCGCTTTAGCTTTACTCCCCATGGAATTATTAACGTACAGTTTATTTCTGTATTATCTTTTCCATAAAGATTTTCATTACCCTGTTCTGAAGTATCTTCAGATTTTTTGTTTTTCCCTTTCTCTTCTGATTCTGATTTTCCCTATCTACTATATTGAATATCTTTTTCTTCCTTTTCAGATATTACTCATTCCTTTATTTGCATATACATTTTTTAGAATTTCTCTAAGTCCTAGAAAGAGAGATTCTTTCTTTTTTCTGATTAGTATTTTCATTTTCGGTCTGACAGTTTTGCATGATAATTTATATTTTTTAAATACCTCTATTTTTCCTTATATGATTTCGAAATACGGACTTTTCCTATTTTTAACGTTTCAATCCTTTATTCTCAGCTTGCGATTTTATCAGGCGATAAAGAAAGAAGAGGAATTTGGCATTCGATTACGAAAGAGCAAGGAAGAATTGGAAAATAGTGTAAAAGAAAGGACCCATGAATTAGAAGAAGCAAATATTTTAAAAAGTAAATTTATTTCGATTATTTCACACGATCTTCGTTCTCCTCTTTCCGGTCTACACGGAATTATTGCACTTCTAATGGAAGACGATACGATTGAAGCAGAAGAACAAAAGAGTCTTTTGAACATGTGTATGAGTAGCATTCAACATTCCCTCGGAATGATAAAAAAGCTTTTAGATTTGAGTCGTTTACAAACCGGTCACTTAAAATTACATTACAAATTAATCAATCTTTCGGAAATAATACACGATCTGATTGAAGAAAGCTATCCGAGAGCTGTTTTGAAAAATATTCAGTTTATCTCAAAGATCGATGAAGCTTCACGTATTTTTGTGGATCCGGATTTGTTCTCAGAAGTGATTCGCAACTTCCTATCCAATGCGATTAAATTTAGCATAGAAGGTAGCCTGGTAGAAATTGCTTATTCTCAAACTGAGAATAACGATTTGATAATGGTCAGCGATTCGGGAACCGGTATTCCCGAAAAAATGATCCCCGATTTGTTCAATCCTATTAAAAAGACCAGTCGTCTCGGAACAAAAGGGGAAGAAGGGACGGGACTCGGACTTATTCTCTGTAATGATATTATCAAGGCTCACGGAGGAGAGATCCGGGTTCAGTCAGAAATAGGAAAAGGAACCGTTTTTACTATATACCTTCCCAGAGATGGAAAACGTGTTTTACTATATGATAATCAGGCTAAATTTAAAGAGAAATTAAAGAATTATCTAATAAGTCAACAATGGCTGGTAATCGAAGCAGATTCAGCTATGGAAGTTTTGGAGATTCAGAAGAATATGAGAATAGATGCTATTATTCTGGATAAAAATGCAGATGAAATCAGTATTCATGAAATGTTATTCGGTCTTATAAATCAAAATTGTACTGTTCCGGTATTTCTTCTGTCCTCCCGGCATTCTCTCACAAGTCAGCATGTTATAATACATTCTTCCCTTGAGTATACTGAACTGTTTCGAGAAATGCCTTTTGATGAACTCTACAAATTATTCATAAAAAAATATACCTATCATTCATAAGCTTATTTTTTCTTTACCAGTTCTTCTAACAAATCGGGTCTATCTGTAATAATTCCATCAACTTCTGACTTTAAAAGCTCTGCCATTTTTTCTGGTTCATTTACCGTATAAGGATACACCTTGTATCCCAGTTCATGATATTTTTTGAGATAGCTTTCATCTACTAATAGATAATCAGGTGCTAATATATCGGGTGAAGCTTTACCGTTTAGCAGCAGGTTTCTCAGGGCTACTTTCTTATAATAGGCCATGTCTACATCATCAAAATTACTATAAAGTTGGGCACGAAAAATCGTCGGGTTTATTTCTTTTATCTTTTCTAAAACAAGAGGGTTAAAACTGGAAACAAAAACTTTTTCTTCTAAGTTCTTTTTTGTAATCAATTTGGCTACTTCCTCACCGGTTTTTCTGGCGATTTCAGGAGCTGTGTCTTTTCCTGCTTTTACTTCTATATCAATAATAACTTTCCCTCCAAATGTATCGAGAACCTCTTCCAGTGTGGGTATCGTTTCCGATTTAAAGCTTTCCTTAAAAAAAGAACCGGCATCTAATTTCTTCAATTCATCAAGAGTAAAATCCTTTACATTACCTTTGCCATTGGTAGTGCGTTCTAAAGTTTCATCATGAATCACCACCAATTCACCGCTTTTACAAAACATTGTATCCAGTTCAAAAGCCCAATTTTTAGAAGCTGCGTAGTGAAAAGCGGACATTGTATTTTCGGGTGCAAAATGTCTGGCTCCCCTGTGAGCGATGATTAGGAATGAGTTTTTATGTAGCTTTTGAGTGTCCCTGGGTTGATGTGTAACACAATTTGAACTGAAGAGAAAACAAACAAATGGAAGTATAAGTTTATATGAATATTTTCCAAATAAAATTCTATCGGAATCATTCTTTTTAGTATGTAACATTACAAACGCTCCTTTTTATAAGTATAGGATCGGTAAAAAAGAACAAAAAAAAAGATACACTTTTTCTTTATTTTCCTCTTTTGTATCTTTTTTAAAAAAAGCTTGCGAAGAAACTTTCTATATGAAAATCAATGAATATGAATCCCTTTTTTATACTGTTTTTTCTTCTCACTTTATTTTCTTGTTCTCCGGAAACAGAATTAAAGCCCTATGGAAAGTTAAAGGAGTTAAAGCCTTTAAAAAAAATTACAAGAACCTATTGGCCAACTGAAAAATGGAGAACCGCCAATCCGGAAGAAAAGGGCTTTAAATTAGAACCGTTTAACAAAGCAATAGAATACGCTTTTTCAAGGCAGGGGAATGAGGAAGATAGGAAGGGGATTCGAACCGATAGCCTGATAATCATTAAAGATGCTTACCTGGTATTTGAACGCTATGAGAGGGATTATACAGAAAATTCATTGCATTTACTCTGGTCGGTTACAAAAAGTTATACTCAGGCTCTCATTGGAATTGCAGTGAAAGAAGGCCTGCTTTCTCTTGATGAACCTGCCTATAAATACTATAAACCTCTGGAAAAAAAGCATAAAGATATTACTATTCGTCATATACTAAACATGGCTTCCGGTTTAGATGCAGATGAAGGCTATGAAAGCGGTCCCCTGACATCTACAGTGGTAGCCATGCTGTATACCCGTGGAAGAAATGACATGGGAGAATTTTGTTCCAATTTACCCAAAAGGGGAGAACCCGGTCGTTATGTATATTACTCCAGTTGTGATACCAACATTCTTTCTGCTATTTTAAAATCCGTATTAAAAGATAGTTATCTTTCTTTTGTCCAGGAAAAGCTTTTTCAAACAATCGGAGTAAAACAATATTCCTGGGAAGCCGATCGTTCCGGAACACTCATAGGTTCCTCTTACCTTTATAAAACCCCGAGAGATGTTGCCCGTTTCGCTTTTTTGTATTTAAATCAAGGAAGATGGGCCGAGAATCAAATCTTACCCGAAAATTGGCTTACCTTTACAAGGACTATTTCGCCGGCTTATAAAGAAACTCCATATTACAAAGGTCTTTCTGAAGATAATATGACTTCTCAGTGGTATACAAACACGGGCTATCCGGAACGAGGAATTCCTAAGGCCTGGCCCGACGCAGATGAAAATATGATTGCCGCTCTGGGTCACTGGGGACAGCAAATCTTTATTTTTTTTGATAGGGATTTAATTATAGTCAGACTTGGAGATGATAGGGATGGTTCCTTTGATCAGAATAAATTTCTTAAAATGATTTTGGAGAGTCTTCAATGAAAAGAATATTACAAACCCTAAAGATATTGTTTTTAATTTTATTTATTTCGTTTATCTCCTGGATAATTACAAATCGAAAGCATATTGCCTCTTTCCCGCAAATCATCTCTGCCTTCTATTCTAAAGAATTTTGCTCCTGTTACTTTGTTATGAAGCGTTCAGAAGAAAATTGTCATAACCATGCAAGGCAGTGGGTTCCTATTAGTAGCTTTGAACTCAATAAGGAAAAAAGAGAAGTGATTGTTTCCGGTCTGGGAGTAAAAACAGTAGCAACCTTTCAAAATCCTAAAATCGGTTGTGTCCTCGATAAATGGTAAGAATGATTCATAGATTTATCATATACTTCCTATTACTGGGAAATACTTCTATATTTGCTTCCGAAACAAGGTCTCCACAAACTTCCTTTACTTTTCATAAGCTTCGTCTTCTTATCCCCGAACCATATATTCTGGAAAAATCTCCAAATGAAAGCTACGCCTATATTCAAACCGCAAGAAAGGACTCTTTTTTTATTGCCTGTAGAAAATACTCAAAAGAAATCAGTCGGGCAGTATTGGAAGAAGCTTTTCAGCTTGAAATGAAAGACCTTTCGCTGAAAAGAAAAGAAACTTATTATTCCTGGGAAGAAAACATCGAAGGAAATCTTATTGAAAGTCGTTTCTATATTATCGAGCTAAAGTCCGAACTATATTCAATCTGGTTGTCATTTCGAAAAAATGAAGCCAAAAATCGGGACTTTTTTGCAAAGAAATTCCTGGAAATTGGAGATTTTTCGAAGCCTTAACTGTTTTTCTACTTTACAATTTTCGGTTTTTTTAAACCTTATACAAAAAGCTCAGTCTAATACTGTTATAAGGCGATGTAGCTCAGTTGGTTAGAGCGACGGAATCATAATCCGCAGGTCCGGGGTTCAAATCCCTGCATCGCTAGTAACATTTTATCAGGCTAAAGGAGCTTCACATGAAAAAACTTTTAACCCTATCTTTTGCTTTTCTTCTCAGCTTTAGTTTATTCTCCGGTATCAGTGCTCAGGAATCTTGCGACAGCATCTGTAATTTCTATAAATCCTGTGTTACTGCTCAATTTAAAGGTGTATCCGAGCAGCAACTAAAAGCTTTTGATGAAGGTTGCAAAAAAGGTTGTTTAAAGCATAATACGGCTGCCAGCACTTGCTATATAAAAAATAAAAATAAATGTAGTAATTTTCACTCCTGTCTGACCAAAGCCTATAAGGGCAACAGTAAATAAATCAAAGCAAGGCCCTGTCGAAATCTTTTATAACCGGGTCATAACCTTTTGAGCGAATCATTTCAATTACTTCCTCAAGTCTTCGTTTGTCTTCAATTTCGAATTGTTCGAGGGCTCCGCTACCCTGGTAACCACCCGGTTCAGTTTTGGAACCTGCGGAAAAGGAAGTAATCCCAAGACCTACCAGGTTATCTCTCAAGTCAGGAGTTTCACGGGTAGACAGTGTCAGGCCAAGGTCCGGAAACATCAGGCGTAAAGCGAGAATAAAACGCAAAAATTCCCTGTCCGATACAGGGACTACTTTCTGAAAACCACCCTTCGCAGGTCTCATTCTCGGAAGAGAGGCCTGAAGGAAGGTTTTCCAATAAGTTTTATACATATATTGTAGGTGCAGGCCTAAAAAAAAGAGTTCTCCAAGAGGATGGGAAAGACCCAGAAGGGTACCGAGGCTAATTTTTCGAAAACCGGCCATTCCTCCCCTGTCGGGAGCGTTCAACCTGTATTCCATGTTTTTTTTCATTCCCCGAAGATGGTATTCTTTGTAGGTATCGGGGTCGTAGGTTTCCTGGTACAGGGTAAGCCCATCTACTCCCGCTTCGATCAGAGTTTTGTACCGGTCGATATCCATAGGATAGATTTCTATTGCAATAGAAGAAAAGTGTTTTCGTAGAATTCGAGTACATTCGGCAATATAAGAAACCGGGGTTTTTGAATAGGCTTCTCCTGTCAGAATCAGTACATGCTCAAGGCCCTGAGACTTCAGGATTTCGGCTTCTTTTTCTAATTCATCGTAGTGGAGGGTTTTTCTCGGAATTTTATTTTCATAACTAAAACCGCAATATACACAGGAAGAACGGCACTCATTGGAAAGATACAGGGGCATAAAGAGTTGGATAGTTTTTCCGAAACGCTTCAGGGTTAAATCATGAGCCAATTCCGCCATATTTTCTAAAAATGAATCGGCAAGTGGAGAAATAAGAGACAGGTAATCCCCAAAGGAAAGCTTTTCAGAATAACAGGCTTTGTTCAGGGCCTGTTCCACATCTCCGAGGTTTCTACTTTGCACAGCTTCTATAGCAGTCTGAAATGAATATTTGGAATAAACCTCTTCTAAAAACATGCTTATCTCTTTTCTTCTGAAAGAAAACCTGTAAGGGGGCTTGAGGCAGAAGCTTTCAGTCTGAGTCCGGGTTTTGAACTTCGGCCTCTGTGAAGATACGACATTCTTCCAGCTATGGTGGCCATTTTAAACGCTTCAGCTATCTTCACGGGGTTCCGGGCAATGGCTATCGCGGTATTGACAAGCACTGCATCGGCTCCCATCTCCATGGCTTCTGCTGCATGGGATGGCTCTCCGAGTCCCGCATCTACAACAACCGGGATTTTAGACTGAGAAATAATGATTTCCAGATTGGCCTTTGTTTTCAGGCCCTGGTTGGAGCCAATGGGTGAGCCAAGGGGCATTACACAGACACAACCTGCTTCTTCCAGTTTTTTGCATAAAACCGGGTCGGCATTGATATAGGGCATTACTTTGAAGCCTTCTTTTACCAGTTCTTCGGCTGCTTTCAAACTCTCAATAGGATCGGGAAGTAAGTAAACCGGATCAGGAGTTACTTCAAGCTTGAGCCAGTCTCCGGCTCCGAGGCTTCGGGCAAGTCTGGCCAATTTTACGGCTTCCTTTGCATCCCTCGCACCGCTGGTATTGGGGAGGAGTAATACTTTTTCTCGATTAATATGGCTTAAAATATCATCTTCCGGTTTTTCTAAATCGACTCTTCGTAAAGCCACCGTGACAATTTCGGTTTCAGAGGCGACTATGGCTTTCTCCATTACTTGTCCGGATGAAAATTTACCGGTTCCTACAAACAGGCGCGAGTGAAATTCACGTCCTCCCATTTTCAGAATATCTTGTTGATTCTGTTCCATTTTATGCTCCAGGTAGAATTCCCTTCTTTAATCCACGGATAAAAAAACGTCCCGGATGTAAAGCCCGAACCAATGACAGAGGTAGGGGAAAAGATTCTCCGCAGGCGTAAGCCGCTACTAATTCGGCTAAAATTCCTGAATAGACAATCCCTCTCGAACCCAGTCCTGTTAAAACATAAAGACCTTTTTGATACTTCGCCGGATTTAAGGGCTGTCGAGCCGATCCATGTCGAAGCACCCGGTATTCTTTTTTATAATATTCCCAGTCGGGAATCGGGCCGACTATGGGAAGGTGATCGGGAACAACAGCTCGAAAAGAAACCCTTGCCTTTTTGTCCCTCATATCTATGTCAGGAAGTGCAGGCTCTGTCTTTCGAATCTTTTGATAGATAAGTACATTGTGTTCGGGATCCACTTCTTCCCTCTCATCTTTTGGGTTAAACGTCGAACCAAAAACCTGTAGGCTCTGTCCTGAAATAGCATAGCCTTCTCCATGTAAAACCGGTTCGGGAAGGTGTAGAAAATCTTTTGGTTCAAGATAAAAAATCTGTCCCCGATTTTTTTTAACAGGAAAGGAAAATAAGCCTTCTATCTTCTGTGCATAAAAAGAATTAGCAAACACAAGAATTTCAGATTCATACACACAACTTTTATTATTATACACCTTCCAGGTTTTTCCATCAAAACTAAAATCATCGATTCTTGTATTAAAGCAGGCACTGAAATTCTCCGGATTAAGAACAGATAAATTGGCTTCACAAAATTCTTTCGGACTACAATACCCCGATTCCGGGAAAAAAAGTACTCCAATAGCAGGCTTGAAACCAAAACGTTCCAAACAGGTTTCCGGGTCAAGAATTTCAGCCATTTCTTTATTCAGGGAATAAGCCTGAATTCCTCTTTTGTATCTTTCTCGCTCCTGCAAAGAGCCTATCACATAGAGACTTCCTGCTCTTTTATAGGAAGAAAGCTTTCCTTCCCCTTGAAAATCTTTTAGATTTCGAGAAAGGTAAGAAAAACCATGAAAAATAAGGTCATAAACCGGATTCTTTTCAGCAGAAAGCAGCAGAGAAAAGGAACCGAGAGGGTTTCCTGAAGCTCCCGAACCCGGACTTTCTTTTTCTTCCACAAGCTGAACCCGCATTCCTCTCTTTGCAAAGGCATTTGCAAGAGAAGTTCCGGCAAATCCTGCACCAATAATTGTAACTCGCTCCCCTTTTTGAGAAAAACTTAATCCGGGCGCATAATACGACTCTTTATACGTATCAGGAATTTCCGGTAAAACTCTGTGGGCTACCAGCATTTCTTTCTTAAACCCGAAGCCTTTGATTTTCATGGTTTGAAAACCTGCACTTTCCAGGCCGCGTCGAACCTGTCCGGCTACCGTATAAGTAGAGGCTGTGGCTTCATCTGCTGAATGATTTCGTATAAATTGAAAAACTTCATCCGACCAGAGTTCGGGATTTTTAGCAGGAGAAAATCCGTCGAGAAACCAGGCATCGACTTTTCCATAAAATTCAGGAAAGAAATCTTTTGCCTCTCCAATATACAAATCCAGAATGAAACCCTTTTCGGAAATAACTCGATTTAATCCCGGAAGAAGGTTTGTATAACGTGTAGAAAAAGAATCCATATACTGAGAATATTCCGGGTAGATGGACAGGCAGTGCAAAACAACTTCAGCCGGGAGAGGGTATTTTTCCAGGCTGATAAAATGCAATTGTCCGTTTTGATGGAACTTTTTTTTCCATAGATGATAGGTAGCAAAAAAGTTTAAACCGGCACCAAAACCCAACTCAAAAATAGTAAATCTTGCCTTATTTTCCCAGCGTTCCGGTAGTGAATTTCCGCGAAGAAAAACATATTCTTTTTCTTCTAAGCCTCCGGAGCGGGAATAGTAAATGTCATTAAAGGCATCTGAATAAAGAGTATGGTTTTCTTGCCAGGAGAAGAAGGGGGTTTCTGTCATTTCAGGTAATTTCTGGGTTATAGAGATTGATTAAGTTATGGATATAGGCATAAAATCCTTCTCTCAGAGCTTCAGAATCTGTTTTTAAAATTACATTTCCTTCTTTTAAAAGAAATTCATAAAGAGCCGAGCGATTACGGGTTTTCAGAATAATCGAATTTCCTTCTTTTTTGTAGGGATGAGGATAGAGAAATCTTTCGAGTTTCCAGAGGTTTTCCGGGTCACAATCGAGGTGAATCCTTTCTTCTGCATGAATCTGGAAAGCAAGAGGATGATAGTTCAAATCGGTTTCCTCCACTTTTCCACTAAAGAAAAAGGAACCGGCTATTTCCTGAACCTTCTGGATTTTGGGTATGAGAAATTTTCGTTTATCTTTTTTTTCCCTATCATACGCCAGAAGGTAAAAATCAAGAGAATTCCGCTTCACAATTTCCAGAGGTTCAATAGTTCTGGTTTCTTTTTTTTCCGGAAGGGTTTTCGAATATACAATTTTTAAGGGACTTTTATTCTTCAGGGCTTTAATGATTGTATGTAGAATCTTATCTTCATCCTCCTGCTTTCTCGACTCCAAATCGGTATTTTTCATTTCCGGAAAGAATTGAAGATTACCGGAAAATAACTTCTGAGAGGCTGTAAACAGTTCTTTTGAAAAGTCTGATTTGTAATGTTTAAAAATGCAAAGTGAAAGATTGTGTAATTCTTCTTTACTGAAGTGCATTTCTCTTTGCCTGTTTGCATCTTCAATTTTATAAAGAAAAGGATCCTCCTGTCCGTAAGAAAAAAAGGATTCATATTGTCGAATGGAAAAACCAAGTTCTTTTAACTCTTCCATGTCCCTGTGAAGCTTCTTTCTATCTGAATCGAGGTTTTCATTGGAATAATATTCCTGCATGATTTTTCGAATCTGCCTAAAGGATAAACCTTTAGGAGACTTCAGGAGGTTGCAAACCAGGGCCAGCTGTCTTTCCTCTGTGGGATTGATTTTTCTTGGTTCAATCCCCAGCTCTATGTCTTCAGTTTCCAATTTTTTCTGTATCCTCAAATTCTTTGAAATTCACAGGCTTTCCATTCCTTCTTTTGTAAATCCAGTAGAAATAAAACAAAAAACCTACTACAGTAAACACCACAAAACCTAAAAGGTGAATACCTGTTGCAAAGAAAAGTCCGAGAGAAGAGGTCTTTTTTAGAACTATAAACGCAGAGATGACGGAAGCGTGAAAGACTCCTACACCGGAAGGAGCGGAAGGAACCGCAAGGCTAATGGCTCCAAAAAAAATAACAAAGGTAATTTCAGCTGCATTCATAGGAACAGCTAAGGCGAGACCGGTATAGTAATAAGTCAGAGAATAGCAGGCCCACATGACAATCGTAACGAGAAGTGGGTTTAGAAGCATTTTAAAGCTTAAAAATTTCTTAAGCTCAAATATATGCACCTGCATATGCGACTTATAGACTTCTTCTTTTTTAATCAGATGAAACAGTTTCAGAAGGGTTTTGTCTATCCATTCGTTTTGAAAGCGAAGCAGGAAAAGCACAATGAATACTCCGACAACTACCATTCCGGAAAAGCTAAAAATAGCAAAACTTCCCGCATCCCCGCGACCGGTATTTAAAAAGAGGAGAGCTACGGCACCCAAAAAAATTACATAAACAAAGTCAATAACCTTTTCAATGAATAGCTTGGAGAGAAGGTTGAAATATTGTATCGAAGTTTCGGAACGGCAGTAATACACCCGAAATAAATCTCCTCCCCTTGCCGGTAAGACCATATTGGCTCCTCCACCGATAAAACTCGAAGATACCGAATGCTTAAAAGGCAGGGCTTTCTCTAAAAGGAAATACCAGCGCAAAGAAAAAAGCATAATTCCTACAAATTGCCAGAAGATAGCGGGAATCAGGTAGATAAGTTCCGCTTTTTCTAAAAGCCGAAAGAGTTCTTTTACATCAAACTTATAGGCAATGAATACAATGAAAAAAAGGCTGATTAAAAGCCCAAAAATAAACTTTCTCATCTCAATCTTATCCCGGAGGCCAATTCATCTGCCTTCCGGCCAATAGATGAAAGTGAATATGAAAAACCGTCTGACCTGCGTTTTTACCCGTATTGGTAACGACTCGATATCCTTCTTTTTCCAGACCTTTTTCACTGGCAAAACGGGAAATGGTAAGAAGAAGCTTCCCTATCAGACCGACATTCTCTTCTGTAAGTGCATCCAATGAAGAAATAACTTTTTTAGGGATAAAGAGGACATGGGTAGGAGCTACCGGGTTAATATCCTCAAAAGCCAGAATATCTTCATCTTCATAAACAATCTTTGCCGGAATCTCTTTTCTAATAATTTTTGAAAATATTGTTTCTTCCATAAATTCTCCTCAGGCAAATGCCAGGGCTGCTGCACCATAGCTACCTGCTACGGAACCTCCTATTTCAAGGCTTAATCTTTCTCCCAAAATAGGAAAAAGGCTCTCGAAAAGCTCAGCCTTAAGCTGTTTTTCAAATAGGTGAAATGACTTTGTCAGACCTCCGACCAGAACCACCTTATCCTGGTTTAGAGTATGGCATAAATTTCGTATCAGTTGAGCCAGAACCTTTGTAGCGAAACTGAGAATTTCCTGACAGATCCGGTCACCCTTCTCTACCTTTCCAAAAAAGGCCTCTGCTGACTCGATTTCAAGTCCGGTTTTTTCTCTGTATCTATTTTTTAGCCCTGTGGCACTGAAATAGCTTTCTGCACAGCCTTTTTTTCCGCAACCACATTCCGCACCTTCGATGACAAGAGTCGTATGACCGGCTTCCATTCCGCTTCCATGGAAACCATTAAAAATTTTGCCCTGATATACCCAGCCACAACCCAGACCCGTTCCCAATGTCAGGGTTATGAGATTTTCAGAACCTTTTCCTTTTCCGAAAAAATATTCCCCCAGGGCAGCACAATTTGCATCGTTATTAAAAAAAACCCGGGTTTTGAACTTCGATTGGAGAAATTCTACAAGGGGAGTATTTTGAAGGTTTTTCAGATTGGCCGAATGGATGATAAGACCTTTTTCTATATCGATAGGACCCGGTGTTCCGATTCCTATACTAAAAATTTCTTCGTGATTTTTAAAAATATCTTTTAAAAGTTCAGAAATTGCGTTTAAAAAATCTTCATTTTTCCAGGAAGGATTGGTTTTACTGCTGGTTTCAGTGTATAGATTACCCTGTTTGTCGATCAAAGAAGCTCGAAGGCTTCCTCCTCCAACATCGATACCTATATATTTTTCCATTTCATGACTATAAAAACCTTTGCGAAAAATAAATCATCCATCATTTTTTAGCTCTGTGTATAAAAAGTTGATTTTTTGCGATAATAAATTTACGATGAAATCTGGAACATGATAATTTTATTGAGTGCAATACTGGCTATAACCGCAGTTTTAAGCGTATTATTTTATATTCAGAATTCAAGATCCAATATTTCGGAACGAGCCCTTGCTCTGGCTGCCATGGGTAATTTTCTCGATGCGAAAGCTATGGTCAGAGGAATTCTCGAAAGAGAACCGGATAATAGTCAAATTCTTTTTCTGATGTCTAAAATCCATTCCATAGAGAAAGACTACGAAGGAGAAGCACACTTCCTGGAAAAACTAAAAAGTACCGGAAACTTTGAGAAAGATTTCCCGGCATCCTTCGTAAGTAGCCGTCTGGGCGATATCTACTACGATCAGAATAAAATGCAGGAAGCTTTTTTTCATTATCTCGATGCTATTCATCTGGATCCTCATAATATAGAACCTTTCCTTCGCCTTTCCTTCATTGCAGTGGGTCAAAAAGAATTTAAAATTGCAGAATCCTTCATGAAACAGGTTCCTGATAATGAGGTGGAAATATCCAGTTTTTTTATAGCAAGGGGAGTCGTAGCTGCCCAACTCAATCGAGCAGATGAGTTTATGTTTTTTGAAAAAGCTTACGAGCTGGATAAAAATCCTTTACCGGTATTTCTATTCGCCCTGGCCAATTATCGTTTAAAAAATCATAAAGAGGCTTTAAAACTGGCAAACGAAGCACTGGAAAAAGCAGAAGATGAATACTTTCGTTTTACGATTATCCAGTTTATCATGCTACAACATTTTTTACTCGGAGACTTTTCCTCGTCTTTAATCCACGCCAAACTCTGTATAGAAATGGCAAGACAGAATAGCTGGAAATTCGAAACATCCGAATCTGAGCTCAATTTTGCTCTTATATCAATCGCCCAGAATAATCTTGAAGAAGCCAGTGAGTTTCTCATTGAAGCAGAAAGCTTGAATACAGAAGATACCGAGATTATCGAATTAGCAGATTATAAATTTCAACTGGAGTTAGGAAAAATCAATATGGGACAAACTACTCCGAATGGTTATAACCCTGATTTGGCTTTACAACAACTTCCCGATAAGCTTTTTCCGGTAGAAAGATATTTTGAGCTATCGGGTTTACGTTCCAATAATTATGTGAATATCAGGGGTATGGTCAACGAAAGTGGCGAGAAGATTGCGAATCGTTTAAGTAACGTCGGGCCGAATAAAATACTTACTTTTATTTCCCTAAAAGGCACATCCTTTAAAAATGCCTGTAACCGAATTATGAATGACTTGAGTTATAAAGGAGTCAGAGAACTGCCCTGCATAGAATCGGATGGTGCGAACTATCTGGCTAAGTCTAAAGATGAAGAGGAGCAGTCTGCACTTTTTAAAATCCGTAAGTGGAAAGACATACAAATTTCTGATGTCTTTTTAAATGAAAGCCTTGAAAACCTGCAAGAAAGTGGTGCCAAAATGTGTTACATCGTAGGGAATGCAGAATTAACACAGGGTGCAAAAAAGATATATCGCCTGAATAGTTCCAAAATCCAAATTATTAACGGTGTGGAATTGGAACAACTTTTGGAGCGAGCTTTGAAATGAACTTAGAATATAAAAATAACGTTATATATCCACCAAATTTTATAGAAATAGAAGGTTCCGTGATATTTTTAGCCGGACCGATTCAATCAGCTACTGTCTGGCAGGAAGAAGCTGCACAATTTCTATATAAACTCAAGCCGGAAGTTTATATTGCGAATCCCAGGAGAGACTATCCTGAAGGAGAATTTGTGTATGAGAAGCAAGTAGATTGGGAAACACATTTTCTCAGGAGAGCTGAAAAAAAGGGAGTAATCTTATTCTGGTTGGCAAAGGAATTTAAGCATAATTGTGCAAGACCTTATGCTCAGACTTCGAGATTTGAACTGGGAGAATGGAAAGCAAGACATGAATTCCTGGGTTCCAAATTAGTTTTAGGAATCGAAAAAGAATTTAGCAATGATCGTTATATAAAACGAAGATTTTCTCAGGATTGTCCTTCCGTGCCTATTTGTTCCTCTCTGGAAGAAACCTGTAAGACTGCCCTGGAACTCATTCTTTAAGTTATAGCCTTTGACTGCGAGCCAGGAGGCCTCTCCTACATTCTTATTGTCTATCCCATCTGGCTTTATAACCTCTCACATCAAAATGGAGAGTCATAGTCCCCGGATATTTCCCGATTCCACCCTGATTCAGAATAATCGAATTTTCTAAAATCTCCAAAACAATTTCCTTATCTTTTTGTTCAGAAATAAAATTATTATCAATATCAGAGATACGAATATCGAGGGCTTCTCCTCTCATGTGACGACTCAACCTGGCACCTCCTACATCTTCGTTGTAAAGAGGATAACGATAAGCACTAATGATTTGAAAACCATCTGCATTATAACCCAGGAAACTGAGTTTCTGCCTGAGAAGAAAAAGTTTTACCAACATATTTTTATTAACATTCCAATAAATGTATTCTCTCTTTCCGTGTAATAGCTCTCTGTAATACACTTCTCTGGGTAAAAAATCTTTAATACGATAACTATGTACAATATGCTTATTCAGGTCAGAAAGATATATTTTTTGATAGGACAGGTCTTTTAATAAATTAGCATATTCTTTTTCGGAAGACTTTGTTTTGGTTAAATAATCCTCATCCAGTTTATGGTATGGAATTTTCTCCAGGGACATATACACTTTATCAAGTTCGGTAAGATTTGTGATATAGGGATTTGAATGGAAATAGTCATATTTCCACTGGAAAATTGTATCACGAATTTCCCAATCATATAAATAGTTAAAAACTATACTAAAAATAAAATAAATAGGGATAAGCAAAAAAAGAAGGCTGTAAAAACCGACTTTTAGAAAATAAAATAGTTTTGAGATCAAGAATTTTTTTAACTACTATAGCCTATTATTTAAAGAAAACGACTTTTTTAAATCTACTCTTTAGTTCAGTCATATTCATAACTCACTATTTTTCTACACTATATTTATTGTACAAGTCTTTTTTTCTGATTACGCTTACAAAATTGTTAAATATCGGACTAAAAAAAATCCTTTACAAAAAAAATTATCTCACTCCCTTTAGTGAGACGACAAATTACAGTTTTTTGCGTATACTACAAAACAATATTCTTGACCTAAAGGATTTTTATGAAAGAAATTAACTCTCTACAAATTATGCTTCTCGTTTTAGGACTGGTATTTGGGAACTGCGATAAAAGCTCTGATAACAAAAATGAAACTGCGTTACTGGCTGCTGCCTTAGCAGCCTCTAACTCTACTTCCGGTACATCAACGGTAAAGTTTTTAGTTTCTGACGCATCTCAGAGTAAATGTTATGATGAAAAAGGAACCGAAATGACCTGCCCCACAAATGCAAGCTCCAGTTTTTACGGACAGGACGCACAGTACACGAGGCTCAAACCATCCTATACAGTTTCCAATGGAATTGTTCTGGATAATAATACGGGTCTAATGTGGGAGCAGGAACACCATGACACAAGGGTAAGCTATGCCGATGCGGTTTCGCATTGCACACAGCTAAGAACAGGAAATTACTCCGATTGGAGAATACCGACTATTCGAGAACTGTTTTCAATCAATAATGCTAATGGAGATCAAAACACTACGAATGCATTTTATCTGGATAGTGCTTACTTTAACTTTAATTACCCTACAAGTGTCGAACTTACAGGAACCCACACAACCAAAATGATGGGGCAAACCTGGTCATCCACAGCACGTCCCGATGATTCGACTATCAATTACTTTTATAATTTCCTGGATGGACATATAAAAAGTAATTTTAATAACTCTTCCAATAGTACTCTCTTTTACAGATGTGTGCGTGGTGATAAGACGGTCTTTGCAACAAACAATTACAAAGATAATGGAGATGGAACAGTCACTGACAACAATACAGGGTTAATCTGGCAACAATCAAATGGAGAACAATCCACCGGGGATTACCAATTCACCTGGCAGGAAGCTCTAAGTTATTGTGAGAATCTTTCCCTTGCAGGAAAAACCGATTGGCGACTTCCGGATATAAAAGAATTGCAAAGTATCGTTTATTATGATAACCCTGATTACAATACAACCAAAATGGTACTGGATACAAAGTATTTTAAGTTTACTCTTCCGGCAGGAAAAGATTTAAACACAAATCCAACAACATCTCCGCCCAATGGAAATTCAGTTGCACCTTTTTTCTGGTCGAGTACTACACACGGAGATGCTAAAAGTTTCGCTTCCTATATGTGTTTTGGTCCCTGTTGGGCGGTTGAAAAATTTGTAGGAACAGGAACCTATGATGCACATGGTCCGGGAGCTCAACGCTCCGATCCAAAATCAGTTCCTACAACCTGGCCTACAAGTATCGGAGATCAAAAAGATGTGGTTCAAGTAAATAACTTTGTACGCTGTGTGAGAAATTAAATGATATTTTAATGGTAATCCTCCGGTTGCTTAAGCGAACCCATGCTGGGTCGCTTAAGCAATTCATAAAAAGGTCTGTTTTCTAAACCTTCTTTCGTTCAACTACATTCGCAGTTTTCCTATACCACATTTATTTTTCTGAGCAGTTATAAATTTCTTATTAAGTTTTTTAGCAGGATAATTTTTAATGAATTCTCACTGATAGGTTTGGTTAAAAAATCAGTCATCCCTACATCGAGGCATTTAGCTTTTTCCTCGTTAGTAGCACTGGCTGTAAGAGCAATAATTGGTATCTGAGCATTTGAATCTTCTAAATCTCGAATGGAACGAGAAGCTTGATAACCATCTACTCCTGGCATTTGTATATCCATGAAAATACAATCGGGTTTAAACTGTTTATAATATTCAATAGCTTTAAGTCCATCTTCTGCTTCTATAAATTTAGAATTTGGAAGAAGTTCTTCCAGCATAGCTCTGGTCAAAAGCATATTAAAGGGTGTATCATCTACAATTAGTATAGTATAGGAATTTTTACTCAGGGATGAATCATCTTGTTTATTCGTTCTTTCTAAGGCTTCAGAGATATTTTGAACCTGATTACTTGCTTTTTTATAATATCTTTGAATACTAAAATAAAATGTGCTGCCTTCACCTATTGCACTTTCAAGAAAAAGTTTTCCACCCATTTTTTCTACCAGCATTTTAGAAATACTTAAACCGAGTCCGGTTCCACCAAAATTCCTCGATATGGAAGAATCAGCCTGAGAAAAAGCCTGGAAAATCTTTTCCTTTTTCTCTTCTGAAATACCAATTCCGGTATCTCTAACCGAAAAGGTGAAGGAAGCCAGGTTCGATTCTTCATTTACAGAATTTATGCTGAGTTTAAGTTCAATTTCCCCTTTTCGGGTAAATTTTACTGCATTGCCCAGTAGGTTTATTAAAACTTGCTTTAAGCGTACTGAATCTAATTTCATTATAAAAGATTCTTCATTTGGAACATTCAGAATCACTTTAATACCTTTTCGCTCCGCTTCTAATTTAACAATATCTATACAATCCTGTAAAAGTTCAAGAATATTAGAATCTACTTCATATAACTCTAACTTACTGGCTTCTATTTTGGAAAAATCTAAAATATCATTTATGATGCCTAAAAGAGAAATGGCTGAAATATTAACATTTTGTATATATTTTTTTTGCAATATATCCAAATTTGTTTTCAATAACAGCTCCGTAAATCCGATAACGCTATTTAAGGGAGTTCGGATTTCATGACTCATATTCGCAAGAAACTCAGATTTTGCTCTGCTGGCTTTCTCTGCGATTTCCTTAGCCTTGAAGAGTTCAAGGTTAATTTCCTTCCGTTCTGTTATGTCAACCGCAATACCTGTATGCCGAATAACATTACCCTGCTTATCTTTAACGGGAAAAGTTCTGGACCAGATCCATTTTATCTCTCCGTTAGGCTTTCGAATCCGATACTCTATATCAAATTTACCTCCATCGAGATACTTATCGAATTCTGCGAATACTATTTCTTTATCATCCCGATGAACAGATTCTAAAAAGGAAGCCGGATTTTCATAGAGACTTTTACAGCTATACCCCCAAATTTTTTCATAAGATGGGCTGATATAAAGCATTTTTCGATTGTCTGCACTTCGAAGCCATACTACTTCTTCCATGTTCTCTGTAATCTGACGAAATTGCTCTTCACTGGCTCTTATTTTTTCTTCCTGGGCTTTTCTTTCTGTAATGTCCCGGCAAAAGCCCACAAAAAGTCCTCTTTCCACGTTAATGAAAGAAGCAGTAACTTCCACGGGAAATAGACTTCCATCTTTTCTTTTATGAACACTTTCAAAGGTATCAGAGCCCTGACTGATGATTTTATTTATATGATTTACAACATCCTGTATATTCTCTATGGCTTCCAGATCGGAAATAAAAAGAGAAGTAATTTCTTCCTGCGTGTAGCCGGTCATCTTTAAATAGGCAGGATTGGCATAGAGAATTTTCCCATACTTATTTGTCTTAAAAACTCCATCCAGAGTGTTTTTTAAAATGGTTCTAAGGATATAATAATCCTTGATAAGAGACTTCTCTTCTTCATAAATTTCTCTTGCTCCGATATAAATCCAATTATGCTGTAATTGTATTCTCCATTCGACACAATGGTAAAATTCCTCTTTATGTAGAAAATAACTCTTAAATATAGAGGCTTTTTTTTGAAAAGTTAACTCATCTAACTCCGTTTTTACCAGTTCTTTATCAAATGGATGGATTAAATCAATAAATCTTCTATTTTTAAGATCTTCAAGAGAATAGCCAAATAAATACTGCCATCGATTATTAGCTAGGAGAAATTTCCCCGAAGTATCACAAACACAAAGAGGGTTCTCATTCTCAAAAAAGAAGCTTTCAATAATATCAGACATGCCTTTCGCTTCTTGGTAATTGAGCGATTTCCTTCTGTCAAGAGAAAATTAAAAAAGAACCCTGTTTTGGAGAAGCAAACGAGCCATCGGTGGCTCGCTTACGTTTAAAGAAAAACTCTCAGCTTTTTTGAGGGAATATGAAAGAAACCCTGTTTGGTATACATAAAGTAAACAGGGCTAGTGTTGCTTAAGAGTTACTACAGGCGGGCCTTACCCCTAAAAGGTATAATATATTTGTCATAATACAAAAGCCGGTTAAGGCGAAAACAATCAAGTTCACCCCCACCAATAAATTTAAAATAAACCAATAAGGGCTATGAAAATATCCAAGACCCACTCCGACTAAACTAAAAACCCCGGCTAATAACCTGATTAATCTATCTAAGTGCCAGGTGCCTGTGTTGGCTAAATACATGTTTGTCCTCCTATATAGGATACCCTGTATAGTATCCTATATCTGTCAAGATTTTTTACAGGTTTTTAAGAATTTTGCTTTATTATTTTCTTTTCTGAATGGAAAATATATACAATACCTAAAATCCCAAAAATAATCAGGCCCATAGAGATAAGTTGTGCATAGGTGAAATTAAAAAATACCACATTTCTGTCGCCCCTAAAAATTTCGATTACCAGACGATTTAGTCCGTACAATACCCAAAAAATAAAGAATAACTTTCTTTTGGCCAGAGTAATTTTTTCTAATTTAAAAATGATAAAAAACGCAAGAAACATTATGAAACTTTCATACAACTGGGTCGGATGAACCGGTGGATAGATAACCGGAAAGGGAAATAAGCCTTTGCTTTTTAGTACAGTTAGATAATCCCCGCTTACATTGGGGGGATAAAATCGGGTTAGCTCGGCGAGGTTACTGATTCCTTCTGCTCGTAAATGGGATAAACTTTTAGGAAGCGGAATGTCGGCAAGGTTTAAGTATTGCCGAAAGTGCTGGGATAAAAAAGCTAAGGGATCGGGTAATAGTGCATACTGACGGTGTAATAACTTCCATTCACTGGTCCAATCGATACTATCTTCCGAAAAAACGACTCCTAAAAAAGAATTCGTAGGTGTTCCATAGGCATCACCATTTAAGAAACAGCTAATACGACTGATTGCCAGACAAATAGCAATCGGACTCATTAAAGAATCACACCAGTGAAAAAAATCTTTTCCGGTCCTTTTGCAGTACAGATAGCCTCCGAGACCGGTTCCAATGGTGCCACCCAGAATGGCAAAACCTCCGGAAGGTTTAAAAATAATAAGAGGGTCTTGCAAGAATAATTGGGTATCCCAGAATAAAAAATGAAACAGCCTGGCAAATATAAAACCCAGTAGTATAGAATAGGAATAAGCGGATATAAACCAATCCTCCGAATAACCATTTTTTAAAGAATTATATCTCTGGTAAAAAAAACCAATCACAAGAGTCAGTAAAGCCCAGTGACCTTCATAACCATAAAATTTTATAAATTTCCATTCAATATTTACGGGATACATCGAAATCCTTTATTACTATATTTTAAAAAGGGAAAGCTGTTTGTCCAGGTTTTCTACCATAGAACTAAGACTATCAATGGAGGAAACAATTTCATCTATGCTTTCTGCATTTTCAAAGACCTTAGCACTCATTTGATCCAAATCAAGATGAATCTGGTTTAATATTTTTTCCTGCTGCTCTGATTTAGATTTAAACAGGGAAGTATGTTCTTTAAGTTTATTTATCTCTTCCTTTACTATACCGCTCAGATGTTGGTTTTTATCCACATATTTATCGGTGGAACTGGCCATTTTTTTAATAGAAGAAATATATTCCAAAATTGATGAAATCCGGCTGGTTACTTCTTGAACCATGGTAAGCCCTTCTTTTACCTGGACATCATTTTTTTCCAAAAGTTCTCGAATCATCCTTGTGTTCTTACCGGTTTTTTCTGCTAATTTGTTGATTTCATCGGCGACTACCGCAAAACCATCTCCGTGTTCTCCGGCCCTGGCAGACTCAATAGAAGCATTCAAAGACAGAAGATTGATTTGATTTGAAACATTTTGAATGAGTCGTATAACTTTTAAAATTTCGGAGGAACCTTTCTCCATCACCTGCATACCGGGTAGCATAAGCCCCATATCCGAACGGGCTTTTTCTCCTTCCTCGTTTACCCTATCTATAGTTTTAAATATGTCTCGAATATTACTAGCGGTATTTCCCATTAGTTCTGAAAAATCTTCATAGGTATTGCTGAGGTTTTGTATGGTATTATGCTGACTGTTACCTGTTTCATGCATCAAATGACTGCTGTCTAAAAGGTTTTTTAGCTCATGATTCACTTGTGATACATACTCTAATTCCACTTTGAAATCTTCATTCAGGACAAGAGTAGAAGAAGAAAGAGAATTAAAGGATTTGAGAAGTTTAGAATTTAAGTTTTTAACTTCAGAAATAATATCTCGAAGCTTCTTTAGGAATACATTAAATTCTCCTGTAAGTTTTCCCAATTCATCTTTAAATTCTCCTCCTATTTCCTGGGTAAGATCGGCATCTCCTTTTGCAATATTCTGTAAAGAATTGCTAACTTTTAAAATGGGCAATTGGATTCTTCCGGCAATGATATATACCGGAATGAAGGAAAAAACAAGAACTAATATGGTAGCGAATAAAAAATATAGAATAATGTTTCGAAGTTCAATAAGATTTTCAGATTCATCGACTAATAAAATGAGTTTTCCTATTTCCTTACCCTGAAAATCCTTGAGTGGTATAGGTTTTATAAAAGAATTATCTAACTTTGTATGAGATTTTTCTAAATCTTCTATATTTATTTTTTTTATTTCGGGAGGAAGTTTGTTATTGGAAGAAGCATGGTAATAATAGGGGCCTATTTTATAGCTCAATGAATCCGGATCCAGTCCGCGTGCAATTTTCTTATCCAGGAGTTGAGTAGCTTCTTCTGTTAGTATGGTAACAGCAACATCTTTCTCATCTAACAAACTGGCAATATTATTCATAGGAAAAAAACATTCTACATCACCTATATATTTTTTTTGGGAAAAAATAGGAACCAGTGCCCGAATAACAGGTCCCGCCCTGCCCACTTCAATTGTAGTGATGGGTTTCTGTATCTTTTCAATTTCAGCAATAGAATGACGAAATGTGGAGAGGTCATCTCCCCCCATTTTTTTTGGATCATCCACCCAGAGTCGAAGAAAACTTTTTACCGGTGGTTTATGGTAGTGAATGCTGGCCTTAGAAATATTCAAATTTTTTAAAAAATTATTATAATAAGGAAGTGTTAACTCTTTGAGTTCCCTTCTGGCACGATTCTCATCTTTCATCGCATAAATTTTATCCAGTCCCTCAATAGAAGCCATCGCACTGGCAACCCAGAGAGCTTTTTCACGGGTACTGTCTAAATAAATTTCAAGACTTTTTGAATTCTTTTCAACATTCCGCACTGTCCTTTCCATAGAAGATTTTATGACAAGATAGCTCAGAGTGAGAAGGCCCAAGAGAATAACCGGAAAGATAAATAAAAATACATTTTGTATAATTCTTTTTTTCAAGACATGTTTCCCAGATTAAAATTTATATCTATTTATAAGCGGGCTTGTAAAGTAAGAATTTTTAACCCGGATAAAATAAAAGCTTGGCAACGAAATATTACTACCAGATTGTCTTTATGATGCCAACTGAAAAAAAAAACGTCTGAGTAAAGAACTTCGACTTTTTAATATCTATGCTATTGCTACCGGCGCAACCTTAAGTTCCGGTTTTTTTCTTCTTCCCGGCCTTGCTTCTAAGATGTCGGGGCCTTCCATGATCCTGAGCTACCTGATTGCAGCTCTGCCCCTTATTCCCGGTATCTTCAGTATTGTAGAATTAGCTACCGCTATGCCCAGAGCCGGAGGGCTTTATTATTTTTTAGACAGGAGTCTCGGGCCTATGGTAGGAACCATAGGAGGAATCGGAGTCTGGTTTGTTGTCATTCTTAAAACAGTTTTTGCCCTGGTTGGTATTGGTGCTTATATGAAGATTCTTATACCGGGCGTCCCTATCACTCCTCTGGCCTGTGCGTTTGCCTTTGTATTTATGCTAATCAATATTCTCGGAGCCAAAAAAAGCGGAACGATTCAGGCTATACTGGTTATGGGAGTGCTGGGAATCCTCTTCTGGTTTGCCGGTGTGGGATTACAGGCCGTAGATTACTCCCATTTTTCCAATTTTTTCTCGAAAGGTGTACAATCTATATTTAGTACAGCAGGCTTTCTCTGTGTTAGTTATGTGGGACTTACACAAATTGCCAGCGTAGCAGAAGAAGTCGAAAATCCGGAGAGAAACCTGCCTCTCGGAATTTTTTTGGCCCTGGGAACGGCAATTCTGGTTTATGGAATTGGTTCTTTTGTGATGGTAGGGGTGGTTCCACCGGAAACTCTCCGGGGGAGCTTGACCCCGGCAGCCGATACAGCCCTGATTTTGGGAGGAAGAATCGGCCTGATTACGATTACTATTGCGGCAGTTTTCGCTTTTTCCTCCGTAGCCAATGCCGGGATATTGGCGGCTTCTCGTTACCCTCTCGCTCTCGGAAGAGACAGGCTTCTTCCCGATTTTCTACAAAAAGTCGGGAAAACGGGTGCTCCTGTCTATTCTATACTTCTAACCGTTTTTTTTATTTTTCTTTTTCTTCTTTTACTGGAACCTACGAAAATCGCCAAACTGGCCAGTGCCTTTCAGCTATTAATGTTTGCGATTACCTGTCTGGCTGTCATTGTCATGCGAGAAAGCGGGATTGAATCCTATGACCCCGGGTATCGTTCTCCTTTTTACCCCTGGCTACACATACTTGGCTTTTTTGCTCCTCTCTGGTTTATTTTTGAGCTGGGTTTGCTTTCGATGGCATTTACTATCGGTCTTGTGGCCCTGGGAATTCTCTGGTATTTTTATTATGCCCGTAAAAGGGTTTCCCGAGGAGGAGCCATCTTCCATTATTTTGCAAAGCTCGGAGAGCTAAAATTTGAAGGGCTGGATAGAGAACTCAGACAAATTTTACGAGAGAAAGGGCTTCGGGCCAATGATCCATTCGACAATCTGGTAGCCAGGGCCAGGGTTCTCGATATTAAGGATGATTCCGGTTTTGAACAAATCGTGAAACTCTGTTCGGAAATATTATCCAAGAAAATTCCTCTCGAAGCTTCGAAAATTGAAGAAATGTATTTACAGGGTACCCGGATTGGGGCCACGCCGGTTTCTCATGGAGCTGCCCTGCCTCATATTCGTCTGGAAGATATCGATGAACCCGAACTCGTAATTGTGCGAACACCGGGAATTAAAATCGAATTGGCCAGGGAATTTTGGGGAGAAAGTATGCCGGAAGACCCGATTCAGGCACTTTTCTTCCTGGTAGGTTCCAAAAAACTACCAAGACAACATCTGAGAATTCTTGCACAGATCGCCGAAAGAATTGATGGAGAGAGTTTCCTGGAAGAATGGAAAACAGCAAAAACAGAACAGGATATAAAAGAAATCCTACTTCATGAAGAAAGATTCTTTTCCTTACAACTACGTAAAAATAATAAGAGTAGTTTTCTTATCGGTCAAAAGCTTAAGGATCTACGCTGGCCGGATGGCACTCTCATTGCCCTGATTTATCGAGAGGGAGAAGTAATTATACCGAGAGGAGATACCCTTTTATTTGAAAAAGATCGGGTAACAATTATTGGGGAACCGATAGGGATCCGAAAGATAAAAAAAGATTATAGTGAAAGTGGTTTTTAACTAATGGATATTTTTGGCATTGTAAATATTACAGATGATTCTTTTTCCGATGGTGGAAAGTATTTACAAATAGAAGAAGCACAAAAAAAAGCTCTTGAGTTATACAATGAAGGAGCTGATGTAATTGATCTGGGAGCCCAGTCTTCTAATGTTGATGCAAACTGGATAGAACCTGAAATAGAATGGAAAAGATTACGACCCATGATTACTTTTTTACAAGAAAAGTCTATTCGAGTATCTGTAGACACTTTTAAACCAGCAGTTATACGTTCTTCCATTGAGGCCGGAGTGAGTTTTATAAACAATATAAATGCCTTTCAAGATGAGGAAAGTCTTGCTATCTTACAGGAATATAAGAACCAGCTTCCGGAGCTTATCCTGATGTATTCCCATTCGAATCTGTTTAAAGCCAGGAAAAAAAGCTATTTATCTCCCGAAACAATTATGGATACAATTCTATCTTTTTTCGAGAAGAGGTTTGAAACTCTCTTGCGGGCAAATATTCCCCTTCGAAAATGTATTATCGATCCCGGTATGGGCTTCTTTTTAGGAGAAGATCCGGAACTCAGTTTTACCGTCTTACGCAATATACACCGATTTAAAGAAGCATTTGGAAGGGTGATGGTCTCCGTTTCTCGGAAATCTTTTTTAGGAACTATATTGGGTGGACTAGCTCCTCTCGAAAGAAAGAATGCCAGTCTGGCTACTGAACTCTATCTTTATGAGAAAAAGGTTGATTATATTCGTACCCATGAGGTAAAACCATTATGGGAAGGAATGAAAGTTTTGCAGTATATTAGAGGAAAATCAAATGGATAATTCTTTTAGCCTGAGTGATCTGTTACAAAGCCCTTTTGGTAAATTCATTCTTCATATATATAACCGTGTAAATATTACAGGTAAGGAAAATGTTCCGGAAGGTGCTGCTATTTTAGCTCCGAATCACCCCAGTCTTCTGGATCCGGCTATGCTTTTACTGGCCACGGAAAATACTTTTGGAAAAGTTATCCGTTTTGTGGCCTGGGCCGGGATGCTGGACAAACCCGTTTATTCAGATATTTTGAAATTTGCCAATACCATACCTTTAAATCCCCCCGGGGCAACGGCTTCTGAAGAAACAAAGAAAAAATATCCGCTCAGCAAAACCAATCGTATGATATTAGAGGAATTGAAGCAGGGAGGATTTGTGGGGATTTTCCCGGAGGGTCGAAACCATTTACTCTGGGATGCCGATAAACTATACCCTTTACAATCAGGTGCATTAACCTGGTCTGCTTTATCCGGTGTACCTATAATTCCGGTGGGAATTAAAAATACACAACAGGCCTGGCCGCTTCTGGCAAATATAGAGCTTCAAAAACTAAACTTTCAGGCCTGGATACCTTTCCCTGCCATATTGCCTTTCCAGATAGAGATTAACTATGGAAAGCCCATGTATGTTAGTAAAGAAGAATTAAAAGACAAAAAGCTTCTGGAATTAAAAACAGAAGAGCTGGCGAATTCTTTGAGAGAATTAGCCGGCTTAAAAGAAGGTTATGCTTCATATTGAATATAAGGAAATTTACGTATGATGAAATTACTCAGCTTCTTAGTTTGTATCTTATTATATACTCCGGTACTCTTTTCCGGAGATCTTGCGTTTTTCCCCGTTCATGTAAATGGGGATCTTCCGGCAGAATGGAAAAATGAAGAAAAACTTGATTATAAGCTGTCTTCTCTCTTTTCTTTTTATGCCAGGGATAATTTTGTTATAGAAGTAGCTGATGTTTCCAAGCTTCAGCAATGGATGGAAGCCGGAAAGGTTCTGAGAGGAAAAAAGCTTGAAAGATCTACTATCTCAGGAATATGTCAGGGCCTGGATGTCTCGTATGTAGTCTGGTCAGAGCTGGATTTCGTGAAGAGACCGTATCTTGTAACCGAATTATATAATTGCAGTGGTACTGTAATAAACAGGAAGGAGGGTTTTTTATACGGGGAAATTTATTCAGATCTGGAAGATAGTTTAAAAACTTTGCTTCAGATGTTTCCGCCCCGCTTAAAAAAAGAGCTTTCTTCTGAATCGAAAGAAAGTAAGAAAGAACTAATATTTGCTCTGGATCTTTCCGGTTCTTTTATGCGGGAAATTCAGGCGATTCGTCCGTATATTCGCAAAGTCATTCGAAATCAAAATATTCCGGTGGGCTTATTACTATTCGGACCAGCAGGTACTACCTATATTTCTCCCACTTATGAAACGAAAAAGATTGAAGAAGCCTTAAAAGCCATTCGGTATGGTGGAGAAGTCACAGCAAACCATATTATTAATGGTCTCCATAAACTCAGGGGCAGTGCAGCCGGCCTGGAAGGAGAAGTAATTTTACTTACGGATGTAAAACTTAAATCTTCCGAAATTTATAACCTACAATCCGGAATTTTATCGGTAAAGCAACTTGGATATTCCATAAAAATTGTTTCCAATTCCAGCGGGAATAATCAGTCTTTGAGAGCTTTAAAGCGAGCAGCCGGAGCAAGCGGTACACCCTTACAGGCTATTACCTCTTTTAAAAAGGTGGGAACAAATAAGGGCTATCGAATGATATTCTTAAAAGACAATCAAATTTATTTCAATAAACGCTCCGGGGTAAATCCGGGAATTATAGACACAAATAATTTGGAAAGTATAGAAGAATCCAGGATCTACGCCTATGCGGACTATCCCCATCCGAATAATATGGTAGCTATCTATTCTAAAGTTACAGGAGAAAAGATTCTCGAGGTTGGAAATCTGCAATCAGATGTCAGCTTCTTATTAGAAAACTTAACCCGCTCTTTATTTGGTAGTGATCTTCAATCCTGGAAAAAGGTTCTGATAAAAACCGGTCATTATTCATCCTGGATATATCTTGGTTCCATTCAACCGTCTCTTGTCGGAAAACTCGTTACATTTAAAACCACCTTTCAGGTAGATAAAACCAGTTCTTCCGGCTACACAAATGTTCCTTCAGACACCCATCTTCATTCCGGAGAAATTCCGGAACTTCTTCTTTTAAAGCCTTCGGAGATCCGGTCTTATCTAAAAACCCATTCAGGTAAGAAGCTGTCCTGTTTTATCAAAGGAACTGTTTTAGAAATTCGTTAAGCTTTTTTGTGAAAAAAAAGATAACTATCATTACCTTATTTTTTGTGAGTATAATCTGTATTCGCACTTTCTTTTTCCGGATCTATATAGTGGAAGGAAATTCGATGGCTCCCTCTTTACAGGATGGCTCTATTATCCTTGTCTCTTTATTTGCTTATCCATTTCGAATACCGGGATTGAAAACAGAGTTTCAGCTTTTCTCAAAGTGGCAACCGAAACGATTGAGTATTGTTCTATTCGAAGATCCCAAACAAGAAATGCTGATTAAGCGACTTGTGGGTTTACCGGGGGATGAATACGAGTTTAAAAATGATAAAGTTTATATTCAATCCAAAGCTCTATCAGAAGGATATCTGGAAGAGGGAGTTCGAACCGTTCCTCCTTCTGATTCTGCCTCTATACTACCCGCTCATCCTTTTCGGGTAATTTTTAGAGAAGGACAAATTCCCAAAGATTATTTTCTTGTTCTCGGAGATAATCGTTCTAATACAACAGATTCAAGAAAAATTGGGTTGATACCCAAAATTAAATTAAGAGGTGAACTACTATTTTTGCTGATAAAGTAAACCCGAAACCTACTCCTCTGGATTCTTACAGAGAAAGGATGCTATTTTTACTCCTTTTATTATTATTGTTATTTGTGGTTTTGCTCGGAAGAGTTACCTTTCTTTCTTTTTTTAATGGTAACATCCATAAATACAAAGAAATTAAGCGGATTCAGAGAGGGATTATTTATGATAGACGGGGCATGGAACTTGCCATATCCCAGGATGCCTCTACTATAGGAATAAACCCGGAAGAAGTCAGAGACCCTGCCTTCACAGCCAGTGTTTTATCTCCACTTTTAGATATTCCGGCAGAGAAAATTGAGCGAATGGTTCGAGATAAATCTAATTACTTTTTGCTGAAACGCGAAATTGATAACAAGTTAGCAAGAAGGATTATGCAAATGGGTTTACCCGGTGTGAGAAGAGAAAAAGAATTCCACCGGGTTTATCCGAATGGAACCCTCGCTTCCAACCTTATAGGTTTTACCGGTCTGGATGATAACAAAGCCCTTTCCGGTCTGGAATACACATATAACCAGGAACTCTTAACGGTTTCGGAAGGTTATAAATACCAGGCCAATGATCTTTATTTAACAATTGATAGCTTGATTCAGTACCGTTTAGAAACTTCTCTGGGAAGGGCCTTCAAGGAAACCAAGTCTAAAAAAGCAATCGGGGTATTTTTGGATGTTAATAACGGTCATGTACTGGCCATGGCAAGTTTTCCAAATTTTGATCCAAACCGTTATTATGAGTATCCTCCCTCTTCTACCACGAACTGGGCGATTCGCCATATCTATGAACCGGGTTCTACCATGAAAATTTTTATGGCAATGATCCTCTTAAACGAAGGAAAAATGGATCACAATGAAAAGTTTTATTGCCCGGGTTACGTTGAATTTGGAGACAGACTGGTTCGATGTGGTGGTATACACGGTCTTGTAGATCTGGAAGAAATTTTACAGTATTCCTGTAACGTTGGAATCATAAAAGCTATTCAAAAAGTTCCCGATGCCAAAATATACCAGTATTTAAAGAAATATAAATTTGGTGAAAGGATTGGTATTTCAAATAATGAAACCAAAGGCTATTTCCCGGAATTGAAAGAATGGACACCCAGTACCGCATATTTCATGGCCATCGGACAGGGAATATCTGTTACTCCTATTCAACTTGTGACTTCTGCCGCGGCTGTAGTTAATGGAGGTAATATCCATACACCCTTATTAGTATCTCATATTACAAGTAAGAGTGGAGATGTGGTAACAAAATTAAAACCCGACACGATTTCTATTGGAATTAAACCCAACACAACCAAACAGATGTTAAAGGCCCTAAAGAAAGTAGTTCAAAAAGGAACGGGGAAAAATGCCTACTTACAGGATTATGCCATTGCCGGAAAAACCGGAACCGGCCAAAAAGCAAAACCTGGCAAGGGCTATGCAGCGGGACTCTTTAGTGCCTCATTCCTTGGTTTTTTCCCGGCCGATGACCCGAAGATAGTAGGTCTGATTTTATTCGATGAGCCGGGAGGAGATGTACATTCCGGAGGTGGAATTGCCGCACCGGTATTTAAGGAGGTGGTGGAAAATATCATTCCGATTATAAAATCCGGGGATTCTATGAATTCCTTCACCTTACAAAAACCCGCAAACAAGACCTATTCACACAATTCAAATAAGGTTCCAAATTTCCAGAGCATGACTGTCAAAGAAAGTTTGGAATTAGTTAAACAATATCCTGTCACTTATCGTATATTCGGTTCAGGTTACTGCTACAGACAGGAACCACCTGCGGGAAGTTCCGTACAAAAAGATATACAGTGGAACCTGTATTTTGAAACGGGGAATAAAAAATAGGAAGATTTTAAAAAAAAGAGGTTTACAGTTTTTATAGACCGTGTAAATTAAGTGTACATCCTTTATGTGACATAATATGAAAGACCGAAAGTATGATGCAAGTTACGATTACGCGAGTTCGAGGACGTTTCTCGGTCGGGTAATAGCCGATAAAACAGGAGGGAACGCAAATTCTCTTCTCGGTTTTGTAATTTATAAGGTTAAGATTTTTTTAGCCTGGAAAGGTTTTATACGCTCCATTGAGGATTCTTCTGATAATGCCAAGATGATAAAAGCTCATCATTGTCGGAATCTCGGACATAGCCTCGAACAGGATTCCGAGATAAAAAGCAGAAGGGATATATTGCGAAAGACAGATCATTATATACAAACTTATGACGAGTAAACCGAGCCCCCATAAAAATTTCTTACATTCTATACAATCGAATCTCGAAGCCTATGTGGTATTAAGTGCGGAACCACTTTCACCACCTTCCGATTCGGAAGTGTCCCGGTTTTTATCTTTAGATCCCGGCTCAGAAGACTTTGAACATTTTCTTTGTGATTCCGGTTTTATGAATTTTATAGCCGGGATGGAAATGCTTTCTCCTGCAAAAAGCGAGTTACCACTTTTAGAATCAGATGTGCTAACCGTTCGTTTCACCCCCTCTTTTTTGCCCAAAGCGACGATTCTCGACAGGATTCAAAGTCTCGCGAACGGTTATGTTTGTTTATTTTATGGGGATCCATTTCATATATATTCCTATTTACAGAAAAATTTGATTAACGGAGGCCTTGAAAAAATAGATAAAATCCGCAGGGTGATCTATAATTTTTCCGGCTACCTCGTCTATGAAAAAGAACTACAAAAAAGCGTAGCCATACAGGCCTAACTTCCTTTTAATTTACTTGCATTTATATATGTCCTTATTATCCTAGTACGGGATGAAAAAAAGAAGTATTGTAAAATATTTATTTTTCTTTTTTTTCTCTATTTTTTTATTCCCTTTCGACATTGCTGCTATTTCTTCGGAATATGAAGAATGCGAGTATACCTCAGGTAATAAATCTCGTGCTATAATCCAATCGAAATCTAATCTGGAAAAAGACACGCTTACCGGCGGAAGTTTCAATTTTTTTTATCTACCTTTCGAATACAACTTTAACAAGATTGAATATTCGGATTTAAAAATAGCTCAAACTGAATCGCTTAGCTATTCGACAAAGAAGAAATTACATTATTTTATTTTATATTCCGTATTTTTAGTTTATTCATAGATACACGCTTTACTTTATTTTTCTAAAATTATAGATAAACTGTTTTACAAAAGATATATAAATATACTAATTAAGGATTAAATTATGTTTTATCATATTATCATTTTTCTTTCATTACTTTTCACTTCAATGATATTCGCTGAAGAGGGAAATGTTAAAGGGGCGGCTCCTACAGCTCCTACTCCCGAAACAAAGCTATACGGTTTTATTTTCTTTTACGGAAATTATGCAGATAAAGCAGTAATGTCTTTCGGAAAAGAAAATTTTAACGGGGTTACGGCTGTAAAAAGGCAGGTAAATGCCAGCGATTCTAATTCGCGCTGGGGCTTTTCTCCTTATGCCACAAGAATCGGATTTGAGCATAGCCTTGATAAAAAAATGAAAGGCGTTGCCGAAATAGATTTTATTGATTTTGACCAGAGTCAGGGAAATGTGAGTGTTCGCCCTCGTTTGCGTCAGTTATTTTTAAGCTATAAACCTGCTGATCAATTTGAAATTTTTGCAGGTCAAATGTGGGATATATTTGCTCCTTTAAAGCCTCACACATTTAATTTGATCGGTAAGTTATTCCAACAGGGCGATCTGGGCTGGCAGAGAGAGCAGTTAGGTTTTAAATATTCTCCTTTTCAAAGCTTAGAATTAAGTCTGGCACTCGGGGTAACCGGAAAAAATACAAACTCTTATCCGGTTATTGATGTGGAATTTAACTCTACACCTACCCTGGGAACTCAAGTGAAATTTACCCCAATCGCTAATATGGATTTTTATGCTTCTTTTCTTGTCACTAATCTAAAATACAGACAAAGTGGTATCGATAGTACTCGGGATAATACATACCTTGATTACAATCTAAATACTCTATATAATGTAAACATGTTGCCCTATAACAGTGCTCCTCAATCAGCTGCTTCGGGAGGTGCCGCTCTCGGTATGGACCTGAATTTTTTAGATAAGAGATTAAACCTAAGAACTGAAATGAACTATGGTAGAAACACAGCTAACCTGAACTCACTGGGTTTGAGCAAAATACAAAGTTCGACCTTTAAAGAGTACTATTCTTCCAGTCGCTATGGTTTTATAACTTCTAATGGAAGTTTTGCTAAAGATTTAATGAGTTCTAATACATTAAATTTTTATTCTATAGAGGAGGAAGGGGGCTGGTTTAGCGTTAATTATAAAATTACGGAGAGTTTTTCTTCTGGTTTTTATGTATCCGGTGCAAAAATATTGAATACGGAACATTTACAGGCAGCGGATTACAACTCTCTATACTATAGTCAGAAATTCGGCACAAATTTGGATTTCAAAAAAGCAGGAGCTATCAGGGAAAATGATACGGTTGCTCTTTTCCTATCCTATAGTCCAGAAAGTAGGATTACGTTTTTCTTGCAGGGGGATTATATGAAAACCTATTATAAAGACCCGGATCGATATAGAGGCTTAAGAGCTTACATAGACTCTTATGACCTGGATACCAATACCTGGAAATTTCGGACTCCAATTCCTTTCGCACAAAAATCTTCTGCTGTCGCAGTGGCAAGGCTTCTACATTACGGCGTAAGTTATAGTTTTTAAGTATATTGTAAAAATCAGGGAGACATTCCCCTGACTGTCGGTAATTGTGCTAAAAAAATCATAAACCGGCAGTCAGTAAGAATTTGAGCGGATATGGTATATTCTTAGAATTTTTGCTTATCCCTGAAATTCTAGATACACTCGGGTGCCTTGATTGCTTTCTATATAAAAGCTTCCATTTAGTTGTTTCATTAGCATTCCGATGAGCTTCATACCGAATCCTTTATGGCTATCAGTTATTGAAAAACCCTTGCCATCATCTATTACTGTGATGAAAACCTGCTTTTCTTTTTTTTGGGCTGAAATGCTTAAAGTTCCTTTCTTTGTCTCGGTAAAAGCATATTTCAATGAATTAGTGATAATCTCATTTATCACAATTCCCAAAGAAAACAACTTTTTCGCCTGAACGATAATTTCTTCGAAGTCAGTATGAATACTGAGCTCTATTGAGTGACTTACAGTACTTGTGATTTCATATATTAGAGGTTTTAAATAGTCCTGTAAGGACATATCAGTAAAATTTGAACTGTGGAATAATTTATCGTATAAAGATGCCATACTATGGATTCTTCTGGCTGCATCCTGTAAAATTTCATAAGTCTTCGGATTATCGGATATGTTCGCATGGATCGATAAAAGACTGTGAATTGCCATCATATTATTTTTGACTCTGTGGTGGACTTCCTTTAAAATAATTTCTTTTTCTTCTAACAGTCTGCTTATCTCTAACTCAGCCATTTTTCTTTCTGTTATATCGGTTATAAAACCCTCTATAGAAAGCAAATCTCCTTCAGAAGAAAATATGGGGAGACCTTTTTCTAAGACCCACTTTTCTCTTTCACTCGAATCGATGATTCTATAGGTTAAAGTGAAATGCTTTCTGTTTCTTACAGCTTTTTGTACTTCATTAAATACATATTCCGTATCTTCCGGATGAATTACATCATTATAAGATAGGGTTTTGTTTTCTACGAAGTCTTCTGCTGAATAACCGGATAGTTCTTTTATCCCCTCACTCATAAACTCCATAGTCCATTTTTTATCGTTTTTACAACGATACGCTAAACCCTGCAAATTCGAGATAAGTGTAGATAGAGTCCTTTGTACATTTTGTATATTTTCCTCAGCTAACTTTTTCTCTGTTATATCTTGAACAATAGCTATGTGCTTATCCGGTTTCTGTCCGAGTCTCCAGAGAGGAGTTACACTTAAGTTTACCCAGCGAATTCCACCATCTTTATGGAAATAACGTTTATCCATGCAAAATTCCCGTATCTCATTGCTTTTAAGCTGTTTCATAAACTGTAGATCAATTTCAAGATCCTGCGGATGGGTTATTTTAAGAAAATCTAATTCAAGCATTTCTTCAACTGAATATCCGACAATGTCAGCATATTTTTTATTAACGTTTAAAAACCTACCTGTGTCAGTATCAATTTCTGCAACACCAACTATAGCCTGTTCAAAAATAGCTGTAAAAAATTTTTCACTCTCTTTCAAACTTATTTCTGAAAGTTTCTTTTCAGTTATATCGATGCGAATTCCCACCAGGCGGGTCGCATAACCAGTAGAATCCCTATCTATAATATAGCCAAATACATTGTGCCATCTATAAGTGCCATTTCTATGTAACATCCTCGCTTCGTATTGATAGCTTTCTTCCTTTCCTATAAGAGCTTCTTTAATAACTTTTTTCGCTAATTGCCTGTCTTCCGGGTGGATTCTCTGGTTCCAAATGTCTTTATCGGATGCTTCAACTTCCGCTTTGTAGCCAAGCATACTGTAAAAAGATGGAGAAGCATACCATTTATCATGAACAATGTCCCAATCCCAGACCCCAATATTTGTACATTCTAATGTAAGTTGAAGTCTTTCTTCACTTCTCTTTAAGGCTTCTTCGGCATAGTATTTATCCGTAATATCTGAAAAAACAAGAATTACTCCCTGTATATTTCCATTTTTATCTTTTATGGGAGCTGCACTGTCGGATATTAAATACTCCCTATTATCTTTACTTAAAAGAGCAGTATGTTCCGAGATTCGAACAATTTTTTTTTCTTTTAATACAACTTCTACCGGATTTTCAATCGGAAGTCTGGTTTTGAGATTAATAGCTCTAAAAATATTTATGAGAGATTGACCTCTGGCTTCATTAAAGGTCCAAGCAGTCATTTTCTCTGCGATTCCATTCATACGGATTATTTTCCCGTTTATGTCAGTTGCAATAACAGCATCACCAATAGACTGCAATGTGGTGGAGAGAGATTCTTCGCTCTCCTGAGTCTTTTTATGGGCTTCATATAATTCAAAAGCCATTTCAATCGAGGATTGTAATACAAAGTTCCCTGAATTTTTTATGACATAGCCGTATCGTGTGATTCCTCTTACACGTTCGACCATTTCCTTTTCAGAATGCGAAGTATGAAATACTATAGGCAGAGACTTTAATTTTAAAATTTGTTTTGCTGCTTCGGTTCCGTCAATTCCATCGCCCAGATCGATATCCATTATCACCAAATCAATCTCATGGTTTTGCTTGATACAAAATACTGCTTCTTCGCCGCTACCGGCAGTCACAATACTATAACCAAACTTACTGATAACCTTGGATTGAACTTTAGATATAATAATATCATCTTCTACCAGAAGAATCAGTTTAGACTTTTCATTATTCATCGATTAGCCTTCTGATTGCTATATTCAATTTTCATTAGACTTAAATCGTCAGTAAGCCTTCCCCTGTTTTTGATGGTATTATATATTTCTTTAAGATCTCCCTTACCTTCCTCCACCCTTGTTAAAAAATCATTATGATCGTAATTGATTTCAGAGGCTTCATCTCCTATCAGTATATCATCTCTTCCGTCACTTCCCACAATAATTATATCATTTTCTTGTAATTGAAATTCTTGAATTTCAGGAATCAGCTTCGCAAAAAAATGACCTAATTTTGCTTGAGAAGATTCGTTTTCCATAAAACTTGCGATTCCATCTCTGTATAAAACCGCCCTGGGATGCTCTATATTAATGAAATGCACTTCTCCTGTTCTCTCATTTACAATTCCCATCACAAAGGATAATAGCATAGTCCCTTCAAAGGATAAAAAAAGCTTTTGAAGTTCCATATAAACTTTTCGAATCCATATTTCAGGATTAAACTCAGAACTGCGTTTTGCTTCTTCAATATGAGTTTTTACCGCTACTCCAAAAACCAGAGCCCCCCCGGCACCCTGCAAAGACTTCCCCATAGCATCGGCATTTGCAAAAATGCAATAACGATTTTTACTGGAGAAGATTTCATCGGCAATACAAATATCTCCTCCTATCTCATGAAACTTATGATTAAAAAAGATACTCTTAAATTGTTTTTGAAATTTAGTAACTCTTACAATAGAACTTTTACAGTTAATAGAAGAGAAGGGTCGAAGAAGAAGTGAACTTAAATAGTAGTCTGCATCCTGCTTCACCTTTAAAGACTTCATATGTATAAAACTTTTTTCAAGTCTTCTCGTTCTATTCTTTACCTTTATTTCAAGATTTTGGGTTAGATCCTTGATGGTATTGGTCATATGATTAAAGGAATTAGCGAGATACCCAATTTCATCTCTCATGAAAACAGGAACTTCTACTTCAAAATTACGACGATTAATTTCCTGCATTCCGGCCAGAAGATACCTCATAGGTCTGGTGATGGTTCGATAGAAAAATACCGGAAGTAATAACAAAGATAGTATAGTTAAAGCAAATAATAGCATAAGATATTGAATAAAAACATCATGTAATTCTTTACGATATTCTAAATAATTTTTTTTATAATAGCAAGTTTTATTTTCATTCCTTTCAAATATTTCATAAAAAAATTTCTTCTGTGGAAATGTTGAATAAGTGATCCTAAAGTATGGACTATTTAGTTTAAGTTTTGTATTTAGCTTCTCTTCACAATAATAGTATACATTTTGAATAGATGTTTTTTTTTGCAGAATTTTAAACTCAGAATAAAGCCTGTTTTGATATGATTCTTTTAGACCATTACCCGTAAGGATAGCAGAAACAGAAACGAAAAGAAAAAATAAAGAAAGAGAAGCAGCCGAAGCTTTAGATAAAAAGCTGGAGAACAATCTTGAGTTATTGAAATATACAATTACAATAGAAAAAGAGATGATGATAGAACCACTGGTAAGTACAAAAACATGGGATGTATTCGAAAACAAACCCATTCCATTAAACAAAGCTGAGGCAGAAAGAAACAGTTGAGCTATAACCAGTATATTAAAGAGATGTAAAGTTCTGGCAACTCGTCCTTTTAAAAGTTGAGCTTTTCTTACAATGAGTACGAGAACAAAAGCATATTGCAGAAGAAGAAATATAGAAAATAATTCTTCTGTCCCTTTTTGAGAATATCTGGTATAATATAGCTCCCAATCCGGTGAAAACTCAATCTTCCCATTTAAAGCAGTATAAATAGAATAAAATAATAAAACAATATTTATGAAACCGGCAAGATAAAAGAAAATCTTTCTTTCTTTCGGATAAGTATCTTTGAAGAAGTGATAAACAAACAGAGTAAAAAAGAAAGGAGCAAAATTTATTTGGTCACTGATGAGGGACATGTAGGGTTCCAACTCAGGTTTTAAAAAATAATAAGGAAGCATCCAACTAAAGGACCATAATTGGAGAATTGTAAAATAGAAAAAGAGATACCTCGACTCGATATTCTTGAGTCGGAATTTAACCAAAAGATAAATTGCGAAAATAAAACAGGTCAAAAAAACTGTTGTGAATAGAATAGCATTTGGATGTATGTAAAAAAATCCGTTCTCCCCCATTGTGAACTATTGAAACTTATGTAAAAATTTTTTTAATAAAACAACAGCATAACAACTGATACCCAGACCCTTTCCTATATCATCCATTTTTTCTGTTGTTGTGGCTTTTAAAGAAATGTGGTCTTTGGATAAATTTAGTAGATGAGCAAGGGCGTTTCGAATGTCATTTTTATGCGGTGACAACCTGGGAATCTGTGCAATTACAGTTATATCAATATTTTCTAACTCATAATGCTTATCTTTCATTATAGAAAGAGCATGTTTTAAAATAATACTTGAATCCAGATTTTTATTCGCCGGATCTGTATCCGGAAAATGTTCTCCGATATCCCCCATAGCGAGTGCCCCCAAAATTGCATCGGCAAGAGCATGGAGAATGATATCAGCATCAGAATGTCCAACAAGGGCATACTCAGACTCGATGATATAAGCACCCAAAATAAGAGGTCTATTTTCGTTTAACTCTAATCTATGAAAATCTATCCCATTTCCAATTCTATACATATAGTCTTCTCCAACTATAAAACTTTAGAGTTTTAGCTAATTACATCTCCGGACTCAGTTAAAGAGCTTTGTTTTAAGATGGATTTCTCGATTTCTTCTATTTGTTGTATTGCTTCTGCTTCCTTTTTAGCAAAACTTAAAATTCCGTCCTGATGACCTTTCATAAGCAATATTCCACTTGAATTCTGAATTGCTTTATTTTTAATGATAAGCTTGATTTGTTCCAGTAGTTCTACTGTACCGTAGGTTTCCACTGTGGATGGGTAAGGATTCATTTCGGTATAAGAAACAAGTCTTGGTTCTGTTATATGAACCACGCATTGTATATTTCTATCCAGACTGTACAGCAAAGCATGGATCAAGGCTTCACTTCCGGGTTTTGTTTCTCCTTTCGAAATAAGAGAAAAAGCCTCCAGATTAAAAGACTCTACAAGACAAATATGCTTTTCTGTAAAATTAAAAACTTCTCCGGTTTGTTTTCCACTGATTAAAAATGAATTCGACTTTCCGCTTCTGATACTGATGCTGCCGGATGCTTTACCATCTTCACGTTTCGCCAGGTATCCTTTTTTAAAAACTGAATTTCGTAAGTTAATAAGATTTCTCGCCTGCTTCCCGAGAGAAAGGTTTTGTCTTCTGTGGCTATAGGAAAATTTTACAACGCCTTCATCCATTTTTAATACCTCAATACTACAGTTTTTTTTATATGAATAATTTGTAAAAGAATTAAAAATTTTAACCACGGGAAACTCTTCAATTCTTTTTAAACAAAAACTCGTTTAAAAAAAACATTTACCGCTTCGAAAAATTCTTGCTTATGCAAGAATTAGATATAGCATATGACCTAACTATGAAGAATTTTTTCTCTTTATTTATTCCCGGAATCAGAGCCAAACTATCTTTTTTTACAGCGTTTTTCGTGATCCTTATTTTGAGTCTCGTTTCAACCATTTATCTCAGGCAGCAATATGATACTCTAACAGAAAGTCTGGATAGAGAAATTACACCTCTTCGGAAATATACAGAAAAAATTGTTTTAGATCTGGAGAATATTGCATCGAGCTGGCTCTTAATGGAAGATTTTCGAAATCGATTGAAAGCCAGAACCAGGGAGCTTAAAAAATATAGGAGGCTAACCAGTCGGGTGGTAGAGAAAAAAAGTTGGTTTACTAAAAATGTCCTGGGTAAATTAAACACACTCAGTCGCAACTTTATTGACACTCGCGACAAAAGACGGTATTTCTATGTAGATACTTATTTTTCCTCTTATATAAATGCAGAAAAATTAGCCCTGATAGAAGATAATATCAAGGCACAGATGAGAGATATCAATGGAGTCCCCATCAGCAAGAATAAATTTGGTGAAATTCAAAAACTGGCGAACAAAATAGTGGTAGTACGTAATGAACTGGAAGAAGAAAAAGAGAAATTGACTGAATTAAGTTTTGAGATTCAGGACAAGGACTCCAAAAAATTTCAAGAGAAACAAAAGAAACTTTCAGATAAAATACAGGAATATGAAAAAAAATTAAATGATTCTCTGTTTCTGTTAAATAAGGAAATCAATGATTTCTTCTATAAGCAACAAAAAGAAAGTATTGAAGAAATGGGTTTAAATACGTCTCTTATTCGTATTCAATCATTTGGCATGGATGAAACCAAAGTAAATTTTGATACCAACATTTTTGATGAAGAAAAGTTAGGTGTTAATGCCTCCGATTTTACCAGTTCCGGTATAATACGGGATGAATTAGAAGAACGTGTAAAAACTCTTGATATAAAAAAACTAATTCAGCCTGAGTCTTTTTCTAAAGAAATTAAAATAGAGGGAAAGGTTTATGAAATATTCTTTCGACCTTCCTTACGAAATCATGTCATTGCCGAAAGGGCCAGATTGTTATTACTCAATTTAAAAAAACCTTCTTTCTCTGAAATATTTATAAACATGTTAGAACAAGAAGAGAAATTAGCTGCTGAATTTAAAACTCTCTCGGATAAGCTTCGTGAGCGCTTGAAAGAACTCAGAGAAAAAAAGAAAGGTAAGCCTTCAAAAGATAAAGATTTTCGTCAATATTATTCCCAATATAATAAGTTATTGGATGAGAGAGAAAAACTCTATAATAAATACTTTCCACTCGATAAACCCGGACTTTCCGTTCGGGAACGAAAACTATATGATGCGATTCATCAATTGAGAGAAGTGGCTCTTTATGAATATTCCATCTTGAGGTTTCGCTACCGTTCCGGTCTTTATAAAAGTTATTTTAGAGATAAAGATTTTCAAAATATAGCCTTAATGAAATATAACAACATACGTAAGTGGATTATTTCTGCCAGCTCTGAAACTGATATTCCAAGTATAAAATATAATAAAACGAAAATCGATACCCTCGAAGGCGGAATTCTTTCCCATAGTCGTTCGGAAATAGAAGAAGAAATGTGGCGTTTGGATAGCCAGACTTTACTCGGAAAAGGGGATTCTATAGATGGCCTGGCCAATACATTATTCATTAGTAATGTGGCTGGATTCACAAGAACGATTGTGGATAAAACAGAAGGTCTGTCTAAAATACGTTCCGATATTGAAAAAATTGTTTCGAATGCCGGGTTTGTCGGAATCACCGCTATAGCCCTCGCCTTTTTATTTTCTTCGGTTATGGTTCGAAATATTCGTAAACTCAGTCGTAAGGCTGCTATCGTGGGAATGGGTTCTTTAGATGTTAGTTTTGATATAAAAAGTAGAGATGAAATTGGCAGTTTAAGTAAAACCTTAACTTCTATGGTAACAGGTCTTATAGAACGAGATAAGATGAAAGATGCTCTTCGAAAATTTGTAAATCCTGAAATAGCAGAAATGGTATTAAAAAAGGAATTACGTCTGGGCGGAGAAAAGAAAAATGCGGCGATTTTCTTTTCGGATATTCGAAGTTTTACAGCTATTTCCGAGGCTCTAGAACCGGAAGAAGTCGTCGAATTCCTCAATGAGTATATGACGGTAATGGTAAAATGTATCAATAATACGCATGGAATCGTAGATAAATTTATCGGTGATGCAATTATGGCAACCTGGGGAGCCGCTTATTCACGGGGAAACGATGCAGAAAATGCTATCGATGCAGCTTTAACTATGAGAAAAGAGCTGATTAAATTTAATGAAGGAAGAGGTGAAGCCAAGAAACCCATTATAAAAATTGGTTGCGGCATTAACTTTGGCCCCGTCATCGCAGGACAAATTGGTTCTGAAGAACGTTTGGAATATACCGTTATTGGTGATGCAGTAAATCTCGCTTCCAGAGTAGAGGCATTGAATAAACCTTTTGGAACAGATATATTGATAACCGAAGATTTATATAAACTCGTTTCCAATAACTACAGACTGGAAAAAATGAAAGCCATTAAGGTAAAAGGGAAATCAGCTCCTCAGACTATTTACGCTGTTCTCGGAAGAAAAGACGATGAGAGCTGTCCTAAAAGCATTCAAGAACTAAGAACACTTCTAAAAATCGAAACTCCAAAAGAGAATAAAAGTGGAGATGAAGAAGAAGTGAAATATGAAATATTAGAGTAAGCAATGATACCTCAAATCATATGAAGAATACAATCAGTGATAAAGTATATTATAAATTTCATACATTAGGAAACTTATATGGGTCTCTGGACTAAAGTATCATCACAATTCGGAAAGCCTTCGGGCCTATTGGGAAAATTAGCCGGGTTAATTATGGCCAGTAGATCCTCAAATATTGAACGCAGTCACTGGGCCGTTTCCATGTTAAATTTACAACCGACGGATCGAGTTTTAGAAATAGGATTCGGACCAGGAATCGCCATTCAGAAGATGAGTGAGATTATACAAACCGGAATGATTTATGGTATTGATCATTCCGAAGTCATGCTGAAGCAGGCTTCCAAAAGAAATCGAGACGCTATATCTTCTGATAAAGTAAAACTATTATTAGGCCAGGCCTCAAACCTGCCTCCTTTTGAAAAACCTCTCGATAAAATTCTGGATATAAATTCTTTTCAATTCTGGAAAAATCCTGTTGAAGATTTAAAAAAGATAAGAGAACATCTAAAGCCGGAAGGAATGATTGCTTTAGCCCATCAACCCAGGAAACCCGGCTCAACAGACGAAGATGCCCTTAAAGCCGGAAAAAAATTTGCTGAGTTTTTAAGACAATCAGGATTTAAAGAAGTGAGGATTGAAAAAAAGAGCATGAGCCCTGTTGCTACTGTATGTGTGCTGGGACTGAAATAAAAGTATATTTTCTTTTCATAATATTCAACTTATGTAAGTCTATATTCAAATTTACTCTCGGCTAATGTAACCACCTGCATAGGTAATCACACAGATATATGTATCAGTTTTGTACGGATGGCAGGCAATACCACAGAAATGATAGTCCGTGTTCAATAAATTTCGTCTTCTGAGTCTACCCGGGTTTTCTTCATCGATTAAAAGTTTTATAACCAGATCCATAGAGTTCTTTTTTCCGAAGACAATATTTTCTCCTGCAATTCGCTTCCATTTACCATAGCGGTTCATTCTCTGAAATGGATTGCTATGGTCACTTCCCAAATGCCCTATTTTTTTTGTTTCACCCAGATCTTCAGCATGATCTCTGGCAGCAAGAACCAGACCTTTAGAACTCGATAGTTCCTGTACAGGGGGAACTGTTTTTAAAATACTAATGACTTCCTTTATCGCCGCTAACTTTTCATCTGAAAAAGATTTTGCTGAATTTTCTTTCTTCTTTTCTAAAATATGAAGATACTTTTGAGGCTCCATTCTGAGAAGATTCATCTCCTGCAGGATGGAATTTTCAAAATCATCCAGCCTATCCCTATTTTCTTTTGCAGAAATAGAGATAATCTCTGTTTTAAGTAAAAAAAGAATATAAAAAAATAAAAAGATATATCTCATATGATTTCTCATTCGGCTTCACCTATCTTTAGAAATAAATTATTTATAAAAACTGTTAAATGTCAATTCAAATATGAATTCAAAAGAAAAAAATAACCTATTTTTCGGATACAGAAAAACCGGAAGTAAAAACAGCACTTCCGGTAATTGTATTAAGAAGATTGGGCTTCCTCTTTTTTCCAGAGTTTCAGTTGAAGAATAAAAAATACGCTTACAAGCATTAAAAGCAGGGAAATATACTGAGACTGTGAAAAGCCGTGCCAGTAGTAAGACTTTAGAAATTCTTCATTCTGGGAAGAAGGTGGGATATTTACCATTTCCGGAGGATTTCGGAAAGGAATTACAGCTTTATTTACCCGTAAAAATTCAATACAAAGCCTCGCTGTACCGTGAAGAAAAAGATACTGAAAAAACAGACTATAACTTTTAAAATTCTGGTACCGGGCATAAAATTGAAAATAAAAGAAAAATAGAAAGGAAAGGAAGGATTCCATAATAGGCGTATTCCAGACCGGAACGTAAGATGGATGTGCTCCCTGAAAGGTAAAAACAAGAATCGGGATATTTGCGTCTGTATAGTGACCGTAGCAACCATCCCCGGAAACAAAACAACCCAGTCGACCGATAGCATAACCTATGGCCATAGTAGGAGCCATTCCATCGAAGTAAGGTGCAAGAGGCAGGGAATGTTTTTTAAAGTAGAGTAAAATAAAAAGAGCTCCTACAATAAAACCTCCATAAAAAACCAGACCTCCTCCGGAAAAAAGAGAACTCCATAAACCGGGTTGATTCGGAAGCCCGTCCCAGTGGGTCAGCGGGTAAAAAAGGCTGTAACCCGGGATCCTAACAAATATTTGATCCCATATTTCAAAGATAAAAAAAACCTTGGCTCCAACCAGAGTACCGAGAACTCCCAAAAAAACGACCATGTCGGCGACTTCGGGTTTTAAGCCCCTTCTTTTATACTCGCGGGGTAAAAGGTAAGAACCGGTAAAAAAAGCTATCAGTAAAAGAATACTAAAAGTAGAGATGCCTCCCCAACCGAAAGGATTGGGAATGGGAATTTTGTCGATCATAATAGACCAGATTTAGAGTAATGAGACTTAAATCAAGAAAAGTATTCCCTAAATAGCTTCGTAAAACTTTTCTGAAGGGAAGACATTATACATAAGTGCTTGATTTTTTTTCGTAGATTATAACTATAAATGGGTTAATTAATATGGCACTACATAACTATACATCTTTATTCCCGATTTTGCTTGCAGAGGATGTTCCTGAAAACCAGAAGCTTTTAGCAAAGTTCTTAAAAAAAATGGAGCTTAACTACAGGATTTTTTCTAACGGAAAAGAGGCCCTTGAATCCCTATCTATGAACGAGTATTCCATCTTTATTGTGGATTTAATGATGCCCGTAATGGGTGGAAAAGAGTTTATTGAGAACTTAAAAAAGCGTCAGCCGGAAGCCATTATCCTTGTGCAAACTTCTATAGATAGCTCTAATATGATTATTGATGTAATGAAATTAGGTGTTTTTGATTATATCTTAAAACCGGTAGATCCGGATTTATTTGAAGCTTCTGTACTAAAAGCCCTTGAATTTAAACGTTTAAAAGAAGTGGAAAAAAGCTTAAGCTATAACACGGGTTTAAAACTCAGAAGTCAAATTGAATGGTTGAACTACAAAGATCTTCGAACACATTCAGATAAAGATTCAAAAGACATTACCTTTTTAAAATATTTCATGGAATCTATGGGCCAAAAGAATGGTCTCGGCCAACTTATAGGCCTTGTGGATATTATTTCGTCCGGTATGAAAGAGGCCGGAGATGATTATCTTGTAAGCAAACAATTAATGGATCTCCTAATACAAAGTTCTGAATCCTCTCAAGAAATGATAGATAGAATCGTAAATATATCTGATATTCTCGAAGAACGAATTAATCTATCTTCTATCGAGGTAATTAAGTTCCTCTCGTTTATCCCCCTGTTTATCGAGAAAATAAAACCCTATTTAGAAGCAAAGTCTATTGAACTCAAACTGCCTTCAGTACAGTATAACTACAAGCTAAATATTCATCTGCAAAAAGTAGGAGAAATACTGGAAGAATTATTGATTAATGCCTGTAAATATTCGGATGAAAAAACGAAAATTAATATTTTAGCGTATACTAAGGAAGGTTATTTTTGCATCGCTGTCATGAACAATCCCAAAAAAGGTGCAGAAATTCCGAAAGATATGGAAAAACTTCTTTTAGAACCTTTTTTCCGGTATTACCGGGGCCTGGAAAATGTTCCGAAAGAAAAAGATCCTTCCCCAATTGAAAAGTTTCCTATAGGTCTCGGTCTAAGCGTAGTTGATAATATTATGAAAAAGCATAATGGTTTATTTTTTATCTACCAGGCGATTGATCATACAAGTACTGCCGGAGATTGTGTAATGGCAGAACTTCTTTTCCCCTTACAGAAGTAAAACTTTAAAGATATGCAGAAAGAATGTTGTGTAGTTCTTTTTGCTTTATGGGTTTTGCTAAAATTGCAGTGAAGCCGAGAGAGAGTTTTTCCTGTTCATCATAATTATGTCCGGTGGAAGCGGTAATGGCAATCACAGGGAGTTTTTCCCATCTTTTATCCCTTCGAATATGTTGTATTGCTTCAATACCATCCATAACCGGCATTTTAATATCCATTAAAACTATATCTATAGGTTTTATTTCCAGAAGATTTAAAGCTTCAAGTCCGTTACTCGCTTCATAAAAAGTTAAAGCAGAATCTTGAAGCATTTCAACAATTAATAAGCGGTTAAAAAAAACATCATCTACTACCAATATGGATGCTTCTTTTGATGGATTAAAATCTGTATTTACAAATTTCTCTTGTTCAACACTTGCTGTATTTTGAATATACGATACATCTTCAAAACTAAGAGTAAAAGTACTACCTTTTCCCATTTCACTTTTGATTGTAATTTTGCCATTGAGTAGATCCACAAGCCTTTTCGTTATAGCAAGTCCGAGGCCGGAACCGCCATAATTAGTATGAATCAAATCATTTGACTGCTGGAAGGGTTCAAAGATAATTTCGTGTTTTTCAGGCTCTATCCCTATTCCTGAATCTTCTATATCTATGATTAATCTCTTTTCATTAAAAAGGCAATGAAACGAAACCTTCACAAAACCCTCTTTTGTAAACTTAATTGCATTTCCAATAATATTAACAAGAATTTGGGTAATGGATTTTTTATCAAATTCTATACTTACATTTTCAGATTCGGAGTAAAGAAAATCTAATTTTATATTTTTTTTCTGAGCCTGTATTTCAAAGATCTGCTTTAATTCCTGTATTAGCTTTTTCAAAAGAACTACTTCTTTTTTAACAAGAACCTTTCCGGATTCAATTTGAGAAAGATCAAGTACCTCGTTAATTAAGTTTAGAAGTATAATTCCACTGGTATTGATGGCTTCTATATAAGCTTTTGTTTTTTCTGTTTGGGGTTCTTTTAAAAGTAATTCAGTAAACCCTAAGATAGAATTCATCGGGGTTCGTATCTCGTGAGTGATGTTCGCCAGAAAAGTTGATTTAGCTTTATTAGCATTTTCAGCCTTTTCTCTTTCTTCGGAAAGAGAAAAATTATTTTCGAGGATAATTCTATTTTGTTCGTTAATTTTCGTTAACTGCTCTTCTATTCTTTTCTTAGTATTTAAGGCTTGTGTAATATCTGTAATGGCTGAAATGGTTGTGTTTTCAGATAAAGAAAAAGAAACCATTTCGATATCGATAAGTTCCGGAGTGGAAGGAATCTCCTCTTTGAATTCCATGTTCGGCTTCCTTCGAATCTTCAATTGAGCTGTTTCTCTCCCGTAAGATTTGAGAGTATTTTCCAGATGCACAAAGAAGGTACCCATAGATTTAGGATCCAGGGAGTTTAAAAAAGGATGGTCAATAAGCCTGGAACGATTACCTCCTAACAATTCTGCTGCATATAAATTTAAATTTTTGACGATCCCCTTTTCATCCAGAAGCAAATAGCCAATTGGAGCAAATTCGAAAAGCTTTAAATACTGATCCCGCGAAGCTTCCAGTACCTGCTTAGTTTCGGAAAGCTCATTATTTTGAAGTTCTAATTCTATCTGGTAAAGATTTAATTCATGTAAAATCTCCCGGATCTCCATCTGAGTAAAATTAGAAATAGATACATCTTCACTTTTTAATATTTCTTCTGCTTTTTTTCGAATATCACTCATGAAAAACTCCTATGATAACGCTCTTCCCCAGCTTAAGGTACCAACAACTTCGTCCTTGAGTTTTAGAATATTATTTATCCAGGATATTGAAATACGCTTTCCGTTTTTATCTACTATTTCATTAACATAAGTACTATTAATTTCCGGCATATTCTTTGCTTCCATGATACTTTGAAATTGTTGAAATACCGTATCCTTCATTTCATTCGGAAGGAAGTTTTCAAACCAGTTTAAACCAATCAGCTTTTCGATAGTGTCGCCAAGAAGCTCTGAGCCTTTATTGTTTATCAATGTTATTTCTCCCTGAGAATTTAAAACAACAAAAATTCCCTCATACATATTTATATAACTATGAAGAGTTTCCGTTTCCATGCTCTTTTCTTCCTGTGTAACTTTAAGTTTATCAATATCATATACGATTCCGGTCATTCGAATCGGCTTTTTCTCTTCATCAAAGATTACTTTTCCTCTTTCTCTCACCCATTTTATTTTTCCCTGACCGTTAACAATTCTATGTTCCACATCATAAAAACCGGTATCTGAAAGAGCGAGTTCTACCAGCTTATTCACCTTTTCTCTGTCTCCTTCATAGATCATACTTAAAAAATTCGAATATGTTAAACTTTCGGACAAAGCTATTTCAAATATTGCATAAACATTTTTCGACCAGCTAAGCTTTCCACTTATCAAATCCCAGTCCCAGGCACCTAACTCACCTGCTGTTTCAGCCAGTTCGAAACGTTCCTTTTCCTGCTGTAATTCAATACTGTTATGAAGATATTCTGTAATATCATTAAATATAATAACAGCTCCATCAATGTAGTTTCCGGTAATTTTATAAGGTAATATGTTCATGAGATAATGATTTTTGTTATCAGTTACTTCACGTTTTATGGTTTTGCCCGAATAAATTACTTCTTCTAATATTTCAACAAGATTTACACCATCTAATTTATGAGTAAGATCTGAAATAGGTCTGCCGATATCATTATCTTTTATATTAATAATGTTGTATACAAAATTGGTGTATTTTTTTATGTTCAAATCTTTATCAAGAAAAATAAGTTTTAATTCTGAAGCCCTGAGGAGATTTTCCATATCATAATTTAATTGGGTCAACTCATGATTTTTCACCTGAAATTCTGTATTTACCGTGTTTAACTCTTCATTAACCGACTGCAATTCCTCATTGGTAGACTGGAGTTCTTCATTAGCCGAAATCAATTCTTCATTAGTAGATTGTAATTCTTCATTGGTTGTTTCGAGTTCTTCGATACTGGCTTGAAGGTTTTCTTTCACATGTTTTAGTTCATTTTCTAGATCGGATATTCTCTGGGCTGCCTGTTTATCTAAGTTTTCGAATTCTAATTCTTTTACCTCAGAAAAGGAAATGCTTCTTTTTTTTAGAAAGTAAATCAAAACAAGATTTAAACCTTGCTCCTCATCAATAAGGGGAGAAAAAATTAAATCTACGATATGAATTTCATTATTATGGGATTTAATTTTAATATTGTTGTGAGTTACCTCTTTTTTATTTCGCAGTACATTATTGATAGCAATATTGAAGCTGAGACGCAAGTTTTCCGGAACCATATTACTTATATTTAATTCTAGCCGATTCGAAAGACTTCTACCGGAAGGAAAATTAAGGTATAAATTCACATTACCATACACATTCACAACTTCCAAATTTTCGTTAACCATAATAGTTTCAGGAACATGATCAGCTAAGAGCTTTTGAGTATATAAATGCAGTAGCTCATCTTTTTTATCCGCTAAGCTTAAGTTCTTTCTTGAATCTTTCCGAGTTATTTTTATACTGGAAGATAAATTAGAATCCAAATTCTTCAAACTCTTTTTTCCTTCCTGGCATTTATAAAACCGCCACTTATGGTTATATATTTCAAATAAATGATGAAGTTCGTTAATTGATTCACTTGAACCTAAGAATAAAAATCCTTCTGAATTTAGAGAGAAATGAAAAAGATTCATTACTTTCTGCTGTAATGCGGGTTGAAAATAAATCAGGAGATTTCTACAGGTAATTAAATCTAATTTATTAAAAGGAGGATCGTTTATCAGGTTATGGGTTGCAAAAACAATCATTTCCCGAATAATATTGTTTATCTTGTAACTATCTCCGATCTGGGAAAAAAATTTTTCTAAGCGTTCTCTGGTAACATCGGCAGTTATAGAAGCACTATAAATACCGGAAGAGGCATACTCGATAGCTGACTTATCTACATCTGTAGCAAAAATTTTTACATCATTATAGTAAGAATGCTTATTCATATATTCCTTGATAGCTATTGCTACAGAATAAGCTTCTTCACCGGTAGAGCAACCTGCAATCCAGATACGCACTTCTTCTTTTTTTGTTTTTGCTTCAAAAATTTTTGGAATTACTTCATTTTCTAATACTTCAAAAGCTTCTGTATCGCGGAAAAAGCGAGTTACACCTATCAGTAATTCCTTATATAAGACTTTTTGCTCATTCGTAGAAGTAAATAAATATTCGTAATAATCCCGCAAGTTATCAATTTGATTAATGCTTAATCTTCGTTCTAATCTACGAACTATGGTTGAATTTTTATAGAATGCAAAATCAAGGCCGAATTTTTCCTTTAAAAGAATAATCGTTTTTGTCAAATAATCTTCTTCATCTTTGAAGATTTCTTTACTTTTCTCTTTAGATGTATAGGGATGCTGAATAAAATTGATTAATTTCTCTCCCATCTCTTCCGGTGGCAGAATAAAATCGACTACACCGGTAGAAATTGCAGAACGTGGCATACCATCAAATTTAGAAGATTCTAAATTTTGAACGAGAATCAAACCTCCTTCTTCTTTAATTGCTCGTATACCACGGCTGCCATCTGAGCCCGTACCGGAAAGAATAATGCCTATGGCTTTTTCACCAAAGTCATCTGCCAGTGAATTGAAAAATATATCAATCGGAAGGTTTAGGACAATAGTGCTATCTTTATCAGTAAGGTAAAGCTTGGACTGATATACCTTTAGAAACTTCTTTCTCGGAATTAAATAGATATGATTGGGTTCAACCAGCATCCCATCTTCAGCTGTTAAAACCTTCATAGGAGTTCGTTTTGATAAGATCTCCGGCATCAAGCTTTTATAATCCGGAGACAAATGTTGAATAATCACAAAAGCTAAGCCGGTATTCACCGGAATATTAGAAAAAAATGCTTCTATTGCTTCCAAGCCCCCGGCAGAAGCACCTATTCCAACGAGATAAAACTGTTTATCATTCTGAAGCATATTTACTCCTTAGCTCTTCTTTAAGTCATATAAAAGGAAGTTTAGCAGTATGCAACTAAGAAATAAAGATAGGGGATGATAACTTTTGGAAAGAAAGCGAGAAAGTAGTTCTCGCTTTTAGTTTATTAAGTTTGTCTAAGTTTTTTTAATAAAAATTTTATTTGGCCAACCATTTCATCATGCTTCTGAGTTTTTTTCCCACAGATTCGATTTGGTGAGCCTCTCCCTTCTTACGGAGTTTTTCAAACTCAGGATAACCGGCTTTTGTTTCTGCTACCCATTCTTTCGCAAACTTTGCCCCTTTATCTTTTTGAATCTCTTCCAGGACCTCTTTCATGCGTTTTTTAGTATCTGCATTTACAATTCTCGGTCCGCGGGTTAAATCACCGTATTCAGCTGTATCGGAAATGGAATATCTCATCCGGGCAAGACCGCCTTCATAGATAAGGTCTGTAATTAACTTCACTTCGTGTAAACATTCGAAATATGCAATCTCCGGATCATAACCGGCTTCTACGAGGGTTTCAAAACCATTTTGAATAAGGGATGCTAATCCACCACATAAAACAACCTGCTCTCCGAATAAGTCGGTTTCTGTCTCTTCCCGGAAAGATGTTTCGAGAATTCCCGCTCTTCCTCCACCTACCCCGGCTGCATGGGCAAGTGCTCTTTCTTTAGCTTTGCCGGTTGCATCCTGATGAATGGCAATCAAACAGGGTACCCCACCGCCTTCTGTATATACCCTTCTTACAAGGTGTCCGGGACCTTTAGGGGCTACCATATAAACATCTACATTTTTAGGAGGCTGAATTAAATCGTAGTGAATATTAAAACCATGGGAGAAAACAATAGCATCTCCATCTTTCAGATTGGGTTCGATTTCGTTTTTGTAGAGGTCTGCCTGAATCGTATCGGGAGCCAGTATCTGGATAATGTCAGCTTTTTTAGAAGCTTCTGCTACCGGGTATACTTCAAAACCGGCTTCTTTAGCCTCTTTTTCTGACTTAGAACCACTTCTGAGCCCAATAATGACATTCAAACCGCTGTCTTTCATATTCTGAGCCTGGGCATGTCCCTGACTTCCGTATCCAATAACTGCGATGGTTTTTCCACTTAATATACTTAGATCACAACTGTCGTCGTAGTATAATTTTGCCATGATTCTCCTCTTTCTTGTCCTAAAAACCGGATTAACAGGTATTTACAATTCCACTTAAAGATGGGAATTTCCCGGCTCGGACGAATTTAATGCCAGTGAATCAAAAGCCCCTCCTGACTCAAGCCTTTAAATCCCCTGCTCTATGATTCAGAATGTCTATCTACAACTTATAGAGATAAGATAGTAAATGATACTTAGCTATTAGGAATCAGTTTGTGCTTCCGGCAGATGTTCGGATAGTAGTTTAATCAGGGTTTTGGGGGCGATAGGTTTTGCAAGAATATCATGAAAACCAAGAGAATCTTTAGATTTGATAACAGACTCTTCATCAGCCGTAAACCCATAAACCGGAATTCTTTTTGTATCAGGATGCTTTTTTAAAATACGAATCACTTCAAATCCATCCATCTCCGGCATTCGAATATCTAAAAGAATGGCTGTGGGATGATGTTTTTCTAATAGCTTCAATCCCTCTTTTCCACCGGAAGCCGTAATCACTTTAAAAGAAGAATGCTTCTCGATAATAGCCTTATATAAAGATAAACTTACCACATTATCATCGATATAAATAACGATAGGGGCTGAATCCGGGTCATTCTCGGCCAGTTTAATGAAATACTGTTGAATTAATTGCTCTTTTTCATTAATAGGATCCGGTAATATGATTCGTAAATAAAACTCAGAACATTCTCCCTTCTTTCGATAAGATACTTGAGCATTTGCTAATTTTATAAGATTGTTAATAAAAATTAAACCGGTAGTCATGATCGTATTTTCAAATAAACCCAGCAAATCCTCTTCCCTTTTTTTATCTCTAATTTGCAAATGATAGATAATATTAATCTGATATACTCCCTCAACTTCAGAGTATAATGAAGCTTTATCCTCTTCCTGCAGATTATCAAGTATCATAGAACCCAGATAGGATATAATATTTTTTAAAAGAATTCTATCATGATATATCCATATTTTCGTTTGAGAATATTCTTTTTCTCTAATAATACTTTCACCGTGAGTATTCAAGGCTAATTCATTCATTACTTCGCGCAATAGTTCCGAAACCTGAAACTCTGAGTATTTTAGCTTTTTCTTATTTTCTAAGTCATCAGTATCATCATAGTTTTGTAATTCGAGATAGGTAAAATTTAATAAATTCAAAGAAACTGTATTTATCTTATCTAATAAAGCCTTCTGTGCCGGAGTCATATTCTCTTCATTGTCAGACATAAGTAAGTTGAGCATACCAACAATAGAATGCAATTGCGTTCGTATCTCATGAGAAATTCGGTTTAGTATATCACTGAAAGCATAATTTACCTGGGCCAGAGAGCTTTTGGTTTGTGTCAGACCAAATACAGTTTCAGATAAAAGGCTGGAGCGAATACTATACAGATAGGACTGGGTTCTCATTTCTAACATTTTTTCAATCAAACGGCGGTTTGTTATAGAAAGATCCGTACTAAAAGGATTAGGTTTATTTGTTTGTTCCTTGGAATTCATCTCAAGTATCGAGTAAATCTATAGCCAGAGGAAGCTCTTTTAAATATGCAATAGCTTCTTTAACATATTTCTGTGGGATAATGGAACCATGCTGAGGAAGAATTTGTCTAATTTCATATTTTTCCAATTCTTCCATCTTTTTTTTCATGATTCGATTACTCGGCATATAGGCCTGGTGAAAAAGTTTCATTTCTTCTTTATAATTTTCTGTTATATATAGACTCCAGTCATCACCAATTCCTCCAAATATATCTCCGCTGAATAGTGTCTTTGTTTTGTGGTCATAAGTCATAATAGTTCCTGGAGCATGAAGAAATGGAGCCGGTATAAATTCGATGCGTCTTCCGGATTTCAAAGTGAGAAGGTTTTGGTTTGCACAGGTATCATAAAAAGTTGACTTCACCCCGGTATGCCGCACAAGTCTTAGAGTGTTGATATGACAGACGATTTGTAAGTTGTCATTACCAATAACATCTTCCATAACTGCAATATTACCGCAGACATCCGGATCCTGGTGACTCAAAACGAGATGGGTAATTCTTTCAGGTGGTATGGTTTCAATAATTTTTCGCATTATCACGGGAAAGTCCGGAATAGAACCGGGGTCAAACACGAGTACGTCTTCAGTATCCACTAAAAGATAAGGATTACAATGGAGTTTCGTGCTCCTTTCTTTAAAACCTATCCAGTAAATACCTTCCATAATCGGAATAGCATCTTCGTAGTTCAACTTTTCCATATCCAATGATTAAGGCTCATACTTGAAATTATCAATTACTTTTTAGATTTACTCTACAGGAAATAAAGAACTCCTCTACACTTTCTCGCTTGCATTTTTTCCTGCTTTGCTTTAAGCTAAAGTCTAAGTATCATGAAATCAGGACTATTCTACCTACTTATTTTATTCTCTTTTCCTCTACTTTTTCTTTTCGCTGAAGAAAAGGATAAGAAAAATCCTCATTTTGTAAAAAAGCCCCCGGAAGAAAAAGAAATCCAGCGCACCAAAATGGACAAATGTATCAAACAATGCCTGCAATGGAAACGCGCCCAGGGCTATATGGGAGAAAAAGCCGATATGGAATGCCTTTATGAATGTAAGAAAGTTTCAGATTTCTAAAAAAAAGCTTTACATCTTATGAGACATAATAATATAATGTGACATAAGATAATTATGCAACCACAGGTTACAAATCTTCATCCCTCTTCTAAAAATCATAGGATCGAATACGATAAACCTACGATTTCCAAAGGAGAGCTAAAAACCGTTTTGGAATGTCTCGTTGAAGACCAGCTTTACACAGGTTCCATTGTAGAGCGGTTCGAAAAAGAGTTTCGTTCCACCTTTCAATTCAAGTATTCACTTTCGGTAAACAGCCTTTTTGCTGCCTACCACCTGTCTCTTCTGGCCCTGGGGGTTAAGGCGGGAGACAGGGTGCTTCTTTCCAGTTTTGCACCCTTACAGGCTCTCGATGCCCTGTTTTTAATCGGTGCTGAACCGGTTCCACTTGAATTGGGTAAATCCTCCTTTCATCCTTCTCCCGAAGACCTTCAAAAGAAGATAAAGGAAAAAGAGCCGAAAGCCATTATTTTGGACCATACTTTTGGCTGTCTTTTGAATTTCAAAAATTACGACCTGGCCAACATCCCGGTAATTGAAGATTATTCCGAAGCCCTGGGTGCTGACCTCGAAGAAATCCCGGTAGGTAAGCAGGGAACTCTCTCTATTTGCGGTCTGGCTGAGAATCATGTGATAACTACAGGCAATGGAGCTATGATTTCTTCAAATGATGCAAACCTGCATAACTTCATGAAAAATTTGCGGTTTAATCCAACAGCTCCGAGAAAAGATAGAAGCCCCCGCTTTGAATACAACCTGATCGACTACCAGGCTGCAATGGGCATTGAGCAGTTGTCCAAGTTAGGACTTATTATCGAAAGAAAAAAGAAAATCGCACAGGTTTACTTACAGGCGGTGATGGCAGCTTCTCATGAAACCTATTTTCAGAAAGCAGCAGCCGATCAGTTTAATCGTTTTCCTGTGATTATTTCGAAGAAATACGAAGAAATAGAAAGATATTTTAACTCTCTGCAAATCAAGACTCGAAAAACCATTTCCGAGCCTATTCATAAAATTTTAGAACTTGAAACCTCTGAGTATCCGAATGCAGAACGTTTATACCAGAGAGGGCATTGTATTCCGATTTATCCCAATTTAACCAGGGATAATGTAAACAGAATTGCAAACTCCATCCGGGGAATTTACTAAATCCCCGGATTCCTTTTTTAGATAAGCCTTCATTTTCTCCGTAAAGCAAGCGAAACGCTGGTTCGCTTGCAGGAAAGAAAGACTCCCGACTTAGATATGCAACTTCTGATAGCTAACTTCTATTTTATGAGGAGCCTCAAATCGAATGGTGGCTTTTTTCTTTACCGGATAGAAAATAAGTCCTACATAATAAATAGCTAAACTTACAATAATCCCTACAGTTGCCAGGAAGATGTCTTTTCCTACTTTTCTAAAAGTTTCCATGTACGGCAGGTCTTTCGTAGTCACAATGTGCAGGATAATCTCCCTACCGGCAAGAAGTCCTAAGAAAACCCAGGTAGTGGACATGGGCAGGTTACTGATTGTTTTGAAGACAAACAGAATAATGGCGTAGATAAAATCGATAATGGTAGCTGCCTTGGCTGTATTAATATCTGATTTTTCGTTCACAATCTCCTGTATTCTCCCCCCGTTATCAGCAAGGATATAAACTAAAGCTCCGGCCATAATCGTCATACCGACAAAAAACTCTATAAAACTCAGTTGTCTCGGGATGTAAACGGCTATATTAGCTGTATCCTGAAGCATCCAGGATACCCAGAGAGAAGCGGTGGAAATCCATTGCAAAAAAGACCAGATTTTTTCAGATTTTGGATCCGGTTCGTGTTCCTCCTCGTATTCTTTAGGAGAAAATTTTGCTAAAACTCCCCAGAGAATAAAAGCACTCACGAAGGAAACTCCATACCCGATCAGAGACTTACTCAACATTCCGGCTATCACATCAGTCTTAGTAGAAAAAAGACTTAAAATAAGAAAGGTTGTAGAAATAGGTGCCTTTAGACGTGTGATAATCAAAAGGATGATGGGTGCTATGAGCTGGATTAGATTATATTCCGGATTGTATTCAATCTTCTTTAACCTATCAAAGTGAATTTGACCTCCATCAGAATACCAGGCATAGAGGTGAACAAGGTATAAAAGACCGCAGAAAACAATGATTTTCGGTAAAAGCGGGGTATCTTTTTTACTTTCTATAAAAGTTCCAATAGTCTGGATGGCATCATTCCCGGCTACCGATAAGGCTGCGAGGAAAAAGGAAAACCAGCTAATATAGTGAGTAGGAACTCCGGCAAAATACAGGGCTACAATGGCTATTGTAGAAACTGCAATAAATGAATAAAATTTAGGTTCACTTCGTGCGATTGTTTGTTTATTATTTATACTCATATTAATAACTTTAGAAATCAGCCGGGAAAAGAGATAGATAAGACTACTTCTCCAAACTGAATCTTTCTCCAAAAATAATCAGAAAGTATTAGTGTTACAAAATTATTACAAGCAGTTTACGTCAAAGTTTAGATTCTAAATGCGGATATGATAAAACACATACCCGGCTCATTGACCGAGGTAGTGTTTTCCGTATCTCGAGTTAATTTCATTTCTATCAAAGAAAATAAAGAAGTCCGTTGTTCCAAAAACGGCATCCAGAGCCGGTTTTCCGCTCATTTTGGCTCCCAGGCGAAGATAGCCCTTAATCAGAGGAGGAATTTTCTTCGTTGTTTCTCTCAGATTTTGAATCGGGTAATCAGGATTAAATCCCGGTAAAATGCAGGAAGGTAAGGGTTCAATACATAAATCTTCTCGTATGATAGCATTCTGGTGCTTCAAATAGGCATAAACTTCTGAAGCAGTTTCAGCGCTGGTAGAGTGGACAGAACCGCAGCCCATTAAGTAGCGGATGTTGTTTTCCTTCATATATTGTCCGAAGCCTATCCAGAGTAGTGAAATGGTAGTTCCACCTCTATAGTCTTTGTGAACACAGCTTCTTCCAACTTCGGCCACTTCATCTTTCATCTCGTAGAGTTTTTTCAGACTGAATTCGTTTTCAGAATAGAAACCGATTGTTTTTCTGGCTACTTCTCTTTTTAAGATACGATAGGTTCCTACGATTTTATTCTGATTCGTTTTATCCAGAACAATCAGGTGTTCGCAATGGTAATCGTATTCATCCCTGTCCTTCTGACTCTCCCTGGATTGAGGCAGGCCTTCTCCCATTTCGAGGTTAAAAACTTCATATCGAAGAGCCAGAGCTTGCTCCAGTTCATACTGGTCTTCGGCGAGCCGAACTTCGAGTTGCCGGGTGCTGGTTCTTGTTTTGTCTTCTAAAATAATTGCCATGTGTTTCTCCTTTAATGCTTAACACAATAGCCTGACTGAATTACAAACCTATTGCGAAGGCCTAACTTTTCCGGGGAGATTGGATTAAGAGTCAATGTAGATTCTTAAAGGATGATTACAATTAGAAATTCTATGTAACAGGAAATGGTAGGCTTTTCGTAGTCCTTCGATAGCTTATAGCATTGTTCTGTATACTTTTCACTTGACTGAAGAAAATTCATGAGTAATCTTTACTCGAATGAATAAAAATCGCTTTCTCGCTTCTTTTATCGCAACAGATCTGCGAACAAAAATGGTTTTTATAGGAGGACCCAGACAGGTAGGAAAAACAACACTTGCTAAAGCCTTTATAAGCCAGCAAGAGCAATATTTGAATTGGGATTTTCTGGAAGATAGAGAGCTTATCAAACAACATAAACTAAACCCCGAATTAAAAATCATTGTATTGGATGAAATACATAAATATATCCGCTGGAGAACTCTCGTGAAGGGCTATTTTGATAAGTACCGGGAGACTCTTTCCATTATCGTAACCGGTTCTGCCCGTCTGGATCATTCCAGGAAAGGGGGAGATTCATTGCAGGGACGTTATTATTACTACCGCTTACATCCATTTTCCCTGCCGGAAGCAGATATGGAATTCAGACGGGAGACAACTCTGAATTTATTAAAATTGGGCGGTTTTCCGGAACCCTTCCTCTCCAAAGATGAAAGAAACCACCGACGCTGGCAAAGAGAACGGGTTTCAAGACTCATATATGAGGATTTAAGAGATTTAGAGAATGTTAAAGAACTCTCCCTCTTAGAACTTCTGGTAGATTCCCTTCCCGGCAAAGTTGGATTCACATTGTCGATCAATGCAATCAAAGAAGATTTGGAAGTATCTCCCAATACGGTTTCGAGGTGGATGGATATCCTGGAACGTATCTACTATTGTTATCGAATAGCTCCTTTTGGCTCTTCCAGAATAAGAGCGATAAAAAAAGCTAATAAGCTTTATTTATGGGATTGGTCAGAAGTTGAAAGCTCCGGGGCAAGGTTTGAGAATATGGTAGCAGGACATTTATTAAAGTACTGTCACTTCAAAGAAGATACGGAAGGATACAAAATGGAGTTAAATTTTCTTCGAGATACCGATGGTAGAGAAGTGGATTTTATTGTCCTGCAGGATAAGAAACCTATATTTGCTGTAGAATGTAAGACGGGAGAAAAAGGTCTATCCAAACATATCTCTTATTTTAAAGATCGTGTTAAAATTCCCAAATTCTATCAGGTACACCTGGGAAACACACAATACCAAGTTGGGGAGAATATTTATATTTTACCGTTCGAAGAATTTTGTAAGATGGAAAATATGGTTTAGCTATTAGAGATACAGGAAGACCTGAACCGGTCTTAAACTGCCGGTTCTTTCGCTTTCAGTCCGAGTTTTTCATCGAGAGCTTTCTTATTCTCCTGCATAAGGCGTAAGATTTCAGCCTGAAGTTCTTCCCAGCTTCCATAATTCTGGGGTTGGATAATGCCAAGACCCTTATAGGCCAGAGTATTCCCCTTACTCTTCTGCTGGAACTGGGTAACTCCCGATTTTATCAGCAGATAAATAGGAACTTTCATGTCATACGCCAGCTTTATCATTCCTTTCTTCAGGGGTTTAATTTCTTCTGTGTAGCTATTGTGTCCTTCCGGGTAGACAATATAACTCGTTGTTTTTAAACCGGCAACCAGATTTCTAACCGACATAGCAATGGTTCGTTTACGGGTTGAATCAAAGACCTGTGAACCCATAGATTTCATCCACCAGTAAGCAAAATAGGTATTCTTGATGTGCTGATTGGCCAGATAGGGTTTTTCCAGCACATACGAATCGAAAGGAAAATCCAATTCGTTGATATGATTCAAGAAAATAAAGTGCCCCTTATCCGGTATCTTATCGATATTTTCTAATTCCAGCCGGGTTTTCGTTGAATTCATAATCATTTTCCCCCAGCATTTAGCACCTTTTAAAAACTCATGGTATTTATCTTCTTCCTTTTTACGAAAAGAATAGTAAAGACCTTTTATTAAATGAGGAGAAGCAGTAGTAAGCATCAAAGGAAGAACTTTCACATAAGAACTTACAACCAGGCGTTTGTAGGAAGAACTGTGGCCTTCCATGCCTTTTGAAAGGTAATTTAGTGGATTCATTGTAGCCATGATTTAGATGTATATACATATAAATCAAGTAAAAAATGGGAAAAGGGATAGCGAACACATTTAGAAATAAAAAAACCCGCCAAAAAGCGGGTTTTTGTTTTAAATCTCTATAGGAAACTCTTAATTTGTAGGAGCGTCACTACCCTTAGGAGTGTCCTGGGGAGAAGAAGCAGAAGAAGTATCGTCTCCATCTTCTACTTTGATCTTAAGGTCTTTTTTTAGCTGCTTGCTATTTTTCATTTTAATCTTTCTATCTACTTCATCTTTAAAAACTCTGCCCTGCATATCAGAAGCGTCTTTTCTGAAAGATTCGGGAATACTTCTGTCAAAGATTGGGTTCAGATTTTTACGATTTACAAAGGGGTTTTCACTGTAGTTCATAGTGGTTTTTTCCAGCTTAATTTCCCCGTCTTTGTAAAGGTTATAATTATCATAAGGGTATTTCAGGCGGAAAATATTTACAGCAGCTTTTCTTGCGTCCCTGCAGCGATTAATTGCAGCTATATACTGTTCGATTCTGTATTTTCTTTGATTGGGTTGTAGTTTTTGGTGCTTATCAAGACTTCTCTCAATTTTTAGAGCATTGAGTCTTGCATTTTTGGCTTCACCAAGATACTGATAACCGGAGGAAATATTTTCTTCAACGGTATATTTGTTCAGATAGTAGTGGTATTCTTTGGGATCATAGCTTCTTTCAATTTTAGGGGATTCTCTGTCTGTTTGAAAGTCTTTACGAATTTTGGACTCACGACCGTACTCGATAGTAATGTCCATCAGGCTCTTGTCCAGCTTGTCTTTCTCGTCTTTTTTATCAACCGCAGCTTTGAGCATTTCTTCGGTTCTTTCAACATAAGCCTGGGAAAGATCTTCATAGATTTTCTCAGTTTCAAGTTGTGCCTCTAAAAATCTCCTATAAGCATTCAGATAGCCGCCTTCAAAATAGTAAAGCAGACCTTCCTGGAAGATACTTTTAATTTCTTCGTATTTCTTTAACCTTGCTCCGGAAGCTTCTTTAGAACCTTTGTTAGCGTTGTCATTTGCATTATCGTTAGCTTTACCCGAATCATCTTTCTTCTCTTCACCGGGATAATTTTTCACGATAGGCTCTAAGGTGCGGAGATAACCGATAAGCTCTACACGTTTGCTATAGGCCTTGCTCTGAACCGCTTCTCCATAAGCACTTGAGAGAGTAAAAAAAACTGCTGTTAGTAGTAAGAATGTCCTCTTCATCTTCGTTCCTGTCTCTTTTAAGTATTTATTTTTTACTATTTCAAATTAAACTGGAAATTATTTAACCTATTTTTTATAGTCTGAAGAGATTTTTTTTAATGACTCTTCAAACACAAGTAAAATAATAGAGTGTTATAGAAAGATTATCGGTCGATAAGTAATTGAGATTGACTTTACTTGAAAATAATTCTAAAGTATAGAAAATTATGAAATCAAACCAGCAACAAGCACAGAGAAAAGCAACCTTTCGTTCCAAAGACCCGGTCAGCTGTCCTATCTGCGGGGAAGCTCATCAGAGAGAACAAATGTTCCAGGGAGGGGGAAGGCTGATTGCCGGGGCCCTGACACGCGAGCTGAGAAGACTTTATGAGAAAAACAAGAAATTCGGTCGTTTAAACCCGAGTGATTACGCTGTTTCTGTCTGTCCGAGGTGTCTGTATGCTTCCTTTATTAAAGATTGGTCTTCGGTAAACCTCGATGAAATCAATCGGATTAAGCAATACAGCAATGACCGCAGGGTTTTCGTAGAGAAGATTCTGGGTCCGGTTGACTTTGACCAGGACAGGAATATTGTTTCCGGAGCAGCCTCCTATCTTTTAGCTGTCGATTGCTATCAGCATCGCCTGCCGGCTACCGGCCCTACACCCAAAAAAGCTGTCTGTGCCATCAGGGCAGCCTGGTATTTTGAAGATTTACATAATGAATTCAGTCAAAATTCCTTTGATAAACTCAGGGATTTTCTCTATCAAAAAGCTGCCATCTGGTATGGAAAAACCATGGAGATTATGCAGACCGGTTCTGAAACGGTAGACACTTCCATACTCGGACCCGATATGGACAATAACTGGGGCTTTGATGGGGTAATTTATTTAAATGGCTATTTGAGTTTAAAATTCAGAAAAGAGCTGGCAGCCTCCGATGACAGGCGACTTGAGCTCTTAGTGAAAGCCAAGCGTATGCTGGCGAAGCTTTATGGTTCAGGTAAGTCTTCCAAAACCAAGCCTTCTGCTATTCTGGATATGGCAAAGGAATCGTATGATGACTTGCAGAAGGTAATCGAAGAAATGGGTGGCGAGAAAAAGCTTGGCTAAGCTGGCTTCTCTTATCCAGTATGACGGGTTAAAATTTCACGGGCTTCAAAGACAAAAAGACGAAATCAGTGTTCAACAGAACTTAGAAGAAGCCCTCGAAACCATTTTCAAAGAACCGGTAACAATTTTTGCTGCCGGCAGAACCGACACAGGAGTCCATGCCCGCGGGATGCTAGTAAGTTATTCCGCTCCTTCTGATATATACAATTTCTATAGTTTTCACCGTTCTGTAAATGCTCTTACCGATAAAGGCATGAGTATGCTGGCATCTAAATATATGCCGGAAGATTTCCATGCTCAGTTTGCCTGCACGGAGCGAGAATACGAATACCACTTTCTGAATACTCCTCAGCCTTATCCCCTTTTAGAGAACCGGGCCTACTTTTGTAGAAGACGGGTAGACATTCAACGCTTACAGGAAGAAATTACTCTTCTGAAAGGTACCTTTGATTTTACAGGTATCAGTAAAAAAGCTTCCCTGCAATATAAATCGAGTACCATTCGGGAAATCAAAGAGATCGAGTTAAAAGAAGTTCCTCCTTATGCCGGTTATTACCTGATTCGTATCCGGGGGAATAGCTTTTTGCATAATATGATTCGCATCCTTGTCGGAACCTTATTTGATATTTGTTCCGGAAAAATGGGAAATCAGACAATTGTTGATGTCATCAAAAAAAAAGATAGAACTCTCGCCGGTAAAACTCTCCCGCCTGAAGGCTTGTATTTCTGCCATGCCTACTATGAAAAATTCCCGGAAATTGAGGAACTTTACAGGGAAGTTTCTATTCCATAAATAGACATCTATCACTGGACAAATTTTCGGTTAGATAGAAGTCTTGCTTTTATGAAGCCGGAAATACTGATAGTGAAAAACCTAAGCCGGGAAGGCCCCGGGCTTTTGGAAGTTATACTAAAAGAATATGGGATACTTTATCATCTGGTTGATCTGGATCAGGGAAATGATTTTCCCGTAGTCGAAAACTATAAAGCCCTTGTGGTTCTCGGTGGACCGGATAGTGCCAATGATGATACGGGAAAAATGAAAATAGAATTAAGTCGTATCCGAGACGTTATAGCAAATAAAATTCCTTATCTCGGAATTTGTCTTGGACTTCAAACTCTTGTAAAAGCAGCCGGTGGGAAAATACTAAAAAGCCCGGTAAGAGAAATAGGCTTTCTGGATCCGGAAGGTAAGCCTTTTACAGTAGAACTTACAGATACAGGAAAAAAAGATCCGCTATTTGAAGGATTAAATCACAGCTTTCATGTATTTCACTTACACGGAGAAACGGTAGAACTCAGTTCCGATATGAGTCTATTAGCGAAAGGTAAATTTTGTCAGAACCAGATAGCAAAAGTCGGAGAAAGAGCTTATGGGATTCAATGTCATTTTGAATTAACAAAAGAAATGTTTGAAGTCTGGATAGACGAAGATACAGACCTTTTAAGTCTCAACACAGAAGAATTACGAAAACACTTTCAATCGATTCATGAGGAATATGAACGGGTGGGCAAACAACTATTTAAGAATTTTCTAAAATTATCAGGCTTTATAGAATGAAGGTTCAATATTATACTGCGGTCAGTCTCGACGGTTACATTGCTGATGAAAACCATTCTCTTGATTGGCTTTTCCAGTTCGATGCTGATAAGGAAAGCACCTACCCGGAGTTCATAAAAAATGTAGGAGCTTTAGCCATGGGTTCATCTACCTATGAGTATATTCTTAAAAACTATATTTACCAGGACCCGAATAATCCGAAAGATTGGCCACACCGGGAACCGACTTATGTATTTACCTCAAGGCAATTTGATCCACTTCCTGATGCGAATATACATTTCGTGAAAGGCGATGTAAGACCTGTTTATGATAAGATGAAGCAAGCAGCCGAAGGAAAGAATATCTGGATAGCCGGTGGAGGAGGATTGGCCGCACAATTCTACGAGGCCGGTTTACTCAATGAACTTATGCTTACCCTAACACCCGTTATCTTAGGAAAAGGTGCTTCTCTTTTTGAAGGAAAAATTATATCACCTCCTCTTCAAGCCACTCATGTAAAATTACAGGATTGCGGGCTTATTGAGCTGAATTTCTATATACCGCAAACTAATTCTTTTTTTGAAGAATAGATAAAGAAAATTTTTCTTGTCTTTTTCTTTCAAGGGAAGAATTTTTGTTTATGAGAACTTTAATTATTTTCTTTCAAAAGCGTGCACTTCTTGTAAATATATTACTCTGCTCTTTTTTCTTATTAGCCTATTCGATTATTCAAAAGATGAATCGAGATCAATTTCCCCAGGCAGACATGGCCACCATGGTAATTCTCACCAAGTATCCCGGTGCCTCTCCAAAAGATGTTGAACAAAACGTTACCCGCTTAATTGAAAATGAGCTTAAAGGAATTCCCGGAATCGACAGATTTAAGTCGGTTTCTGCTGAAAATGTTTCTTCCGTCATTGTAGAAATTGATATAAACTATCCAAATCAAAATGAAGTAAGAGATGAAATACGTAGAGCTGTAGGACGCGTAACAGATCTTCCAACAGAAGTAACCGAGAAACCGGAAGTCAGAGATTTAAAAGCCTCTGAAATTCCTATCATTGTGCTTGGAATTTCAGGAGATGCAAGCTATTCAGAATTAAGGAACATAGCGAAAATTATCGAGAAAGATATTAAGCGAATCAGGGGAGTTGCAAAAATTGACAAGTATGCTTACCGGGATATGCAATATAAAGTCAAACTGTTTCCCGAAAAATTAAAAGAATTCTACGTCGCTTTAAATGATGTGCTATACGCCATTGACAGAAGAAATGTAAGGGCTACCGGTGGGAATCTCGAATCTTATAGAACCCAGAGAAACATTTTGACCCTATCTCAATTCGATTCAACCGAAGATGTAAAAAATGTAATCGTTCGTTCTGAAATAGCCGGGGGAAAAGTTCGGGTAAAAGACATTGGTAAAGTAGAAGAAGGCTTTACTGACGAAAAAATGCGAACCATCTTTGATGGAAAAAGAGGCATCTCTCTTGTAATTAAAAAATCCTCCAATGCTGATATTATTCGACTGGTTGATAAAATTAATGAATACACAAAAGAGAAAGAAAAAACTCTTCCCTCAAACATTAAATTATCCCTGGTCAATGACTCTTCTTACGTGGTTCGTAATCGAATTGATGTAGTGATATCAAACGCAATTATTGGTTTTTTCCTGGTGATTGCTATTCTAATTATCTTTTTAGATTTCACTTCCTCTTTTCTCATTGCCATTAGCATCCCGGCATCCTTTGCAATTACATTTATTATCATGCCACTTGCAAAAGTAGAAATTAACTCTATTTCTCTTGCCGCTATGATAATTGCCCTCGGAATGATAGTAGACCAATCTATTGTTATTTCAGAAAATGCCATACATGAATTAAAAAAAGGGAAACCCAAATTCCAGGCTATACTTGATGGAACCCTGGAAGTGATAATGCCTGTATTTGCATCGGTATTAACTACCGTGTTATCTTTTGCCCCCATGTTTGCCATGTCGGGAATCATGGGAAAATTTATTGTTCCAATTCCGGTTGTGGTAATTGCTTCGCTTATAGGTTCCTTAATCAATTCTTATTTTATCCTGCCAAATCACCTGAGTCATACTCTAAAAGAAATAAATAAAGAAAAACTCCGTGAGGAAGAAAAACATGTTACCTGGCAGGATAAATTTTTTGATGCCATCGCTGCTCCTTATAAAAAAACTTTACCCATTATATTAAAACATCGATATATAGCTATTTTTACAGCAATTTTTCTGCTGGTTTTTTCCTTATATTGGGCTAAGAATAAGGTTATCCTAAACCTCTTTCCCCCGGATGGTGCTTCTACTTTTTTTATTTTCGTAGAACTTGAAGATGATGCCACATTTAATGCAACAGAAGAAGTCATTTCCCAAATAGAAACTTATATTCAAAAGATTCCGCAAGGTGAATTAAGTTATTACACAGCAAGAATCGGAACAGCTGATGCCAATGATCTTTCTACTCCGGTAGGAGGAGAAGAACACCTTGCTTATCTACAAATCAGACTTGTTCCGGTTTCACAAAGAAAACGAACTGCCACAGAAATCATGGATGAAATTCGCAACAATATAAAAGCTCACATAAAAGGTGCTAAATCCATTCGTTTTGAAATGAGGAAATTAGGTCCGCCTGCCGGAAAACCCATTGAAATTCATGTCCACGCAGATAACGATGAAGAAAGAAAACTCTTTGTTGATAAAATCGTAAAAGATCTGGAAAACACAGAAGGAGTTTATGATGTGAGCACAAATTCAAAATTAGGTCGAGAAGAATATAAGTTAAACATAGACTATGAAACCCTCGCCCAAACCGGATTAACCGTGCAAGATGTAGCCAGTACTCTACGAATTGCTTTTGATGGAATCAACGCAACTTCGATTGTTAAAAATAATGAAGAAATCAACATTAATGTTCGATTTCCGGAAGAGAATCGAAAAGACATTCATAACGTATTAAACCTTGATATTCGTAACATGCAGGGTCGCTTAATTCCCTTAAAAGCTTTCGCCAACCTTTCCAAAATTCGCGCGGAAACTGCGATTCACCATACCGATGGAGATGTGACTACTACTATTTCAGCCCAGGCAAAAATCACGGTTCAACCTAAAAAAGTAATTGATACTATTATTCGTAAGTATTCCAAAGACTTAAGACAATATCCTAATATTAGCTTTTCCTATGGTGGTGAAGCAGAGAAAACGGAGGAATCGGTAGGTTCTCTACTACTTGCTTTCTTAGGAGGAATCACAGCCATATACATGGTATTAATCTTATTATTCGATTCTTTAACACAACCGATGATTGTTTTATTCGCAATTCCTTTTGGGATTATTGGTGTTATCTGGGCTTTTTACTTTCATGGTAGACCCTTCTCTTTTATGGGACTTATCGGGGTAGTTGGTTTAAGCGGTATCGTTGTTAACAATTCTCTCATGATGGTAGAGTTTATTAATAAATTGGTAGTAGATAAATCGAGAGGTGACAAGCTCCCTCGCTCTGAAGAGTTAATTCCCGACATTGTTACCGGCTCGATACGTAGACTAAGACCCATAGTCATTACAATGACAACAACTGTAACCGGTCTCTTACCCACAGCTTATGGTATTGGTGGTTCCGATCCTTTCATCGAACCCATGGTTATAGCAATCGCCTGGGGTCTCTTACTTTCCACCCAGATTTCTTTAGTATTAATCCCCTGCTTTTATATGGCAAATATGGATGGATACATTATGTTAAAAAATATCTATTTGAAATTAAAAAACAGATAGGCGAATAATTAATTAGTATAATAGAATATACAAATCTATTTTTATAAAAGGATATAATATGGCTAAGGTCAGTGTTTATTTAAATTTCGAGCGTAACACGGAAGAAGCCTTTAACTTCTACAAAACTGTATTTAATAGTAACTTCATAGGAGGAGGATTTGCTCGTTTCAAAGACATCCCCCCGACAGAAGATAGTCCGCAACTGCCGGAAGAAGATAAGGATCTTATTATGCATGTTTCCTTACCCATACTGGGAGGGTATTTATTAATGGGAACCGATGCACCAAAATCAATGGGCTTTCAAATAGAAAAAGGAAATAATGTCCATATCAGTCTTGAACCTGATACAAAAGAAGAAACCAGAGAACTCTTCGATAAATTATCTCAGGGTGGTAAAATAAGCATGGAACTCCAGGACATGTTCTGGGGAGCCTACTACGGAAGCTGCATAGATAAATTTGGCGTACATTGGATGTTTAATTGCAGAGCTGTTCCTAAAGTTATGATAGAAGTTACGGTTCAATGCGAAGTAAAAAAAGTCTGGGAATATTGGACAAAACCCGAACACATCTGTAAATGGAATCAGGCTTCAGAGGATTGGCACACTCCATCCGCAAGCGTGGATCTACGAAATGGAGGAAAATTTGTTTCTCGTATGGAAGCCAGGGATGGAAGCGCGGGTTTTGATTTTTCCGGAGTCTATCTCAAAGTAATCCCTCAGTCTTTTATCTCTTTTGCAATAGATGACGGTAGAAATGTGGAAGTTATTTTTATAGAATCAGGCAAGGAAACCAAGATAATCGAAATCTTTGAAGCAGAATCCCAGAATCCGGTAGAAATGCAGAAAAATGGCTGGCAATCGATTCTCAATACATTTAAAAAATATGCTGAACTCTGAGTAAAATTTTTCAGATAAGCTCTAAGAACAGAAATCCTCGAAAGCTTCGAGGATTTTTTCTTCTATATGAACACATACTTCCTGCCAGATATATCCATCTACTTCAAAACTTTCTGAGGCATTAACATTATAAGTATAACGAATCAAGTCCATTGCAGGAAACTCATAAAGCAAAGTTTTATTTTTTGGCTTTTTATCATAGATAAATTGCACAGAGAAGTTATAATTCGAATCAAAGAGCAGAAAATTATTGCCTTTCTTACTCTTTGAAATATACTCTTTAAAGCTGAACCTGTTCTCATCTAACCATTCAGCCAAATTCTGTTGCAATATAGAAAAGGAATCTTTTTCCATAAATTTAATCCTCAATCTAAAAGTCTATTAGCTTTCATCCAATCGATCCCTTCTCTTAGGCTTTCTTCTAAAGGACGCTTTTGTAGTCCCAGTTCCCTTCTTGCTTTAGAAGAATCGTAATACCAGTGATGAGAAAGAAGGGCAATGTCGCCTTCGCTTATAGGACTATCTTCCCAAATAGATTCTAAAAGCTTCGCTGTAAACGAGGCCAGCCCCGGAGGCAGGATAAACAGGGGAGCCGGCTTTCTCGTCACTTCCGAAAGTAGCTCAAAAAACTCTTTCCAGGAAAGATTAAAATTCGACAAAAGATATTTCTCTCCAACCACACCTTTATTGAGACAGGCAACAAGTCCCCTGGCCGCATCTCTTACATCAATAAAACTCATCCCCCCATTAACGTAGGCAGGAATCTCGTTCTTCAAAAACTGTTTTACAACCCGCATCGAAGATAAATAATAATCCTCAGGACCTATGCAGTAACCGGGATATGCAAAGATTATGGGGAGCTGATGTTTTCCAACATATTCCCAACTCAATAATTCTGCTCTTCTTTTGGCCTTAAAATACGGCATTGGTAGTTCGTAGATCCTGTCATCGTAAATTGCATTTTCCTCTATCGGAACTTGATTCTCCGCCCAACCATGCGCAAAAATTGAAGCCAGATACACGATTTTTTTTATCTTATATTGCTCGCAGGACTGCCAGAGATTCTTAGTCGAAACCACATTGGCGTTTTCAAGCATTTCTGCATCTTTCATTGCCGTACTGATTTTTCCTGCGATATGAATCACTGCATCACAGGAGGACAGAGCGTTTTCATAGCTTTCTTTTTGAAGCAAATCTCCCTTTATAACTTCTAAAAAAGGAGATTTGAGGTCTGTAGAAGGATGAAGTTTCCCGCTTCGACTGAGAGCAAATACCTGATGAGACTCTTCTAAGAGGTATTTCAAAACAAAAGAACCAATAAAACCACTACCACCGGTTAAAAATACTTTCATAATTTCCTATCCTTCATAAGATTAAACTGCATTCGCCGTGCAGTCTAATTCCAAATCGTCTTCCACCAATCTGTTTTGTTTGACCTATAATTTAGCCCCATTTTCTTTCTTTCTTCATTTTCGTTTCTTCCGGTTAAAATTATAAGGTTTTTCAAGCTTTTCTCCTGATGGATTTTCAAGTTTTTAAAATAAGCCCCGGCAACTGAACAGCTATTTTCTGAACCCTTCCAGGCCTTCCGAATCTTATACCGAATAGAAAATTCTTTTTTATCATTAGTTTCTATAAAAGAAATATCTTCAGGAAAAGTTTGGGAATTATATCGAATGTGCAGTCTGGTTACATAAACCTCCGGTTGAATTCCAAAATCAGGAACATCGCTTAACCAGAAAGCTCCTAAGTTCAAAAGCTCTTCCTTCTTTAGGGGTAATTGGGGACAAAAAGTTCTGGAGCATACATTTGCTTTTCCTGCAAATTCCGTAAAGACCACCTTTTTATCCTCTTTTTTTACGAGATGCAGAAACATCTCCCTATAGAAAGTATCTAACTCAGAAGCAATATGTTCCGGTAAATCTTTACCTGTGGGTATCTCTACATTCCTATAATTCGATGTTTCAACTCTCCCTGTAGGATTTAAAATATAAGCATATAGTTCCTGCTCTCCTTTCGCGTTTACCATCCCCGGCCGTATCGGCAAGATAAATTTCTCGGATTCATAAGCAAATAGCAGAGGTCTGAGATAGTTTAAACCGGAAGAAAGCTGGTTTTGCAGGTTCACTTTCGCTACGAAGAATTTCATATTTTGTTTTATATAGGGTTCCAGGGTGTTCTCCATTAGCTTCGGGACGTAGTACCCATTATGCTTTAACCAGCTTACAAGTGCTTTTGAGTCCTGAGAAGATAAAATCTGTATATCATACTCTCCTATAGAATAGGAGGCTTCGACTTTAACCGAATAATTGTTCTTTATTGGCTTCAGGTCCGCTCCGAAAGGAGCAACAGACTCCGCATGTCCATTTGCTTTTCGTAAGGATGGTTGCATTCTTAAACAGGGAGATAGATCCTGTTTAACTTCAAATAACGGAGAGGTAAAACCATGTAACCTATCAAAAAACTGGTTTTCTCCAACATGTATCTGGTTTTTCTTAATCAGGCTGGGTACCGGAACCAGCATAGAAAATTCTTTAAAATTCCCCCTGTAGTCACTACTGATTCCCATAACACTTCGTTTTCCATCTCGAGCCAAAACAACCCTTGTTACTTCATTGTAAAGACCCTTATCTCCTTTACTTAAACCCGGTGCAAGATAGGTAACTTTAGGAATCTGAATAGGGCGAATAAACATGGTACACATCGAATATATTGAATCCTGAATACTCAGACCCAAAATAATAAATAAAACAAAAAAGGTAAAAGCTTTCATTTCCAACTCCAAACTTATAATCTATGAATTCCAAGAATCGTTATATCGTCCCTAAGAGGTTCTTCTTTGCGAAATTCCTCTATCCCGGAAAAAATATAATTGATAGAATCTTTTATAGAATTTTCCTTTAAATGATGAATCATATCTAATAGTCTCTCATCTCCAAAAATCTTTTTTTCAGGATTCCGTGTTTCTGTTAGACCATCTGAAAAAAGAAAGAGTATATCTCCGGGTCTATATTTATAGGTTCGACTCTCTTTTTTCTTTACAAGCATTCGATTACGATTGAGCCCGATAATCGGTTCTGTACGTTCCAACCATAGAGGGTTTCCATTTTGAAGAAGAATTTGTCTTGGATAACCGGCAGAGGCATAGGTGATGGTATCCTGTATTGAATTGATATCAATAACTATGCAGGGTAAAATAATATTCAATGCTGAAAATTTATATGTAAAACGATAACCCAACTCTTCCAATACAGTAGCCGGATCCGCCACTTTCCATTTTAGTTCTTCATATTCACTCTTTATGGCCATAGTGATAAGTCCCGCCTGTATTCCATGTCCTGTTGCATCAGTAATCATCACCCGAAAAATACCATCAGCAATTTCATCTATATCAAAAAAGTCACCCCCAACTTCCTCCAGAGGTTGATATTCATAATAATATTCTAATTTATCTGAATGAAATGTATCTACAGATGGAAGAATCTTTGTTTGTATCTTCCTCGCTAATTCCAATTCCGATTGGATCCTCGAGTACATCTTTGAAAGTTTTTTGGCTTTGTCTTCGGCTTCTTTTTTTGACAGTTTTAATTGCTCCTCAGCATACTTTTGTCTGCTAATATCATTCCCTATAGAAAGGATCTCACGAACCTTTCCATATTTATCATAGATAGCACGATTAGCCCAGGCTACCCACATTTTCTTACCATTCTTTTTTACATTTTCATTTATATGCCAGATATATTTATCCGGGTTTTCAATTATATCAAACATTACACTTCTTAGATTTCTTCCACCCTCTTCTTCTTCCGGAACAATCGTTTCTAAAATATTTCTACCGAGTATTTCTTCTGGTCTATAACCAAACTTCTTTTCTGCAAAATCATTATAAAAAATGATTTCTCCCCTATAATTCCAACGGATAATAATACTGTTTGCACTTTCTACAAGTTCTCGGTATTTCATCTCGCTTTCTCGAAGTAATTCTTCAGCCTTTCTTCTTTCCTGTATTTCTTTTTCTAATTCAAGGGTCCTCTGCTTTACCCTATCTTCTAAGGAATTATTTAAATTTACCAGTTCTTCTTTTGCCTGAATTTTATCTGTAATATCTTTTCCATAAACATTTACATAATCCGTATCTTTTACAGCACGAAGAGTTATACTATAACATTTTTCACCGATTTTTATATCAAACACTTCAACCTTATCTGAGTTAACAATCTGCCGGGTTCTAATGATTATCTCATGCTCATCATTGGAATTAATCTCCTTCATAATTTCAAGACCCGGTTGATTTGTATAAAGGATATCTGCATTAGAACTTAAACGAAGTACAGGATCCGGATCTTCTTCAGGAAAACGTGACAGCATAACTATCAATTCCCTGGCATGTCTTCTATCTGATATATTTCGATTGAATACAGATACCCCTGCTACCTTTCCATCCTGCTCAAGTATCGGGTAATAAGAAATTTCATATTCGTTAAACTCCTGGGCTTTCACTATTTTATAATTATCTTTATGAGGATTTCCTTGCATGGCCTTTTCAAGGTTTAACATTAGCTGTTCCTTAACCGGTTTATGAAGATATTCACGAACATCATCTCCTAGTTGAATACTAAGATTCAACCTTTCCTGTATATCTTCAGCAAATCCCTTATTAAAGGCTGTAATTAAAAAAGAAGTATTAATAGAATATATATGATCTCTTGTATTGTTAATAAGTGAAGAAAGACGATTTTCGGATTCCTCGATTATTTTTCTATCTTTCTCTTTATCCTGATTTATCTTATATCCGATACCGAAAGATAAAAATAATACTTCTATAGCCGCACCAGCCTGAACCAAAACTAAAGAGTCAAAGGAATAAGAGATAAACCCAAAGTTTCTAAATAAAACCAGACTAACAAAAATTATAAGAGAGAACCAGGCGAGAATAAAATAGTAAGTCGGATAAAACCGTTTTCGTAAGGCCAGGATACTGATAGATATAATATAAATAGCAAGAAGGAGGGTAAGGATATCTATCAATAATAAGTCTACATTGTAAGGTAAAAGAAAAGTAACAGGTATAAGGCAGAGGCAGGAAAATATAAGCAAATAAGAAATGTTATAAAACAAAGAAGAATAAAGCTTGATTCGCAAAAAGTTACTGGCAAAAAAAGCTGCAAATATCATCACCAATAGCCTAAAAACTAAAAGTGAAAATTTATTTACATCCGGAGAATTCGGCCATACATACTGGTAGGCCATTCCACTCCAGATAAGTAAATATATTATAAAGAAAATTAGATAAACTACATAGTACAAAAGCCCTGTCTCACGAATGTAAATATACAAAAAAAGATTATAGAAAACCATAATAAACAGCATTCCGAAGAAAAAGCTGGAAAACATTTCATGTCGAAAGATTGCTTCTGAAAGTTTTTTTTCAGGATAAATATAATAAGGAAACACCAGCACACTTTCTGTTATGATATTTAAATAGGCAAATTTTTCCTCTCCAGCTTTTAAGGGAATACGAAACAGATATTCTTTATGATAAATTTCCCTCGAAGAGAACGGAAAACTTCGCCCTGTTGTGCGCTCCTGCTCCAATAGAGAATTTGAATATAGCATAAATCTAATTAAATCAAGAGGAGGATAAGCCAGATGAAGAATGAATACATTATCTTTTTCACTTTTATTTTTTAAGGTATAGCGTAACCAGAGTTTTTTATCTGTGAAGCCAAAAGAAGCTTTATCTTTTTCTAATATTTTCCAGCCGGAATTCGGTATACTTAGTTGTTTGTCCTCCTTTTTCAGTAAGACATATTCTACTTTTAATTCAAGCTGAGAATTCAATTCCTGTGCAAGAGGAGGATAAGAGTTGCAAGAAAATAAAAGTATTATACAGCTAAAAATAAGCCATGGCCTATGCACAAAGAAGTGCTGGATTCGAGCTATAATTTTTCCCATAGGCATACTTAATATAAGCAGCGCGGGCTTTTTTTTTCCATTATTTTTTACAGCTTCTTAAAATAAATTTATCTACGAAAGCTAAGGGGAAGCCATTACTGAACCATCCGGAACTGTCGGTTTTCAAATTATTTCCTTATATTTCAAATGAAATTTCTTTCAAAAGGTTCATAATTTCCAACTGCTGGTTCTCGGTGGCGTAATCCATTGCAGTCTTTCCGTCCTGGTTTTGCAATTTCACATTTGCCTTATGCTGAAGTAAGATACGAGTCACCTCGATATGGCCGTTTTTAGCAGCCTGCATTAATGCAGTATTTCCCTGATAATCCTGTATATTCGGATCTGCTTTATAAGCTAAAAGAAGCTTTACCTGCCTTTCCAAACCTCTCCTTGAAAGAGTCATCAGTGCAGAACCACCATATTGTCCCCGCTCATCAGGAAGGGCACCTTTCTTTAATAATAATTCCAGGGTTTTCATGTTAGCATTTCCGATACTGGCAAGTAATAGAGGAGTATCTTTATAGATATTTCTTGAATTAATGTCCTCTCCTTGTTTCAAAACATGTTCAATTACAGTATTTAACCCATTCATAGAAGCTATCATTAAAATAGAACCATGATATCCCTGCCTTCCTTTATAATTTGCTCCATTTTGCAAAAGAAAAAGTGCAATTTTTTCATTCTGAAGTTCGACCGCTCTATACAAAGGAGATGTATAAGAATTATCCTGAATATTTACATTTGCTTTATGTTGAATTAAAAATTTTATAATTTCATACTTTCCGTATTCTACTGCAATGCGAATTGCAGTTTCCCCAAACATAGATCGGGTATTTATTGCTGCTCCTTCTTGAAGTAACAAGTTTGTTATAGGAATATTACCATGTTTTGCAGCCAGTAATAGGGAAGGCCAATTTTTTTCATTACGAACTTCCGGACTGAGACCTTTCTCCAGGCTTTTTTTTACCAATCTAAAGTTTCCCTCTTCAATTGCATCAAAGAAATACTGATTAGGGTCCCTATTTAGATAATACCAGGGAATCGTTACAGGCAGGAAGAAAGTATCCAGTATAAAACTAAAAGGTAAATCCAGATATAGAAAAGCTTTATAAGTCATTGTATTTGGTTTGGATTTAACAACGGAACGGGTCCCACAGTAAACCGGATTGTTTGTATTTGAAAGTCCGGTAAGAGTAGAGCAGGAACTAAAAATAAGAATAAAATAGAATATTACATATTTAAAATATACAAAAAAAGGCCCCGAAGGGCCCGGTTTATTAGTCCGGTCCCGGACCGGAACCTTTGGTATTTGGATTGCTATCGTCTTTAATTTTTTCATTCGGTTCTGAAACAATTTCTTTTTTCTTAACTTCTCTTTCTTCATAATCTTTCTGCCATTCAGAAATTTTGCTCATGAAAATAAAGTTATCTTTTGTTTCATATTTCTTAAGATGCTTGAGTCTTTCAAATATATCTTTATCATCGACTTTACTAAATGTATTTTTCAGTTTTACTGAAAGATCTTTAAGTAAGGTTTTATAGGTAATTTCATCTAGCTTAAAAGCCTGTTCCAATTCCCTGTAACGGGTCAAATCATCTATGTCAGTCATGAGACCTGAAAAGTTATCAATATTTTGTTTCTTGCTCATGATGCCGGCCCAGGCAATATTCAGGCGATGGACCAAATCCTCTACCCCTTTCGTAACAGGGTTAATTTCAGTTCCACGTATGGTACCCTTTTCGTGTAGACGAAACCGACTCTCTCCCTTCGAAAAAAGGGAAGGAGAGAAAAGAAGGGCGAAGATCAAAATAGCTACAATTTTTGAATAGTTCATTAGAAACCTCTTTTATTATATAGTACTATCGGCATTTTCAAATGTATTTTTCAGAACCTCAGGCTATTTAATTTTCTCTTAAACCCTATTCTATCTACTCACTGCGAGAATTGCAAGCCCGATTCCTTTTTTGTGAATTCTCTATATATCTTTTGATATATGGATCTTTACCTGTTTAGCTCTATATGTTTTAAACTCGGAAAGCCTGAACGTAGCCTGTCTTCTATCCGTTTATATTCCTCCTGTATGACCCTGTTAAAAAGTTGATTATACTCGTTTAATTCTGTTGTATTTGCTTCGATAAGCGAATGGTAAAGCTCAGGTTTTTCATTCTTGCACTTTTCTCTCACCCTATTTGAAAGTTCTTCCATATTCAGCTCTAAATGAGCCGAAAACTTCAAACGATCCGGCCCAAATACTAAAGTTTTGACGTCTTTCAGGCTTTTAATGAGTTTTTCTTCTTTCAAAATATTATAAATTTTTTCCATTTCATATTCGGGAATGGCTTTATCAATAAGAAATTTCTTATTCTCTACAGCAAGGTGAAAAGCAATAAGTCCCATTAAAAGGCCGATTATGATACTGGCCACAGCATCAAAGGTTTTATCCCCTGTAAGAGAAGTCATAATAATCCCAATAAGAGCCAGGAAAATTCCGGTAATAGCCGCCATATCTTCCCAAAAAACAGCACTTACCGAAGGATCGAGAGATTCTTTAAGATAAGCAAAGAACTTTTTTTTCCTCTCTACAGCCTGTGACTTTATTTCCTTAATGGCGACAGAAAAAGAATAGGATTCCACTAAAAGAGAAATAAAGAGGATAATTTCAATAATAAGCTGAACATTGCCTTCTTCTTTATATTGCCTATCACTAAATAAATCGTGAAAGCCATGGTAAACGGTAACTCCGCAACCCAGAACAAAAATTCCCATCGCTGAAACGAGGTTCCAAAAAAAACGCTCCTGGGAGTATCCATAATGAAACACGGATGTTTCTTCTTTTCCTCCCCTGCGAATCCCGATATACAGAAGAGCCTGGTTCATAACATCGGCAAAGGAGTGAATGGACTCAGAAAGAAGAGCAGAAGAGCCGCTGAAAAAAAAACCTACCGTTTTGGCAATGGCAATAACAAAATTAGCAACAATAGCTACAATAATGGGTTTACTTGAATCTCCGGAAACTGACATAAAAGAAGATAAATGATAAAAGGGAAGCAAAGTCAAGAAATATAAATCATCGGAACTGTCTAAATTGCCCTGAGCTTCCTTCTGAATCATTCAAGGTTTGGTTTTAAATTTCTTTTCTAAGTGCAAAAGGCTTAAACCGGTCGAAGCCAATTTATTATTAGGATTGATTTCAAGACAGGTCTTGTAGTGATTGTCAGCCTCCTGATATTGATTTAACTTTGCGTAACAATATCCGAGATTACAAAGACTCATCTCTGCATAGCTATAAGAACTGACATTTAAAAGGAACACGGCACGAAAGCGATCCAGAAAGTGATATTTGCGGAAAAAAAGGTAGCTTTTGTAAAAATGTTCAATGGCAGCCATGAATTGTTCCTCTGAGGATACCTGAAGCCCTTTTGTATACTGAAATAAAAATGTATATTTTAGTATTATACGATATACTACCATAATAAAAATCGCCAGAAGAACATCTATACTGAGTCGGTCAAAGATAGTGTATTTATGTATGAAGTAGGAAATAAATAAAATAAAAAGAATACGGGGAATTTGTCGTAAAAAGAAATACAGATCAGCTAAAAGAGATTTCATTTTAAAATTTTGATAAATCCTTATAAAACTTTCTCTATAACATTTTTTATCTGCTTCAAGGAAAATGGTTTGGGGATGAAAGCTAACATACCCATGTCAAAACATTTTTTTCGAGTTTCTTCGTAAGCATCTGCACTGGCAGCAATTACTTTGGGACATTTTGAATCTCTCTGAAAAATCTTCTTAGCTAATTGATAGCCATCTAAATTTGGCATGTGTAAATCTGTAATGACTAAATCGTAGTCTTCAGTTTGAATTTTTTCCCAGCCTATAGCTCCATCTTCAGCTGTATCTATTCGTTCAAAGCCGATTTCTTGAAGAAAATTTTCAAGAATCAAGGTGTTTAAAATATCGTCTTCGACAATTAAAGTTTTAATTTTCTCCCAGGCTAAAGGATTTGTAGATATTGAGTTTAAATCTTTATTAAATGTTTTACAAGAAAAGTTGAGACTAAATTTAGAACCCTGCTTCTCTTTACTTTCAACAAGAATGTCCCCACCTAATAAGTCTGCATATTTTTTGCAAATAACTAAACCGAGTCCGAGTCCACCATATTTACGACTGATGGAGCTGTCTTCCTGTGTAAACAAATCAAAGATAGAATCCACATGATTCTGTGGGATTCCTTTTCCTGAATCTATAACACTTAATGTCCAATTTGCTTGATTCTCTAATAATTCTGTGGATTGAACTTCCAGAATTATTTTTCCGCTCTCAGTAAACTTGATTGCATTGCTTATCAAGTTCTTTAATATTTTTTGAATTTTTACTCTATCTGATACAACCCATTCTCCTGTATTTGTTTGAATAGAATATTTAAACTCAAGTCCTTTTGCTATAATTCGAGAATGATATTCTGATTTTAACTCATCTAATAGTTCAGAAATAGAAAACTCGCTTTCATTCAGGGATAGTTTCTGATTTTCTAAATCTGCTATGCTTAAAATACTATCAATAATATCTAATAAATGTTTCCCGCTCTCCCGCATATTTTGTAATGGAATCAATTGTTCAGGCTTTGGATGATTGGCGAAAAGCACATCCGTAAACCCCATCATCGCATGTATGGGTGTTCTAATTTCATGAGTGATCATGGCTAAAAAGTTCGATTTTACCTGATTCGCATGAATGGCTTCTTCTCTGGATTGAATTAAGTTTAATTCCAAATTTCTTCTTTCTGAAATATCTAATTTAACTGCAACATAGTTAATAATTGTTCCATTAAAATCTCGTACAGGAGCAATATACGCTTGTTCATAAAATATCTCTCCATTTTTTTTGCGATTGATAAATTCTCCCGACCATGTTCTACCATTACTTAAAGAGTTCCATAAGTCTTTATAAACAGAACGAGGAGTGAAGCCGGAATTTAAGATTCGTGGATTTAAGCCTTTGACTTCTTTTGCAGAATAGCCGGTTAAAAGAGAAAAGTGTGGATTTGCGTATTGTATGTTTCCATCTGTATCCGTAATCACTATAGTCGTTGGACTTTGCTCTATTGCGGTTAAAAGTTTTTGAACTTCTTCTTCCGTTTTTAAAAGCTCGGTTTCTATTACTACCTGACGTTTGCCAAAAATATAAATAATACCTATTCCTAATATCCATATACTAAGATGGGATAAGAAAAGTTCCAGTCTGGATTGATGATAAATCTTAAAATAAGGTTCCAAAGCTACTGAAAAATCGGTTCCACCTCGAATTCCCCCCACAGGGATTTTTGTCCAGGCATGACACTTTAAGCACCCTTCTTCCATTATCATTGGTTGCATCTTTCGAAGGTAGGGTTTTCCCTCTATCTCTGTAATTTCAGTATAATCTTCTTTATTTTTTTGAATGATGAGTAGTGCTTTTTTCTCCCATTCGTCAGGCATGTTGATTGGGTTTAAAACTTGCAAAGCCGTGATTCGAGAAAGCGCTCCGAAAAGTTCTTCCTGGGTTCGATTCAATTCTCTAATCATGGTGGCGGGATTATGCAGGGTAAGCATTTTACCACTCGGGGTGAGAATATCTCTTTCCGGGATATGGTTTAGATAAGGATTGGGTCTCACTTTTTCGGTGACAGGCACATAAACCCCTCCGTGTTCGGTTGCCCATTTCCGAAAAGCTATATCTTTCTGTAAATTTGCTTTTGCTTCGGTGTCGGCTAAGGTAATAATATGCCTTTTAGTTTGAAATATATTCCATAAAGCAGAAAAAATTACAGCAACAGTCCAGAATAAAATTACAACAAGGGTTAATTTTAATCTGTGATTTTTCTTTTTAAGAAAATAGTTCCGAGCATCCATAAAGAGACCCCAATAAAGAATCTGTGATTTAACATAGTTTATCAAGAGTAAAAAAATTATATACCCTTAATTGGAGTCTTATTGAGTTTTATTAATAAAAAAACTTATTGTATTCGCTGAAACAGAGCGTAAATATAGGGACGTTCCCCTCCGGATGGATTTATATAGGTAAAATTATCCTGTTTGATTAATTTAAAATTATCACCTAATCGCATTTGTAGTTCTTCTAATGAGTATCGATGCAGATCCAGACCGGCACATTTCGGAGCACCATCTTTAGAAAACTCAGCCAGAAGAATGTATCCATTAACTTTTAAATTTCGTACTACATTTGAAAAATAACCTTTGATGGCATCTTCTGCATTTAAAAAATGAAGAACAGCCCTGTCTATCCATACATCAATAGATTGTTTTTCGATTAGTAGTTCCCCGGAAATATCCCCCTGAAGGTATTCTATTAGTGATTTCGTATTTCTTAAACGTTGCTTTGTTATCAATAGAGCTTCAGAACTGAGGTCATTGAGAATAAGCTTTTTGACCTTTCCCTGTAGTAAATCGGCAAGCTCCGTAGTGCCAGCACCCGGAATAAAAACCGTTTTTTCCTTTAAGGGTTCTGTTAATTCCAAAAATTGGAAGGTTTGTGTATAATCGCCTTCGTACCAGCCGAGTTTTTCATGAATTGTGTTTTTGAATATTTTGTTCCAGTGTTCCTCTATCATCAAACCATTTATCTCTTCTATCAATCGTGAATTAAAGCTTTGCTGGAGACTCCCGGAAGTCAATAGAAAAAAGCTGGAAGATATTTCTTCCAGCTTTCTCTCATTTGATTCTCTCTTATTATCTTGTGGTTTTTTCTTACTTATTTTGACACCGGGTAGGCTTCGTTTCCATGTTCTAAAACATCGAGACCTGCAATTTCTTCTTCTTCGCTGACTCTTAAACCCATAGTTTTTTTCAGGATAAAGAAGACAACAAGGCTCATAAGGAAAGACCATCCAAAAGCTACTATGATACCTACCAACTGAGTTCCAAGAAGTTTAAAACCTCCACCATTAAACAGTCCATCCGGTCCTCCACCAAAGTTTTTGTTGGCAAAAAGGCCCACTGCTAAGGTTCCCCAGGCACCACAGATACCGTGAACAGATATAGCACCAACCGGGTCGTCAATCTTCAGTTTATCGAAGAAGATAACACTGAATACTACAAGCATACCCGCAATAAAACCTATCATTAAAGCTCCGGTAATACTTACGTTATAACAACCGGCAGTAATCGCAACGAGACCGGCAAGAGCACCGTTTAAGCTCATACTAATATCCGGTTTTTTGAACATAAACCAGGATACAATCATCGCTCCGGCAAGACCGGCGGCGGCTGCTGCGTTGGTTGTGACAGCTACGATGGCAAAACTTCCTCCAGCCACAGAAGTTGTACTTCCGGGGTTAAAACCAAACCAGCCCAGCCAGAGGATGAATACACCCAGTGTAGCAAGAGTCATGTTATGACCCAGGATAGGTTGAACCACTCCACCCGGTTGGTATTTACCAATCCTCGGTCCGAGAACGATTGCCCCGGCAAGTCCCGCCCAGGCTCCTATAGAGTGAACGACAGTAGAACCGGCAAAGTCAATAAAACCCATGTTTTCCAGAAAACCCTTACTCAGACCGAATAGACCGGCCCAGGCAAAACTTCCAAATACAGGATAAACAAGGGCAGTAATAATCAGGGAGAAAACTATATAAGCCGGGAACTTCATCCTTTCCGCTACCGCACCGGAAACAATAGTTGCTGCGGTTCCGGCGAATACTAACTGGAAGATGAAGAAGGTATATTTTCCTGCAAGAGGTTTCCCCGAAGCATCATTGATAAGACTATCTGCTATAGAAAAACTACCCAGCCCGAGACCTTTAATAATCTGAGGACCGAACATAATGGAAAATCCTATCAACCAGAAAAATATCGACCCTATGGTAAAGTCCGTCAAGTTTTTCATGAGGATATTCACAGTATTTTTCTCTCTCGTGAATCCAGCTTCAACAAGGGAAAAACCGGCCTGCATGAAAAACACAAGAAACGCTGCAACACAGGTCCATAGCCAATCCGTTTCTTCTCTCAGGCTTTTTGCACTTTCGAGACTCTTTACATCTTCCTGTAACTTTTTAAGCGCCCCATTTGTGTCTACAATCTCCGTCTTGTTTTCTGTCGGAGTTTTGGTAGTATCCTGGGCATACGCAAGGCCAGACACACTAAACAGTAGTGCCACTATGAATATCTTTTTCAACATATTTTCTCTCCTAATTATGAATTACAAATTCCTTTTAATATTCTATATATTAAATATTCTAATATACTATTTTAACTCTGAAGCACTGCTTCCTTTTCTTTTAAAACCTGTAAGCGCTCTAAAACTGTTTTTAAAGGATCATTACCGGGACTACTTTTTATCCCCTGTTGCAAAGTTTTTATTGCCTTGGGAATTGAGTTTTCTATCAAATAACATCTGGCTAAAAGCAAACTGGCCTTTGCGAAAGAAGGATCACAGGACAAAGATTTCTTCAAGGCTCTTTTAGTTTCCGAGATTCTTTCCGAACGAAAAAGAGTTTTTCCGTACAGATAATGGATCAGGGCAGTATCCTCTCCGCTGGTTTTTATATACTCTTCTATGTATTTGCTGCTCTCCATGAATCTTCCGGCATTATAGCACATTTTTCCTAAGAAAAGCAAATTGTCTTTTAATGAACAATCCAGTTTATAGGCCTGAACGGCAAGATGGTAAGAATCTGCTTCATTTCTTGCACGATGTGCTTCTTTGGCCATGCGAATCAGAGGCATTGCATCTTCAATCCTCGGACTGGCTTGCAAAGAAAGAATAGTCAGATCGTCTCCTTTTTTTGCATTTTCTTTAAAATCAGACCAATCAGCTAAGAGGCTTTTTATCATAAATTCATTTATGGAATCACGATTTTCTTCAGCGATTTTCTTTGCAGAACTTAAAATCTGAAGAAAACGATCCTGACCATATTCTTCTTTTTGAGAGTTTTTCTGCTCTACGAAACCATCGGTAAAGAGTAAAATGATATCACCTGGATAGAGAGTTCCATATTTTTCTTCATAATCATCTCTCTTTGCATCCAAAATACCCAGAGGCATTCCTTTGGAATCGAGGAATTCATGTTTATTATCTTTACGAATGCAAACAGCCGGTTGGTGTCCACCATTGATATAAGAAAAAGTATAATCACTATAAATTCTCAATAAAAACGCAGTAAAGTAAGTTGATTCCGGTAACTGGGGTTTCAGAGATTCTCCCATCTCTTCCATAATTTCTGACAAACCCAGCCCCTGTTCTACGCAACGATGAAATTTATAATGAATCGCCATTGTTACCAGGGCAGCCGGAATGCCATGTCCGGAAACGTCTACCATGATAGCTGTTAAAGTATTTCCCTTTCGCACTACAGCAAAGTAGTCTCCACTTACTTCTACCATAGGCTCATAGTAAGTATGAAAGTGGATTCCATTCCAGGGAAGAATTTCATGCTGAATAATTTGGCTTTGAACATTACGACCCATACGCAAATCCCATTCCAATTGACTTAAGATGGCTGCTTCACGGGCTCTTGCAGTCATAAGGCCCTCAATTAGCCTGACACCTGTTAAAGCCAGGGCTAATTGAGAACCTAATGCTTCCAATATTTCCAGATCATCCTCTCTATAAAAAAAGGCAGTATCACTTTCAACTGATATAACACCGAGTTTTTCTTCTTTATGAATAATCGGGACACAAATTACACACATAGTAGATTCCATATCATCCAGGTATTCAGGGAATCTTCTTAAATCGGAAATTAATACAGCTTTTCCTTCGGTAAATGTTTTACCGGAATAACCATCACCCGGTAAAAGATTACGTCTCGGTGGTATGGTTTCTTTAATAAATCGAACCGGGACAAGTAATTCTCCATCAAATATTCTTAGAGTTGTATTATCACACTCAAAGATATCTTTGCAAATATTGATAACTATAGAGAATAGATCTTCTTCCCTTCCTGCCTGAGCAAATTCTTTGCTGATTTCAAGGAGAACATCGATCTTGTTTCTGTCACTAAGTCCACCAATGACTTTCTTTGCACCGCGGAAATTAACGACTTTTCTTGTACCAAACTTTTGCTCTATCATCTTTTTTAAACCCTTACGATTTTCCTTGGCCCCTTAACGAATCATAACCTTATCTATTTATCCTGTTGGAAGAGTTCGTTTTCTTTTTTCTTTTTATCTTACTTCAACTACTGCAATACTTGTACCAGTTGGTTAAAAAAAAGATTAAGGTAGGACTCGGGCATGAATTCCCTATAAATACCCTGTACATTAAGAAAAGAGTGCTTAAAAATAAAACAGAGGAGTGGTTTTGCTTAAATATTGAGCATAATGAACCTATCTGCTGCGTTCTTCGTTCCATTTTTTTCAGAACTTCCTGAAACAGCAATTCTTTACACTGTATATCTACGTTGTAGGGCCTCTTCCATACCAATACTGTCCTGATACATAAGTGATAAGAAAGGAAATTATTTTCATTGAAGATAAAATACCGCTTGTGTAGAATAGTTACAGGAGGCAAGATTATTCTATGGAAAACGAAGAAACACCGATAGAAGAAGCAACCGAAGAATCCAAAACAGACGGGCAAAAACCCGTAGATAACATCATCGTACGACATGTTCTGTATGCTATGACAGCCGGAGCCATTCCCGTTCCATTTGTGGACATTGCAGCCGTAACAGCCATACAACTTGATATGATAAAACAACTCTCAGATGCCTACGGTCAGGAATTTGATAAAGACCTCGGGAAATCCTTTGCATCGTCCCTTGCAGGAGCCACTCTCGGCCGTTTAGGAGCCAGTGCGATTAAGGCTCTGCCCGGTGTAGGAACCTGGATCGGCATTACTTCCCAGATGGCTATGGCCGGTGCATCTACCTATGCACTCGGACATATTTTCAATTCGCATTTCGCAAATAAAGGAACAATCTTTAACTTTGATGCGGACAGTGTGAAAAAGAAATACGAAGAATATCTCGAAAAAAGTAAGGGCTTAATTGAGAATCTTAAAAATGAATATAAAAAAGAAGATCAACTGGCTACTATTGAGAAGCTCCATAAATTGAAAGAAAGCGGAGCTATCAGTGAAGAAGAATTCGAGCAGGCCAAGAAAAGTATCCTCGATAAAATCAAATCCTGAGTTTTAACTCCTATGGGCAGCGGTTTTTTCGCTGTTCATAGGAAAGCTTGACATAAATTCCCTTAAAGTAAAAAGCATATCTATGCCACTTACTGCATTTTTACTCTTCTTAAATTTTCTAATTCCTTTTATTTTTTTCAGTCTGGCTTATTCGGAACATCTCAGCACCGGAGTCATTGTAACCTGGGATAATGCAGCCGATATGCTCCTAACTAACCTGATTCGGGAAAACCACATTCTTCTTACAGGACACTATTCCCGCTTCGTCATCCATCACCCCGGGCCTTTTTTTTTCTACACGAACTATATCTTCGAAACCTTATTCTCTGTTTTTTTTGAATCGAGGTATAATACCTGGTTTTTGGCAGCCATTTGCCTGAACTCTTTTTTCATTTCCATAGGAGCCTACCTTACAGGCTTCTATTTCCCCAAAAGAGATAGACTCTTAACTGGAATTTTCTATTCCTTATCTTCCCTATATTTCTTTCGTTTTTTCCCGGCTGACACTCTGCTTTCTATGCCTGTAAAAGTAGTCTTACCCTTCCTTTCATTTATAAGTGCGATTCCTTTACTTCTCGGTCGAAACCTTCCTAAGATTCTTCCTTTCCTAATTTTTCTAAACCTCGTATTAGTTCATGCTTATATAGGAACAGCCATTCTTTCTTCTATCCTTATGCTCATCTTTTTAGTTCCCTTTCTCAAACAAAAACCTTCTCTTTTTCAAAAGCCTATTCTACTGAGTTTTTTACTCATTTTTCTGTTTTCCGCACCTTTCCTAATAGATCTGTTCTTTAGCAAAACATCCAATTTTCAGGAAATTATAAAATTCTTAAAATACAGAAAGCCTCTCTTCCCCAAACCGAACTGGCAGGAAACATTTGAATTTACATTTTTATTCTGGAAAACCAATCTAAACCTCTGGACACTCCTCGGCATCATTCCCTTTCTTCTACTCCTTCTTTTACAAAAAAAACAAAAACCAAAAAAATTATTACTTTTCCATCTACTTTCTACAGGCATATTTACAATTTTCTTTATCGTGTATCATCGTTTTAGTGTGAAGCCCCTACTCGAATTTACCGGTTACTATAACCGGATGCTTCCTGTAAATTTACTTATTTTAATAGTATTATACTCCTCAGGCACGTATTATAAAAAGTATATATTCCTGAAACGCTTTCTTTTAATCCTCTTATCCTTCATTCTATCCGTATTCTTAGTTCAACATATCCGGCAAAAAAAGAATCCTCCCCTCAGCTATCCCTTCATAAAACAAATCTCTGAAACAATCATCCGACAAAAACCGGAGTCTATTCGTATAGGCTATTTCGAGCACATGGACTGGCCTTATATTGCCGGGATCTTGCTATATCTCAGGGATAAGGGTCAAGCTGCCTGTACGGATAAAAAGCACATGGCTTTTTTATACACAGAAAACGCGATTTGTAAAGAAAATGAAAAACCTAATTTTTTACTTTACAATAAAGCAAATTGTCCTGAGAATCCACTCCTGATAGTAAATAACTATTGTCTTATCCAGAATCAATAAATTGACGGAGATTCAAGTGAAGAAAACATTCCTTTTTCTTTTTATCCTATGCGGGATATTTACCATTTTAAACGGAGAAACCCTTCCAAAAATTGTCTCTACTTCTAAAACAGCGAAAGGTTTTGTTCCCAAAGGATACAAAATAGCCAAATCTAATATAGAAAATAAGGATTTACTTATTCAAGAAGATCTTAATAAAGATGGACAAAAAGATCTTCTTCTCGTAATCTGCAAACCATCAAAAGAGGAAATGGAAGACTGTAAAATAAGAACACTTATCCTCGCTTTTAAAGAAAAGAATTCTTATAAACTTTCTCTCATCCAAAACGGTGCTATACTCGATAAAGATATGGGGGGAGCTTTCGGAGACCCTTTTGAGAGTATCAAAGTAGAAAGAGGCTCTATCGTCATCCGTCACTACGGGGGAAGTCGGGAACGCTGGGCTTATACACATCGCTTCCGCTACCAGGATTCCGGCTGGTATCTTATCGGAGAAACAAAAGAAACGATGGATACTATGAGTAAACAATCAGACAAGATAGATAAGAATCTTTTAACCGGAAACGTAGTGAAAGAAGAAAGCGACATAAAAGGGAAGAAAACAAAAAAAGCCTATAAGGAAGCCAAAAAAAAGTTACGCAACCTGAAAGGCTTTAAAGCAGATGAATAAAACCTGATAGTTCTGCTTCGGTAAAGCCGGAAAAGAAAAAACAATGCTGTACCGAAGCAAGAGAAATTTCATTTATTCAGAATAGCTAAAATCAAATTTAACTTCTTCTGGTTTTACTTCGATAAAAGAAAAATACTGATAGAAATCCATAGTTCCAAAAGCAGATAGGTTATGAATATATTTTGAACCAACAGACAAAATACGATGATCCTTATCCTCCAACCAAATAATCAACTGCAAACGTTGTAAGAGAAAATTCTCCTTATTTTGAACTGTTGCATATACCTTATAGTTCTTACTATATTTCTGTTTTTCAATTCGAAGATTAGAAAATTCTAATTTGGGCTGAAAGGGATTATTCAAGTAAGGTTCCGGATATACCAGAAATTTAAAGTCTAAATCTTCCTGTGTATTATATACAGAAAAAGCAAGGGGAGTCTTTTCTCCCGGCAAAAGAAATTTTTTAGTACTGTAGGCTTTTCTTTCCTGTACAATTCCTCCTTCTTGATTCAGAACTAAAATCTGTACTGTCGGTTTTTTAATAGGTTTTTCCCCCGTATTTTCATAAAAACCGGTAAGCTCATGGCGTTTATAACGTCCCTTATATACCACATATACATTGGTAAACTTAGCTCCGAGGTTCATACTCTCTGTCTGAGAGCTACTCTCTGCAACTTTTTTTACAACTTCAGTCGAAGTCGAAGGAGGTTTTGGTTCAATACTTCTTTCCGGGTCCGGCCCCATACGTATAAAAAGTAACAGGGAAATAAATATGGATAACAAAACCGAACCCAGTATAAAATATTTTAGTCCGGGTATCATAGAAAGATTTGCAGACTGATTTTTATTTACCTGTTTATTCGTCCGTTCCAGGAAAAATTGAGTCCCACAGTGCTCGCACATATAAAAGTTTTCTCGAACCTGTTTAATCTTTGTGCTGGAGCAGTTTTCACAAAAAAGTTTATGCTTCATAATATCATCCCTGTTATTTAACAGAAATAGTAAGTCTTAATATAGAATATCTTAAACTCCTATAGAAGCAAACTCATTAAACGCATGCTTCACCCATGTTTTAATCCTTTGTTTTTCAAAAACACCCAGACCGTTGTTTTTATTATTGATAGCTGCCCAAAAACTCATATTCTGTTCATCAATTTTTTGCATCGTGGTATCGTGCAAGGATTTGATTTCTATAATATCGGCTTTCAGATTTTTAGGAATAATATTTGAAGATTCGAAAATTTTAAAATCTGAGCCTCTTCCATAATTCTTAACAATTACATAGGATAATCTATCCTGAAATTTATCGATAAGCGAAGCTAAAAGTTCAGTAGAATCCTTACTATCATCCAAAACATGCCAGAATTTCAAAGAGATTCCCATGTCTTCAGTGATTTCCATCACAGCACTTTCGTCCATCCATTTTAAAAGAGGAAGCTTTGTCTGTGCTGCCAGGTCAACAATGATACGATTCTCCGCGTCCGGATCCAGATTTTCGAAAATTGCATCAAGACTCTCATATTTATCTACCGTTGTGGGAGATGCAAAATTTTCATAAAATCGCAAAAACGTGTTATGAGACCTGTCTGTATCATAACCAATAAAGGAGATATGGTTATCAATATAATATTGAGCCAATAACCTGGAAACAACCGACTTACCCACCCCACCCTTTTCGCCACCAATAAAATTTATTATATTCATATCAATATGCTTAATTTTTCAACAAATGCTGTCAATTGGTTTTTCTATCAATACAGTTATTCGACCTGCTCTGACCTATAAAGACTTGACTCCCTTACCTGTACATAAAATATTCCAATTACCCTATAGTGAATCCAAAAACCAATACAAACATAAAACATAATCCGTTCTCCCGTCTGTTTCACAGAGGCCCTTTAAACCGTCAGATAATGAACCTGGCTATACCGGTTTTTTTTGGCATGATAAGCCAGACCTTAATCCAGGTCAGTGACACATTCATGGTGGGTAAGTTGGGAGCAGAAGCTATTGCGGCAGCGGGGCTCGGAGGACTTGCTTACTTTACCATCCTTGCTTTTTTAATGTATGGCTCGGTCGGAGTCCAAATTGTCACAGCCAAACGCTTTGGTGAAAAAAAAGATAAAGAACTCGGAGAGCTCCTCCTAAGTCTTTTATATTTCAGTTTCTTTGTGGGAATCCTTCTATCTCTTGTCGGCTATTATCTTGCTTTTCCCTATACAACTCTTCTAAATAATGATGCGGCCTTAGTTCAAAAAACGGCTTCCTATCTCTCTTATCGTTTTGTAGGCACATTTTTCTTCTTCATGAGTTTCGGCCTGAGAGGATTTTTAGACGGACTGGGACTTACTTATGTAGGTATGCTTTCTTCTATCTTAACAATGCTCAGCAATATCTTCCTAAACTGGGTTTTTATTTTCGGTAATCTGGGTGTACCTGCATTGGGAATCGATGGAGCCGGAATCGCCTCTTCTCTTTCCGGAGGAATCGGACTTCTCGTGTTTATTTCTTTTTTATTTACAAAAAAAATTCAAAGATACTTTCAACTATCCAAAATCATTCCTGACTTTAGCATCTTAAAAGAATCTCTTTTTTTAGGTCTTCCTCCGGCAATGGATGGACTACTTACCAATATGGCCTTTCTCTTATTCAACAAATTAGCAGGGCTAATAGGGGTGCATTCTTTAGCTGCTTCTAATATTATCTTCTCTATCATGTCTCTTTCTTTTATGCCCGGATTTTCCTTCGGTGTTGCTGCCACTACGATCTTAGGGCAGGCTATAGGGCGAAAAAGTCCTTTCACCGGTATAGTTGGTGTATATCGTTCAGCTCACTATTCAGCTCTCCTCATGGGAATTATGGGTCTTATCTTCATTGTTTTCGGAAAAGAAATTATCTCCCTGTTTACAACAGAAACCTTTGTCATACAGGCCACCTATCCGGCTCTCATTCTCGTATCCCTTGTTCAGGTGGGAGATGCCTATCACATGGTAATGGGCTCCGCCTTAAGAACGGTAGGTCTTGTTTATTGGGTTATGTTTGTTTATATCATCTGCTCCTATGCCATTATGTTACCTATTGCCTATATATTAGGAATTATATATAATTTCGGCACAGCAGGACTCTGGTCATCTATTTCTGTATGGCTGCTCGTTTTAGGGTTTGTATTTACCTATAAGTTCAAAAAAGCTGATTGGTTAAAAAATTAGAACTTCCGAATATGCCAAACCGGGCATACAGTAGTAATAGGCCCGGTATAAAATTACTTACAATAGTCTTCTGTTTTTGCTACAGAAGCTATTTCCACTTTGGAGCCTTTCTTGATTACAAATTCACTCAAGCCCATTTCCGTTTTTGGGTTTCCCCAATCATACGTGTAACCGAGTCTTGTCCAGGGATAACCCTTCTCTCCGTAAGAACTTTCTTTCAGGTTCTGGATCCATTTTTTATGTTCCGCACTCACCCCTTTCGGAAAATCTAATTCGGCTTTGGAATCATTTACTTCCGGATCCGCTGAAGGACGAAATAAATCTTCAGCCCGAACATACATTTCTATAAATTTAGTTTTCCCATTATTCGCAGGAAGTCCTAAAAGCTGCTCTAAGCGCAGGCTTACATTTTTAGGTTTCTGTTGATTACAAAATTCTTTTAATTCAGGAACAGTAGTCACCCAGGTTTCTCGACTTAGTTCCATCTCTTTTCCTATCTGTGTATCATATCCATCCCAATTTGTCCAGGTAAGAGTCAAAACCCGGTTATTCTTCCACTGTAAAGATTTATTCTCTTTTTTTATAGCGATAAGCTTATCACTAATTTCAGAAGCTTCTGCATCCTTTGCATCTAAAATAGCTGCTTGATACTTCTGATTTAAATCTTCAAGGGAAACCTTTTTATCAGCTGTACTACAAAAAGATAAACCTGTAGCCACAAGCAAAAACCATAACTTTAGCATATTCCATCTCCAGTATATATTCAAATTTCAATAATCAGGTATAACGAGCATACCCGGTGTGATATACCCTTCTTCTTTATGGTATAATATTTGTAAATCGTTTTCAATTGCATTTTTTTCTGCATCCGATAAGGCCGGTATAGATCCCGGAAACTTTTCAGACAACTTATACGCTGTTTCAAAATGAGCTCTTGCTTCTTTCTTTAAATTTTGTCTCCAGAATAAAACTCCTAAAATAAAACGAACACTCACAAGAGTAGAACTTTCTTTATTGGCTTTTAAACAATTTTCTAATACTTCTTTAGCCAGACCGAAATCCTTTACCGAACTGACTTCTCTATCAAATAAATATAAACCGATCCAAAAACTTTTTCCAACACCATTTGCAATATAAGCATTTAAGCAATATTTAAATAAGCTATGAGAAGAATATTTTTTATAAATTCCTTCAAAAATTCTCGCCCGGCTATCTTTACTCAATTCATATTCAGAGCTATCCATATCATACAAAGCTTCTATCTGCTCCCGACAGGGTTCAGCTTTTTTAATATAAGGTAAAATCATAAAGATAGAAGAAATTTTTAACTTATCCGCCAGGGATACCGCTGTCTCATTTTCCTCATTGGAAATCCTCGGATTGGCTCCCATACGTAGTAAATATCCCATCAATTTCTGGCTTTTTTTCATAACGGCATAATGAAGGGCAGTATTCCCCTTCTTATTTTTAGAATCCAATAAAACTCCGGAACGTCGCAAGAGTCTCACCATCTCCAGATTATCTTTCATGGCTGCATAATGAAGAGCCGTATTTCCCTCTCTATCGACAGCATTACTGTTTATTTTTTTTTCAATTAATATTTTTACTGTACCCGGGTCAGCTTGCATACTGGCCAGATGAAGAGCACTTAAACCATTCATGTCCTGTCTTCCTATATTTTTTGTAACATTACTCAAATAAGCAGCGGCCTGATACTGCTTATTTAAAATAGCAATATGTAAGGGTAAATTCCCGTTTGCATTTTTCTCTTCCGGAGATAAACCTTTTTGTAAAAGAAAAGAAAGAAGCTCAACATTTCCGGAGGATGCGGCAAAATGTAAACTACCGGAACCATATTTCCAATCTTTATCTTTTAAATTACCTCCTCTATCCAATAAACTTTTTAGCATTAAAATATCACCATTCTTTGACGCAATCAAGATAGGTGTTAAACCCTCTTTTGCAGAACGGATGTTCGGATTAGCTCCATTTTCCAAAAGGAGCATAACCGTTTCTCGTTTACCCAGGAGAACCGAGTTTAATAAGTCTTCATTAATATTAGCCTTTAGGGAAAAAAAAATAGAAATAAAAAGAATACAGGGAAAAATGATTCTTAACATAATCCAAACTATAAGAAAGTATTGAAATAATTTCAAAAGAAATATTCTTTTATTTTAAAAAAAGTTAAAACTTTTTATACACTCAGGACAAAAGTTATGATAAACAATATACAGGACCTTAAAGTTCAAAAAGAATTTGTAGATAACGCTGTTGTAGTTCGTTTACAGGGAGCCATTAGTTCTTTTACTTATGAAAAATTTATGAAAGAAATCCAATTAGCTCTAAAAAAAGGAGATGGAGTAATTCTGGATATGGAAGATATCATCCTGATTTCTTCCAAAGGAATCACCGCCTTAAAAGAAATCAGTGATATCAGCTATAAACAGGGAAAAAAAATTATCCTCTTAAACCTTTCCGAATCGGCAAGACAGGTTCTGGATATGATGCAATTGAAGAAAATGTTTAACATTGCTCCCAATGAAGAACTTGCCGCTAAAATGGTAGAGAAATAGGTTTGTAAAATGGAAAAATTTAATTACTACCGGAAAGCTTATCATCTTTTGGGATTTATCGTTCCTATTGTTCTGTATTTTGACCTGGTTCAGGGGGCATTCGGTTTGAAATATGCTTCCCGTGCACTTACTTTTCTCGGAATCAGCACTGTTCTTTTATTATTGGTTTTCACGGATATTCCCAGACTTACCAATCAGAAATTTCGTGAATTCTATATGAAGTATTTTGGAAAGCTCATGAAAGAAGGAGAGAATAAGAGACTGAACGGTTCAGTTCCTTATATGCTTTCCAATATGTTTGTGATTCTTTTATTTCCTCCTGAACTGGTATTTCTCTCGATTATGTATCTTCTCATTGGTGATCCCTCAGCTGCTTTTTTTGGTGCTCGCTCAAAAGGATACAGGTTTTATAATGGGAAATCCCTGGTGGGTGTTTTAAGCTTTATTATATCTACTATTATTTTTGGAATAATTCTCATTGGAATTTTCCAGGTTCTTAATCCATCCTCTCCCTTTGCTCTGTATTATTCGAATAAATTGAATATTCCTATGATTGTACTGATTGTACTGGGCTCTATAACAGCTGCTCTTGTTGAATTTTTTTCCGGCCACGCACTCTGGGGAATTTTAGATGATAATCTTACGATTCCTGTTAGTTCCAGTTCAGTTATTGCCTTTGGTGCTTATTCTATCTTTGATTTTAGCAAAGAAGTCCTTCTTTTTGATTACAGTCTCTTATTTGCAGGTCTTTAAACTATAGGGGACAGTAGTCCCCACTATATTTTCATTCCATCAGAAATAAACGACACGATTTCTTCCACATCGCGGGTTTCATCAAGCTCCATTTTATCTTTTACCAACCATTGAAAGATAATTTCTTTCATCCCACCAATTATTATGTGAGAAATTAAAGTGGCATTTCTATCGCGTAAAAAACCCTTTTTTTGACCTTTTTCGAGGATTTTTTTTACACTTTCGATTAGAAACCCGGAATATCTTTCTATGGTCTCATCAAATTCCGTATCCTGTCCTGCGGGAGAATTTAAAAATATTTTAACCAGTTCTTTATGCTGTAAAACAGTTTTAAGGAGGGAGTTTATCATATCTTTTACATCCTCTCTATAGCTTACAGCGTGTTTCCGGTTTAAAATTTCTATAGCCTTCATATCTTTCATTAAATCCGTAAAAAGTTTATGAATTAGCATTTCAAAAATTTCTTTTTTATTTTGAAAATATAGATAAAAGGTTCCTCGGGCAAGACCGGTTTGCCGGATAATGTCTGAAATGCTGGTATTATGATAACCTTTTTCAATAAAGACAGTCTTGGCGGATTGCAAAATTACATTACGATTTTCTTCTTTTTTCTGTTCTCGTCTACCCATATCTAACTTTTCGGAATATTAAAAGCAATTACTAAAGTTATGAAATGAAGTGGAGAGAATAAAAAACCCCATCGAGTTGATGGGGTTTTTGGTAATATGGTCAAGTCTCACGGCCTATTAGTACTACTTGGCTGAATGTGTTACCACACTTACACCTGTAGCCTATCAACCGGGTCATCTTCCCGGGGCCTTTAGCCTTGCGGAGGGAGATCTTATCTTTGGAGAGGCTTCCCGCTTATATGCTTTCAGCGGTTATCCCGTCCGGATATAGCTACTCAGCAATGCCACTGGCGTGACAACTGATACACCATGGATCCGTTCACCCCGGTCCTCTCGTACTAGGGGCAACTTCCTTCAAATCTCCTTCGCCTGCGATGGATAGGGACCGAACTGTCTCACGACGTTCTGAACCCAGCTCGCGTACCGCTTTAAATGGCGAACAGCCATACCCTTGGGACCTGCTTCAGCCCCAGGATGCGACGAGCCGACATCGAGGTGCCAAACCGCGTCGTCGATATGAACTCTTGGACGCGATCAGCCTGTTATCCCCGGAGTACCTTTTATCCGTTGAGCGATGGCCCTTCCACTCAGAACCACCGGATCACTAAGCCCTGCTTTCGCATCTGCTCGACTTGTTGGTCTCGCAGTCAAGCTCCCTTCTGCCTTTACACTCTTTGCGCGATTTCCGTCCGCGCTGAGGGAACCTTTGGGCGCCTCCGTTACACTTTGGGAGGCGACCGCCCCAGTCAAACCGCCCGCCTGACAATGTCTTGTGTAATTCACACAGTTAGAACTCGAGTTCACTAAGGGTGGTATTTCAACGATGACTCAACACAAACTAGCGTCCATGTCTCTCAGTCTCCCACCTATCCTACACATAATAAACCAAAGTTCAATGCCAGGTTACAGTAAAGGTTCACGGGGTCTTTCCGTCCTATCGCAGGTAGCCCGCATCTTCACGGGCATTACAATTTCGCCGAGACTCTCGTTGAGACAGTAGGGAGGTCGTTACACCATTCGTGCAGGTCGGAACTTACCCGACAAGGAATTTCGCTACCTTAGGACCGTCATAGTTACGGCCGCCGTTTACCGGGGCTTCGATTCGAAGCTTCGCTTGCGCTAACATCTCCTCTTAACCTTCCGGCACCGGGCAGGTGTCAGTCCCTATACGTCATCTTACGATTTCGCAGAGACCTGTGTTTTTGGTAAACAGTCGCCACCCTCTTTTCACTGCGTCCGACTCGAGCTTCACCGCGGGGCTTCACTCAATTCGGATCCCTTTCTCCCGAAGTTACAGGGACATTTTGCCGAGTTCCTTAACGAAAGTTATCTCGAACACCTTGGAATTCTCTTCCCACCCACCTGTGTCGGTTTGCGGTACGGACATTATGACCTAAACTTAGAAGCTATTTCTTGGCAGCTTGGAATCTTTAGCTTATTCTCATCTCTGAGACTTCCCGATATACCTCCGCTCAAGATGCGGATTTTCCTGCATCTCTCATAGCCTACATATACCAACAGGGTCTACCAACGCCCCGCTCTAAATATCCTTCTGCGTCACTCCTTCGCACAATCATAACGGTGCAGGAATATTAACCTGCTTGCCATCGACTACGCCTCTCGGCCTCGCCTTAGGACCCGACTAACCCCCGGCGGATTTGCCTTCCCGGGGAATCCTTGGGTTTTCGGTGAAGGGGACTCTCACCCCTTTTTACGCTACTCATGCCGGCATTCTCACTTCTTACTCCTCCAATACGCCTCTCGGTATATCTTCATCGGATGAAAGAACGCTCCCCTACCGCGTGCATCACTGCACACCCGTGTCTTCGGTATCATGCTTAGTCCCATACATTTTCGGCGCAGAAACACTCGACCAGTGAGCTATTACGCACTCTTTCAAGGGTGGCTGCTTCTAAGCCAACCTCCTGGTTGTCTCCGTATCTCCACATCCTTTCACACTTAGCATGAATTTTGGGACCTTAGACGACGGTCCGGGCTGTTTCCCTTTTGACCACGAAGCTTATCCCCCGTAGTCTGACTGCCATACTTCAAGTCACAGTATTCGGAGTTTGATAGGGTTTGGTAAGCTTGTGGGCCCCCTAGCCCTGTCAGTAGCTCTACCCCTGTGACTAAACATATGACGCTAGCCCTAAAGCTATTTCGGGGAGAACCAGCTATTGCCAGATTTGGTTGGCCTTTCACCCCTATCCACAGGTCATCCCAAGACTTTTCAACGTCAACGGGTTCGGCCCTCCACTGAGTTTTACCTCACTTTCAGCCTGCCCATGGATAGCTCATCTGGCTTCGGGCTTACTCCATGCTACTTTTCTCGCGCTATTAACACTCGCTTTCGCTTCGCCTCCGACATCTCACTGTCTTAAGCTCGCAACATAGAGTAACTCGCCGGCTCATTCTACAAAAGGCACACCATCACACATCTCAAGTGCTTTGATACCTTGTAAGCATACGGTTTCAGGTTCTATTTCACTCCGGTCCCCCGGTTCTTTTCACCTTTCCCTCACGGTACTCGTCCACTATCGGTCACTGAGGAGTATTTAGCCTTGGAGAGTGGTCCCTCCAGATTCCCACAAAATTACACGTGTTCCGTGGTACTCAGGAATTCCACTAAGAGAGTTGATTATTTCGAATACAGGACTTTCACCTTCTCTGGTCGGCTTTTCCAATACCGTTCCTCTATACTCAACCTTTTTTACTCTTCGTGAGATCATGAACTCTCACTTGTGGCTCCTTCAACACCTCTGCTACAGCGGTCCATGCCTGTAACATAGACAGAGGTTTGGGCTCTTTCGCTTTCGCTCACCGCTACTCACAAAATCGAACTTTCTTTCTTCTCCTCCGGGTACTAAGATGTTTCAATTCCCCGGGTATCGCCCCCACTCGCATGGGTGACAGGCTATCGCCTGCCGGGTTCCCCCATTCGGAAATCAACGGATCAACGCTTGTTTACAACTCCCCGTCGCTTATCGCAGCAAACCACGTCCTTCTTCGCCTCTCAGTGCCCTGGCATCCCCCGTATGCCCTTACTTACTTGACCATATTACTTATCACATAACTTACGTCATGCAATCCTAACGTCTCGCAAGAATGAGCCTGGTTCTTCTTTTCTTCTACTAATTCCAGGTGTCTTCACTAAAATTGTAATTATTAATTAATTTCTTTCTTTTATTGTTTTTGTTCTCAATAAAATAACTTTTTACTATACGACTTGATTCAGTTAATAATGAACTTGCGACTCGCATCATTCTCCAGAACCTTTACCTCGTCCCGGCCCAATGCCTCTCGCGTGAAAAACAACTTCCCATACACTCTTTACTACGTCAACACTTTTTTGTATTTATTACTAAGAAAATTGTTTTTTTTTCCCGGACTCCCCCCACTAAACCCTCCCTTCCTAAATAAAATACCAACCTTTACCACATCCAATGATGATAAGTGAAGTGATGCCCTCTCAAATTCGTTTAAACTCTTCTCAATTCATTCTTATCGGTATGCTCAAAAGTCTTACCGTATATATCCAAATACACATTCTGGAAATAAAGGACTTTTTCAAGTTTGTCTTTTAAATATATCGTCTAACCAATTTTTCCAAATCGGCCTAATGAATCTCACAATAAGATTTCTCAGTTTTTATGGTTTTCCAAGGATTAGAAAATGTTTCTTTTGTGTTCTCTTAATACTAATTCGGTATCTCCCTTCTTCATATTTTAGAAATTTACTCGATTCTAAAATTTCTTTTCCGTTTGCATCAAGTAGTTTCAACCCTTCCCTTGCTTCCAACTTAAGCTCTGCTTGAACCGGTTCGGAAAGAATCTCATTTTCTTCTTCCAGAGCAGATCTGGCCAGAGATAAAATAAGAATTTTAGAAGATTCTTTAATTCTATGATTATCCAGCGATTGCACAAGAATCAAAGCCCTTGAAGTTTTTGACTCAAGACTTATATGGTTCAATTTTAAAATTTTATTTTTTAACCAACCTTCAAAAAGCTGTAGATAAGGTGTATTTACACTTAAATACCCTTCTTTCCAGTTTCTATAAATTTCTCCCGTATCCGAAAGAATAAAAGGGTCGCTCCCGGTAAAATTTAAGTTTAAATCCCTGATTCGAAATACATTGCTATTTTGTTTGGAAACAGAGGATGAACAAAAATTCAGCCTACTTTTCTCTGATAGAGTCCTGAGAGAAAGGGAATTATCGAGTTCTTCATTCTTTTCCGAAATTTCAAGACAATAGCTCTTCTTTGAAGCAGAAACCTGCTTCTTTCGAAAAAGTATAGAAGATGAACGTAAAGAATGACGAATAATAGGGTCTTTCTCGATTAAACTAAGACTACTATATTTCTCTCTTGTTTTTTCCAGGCTTGAAATTTTAAAAATAAGAGCGGACCAGTCTTGAAGAGATGCAAAAGAACTTAAATAAAAAGGAATTAAAAACCTATCCTGAGCCAGATAAGGCATTTCCCAGGAGCAAACCATCATCGGACTTTCAAGTTTTCCCTGATCTGCTATTAACTTATGTAGAAAATTAGATTTTTTTAATGGATTTACATCCAGACTACCCGGACCCGGTTTTGCTTTAGTACAATGGAAAAAATTCTTAAGGCTTCCCGAATTTACTTGAGATTCAAGTCCTGTAGCAAAATGAACTGAAAGCATTCCACGATATCCTAAATTTCTAATCTTTCTCTGAATAGCCGGTATAAGGGTTTGAGAGAAGGGCTGCTTGCCTGTAAATGAAATGGATAGAAATGATAGTGCCGGCTCCCGGGTATACTTTAGCTTTGAGTTCGGGATTTTCAGATTAAAAAAGTTATCAAGGACTCGCAAAGAATTTCTGGAAGTTTGAACTGCTTTTTCTTCCGGGTTTTCATCTTCCGGCTTTGATTCAATCTTTACCTCAAGCATTGTATAAATGCCTTCCTTCTTCAAAGACTGTATCCATAAATCTATTTGATTTGCGTTTTCAATGAGTTGAAGCTTGGCCAGGTTAAAACCAGCCTCTCTGAGATGACGGCTATACCGGGAGATTTCTTCCGAACCCAGACGAATATCATTTTCCGGAACCTGAACACCAAAAAACCGAATTTTCTTTTTTCCTAAATACAGGCTACGTCCGCGACTTTCTACAAACCCAAACTTTCCGGCCGGAATATGATTCATAGAAGAAAGAGAAATGGTATTTCCCTGTTTATACTTTGAGTCAAACCAGAGTTCGGGCTGTATAGTATCATACCTGTGTAGATTCTCAACAAAAGCAGAAGAAACATGAAGATTATAGTTTGGATCCTCAGAATGAAAAAATTTGTAAAGAAGGCCCATAATCAGAAAAAAAATAAAGAAAAACACAAGGATACTTTTAAATTTTTGAGACATAATCGTATTTAGTAAAGAAGTGACTCCTGATACATTTATTATAAATCTTTAATTTGACTGGAAATAAAGAGAATAAGAGAGATTATACAATAAAAAAAGGAATAGTCAAGTACCGAAACTTATGAGAAATATCTTGCAACCTTTCCTTAACCCACGACTTAAGTCGTGGGTTAAGGAAAGGTTGCTTAATTCGTGGGTTAAGGAAAGGGCTAGTCTTTGTAGTATTCGTTAGAAGCTTCTTTCAAAAACTGTCTTTCTTTGCGGGTTAAAGATTTCATTCCATGTTTAGAAATCTTATCCAAAAGCTCGTCTACTCGCTCTTTTGCATTCTGTCTTTCATACATTTCTTCCTGGTATTTCATCATCTTTCTTTTTTGCCTATAACGGCTGAGGGAAAAATTAAAATTAATTTTATAATTCCTATCAGCAAAGAAGAAAAGAGCTCCTCCTATTGCTCCTCCTAAATGGGCCATATGAGCGATATTCCCCCCCTCTCCGGCCTGAGAAAACATGATAATCAACATATAAATCCCTATTAAATATTTAATTTTAATAGGAAAAAGCATCATAAAAAGGACTTCTCGGTCAGGCCAGTTGAGAGCATACATCAATAGAACTCCAAAAATTCCCCCGGATGCCCCTAAAACATAGTAATAACTCCCATTCAGGTTATATACAATAAGAGATAGTATCCCGCCTAATAAACAGGAAAGAAGATACGCACCAACAAAGTTTTTACTTCCATACTTAATTTCTAATTCAGAACCAAACATCCAGAGAGAAAACATATTCAATAAAAGATGCATAATACCTCCATGCAGAAAGGCATATGTTAACAGCTTATAATAAAATAAGGGATTTAATTCTCTGGGGTTCAAAGCTAAGTATTCCATCAGAGGATCGCCACTTCGTAAAAACTTGAAGTTAAAAATACCGGCAGCAATAAAATGGATGACAAAAATTGCGGAGTTAATAATAATTAAGGCCTTTACAGCAGGTGTAATGCTCGGTCCAAAACGAACCTGGTAATTATAATTTCCCATGGATGACATAGAGCCAGAATATATATCACTTGTAAAAAAGTAAAATGGATTTTACACTGTAAAAAGTACAAAATTTACCTGAAAGAGATGCCGTGAAGATTACATTATATGGAACAAGGGGCTCCCTTCCTGCCCCACTGAGAAATTCTGAATATAAAGAAAAAGTTCTGGAAATCCTTGAAAGGTTTCACGAAAAAACGATAACGGATAAAAGCGAAATCAAGGAATTTTTTGAATACCTTCCTCCCCAGTTAAAGTACACGGGTGGAGGGGATACGACCTGTGTACACCTCAGTTCTGAGAAAGGTAAGACCTATGTTCTGGATCTCGGCTCCGGGGTTCGAAATGTTGGAAATGACCTTTTGAAATCCGGTTTCTTAGGTGGAGACAAGGTTTTAGAAGTTTTCATTACCCATACTCATTGGGATCACATTCAGGGACTTATGTTTTTTAAACCTTTTTATATTCCGGGTGTAAGTCTTAATTTTTACTCTCCCTACCCTGATCTCGAAGAACGCTTCATTTACCAGATGCAGCCCAAGTATTTTCCGGTAGACTTTAACATGACTATGTCCAAAAAAAACTTCAAATCGATACATCCCGGAGATCGTATCGAATTTGATGATGGAATAAAAGTAGAATGCCATCCTCTCAAACATCCGGGCGGTTCTTACGCTTATAAATTCTCAGAAAATGGAAAAGTATTTATTTTTGCTACCGATGCAGAATTTACCGGTGAAGATATTCCGGCAATCCGTGATATGGCCGACTTTTTTGGTGGGGCTGATTACCTGATTATTGATTCTCAGTATACTCTCGATGAATCCTTTAAAAAGTTCGACTGGGGACACACTTCCTATACAATGGCTGTTAACTGTGCTACAGTCTGGGGCGTTAAAAACTTAATCTTAACCCACCACGAACCGGACTACGATGATAAAAAGGTTTTTAGTATTTTAGAAGAAGCCAGAGAACATAAAATGCATCTTGGAGGAAACGACGTGAATATTATCTTGGCAAGGGAAGGTCTGGTAATCGACCTATGAAACAAAGAGGCTCCCTTTTTATGAGCTCTTTCCTTTTAATAATTGCCCTATTAGGAGGAGCTTTCTTCGGCTATATCCTATCAGAAGTCAATCAGGGAAAAGAACTGAATAAACTGGCAACTTACATGCCGACAACTCCCACAAGGCTTTATGATATTAATGGAATTCCATTTGCAGAACTTTATAGACATAAGCAGGAACTCATCAAGTTTCAGGATATTCCACCGCATGTAATCCATTCTTTTCTTTCGGTAGAAGATACAAATTTTTATAATCACTTCGGTATCGATTTTTTAGGGATCCTGAGGGCAACTTTTGTAAACCTCAGACACATGAGAATCGTTCAGGGAGGTTCCACCCTCACCCAACAGCTGGCAAAAACCGTTCTACAGGATAGGAAAAAGAATTTTACCCGAAAATTTATCGAGGCACTTTTAACCCTGCAAATTGAGCAGGAATATTCAAAAGAAGAAATTCTTGAGATTTATTTTAACCTGATTTATCTGGGTCACGGAACTACCGGTCTTGCTTCGGCTGCCAATGTCTACTATTCTAAAGATGTAAAAGATTTAACCATAGCAGAAGGAGCCATGCTTGCCAGGCTTCCCAAAGCCCCTGTAAAATATTCTCCGTTCAAAAACCCAAAAGCAGCCAAAACTGCACATCTTCTGGTTCTAAAATTGATGGCAGAAAATGGCTACTTGAAAGAAAAAAATATTAAAAAAATCCATGATGACTTCTGGGATATATACTGGCCGGTTGTCATTACTCAGTCTCCTTCCCGTTCTACCTGGGGTTCCAGGCTGGATAGAGCCCCCTACTTCACCGAGGAAATCCGAAAACAGCTTTTAAAACAACTGGATGAGGAACAGGTCTATACGGGTGGACTTAAAATTTATACTACTCTCGATTTAAGAAAACAACTCATTGCAGAAGAAGAGCTGGTAGATGCTCTAAAAAAGCAGGATAAAATTTCCTACGGAGCCACCGCTTCTTATTCGGGTGGGGTAGACAGGAGTTTATTTGGTCTGTATTCTGTAATGGGCCAGTTATTCCCCCTGCGGGTACCCTTTGTAAACCGCTTTGATGCAGACGCCAATTATCGAATTACTTTAGAAAAAGAACTCATTGATTCCCTCGATGCTCTTACCCTTCTGACTCCTGCAAACAATGAATCCGTAGCCCTTTCAGAATTTCGTAAAAGGACAGCTATTTTTTCCAAAAACCTGCATGTAGAGGGAGCTCTCATCAGTATTGAACATAAAAGCGGTCAGATTCAAACTATGATAGGAGGCTCCCATTTTACTCCTAAAAACCAGTTCAATAGGGCTGTAATGGCCAGAAGGCAGACCGGCTCTTCTTTTAAACCCTTTGTTTACGGAGCGGCCATACGGGAACGTAAAGTAGCTACCGGGACGGGCATGATGGATGCGCCCCTGATGACCCTCTCGGATGATGGACAGGGTTGGGCTCCTGAAGACTCTACTGGTGACTTTCAGGGACTGGTTCCTTTAAAAAGGGCTCTGGCTATGTCTATGAACATTGTCTCCGTTCAGCTCTATTTCAAAACAGGTCCTGATCCCATCGCTGATTTTGCTTCCCGTGTAATGGCAGTTCCCAAGTCTCGCTTTCCGGCTGATCCCAGTCTGGCCCTGGGCGTAGCCGAGCTTACACCCCTCGAAATGGCCAGAGGATACGCTACTATTGCCAATAAAGGCAGGCTTGTATTTCCTTATTCCCTGCGTTTTGTCGTAGATCAAACCGGTCAGGTTATTTACAACAAAGAGCAAGAAATTCAAAAACTGGTGGAAGAAAAAACCCGGGATGGTTCCATCCAGGTTATATCAGAAGGAAATGCCTATATTGTAAGAAAGCTCCTCGAATACGTAAGTCTCGCCGGAACTCCAGCACAGACCCTGAGAGGAAAAGAGTTCGCAGACTACCACGGAGAAGCCGGAGGAAAGACTGGTTCTACAACCGCCTGGACAAATGCTTGGTACTGCGGTTTTGATCCAAAATTAACGACTATTGTCTGGTTGGGCTACGACAAAAACAGTATCTCCCTTGGAAGGCATATGTATGCAGCAGCTTTAGCAACCCCTATCTGGGGAAAAATGTACAAGCGCATTTATGAGGGGCAGGCTTATCCTAAATTTGAAGATGAATACGATGGTGACCCGGTTCCTTCTGATGTGGTTCAGAGTGGAACCTGTGCTGTAAATGGTCTGGCTCCCAACCCGGGTATCTGTGATTGTCCGACTACCAGTTCTTTATTTTTGAAGCCCATCACTATAGGTGGAATCAATAAAAGCGTTCCGTATCCCAGACGCTGTGAAGGGGAAAGAGATCTATATCGCTCCGTGAACTTCAGTGACTTCCTGAAAGAAGAACTAAAAATTAGTAAAGATGAATTGAAGAAAAAAGAATAAGATGGAACAACTTCTCCATAGAAGACTCATTCTCTGGATGATTTTTTTTAGTATTTTTTCAGTTGTTTCTATACATTTTTATAGAACCCAGTATCTTAAAAAATTTGAAAGCTCAGTCGGAGACAGCCCCGAAACCTTTCCTCTCAGGGCTGACAGTTCCTCTAAAAAAGGAAATCTTGCAGTTCATTTTCCTCCAAACCTGGAAGCAGAGTTATTATTAAATTTTGAAATAGCTGAGAGCTTACCCAATGTCAGTTTAAAGTTTATATCAGACGGACCAAAAGAACTCTTATCGGATGTGAGTCTTGCAATGGGAAAGGCGAAATATGAAAAAATTATACCCCGAACAGAAGGTTCCTCTCTTTATTTCATCCATCATCTAGGTATGATTCCCGAAAAGGACAAGGTATATTTCTTGGGACATTTAAAAGAAGATCCGGAAGATCATTTTTTTTATTTTTACCGGGAATACGATGGACTCATCCTTTATAGAACAGCTCCATTCAAAAAAAAGCTCCAGATAAAGAGGATTATACAACATGTATATTAAATTAGCCATACCATTTATACTTTCTTTTTTCTTCTTGGCCCCGACCTGGAAAGATGAGGAAATCCAATTTACCGGAGAGATTGTAGACTCAAAATGCGCCCTGGGAGCCATGAGTCCGGGAGAAGGAAAATCACATCGTATTTGTGCCATACAGTGTATTAAAAATGGAATTCCACCACTTTTAAAAGTAAAAAATCGAACCGGAAAAGGATACAGGTATTATCTTCTTGTTGGTAAAATGAAAACTCCTGCTAATGAATTGGTTCTTCCCTTTGTAGGAATACCGGTTATTATCCGGGGAAGCCTCATTCAAGATGCAAATATGAGTATGATAGAAATTTACGATATTCAAAAAAAGTAATGAAACAAATTTCAAAACGAACTTACGATCTTATCCTTTTAATACTCATCAGCCTTGCCTTTGTCCTATCTTTCTATTTTTTCTTGGGAACTAATAGACCGGAAGGACATTTTATTCATACAAGCGGAATCATCACATTCATTCTGCTAAGTTACACCCTTTCACTCGGTCCCCTTACCAATATATACAGCTCATTAAAACCCCTTCTAATACACAGAAGACATACCGGGATTATTACCGTTTCTCTTGCCAGCATTCATGGCTTATTTGCAGGAGGCTTACTAACTGAAGGAAAATATCATCTTTTGTTTATTTCTTATTTTAATATAAAACCGGAAGGAATACCTCATGAATGGTTTGGTTTTACAGCCTGGCTAATTTTATGTGTTCTTGCATTCACGTCCAATAATTTCTTTGTTTCCAAATTAGCTGAGTCCTGGAAATTCATCCATTTGCTTGTTTACCCGGCCTTTTTCCTCGCAATTCTCCATATTTTATTTGGTCCCGTTTTAAGGGAGGATGGAGAAATAATATTATATATTCTATATCCTTTTCTTGGTTTGCTATTTAGCATACAGTTATATTCCCTCCATTTATATGAGCTAAAATTTGGAAAGAATCTATTCAAAAATAAAGAAGAAAAAGATTCTTATCTGGAATTATTTCTATCAGAAACCAAATTTTTAGAAGATAAAATCAAGGACTCTTCAAAATCCAATCAAGCGAAAGTATGTAACATTATATTGGATTTTGTAGGAGAAAGAAAAATTCAAGCTGACTCAACAAAATCATTATTAGAAAACGCCCTTGACGCAGATATTCCTCATATTTTTGAATGCGGAGGCAATGCAAGGTGTTCCACTTGTAGAGTTTTAATTCTTGAAGGTTTAGAATATTGTAATCATCGAAATGAAGCCGAGAAAAAGTTGGCAATAAAAAAAGGTCTGGATGATACCGTACGCCTGGCCTGTCAAACTTATTCCGATGGAGACTTAAAACTAAAACGCCTTGTTTTTGATAAGGATGATATAGAAGAAATTCAGAATGAAGGGAATGCTTATCGACCGGTTTCCGGCAAGGAAAAGAAAATGGCTGTACTTTTTTCAGACATTCGGTCTTTCACTCCCTTCACCGAATCGAATCTGCCCTATGACGTGGTTCATATGTTAAATAAGTATTTTAATACCATAGGTGCCGCCATCCATAAACACAGAGGCTACATCGACAAATATATGGGAGATGGAATTATGGTTCTTTTTGGATTAGACGAATCCAGAACGATAGACCCCTGTGTAGATGCAGTTCTTGCGGCCAAAGATATGCTGAAAAGCCTGGAAGAGGTAAATCAATATTTAAAAGAACACTTTCATCATACCTTTTCTATTGGAATCGGAATACATTTCGGTCCGGTAATTATCGGTAAAATGGGCTTTCATATGAAAATGGAATTTACGGCTTTAGGAGACACTGTCAATCTGGCGTCTCGTATAGAATCTAAAACCAAGGATTTAAAAGCAGAGATTCTGGTTTCTAAAGATGTTTATGAAAGAATCCAGGAACAAGAAATCTCTATAGGTAGAAAATTTGAAACAGAAATAAAGGGAAAAACCGGTTATTATTGTTTATATGAAATTCTTTAGGAAATTTTTCCGGATAAAGTGATACTTAAAGTTTTGATTATTTCTGTCTGGTTTTCGAAAGGTGCCACTTTCCATTTTATCCCGCTGGCCGAAGAATAAAGGCTCCTTCCGGTTAACCTTGAAGAAAAAATATCACCGAGGCTACAAACCCGAACCAGGTTTAAAGAAAACTTACCGGATAATTCAGGAAAAGTTTTTAGATCTTCAGCATAACTTTCTTCTTCATTTGAAACCATACCGATACTACAGGGATTAAAAATAATTTCTACTTTTTCATCCTGAAAAGACTGTAAAATAGACTCGTCCCGAATATCATCTCCCAGACAAACTCCAAATCGAACCCCGGAAAGAATAAAAATACCTTCACTTTTACCCGGACTTAATTTCAGAGAGCCGGAATTATCTTTTACTTTTTTTTTGTCATACCAATCAATAAGTGATAGATCTTTTATAATAGGACAGGAATTATAAATCTCTCCATTAAACTCACGAAAAACGCTTCCCCCGATAATTACTCCTTTATAGTATTCTGATACCTCTAGAAGCCTATCGATATAAATTTTAGAGTTTTCAATAGGATTTTTCTCAGTCCATCTACCGGTTAAAGGAAAATATTCAGGAAATACCAGAAAATCAGACTTCTGGGAAATAAGCTTAACCTTCTGATCTCTATTTATGTCCTGCTTTATGTTCTTTTGAAATAAAGTAACCTTAATTATTGACATGTTCTGTTTCCACCACCAAGTCCGAAAAATCGAACAGTTATACCCTCTTAGTCTATTGAATTGGATTGTTTATTACTGCCAAGTAAATTTTCCATATCCAATTCACCTTCTTTTACAGGGATGTTAAAGTCATTTATAACGGTCATTTCTTCAGGACTGAGTTCAACGACCCCTCCATACAAATCACCATGATTTAAGCGTTCAGAAAGAGCATAGCTATACGCATACGTATTTAAGATACATTCTTTAATGGGAAGTCTATGAAAACGTTTTTTGGATTCAATCGCATCAAATACCATCAATTCATCAGGATTACCCACTATATTTCTACTTCCCCTCAGGTCATCAAGAACTGTTTTTAAAGCATTTCGAGTATTCTCAGTGTATTCTTTTATAGAATTTCTCAGGTTTCTGGATTGCTGGATCCGCTTCTGTTCCATCTGGGTAGCTTTTTTAGATGCATCGATGTAATTTGCACTCGGATTATCCCTGTTTTTACCAATTTCTTCTATCACATCCTGATAAATTCTGAATTGATCCATGCAGGCCCGCGAAAGTTCATATATATCCAGAAGTATCTGACGGTTATCAATTTTCTTTGAGTTAGTATCGGTTGTCACCTTATATTGGATCTTTTTTGTGGTCAGAACGAAGGAATACTCATAATCAAATTCACGAAAATAAAGATAAGCTATCATAGCCTTATCATTTTTGGGTATAATATTTAGTTCGTTTCTTGGATCATATTTCTGCTTCAAGTCCTCGACAGTTTGTTCAGACATAAATTTCAAACCCAGTTTCAATTCAGAAGGAACAGAAGAAAAGTCCTCTTCATTTTCTTCCACTTCTTCCTCCTCCTCTCCTTCTTCGACATTCTCGATTTCTTCCTCATTCGAACTAATGGGCAATGGATCTCCGGGTTTTCGCTTTCCCGGTTTTTCTTCATCTATAATTCCCAGAAGATTCTCCATATAAAAGGAAACCATAGGAATATTTTTAGATTCATTACGAAGAATCACAAGATAGAGCTTGGGAAACATTCTATCAAAAATCGTATTAATAGCGGCACTAATTCTTTTTTTCTTAGTTGTATAGATAATCGCAGGCTTTTTCTCAATTTTCTGAAGAAGGTCATAAGCGAGGATGATTCCTTTTCTATACGTCCCCTGGAAAGAATAAAGATAATAAATTTTTCTATATAAAGAATATACGGAGGGTGCTGCCCTATCAATAGGAACGGAAAAATTCTGATTCGAGTTATATGTACCACTTATAGATTCAAACTCGGAACTATCATAAAGTTTATGAGCCTTGCCAATCAACTCTATGTAGAGAGGGTTGATTTTATCCAGCTCTGTGGCAATTTTTTTCCCAACACCCGGATCGGCCATGATATCCAAACCTGCCATTTTCATCTCTAAAAGAGAGTTTTTGCATTCAAGGTTCAATTCGGAAATGAATTCTGCTAATAAGTCGGAGTTGCCAAAGCTCGTAACCTTTCCTGCCCAGCATTTAAATTTAATAATCAGGCGATTCAGGAAATTTCCCATCTGGGCTTCAATTTCTTGCTGAGATTTTTCTTTTTTTCCACTCGGAAGAATATAAGGAGAACTGGTTTCACTTTGTTTGGATCGATTCGAAGTGGTACCTGAAGAACGCCGGGCTACACTGCCTCCCGTACCTTTTCCGGAACTACCTGTAGAGGGACGGTTCTTGGAGCGATTTTTCTGTGAAGGATCTTCTTCCGGTTTTTTATCTTTTACTACTTCTCCACCAGCAGATTTGAACTTATTGAACATTTGTTCACGGTCTTTGTCGTCCATTTTGCCAATGCCAATCGCTTTTTTTGTTTTATCGAATTCTCCCATAAACGTCCTCTGAGCTTAAAAACAATCTGTTAGAATAGGCCCATGTTTAAAAGCAAAAAATCACCTGAATGAAACCCGGAAAATGAAGGCCAATGAATCTCTAAAAATACCCAACAAGAGCCATTAACCATAATATGAGACATAAAAACTTATATTCGCTATCATTCAGATTATGAACTTTAAAATTATTCTACTTTCTTGATTTGTAAAGTATTTTTTATCTGCCAAAAATTCTGTTCTCTCCGATGTTTTTATTAGTTATTAGGGGAATTTTAATTATGCTGCATACACAGCTCAAAAGAGATTTAGAGAGAGTCGAATTTGGAGAATTTTGGACATCAAAACAAAGACAGTCACATAACATTCACTATGCGGTTAGTTACAGGGCTTCCTTTAAACCGGAACTTCCTTCTTTTTTTATTAATGAGTTTCTAAATAAGAAAAGCAGAGTTATCCTGGATCCATTTGGTGGAAGGGGTACAACTACATTAGAAGCTAATTTATTAGGACATTATGCAATTCATAATGATATAAGTCCTATATCAATTTTCCTGGCAAGTTCAAGACAGACAATTCCTTCCCTTGCAGACCTGGAAAACAAACTTAATTCTCTCGACCTTTCAAAAAAAGTAAAAGAATCCAAAGAAGATGAAGGTCTCCTCGCTTTCTTTCATAAAGATACTTTAAAGGAAATAAAAAACTTAAAACAGCTTTATAAAAAAGATTCTTCAGCAGAAATGCAGTATATTATGTTAACTGCTCTTTCTCGATTACACGGACATAGTCCGGGCTTCTTTTCGGTTTATACCTTCCCCCAATTTTCGATTTCTCCGGAAGCTCAGAAGAAAAACAATATTAAAAGAAATCAAACTCCGGAATACAGAGCCGTGAAACCGAGAATACTGGCGAAGATGAAGAGAGATCTTTCAAGTCCCTTACCTCCTTTTTATCATGAATTTGCAAGGCACAATATCTACAGTAATCATTCTGCGACAAACATGTTTTCCCTGTCAGATTCGATAGCCGATTTGGCTGTAACCTCTCCTCCATTTTTGGATAAGGTAGATTACATACAGGACAATTGGATGAAAACCTGGTTTTTAGGTTATGATAAAGAAGATGTAAAAGACATTTCTATTATACATAATCTTGATTCCTGGACCTCTTTTATACAGGCAACACTCAAAGAGTGTTCAAGGGTAATGAAAAAGAAAGCCCTGTTTGTTATTGAGGTTGGAGAAGTAAAAAAAGGAAAAGAGATGATAAATCTTGATGAACTCGTAATTCAAGCTTCAAAAAATACAAATATGAACTGGGTTAAAACCTATATAAATTCACAATCCTTCACCAAACTTTCTAACTGCTGGAATGTTTCGAATAATAAATTAGGAACCAATACAAACCGTTGTGTCGTATTTGAAAACTTAAAATGAAACCTCTATTTTAACTTTAAACGAGGAGGATGAAAATCATCCTCCTTCTGAACCTCGAACGAAAACCCACATAAAATTTTCCCCCGGTATAAAATCTGGAAAAACCAGGTTCCGATTTTCATTTCTTCTTCCTGATCAAATGAGAAAATCATAAAAGATTCGGCCACGCCATTCTCCGGAAGAATCTTACTCGATATCTGAATCAATTCTCTCTGCTTTTTCCCCTGAGAAGGAAATAAGATTCGCTCTTCAACTGTATCCAGGTGTCCGTCAGTATAAATGTTATAAAGTTTATATATAATACCAAAGTTCAAACCCAAAACCGGATCTATGTGGCTTGTTTTCTGAATAAGGTGAACAGATTTATATCTTTTCACTAACTTTTCTTCTTCAAAGCTATAAAATGTATTTCCCTGTGGTTCTAAAATACCATATGCTTCTATCCTGCAAAAAACTTCTTCCGAATAAAGACCAAATACTATTCCAAGGTAAAAAACAATAAAGCCCAGAATTATTAAACGCATTCAGGAAGCCTTTCCCAATCCTGTTTTATAAAACTTAAAATCTTCCGTACAGCGAGAGATAAAACAATATCAGAAGAATTTTGAAAATCTTTCACAGAAAATAAGATATTATTCATATCATCGAGAATTTTCTCCATTAAGCTTTTGTCGTTTAATTTCACAATAAAGAGATAGGGTGTATAACGAACCAACTTGGCTCTGGATCGACTGTAATTTTCAAAAACGGGAATTCTTCTCTTATATTCTTCTACTTCAAAATCTCCGGGATAAGATAAGATAAATTTAGACGACAAAATTTCTCTTGCAAGTATTTTGGCACTTTCAGTTCCTTCAGTATTTAATTGCTTTCCCGGCCAATTATAATCTTCCCAGGAAGGATTATATTGTAATAAAATACTTTCTTTATATTTTATCAAAACATAAACAACATTTTGTGTTTCTACATAAGCTCTATTTTTATCAATTTCTCGTTTCCAGTTTGGTATTGAAAGATTAGGGGCTAATCTCTCATATAAGGTAATAGAGATGGGTAAATTTTTTGTTAAATAATTCGCCAGCTCAGTTGCAAATTTCTCATTAAGTCCAAGATTGTATAATTCATCCCCTGAAGGTAAAACAGATAATAACGATTGATAGGCTTCATAGTCAACCGGATTAGAAAGTCTATTATAGTAAGTTATTATATAAGGAATCCAAACCGATAGTATAGCTTTCCGATTACCGAGTTCTGTAGCATAAAATGATAACCATTTTGCAATTAAAGATGAGAACCTCCTAAAAGAACTTATATCTTGAATTCTAAAAGTGGCAAGTGCCCGAATAGCTGTATTTAAGTAATGCTTATCATGCTGCACAATCTCAGTAAAAAGATCATACACAGAAATAATATTGTCATAGTTGAGATCTTTATTTAATTCAAAAACACTACCATACAGTACAAGAATTCTATCAATGTTTTCATGAGTATAAATTGAAAGATTTTTTGAAAAAGTTCCAATACAGGGAAAAATAAAAGTTTTAGTAAACTTTTCTCCTTTTCGTGTATCTCCATTTTCTAAGTATAATAGAAATTTAGAAAATTCATATTCAGACATATTCAAATAGAATGTTGCAATTTCTTCCCGACTAACTTTTTCTACCTGACTAATCCAACTTTTGGCATCTTCGGAATAGTCAACATTTTGAAGCCTTCTATGAAAAGCCTCTATTTCATGGTGCATTTTGTTCTTATCACTAGAATCCAAACGTTCCAGACTATCCGACAATTCATTGAGATACTTAATCAGTTTAGATGGAACATAAGGTAGAGCCGGAATTGTTTTTGAAAAGATACGTAAAATAGGTACGGGATAAAGACGAAATTTTTTCAGTAAAGACTCAAATAAATATTCAAACCCGTCTTTATTCTTCAAATTGAACTGATGCCTCGCAATATTAGAAATTAAATACTCTGTTGTGTTTTCTGTTATTTTATATAAATTCGATTCCAACCAGTTCGCAACTTCCTGCTTTTCGTCCCTACTATAGCTCCATTCACGAACAATTCGGCCAGAATTCAAAAAGGGCAAGACATCCGGGTATACAAAGGAAAGTCTTGTGTTATGGTTTTGAAAAAACTTTACTTTCATGCCGGAGATAATAAAGCTTTTCACATTCGCTTCCGTTACATCTCTTATTTCAAGTGGAATACTTTCCAGAACATCAATAATAGAAAGAATATTTGTAGAAGCTGTATTCATCATACCGGAAATAGAATAAGCCAGATCTCGAATAACCTCCAGAGATAACATACAGTCTTTCTGAATTTCTTTAAACTTATTATGAACATAGGCCTGCATAATATCGAACCAGAGAATAAAATCTTGCGTTCCGATAATTTTATTCTGCATCACTTCGGCAAAAAGTCGTAAGAAACCGGGTTTTTCGACTATCTCCAGGGCTTTACCGCTAAGCTCTCCCCTGATTTTATATTTTCGGAAATAGTTTTGAATGAGTAAGTTTTGGTGAACTCCTTTTGCCTGTTCCATATTAGAATAATAAGTGAAACGTCTTTTAGATTCATCAAGATAATTTCTAAAAGCTATGTGGTTTACAAATTCATCTCCTTCTAAAACTTCATCCCAAAACCAGGGCTCTCCTGTTACCAACACTTTCACTTTACTATCTTTTACCTGTCGTAACAGCACCTTTAAGGCATCCCTGGCAAGTGTAGGTTTAGAATTATCGGTAATATTTTCCATAATGATACAAAAGGGAATATCTTTCCCTTTCAAATCGGATTCACTAATTTTTTCGACCCAATCTCCCGAAAGTTTTAAACTTAATTGTATCTTTTTCAAATAACCAAGTTCATCTTCAAGGTATTCCTTACCCTGAATAAAAATAAAAGGAAATTCAACCTCTCCCCTTATAAAATAAGAATGCAATAGCCAACTCTTTCCGCTTCCCTGTTCATCGAGTATAAAGAATACTGAATAATCATTTTGTGAAAGGAAAGAGGTTATTCTGGATTTTAAATGAGGAAAGTAATCAACAAATAACTCAGTATCTATGCGACTTCCCGGATTTTCTAAATCATATAGTTTATTAACCTGTTCACAACGAGAAATTAATTTATCTACCGGACTCTTATTATCTTTGTTAGAATATTGCTCCTGAGTTCTATTTGTAAATATACGGGTTTCTATAAAATCCTGAAAGCGTTCCACCCGATTCATGGATCGGGCTGCCCATATAAGTGCAATGTAGCGACTTAAGTTACTTTCTTTTTGAAACTTCTGAAATGATATACCAAATATGCCCAGGGCAAAATAATAATTCTTAAGCCAGAGAAAATCAGAAAAATCACCCGGTAAATAATTTGCAATTAGTTCATGGATAATGGTTCTTAATTCTAAGAGAATAAAATCTCCCGAAAAAAGAGAGGAACTCTTCAATTGAAATAACTCTTCTTCCCAATCAAGAATAAACTCCAATTCGCTATTCTGTATCTCTTTGCAATCAAGAGGAATACCCAGAGTATTATGCAAATAAGAAGTTAAAAGGATGGTTACCAGTTCAATTTCTAATCTGGCAAGATCAAAAAACAAATTTCCATCCAAGCCGGTGTCATAAAAATCTATTAGAATAGGATAATATTTACTGGCTTCCGATCTACAGAAAAGAAGGTTCGATGGATTGAAATCACCATGTAAAAAAGAAGTATTGATAATCCTACCGGAACGCTTCAAAAGAGATTCAAGATAATAGCCAGTTTCAAAGGAGTTTGCCCCCTCCCCCCCTTCCCGCAAAAAAGAGCTCAAGGAAAGCTTCTCTGCCTTTTTCCAGAGCCACTCGGTTTCTTCCTTAATTTTCTTTAAAAAATGTTTTCGGTAAGGTTGCCCCTGCCCTTTTGCAACATATAACTCCCAGGCTTTATCATCTCCTAATATAACAGCTTCCTGCTGGCTTAACTGACATACTACATCACATCTATATTGAAGTTCTGAGCCTTTCTGGGTAAACCAGGCTTTTACAGTAAGCTCAATATGTGAGTTATTTCTTTTTAAATCATAACTAATTACATTTTTCTTGGGAATTTTAATTAAATTTTTATCAGTAAAGATTTTACCGGAAGGTAAAATTTTCCCATCCAAAAACCAGCGGGGTGGCAAAAAATGGTCAAAGGCATTCTGGTATTCAGTATGTAATCTCAAGAATGGCTTGCTCTCAGTCTGATAAACTTTACTGAAAAGCCAGTTTAAAATTTCTCTTAGTGCTTCTAAAAGTAAAGATTTTCTTTGAATATCATCAGAAATAGAATAAACACCGGAAGTAAATAATTGTCGCAAGGAATTCATCTCTCTTGCATTCGCAAAATCATCCGCCGGTTGAAGTTCCAAAAATCCATTCTCCTGTATTAGAATTTGTTCACATTTTGGAGAAGCGAAGACTGCATGCAGTCTCTCATTTTCAATAAAGTTTGTATATTCTTTTTGAATTCTGAGATAGAAATCATACTTTAAAATTCGGCTAACGCTTTCATGACCTTTTCTCGCACGAATTTGAAAAACTAAAGCTCCCGTTTTTCCTTCATTGAATACGTTTTGAATACTAATACGATAGTATTTTTTTACACGGGCATAATATTGAAGATCGGAAAATAAGGATTTATGATAACCGGAACTGGCTTCTTCTAAAAGATCAAAATGTTCGATTTCAATTACATCATCTGTTTTTATAGCAGAGATAATTTCGTGTTCTATCTTTTTCGTTTCCAGCTCGCTCAATTGCCAGCTTTTGCGAAACCTATCCAGTATCCGCCTTTCTACATCATCAATAAAACCATAAGAAGCCTGGTTATTAACAGCCAGAATAACCTCTTCCCGGTAAGCTTTTAAATTCTGCTCCTTAGCATAATCAAAAGAATCTTTCTCCTGCAAGGACAACTGCTGCAGAACACTCGAAACAAGACTACTTAAAGGAACCGAAAGAGAGTCTCTATAATCCGGTCTAGCTTTACTCAGTTCAATCCAGCGAATATCCGGTGAAGTAAGGCGACTTTTTCCGCTTTCTTTCAGGTATAAAAAAAAGGGATAGAAAATATACCGGGTTTTCTCTCCACTGGTATGGCTTTTCCTTTCGAAACGGAACATTCCGGGATCGATTAGCTCAAGCTCAAAATCCAGACCTCCGAGGATATCCAATTCTTTCTCGGTAATCCTGTATGCGGCCCGAAGAGGCTCTTCCTCTCCAATTTGGAGCTTACCACCAACAAAAGAAATATCTCCCCAATTAGGATTATAACGCAGAAGTATTTTTTCCTTGTACTTAATAATAATGAGAACTGACTTTCTTATATCCATTCGGAAACTCTGTTTAGAAGTAATTACAGTAGGCTTTTGGCTGTAAAGGAAGTTTTTTAGACGAATAGATAGAAGCATCTATTCTTAAAATAGATTTAATATAGGGTTTGAGCCTATTAGAGACATAATATTTTAAAAAATATCCATTCGTTTTCTAAAAATTTGACCGAGAATATTTACATAAAAGGTATTATGCGACCTTCATGCAATACGGAAGTTAATAAAAAATTTAGTAAAAAAATTTCCTTTTTTAAAAATAATTTATTGACTAATCTTAAAAAGTGTTATATGATGTTCCTATAAATTCGATAGCAGAGGTTAAAGATGACTAAACTTCAAAGACTAAGAAACGATCTGGCAATCCTGAAAAGCAGGTTTAGAAAATGTAAAAATCCGGAAGAAATTCCACTATATAGAGCACTTATTAATACAGCAGAGAGAGATCTAAGAGCTATGATGAAATAATCCTTTGTCTTGTCAGTCAGTACCCTAACCCCTTCTGCCGGAGACCGCAGGTTTTGAAAAGTCTTGACTCCCTCTCCCTCCGAAAAGAAGCCTGCGGTTTCCGGATTCTTTTTTGAAATTATCAGTAGTTTCATCATATTTCTCCGGACGCTGCGAAGAAACGGCAGCTAATCTTCTCCTTGATCACTTCTCCTTAATTGAGTGCCCGAAAGGGCACTCCTTCTTTTCTTAACTACGCATAACGACTATACTTTTACCTAAAGTCTGGTTTAAAACTTATAACCGAGTGTGAGCCAGATATTTCTTCTTTCTAATGGATGTAAACTAGGATAAAAATTCCCATCTGCCACCCGAATCCCCGGATCGAAAAATTGCTCATTCCAGAGGTTATTTATATGTACCTGAACATACATTCCTTCATATAAAAAATCCTCCCAACGAAAGTTGAATTTTATAAATTTATAAGGAGCTACTTTTTTCTCCGGATTAGTCGCGATAGTTTTTCTTGCATCAACAAAATTCATACCCATATACACCGATACATTTTTTCTGATAAAATAACTAAAGCCCAGAAAAAACTTATTAGGTGCGATATTCGGTATTTCTCCCTTAGAGATAACCGAATCGTTCCCGGTAATGGCTTTATAGGTAGCAAGATAAATATCATCTTTTAAATTATCTCCTTTTCTACCTACAGTTGAGGGAGATTTTTGTAGACTGGAAGGGAGATCATAATAATAACCATAATTATAGGTATAGTTGCTATCTAAACTTAAAGAATCTGTTATGCTCAATTTACCTTCCAACTCCAGACCAAAAATTTTTGCTTTTCCGATATTTTGATACTGGTTCCAGGGATTATCTCCATTCGGAAACTTTCCCTGAATTTCTGCTCTATCCTGGGTTTGAACTTCCAGTATCAGGTTAGATATCGAGTTATAATAAGATTGAGCAGAAACGAAATAACGCTTCAAAAATCTATAAGCAAAACCCAGTTCATAAGAACGGAGTAGCTCCGGTCTTAAGCTTTCATTGGGCTTTCTCTGAGGAGTTAAAGAATAAAGCTCTTCTCCACTGGGTTCCCGAAACGCAGTTCCCAGAAGAAATTTAAAAGACAAATCTTTATTCCAAAAATATATCGCACTTAATCTGGGTGTATTCGCACTTCCATAACTACTTGTATAGTCATGCCTGTATCCGGCCATTAAACTTAACTTTTCTACCGGTTTATATTGTTGTTGTAAATAAACTGCAAAGTTATTATACCTGTATCTCTCGAAACTTCCATAATCCCTGGCCGCCACAAAATGTTTGGCAACAACACCGGTTATAGTACTCAATTTTGAAGAAGGGTTCCATTGTAAGCGCTCTTCCAACTGATAAGCATAATCAGGTCTGTCGTAGGTATCGGCAATGTCTACATCTCCGGGCTGGTAATATGCGCCGGGGCCTAAGGTACGGGGATACGAGTCCTGGCTGGAATTAATAATATCGGTTTGCCTTACAATCACTTCGGTATCGATATTTAAGCTATCCGTAATATTATGTAAATAGCCCATAAGAATACTATTATTCTTCACATCCCAATTAGAACCGCTAAATCCTTTTTCACCACTTTTTAAATATCCGAGTAAAATCCCAAGTCTTCTTAGATTATTTCTCGTATCAAACTTATTAGTTTCCAGACCTCTTTGTTTTGTATCAATCCATTGAGTTCCATTTCCAAATAATCCTTCTGCTTGCAAATACTGCCAGTTTACTGTCTCAAAACGAAGCCCCCCTTTTTGAAATTTTGCTGTTATATTGTAAGTATCTTCCCTTGAATTATTATAAGCAGGAGAAGAATAATATCCCACCGCAGATTCACCCGGGTTACAAATACTTCCTCCGCAGGCTTTTTTTTCATAATAATAAAAAGGGTCGTAATTATAATTATAAAAGGGATTCTCATCCGTTGCGCCATAATTGGGCTTATCCAATTTTTGTATTCCGGCAAAATTTGGCCCGGCGGTTTGATAATAATAGGCACCTACACTATATTGAATCTCACCGGATTTCCCACGAGTAGATAAACTGAAAGAATAACCGGGGTTAGTAAAATGTTTTTCCCAGGTTCCGTAACTTACATCTACATGGCTACCCGGTTCAGACTCTCCATCCTTTGTAATAATATTAATAATTCCATTAAACGCATTGGCTCCATAAATAGCCGATGCCGGGCCGGATACTACTTCGATACGCTTTACATTATTTAATGGAAACCGAACCGTCCCTCCCAACATTGCGTTTTCAAAAATATTATTATCCGGAATTCCATCTATATACAAAAGAGTTCTTTGCATAGTTCCGATTAAACCCCTCTGATGAATCAGATCAGGATACACTCCGTAAGTATGCTGAAAATCAAATCCGGGTAAATCGTGCAATACATCCGAAAGGGTTCTATAGCCTCTGAGTCGAATATCCCGGGCACTTACCACGTATACGGCTGCCGGGGCCTCCCGAACACTGGTTTTTGTTCGTGTCGCGGTAACCACCTGCTGATCCTCGATTAATTGAAAGGCACTTTTGGCTTCTTCCTTGTCATCTAAAATATGAATAGGAAAATTCACTGCCTGGGAAAGCGGGGTATCAATTAATTCCCGGTTTAGATTCTCCGGCCTTTCTTTACCGGAAGAATTCAACCGAACAAGCATTTCCAGACGTTTCATAAAAAGTTCCACTCGTTTGGAATCCTCTATACGAAACTCTTCCGGTTCTAATTTCAGCTCGGAAAAAATAATCATATCATCTCGAATCGAGACAGCATCAATCACATAGCCGGTTTCAATATTATACGCCTGGGCATACAATTCAAGGTTCCCCAATCGGTTTCGGGTATAGTACACGCTAATAGCCAGACCGGCTCCTTCCCGTTTAGCCTGTATTAGATTACTTTCAAGTTCATCATCAGTGCCGAAAAGAATAGGGTAGTTCTCAGATTTTAGCTTCTCGGATATTTTTAGATTCAAGTCCTTTTCTAAATTTTTATCTCTCTGAAAACGAAAAGCTTTCAAGGGTACATAGAAAAGTGTTTTAGTTGGCACGGGCTCTGAACTTAAACCCAGAGAAAAAGAAAAAATTATAAATAAAAAAGAATTTAATATCCACATATGTTTGAAAACCGAAGAGATACTATGAAAATTTAGAAAAAATTCAAGTGATAATTTTTACTTTTAGGTTCTGAATCGAATAAACCTGCTTATTCGCTTGTCCTCAGGTTTTCTTTTAAAAAAATGAAATTTATAAGCAATATAGGTTCCGGAAAGAGGATTTAGATGAAACTTGAACAATATATAAAATTAATTTTAGTTGGGATGATGGGTGGACTTATATCCAGTTTGTTTGGTGTAGGTGGAGGAATTATTTTTGTCCCGGCTTTTAACTCGATCCTCGGATTGGATATGAAAAAGTCAATCGGAACTTCCCTGACCTGTATTGTACCCATCAGTATTATCAGTGCTTATGCCCATTATATTCGTCTTCATGAACACTTTCCCTGGCAAGAAACAACCTTTCTTGCGATTGCCGCAGTTCTTGCAGCCCAGATTGGAGTTTATCTGGTACACAAACTCCGTTCAACCGCGTTGATGTATATTTTCTCTATTTATCTTATCTTAACCTGCTTTAAAATATTGTTTTTCCCGGCTATTGAACATTCACCACAGCAACATTTCTTGCCATCCACATCCATCATGGTGGCCATCGGAAGTGTTACAGGACTTTTAAGTAGTCTTCTGGGCATAGGTGGAGGGGTTGTAATTGTAAGTAGTTTGAACGGTTTTTTTGGTACCGATATGATTTTGAGTGTAACCTTAAGCCTATTAGTCATTGTACCCACGACTCTTTCCGGTTTCCTGGGCCATTTGAGAAGGGACAATATTGAATGGAAATTCATCGCCCCTATTGTAATTCCGGCACTATTCTTTGCTTATCTGGGAGTCGGACTCAGCTACAAATTGGGTAGCGATACTTTAAAATATCTCTTCTGTAGTTTCGCAATTTTTATTTCCATTCGACTGATTTTAAAAGCCAGAAGCGGACACGGAAAGCATGCCTGAAGATAACCTGCCAGAATGCCCGGGTTTAAGTCGGTTCAGCTTATAGGTTAATAAATTTTTTCTTACTATATTTATTTTAGAAAATAAAATTGACATATATCTTTCTGAAGTTATACGTTTCTTAAAATAATAAAATCGAGGATCCTATCTTTATGGAGTGGGAAAAAGTTTTAAAAGACGCAGTAAAAGACAATATGATTAAGGAACTATACCTGACCCGGGTTCCGTCTTTAAAAACATGTGAAGACTGGAAAAAGGTCAAGGAAATCGGACTGGTAAATCATAAAACAAAGTACGCCCACTATAAAGGGGGCCTGGTTAAGTACGGAGACAGACTGTTTTACGTAACAGAAGAGAGGCTGGAAGCCCTTTCTCCCTTCCGTTCCTGGAATTTCAAAGCAACTATAAGAGTTACCGATCCTCAACCCTGATTTCTATCTCATTAATTTAATAATCAAGTTAAGTTTTTCTGAAATTAGGATTACATCCTGGATTTTAGACTTATCAATAATGATGGCAGTAGGGCTAATTTCTTCAAGAATGATTTTTTTGCCCTTTATCTGTCCAACTAATAACTCCATCACAGTTTGATCGGCTGTTTGAACCAGAACGCAATCTTCCTTAATCTGCACTACAGGTAAGTTGGTTCCCCAATCTTCTAATAAGAAGAGGAGGTTTTGGGCCAGTTCAGCTTTGCTGGATTCTTTTAAGAAATTTACAAATACTTCTTTGCTGTACCCCAGAAGAATTCCCTGTTGAAAGGAATCTTTATTCAACTGGAAGGTATATACCCTGTCATAATCTTTCAGCTCGGTAAAGGCCTTAAGTATATGAATGCCGTAAATAGAACATTTCTCCGGAAAAGCAATGATGGAGAAGTCCGGGTTAATGGTAATTCCACCTTTTTCGGTTTCTCTCGATACCGGCATCATCTGATAATAATGCTTACCCAGAGGGGAAAGAGCCAGGGAGCGAGTCGGATATTCTACTTCAAAAAGGCCAAACAGGTGTAGATAAAAAATGGCACTTACAATCTCTTTTCTCAGATCTCCAAGGTCTTCTTCGAAATTTTTAATTTTAAAACCGGGTGAAAAAACAAGCTGCTCTCTTACAACATTCGCAAAAATTACAGAAAGGTTTACCCTTTCCGGGGAAGCCATCACGATTTTAACGCAGCGGTCCAAAATGGGCTTATCGTAAAAAGGAACTTCCTGGGCAGAAAAAACCTCCGGATAATTCAAACGCTTGGTTCGAAACTCGTTCACTTCGTGAATCACCAGATTCATGAGTTCGAAAATGTCTCTTTTTAGAATAACATCAATATCCCCGGTTAATATTACATTTTCTCCCTTTATATCGAGTAGATTTAAAAGTCTTAAAATAGGTAAAACCAGTTCAATCTGGTAAACCTGGCCTTTCTCCGGGAAAATTTCAATATCAGGTTTGAGTAATTCCTGTTCGGTACGCTTATTATCTGCCTGTTTTATCTTTCCAGATTTGGCCAGGGTCAGACCTTTTCTGGAAATATAAGAAATCATTTTTTTGATATTTAGAAAAAAATCTAATTCATTAGTGCAAATTTTTTCCTGTTTTTGCCGGGTTCCTTTTTTAGCTGAAGCAACTAGGGGCTTTTTCTGGAAGTAATCAAAAACCTCTTTCGGGAAGGTGATGACCCGCATAAACTTCTCATCAATAAAATATTCATCCAGAATCAAAAACTTATCAAGTAAGGAGGGAACCATCACTTCAAATTTTCCACGATTTATATTGATATAATTTCTCAAGACTTCGGCTTCGACTACCCCACCATGAGTAAATACATAAATTAATACATCTTTTTCTGCTTCATCAATCGTAGCGAGGGCTGCTTCTATACCCTCTTCGGAAGCTGCAAACTTCGCATAATCTTCAACTTTAGTGGTCTTTTTACCTTTATAGCAACTCTTGATCCAACTTTCCGGAAATTTTTCTATAGCTAACTTTCCGAGTTCTTTTTCAAGGGATAATTTAAATTTTTCTCCCTTCGTGTTTGTATCGAGCTTTATCAGTCTGGCAATTTCTTCAAAAGCATGATACTTATCAAGATTATTGGTCAGCCGTTCCCGGTTTTTCCTCTGGTAAACCAGAGAGTATTTTCTCAGGACGTTTAACTCCATTTCTACGTTAATGGCCTGCAAAGCTACCTTTCTCACGATTTCCCCGAGAGTCTGAACATTTTTATTTTTCAAAATCAGGCTGTAAATGGTTACCTGAAGGGGAGATAGCTTTTCTAAAACACCTCTCAGATGAAACTCATCCTGAAACGACTCGTAAAGAAGATGATTGAGGCTTTTCTTATCTTTGCCGCTGGTTTTGGAAATGTTCCAGATGGTAGCTATTTTCTTGAGTTCATTGAGATCGAGTTTTGATAGTTCCTGAATTAAAATTGATTCTTGTTCCATAGACAGGTTATAGGGCCTTATTGAGGAAGTTTCATTATCAATAAGTTATAGCGAAGTCTATTTGTAAACAAAAATATAATTATGAGGAACTGAAATCGAAGTTTTCGAGAAAAACCTCATATTCCTATAGTCAGGCGGGAGAGTATCACCGACTTTCGATAAAAAATTTTAGATTTATTTACAAAACAGCCTGTCTGGTTTGTTTTAATATTTAAGGGGATTCATCATGAAGAAATTGGCTTTAGTCGTTTTAGGTTTTTCCATTTTTTTACATGCCTGCAATGTTTCCATTTCAAACTCATCCTCAAAGGATAATATTCTCAGGCTTTTTAGTTTTAATAATTCCGCCTCGAATCATACTGAACTTAAACTTTCGATCCAGGGAACCGTAAAAGATAGCAAAGGTAACCCGGTTCCGAATGCTCTCATTCCGCTTTCTTCAGAATCCCTGAGTACCTCGACTTCAGTTCAGAGAACTACAAATTTATCTTCAATTCGTTGTGTAGACTACGACACCCGAAAAGGGAAACTCATGTGTCTTCTGGTTTTAAAGACAAAGAATTTAAACTCCGGCTCTTCCTGTTTGAAATTATACTATGGAAAAAAAGAGGATACAGCGTCCGAAGCCATAGCGACTTTTTCCGGGCTTAAATCCGGGGATGAACTACGTCTGGTTCACCAAAGGATTATCCCTGAATTAGCCGACAGATTCCTGATTTATTCCTGTGATAATCAACAAAATACCCTGCTCAGTTCTGAAACTTTCACGGATGTAGCCTCCGGAACAATAAGTGATGCAAGTGGGAATTATACCTTAGCTCTAAGTTCCGGAAAAAAACACAGCTTATCGATTCAAACTCCTTCAACCGATCTGGGTTCCATATCTATTGATCTTTCTAACTATACAAGTAAAGAGTCTTTAGAAGAATTAAGGAATGATAGTACAAAACTTATAGTTTCAACCAGCGGCTCTATCCAAATAGAAATTAAAATAACTGAGGTCAAAAGCGAATCAATTGCAGAAGCAAAAACTACTGTCGAAACCAACACAACGACCGAGACTGCAACAACATCTATATCGGGTATTACTGTTTTGACAGATGCCATCAAGACAGATCCGGTTTTTACTATAGAAAACCCACCCTTAAGTCTTTCTTATAATTCGAGTAGTTTCACTTTTGCAAAGAATAGTTCAATAACAACGTTATCACCTATTGTTACCGGAGGAAATCCAACATCCTATTCAATATCTCCAGCCTTGCCTTCCGGTTTAAGCTTCAATACAAATACAGGACAGATCAGTGGAATTCCATCCGGCATCAATAACACTCAAACCTTTACTATTACAGGAATGAACTCAAGTGGGTCTGTCAGTACAAGCCTTAGCATAACGGTAAATGACATAGTACCTGCAATTACTTATACATCGAATACTCATTATTTCACAATTAATGCCCCTATTACTACCTTAGGTCCGACGGTAAGCGGAGGTGTTCCCACATCCTATTCCATAACACCTGCCTTACCTTCCGGTTTAAGCTTCAATACAAATACAGGACAGATCAGCGGAACTCCTACAGTTATATCAAATCTCTTAAACTATACAGTTACTGCCAGTAATTCAGGTGGAAATGCTTCCACTGTTTTATACATAGGAGTAGAAGGATTAAACTATGTATTAGATTTTGATGGTGTTGATGATAGGCTTACAACTTCAACAATGATTCCTTATAATTCTTCTACCTTCACGATTGCAGCCTGGATAAAAACCAGCGCAGGAGGCATTATTTTCTCCTGGGGTTCTCCGGTAGTTTCTAATTATACTACCCTTGAAGTATATCTCGGAAAAGTTCGTTGTGCCATTGGAAATAGTAACCTCAATAAAACCTATGTAGATGGAGTGGCTACCGTTAATACAGCTTCATGGATTCACATTGCTGTTGTTAAAAGAGCCAATGATGCTGTTGATTTGTATGTGAATGGAATATTAGATTTTTCGGGAACAGTAAATTCTTTACATTATACCAATTCTCCTACTGATACTTCTATCGGTGGAGGACTCATTAATAATATTTACCAAACATTTTTTACCGGCAAAATTGAAGATTTAAGCATCTGGAATGTGGAGAAATCAAGCGCTGAGATTTTAGCTTTAAAAACCACTCCTCCTCTTGGTAACGAAGCAGGTCTTGTGGCTTATTATCGTTTCAACACGGGAAGTGGTACAGCAGTACCCGATAACAGTACAGCAGGAACCTATAGCGGCACTCTGTATAACTTTGCCCTGACGGGTACCGCTTCGAATTGGATACAGGAAGCTCATCCGTAAATATTCTTTACTGTTTTAACTCTGCATTCCATTTCTTAGTAAATTATTTGCCCAGGTTAAAAAACCACTCTTCAAAGCGGTTTGAGTATTGAATAGGAACCGGACGGAAAAAAGGAGAGCTTCCTGTCCATATTTTCCCTAATCGTTCATTTCTTTTTTTCCTATCGGGAACATAAGCATTCATCTTCGCAGTGATTTCTGCTTTACTCATCCCGGTTAAAGAATGCAAGTTATCCGTCCAGAACTTCTTCCTCTTTTGCAGTTTCTCCATATATTCTCTGAAACATTCACATTTAGCTTCATCACCATGCCATGAGTAAGGGTGATGCACAATAAAACGGGTTTGAAAGTTGTCCTTATCTGGTGTTTCTTGAAACTCCAGATCTTCCGGGAATGTTTTTTCTGTGTAACGAAGGTGAAGTCTGGTTAAAAAAACATCATCAGATAATAATTGATACCCGGTTTCAGGAGAAGCACTTAACCAGTCTACACCCAATTCTTCCAAATCATCCTTACTATACGGACTGGCTGTGCAGGGATCGCAGATCTGGTTTAAATTCCACACATATTCAGTATATACATTCTCTAATTTATCTTTTTCTACTATTCTTTTAAAAATAGTTTTATACAAATTCGGGAAATCATTTTCAATATATTCCGGTAGTTCTGTATCCGAGGGAAGTTTTCGGGTTCTGTAATTTTTCGTCTCAACTCTACCGATTCGAGATAAAGTAAAAACAAATAGGTCCTGCTCCCCTTCCGAGTTTATCATCCCCAGTCGAATCGGAAGCATAAAACGAGGAGTTTCGAAATGGAAGAATAATGGACTTAAAAATTGAGTATCTCCTTTTTTTAATGTATCCAGACTCACCTTAGCTACAAAGAATTTCATGTCCTGTTTGATATAGGGTTTAAATGCTTTTGAGGCTCCTTCCGGAATTTTATACTTATTCTGCAAAAGATAGGTTTCGAGACCAGAAGAATACTTGGCGGATAGAACTTCGATATCATATTCTCCTACAGTATAAGACTCTTCAATCGTAATACCTAATTCTCTTGGGGTATAAACAGGCATTATTCGGGCCTCTTCTGTTGCGGTAAGCCCCCTGGCGGAAGCCGTTTCAGAAAAGCGACTTGCACGTCTTCTAGCTGAAACATCAGGGCAGGGGTTCGGATCAAAATAATCTACCAACCTCGGGGCAGTATAGGCATCGAGCTTATCAAAGAGCAGGGCTTTTTTGGTCTCTATCTGGCTTTTCTTTATTACTTCGGGAACCGGGACAACAAGGGCAAAATTCTTCAAATCACCTTTATAATCATTCATCATTCCTATAGTTGTCTTTTGTTCATTACGGATAAGAACTACCCGGGAGGAATTATTGAATAGTTTGGAATCAGCCTGAGCTACAAAAAAACCGCAAAAGCTATAAAGATAAATGGGGTTTAGAATAGATAAAAATACTAATATACTGAATGGTTTCATGGATTTTTCTCCTTTGAAAATAGAACTTCGAGATTCATTCGAATAAAGGGCAGGTAGGGTATAGAACTTCTTGAAGAGTGATTTATGAGACCGAGTTGCAGAAAAACATTTTTCCTGGCATAGTTATAGACTCCCATTTGAAAAAAGCTATCATCGTCTCTTACAGCAAAAGAGTATTGATTATCACCTATGTTAAATATTCCTATCTGAAAAGAAGCTTTCCTCTCCGCATAATTAAAGAATCCTAATTGGATTTTACTCTTATCTGCACGATTAAACAGACCTGTCTGTAGGATGAAATTTTCCCTTTTCGCTATATTATAAAAAAAAGCAAATTGCACAAAAGAGCCTTCCGAACTATTCTTTAGTATGGAAGTCTGAAGTATAGCTCCCCTTGCAGTATTATTGAATAACGATATCTGAGCCAAGGTATCGGATTTATTCCAATTATTCAGAGTTCCAATCTGCATTCCCCAAAAATCATTCGTTATCATGTTCCCTATAAACCCAAATTGTAACCCGTAACCACCTTTACCTGAATCATTAAAACCACCTGCTTGAACCCCATAAACAGACTGGTTCACCGAGTTCCAGAAGCCGAATTGAAGTCCAGCCATATCTCCATCAACCAAATTCTTATATATACCGGAATTGAATCCATAAACTCCCGCCGAATTTCCCGAGAATAGATTAAATTGCAAAAACTTGTTTGCAGGTTTTAAATTTAGACCCATATCAGAGTAAATCCCTATACCCAATAGTTTTTCATAAAAGGGGATTATGGGAGTATCCGGTTTATTTTCACTTACTTTTTTTTGTGGCTCATAAGATGCATTAAATTCTTCACTTCGTTTTTCTGAGGAACAGTAGCGGTACCCTTCGGGATCAAGCTCATAATAGCTTAAAGGAGGTTTTTGGGTATGGGTAAACATTCTCGGAACATAGCCAACTTTTCCTTTATATCTTACTTTAAAAAACACCCCTTCTTTCTGAATAATCTCAAGTTTTTCCGCTTTTTTTATAGGAAAATAAGAGTCTGTTACGATCTTTGGTTCTTTCATTAGCTTGGCCGACGGACTTGAAACGTAAACAAATTCTCTGGCAAACAAAGAAACCGAGGATAATAAAAGAAAAAGAATTATAAATGCTCTTGCATTTAGCTTCAGCTTATATTTTCTTTGTTTCATTTTATATGCATTATTTCCCCGAATCAATAAACTGCAAGTATTTTTAAAGAAAAAAATGATATTGCTTTTTTAACTTGCCTGAAGACTTCCTTACAGGCACTAGGTTACAAAAGGTATATTTAATGATTATAAACAAACGAATTCCTTTTCGCTTTCTCCTGTTTAAAATCAGGTTAGAGCTTATATTTATCATTCTCTATTCGATTATCATTGAAGTATTAGATGAATACTTCCATATTCGGAACATGTCCATTCCGATTGCAGTGCCCTCTTTTATAGGCACTACAATTTCTCTCATTCTTGCATTTCGAACCAATCATGCTTATGACAGGTGGTGGGAAGCACGTAAAATCTGGGGAGCAATCATTAACGATTCGAGAAGCTTAATTCGGCAGGTAATAAACCTTCCACTTATTGAAAAAAATTCAGAGCTATTAGAATTTCAAAAAAACTTTACCTACAGACAAATTGCCTGGTGCTATGCGCTCGGCGATTCTTTACGCGATCAACTAAACCTTCAGAAGCTCGAAAAGTATTTTCCTATTTCTCGAATTAAAGGACAGGAGAATATTCCGAACGCCATACTTTTCTTGCATTCCGAAGAAATTCGAGAAGCCTGTAAAAAAGGCTGGTTTAATTCTTATCAACAAATCTGTATAGAAGAAACCATTGTTCGCCTCTGTGATTCTATGGGCAAATGTGAGCGGATAAAGAAAACAATATTTCCGAGGATCTATTCGGTTTTCGTTCAAACTCTACTCTATCTCTTTGTTGCTATATTACCCTTTGGTTTAATTGATTATTTTGGCTATACAGAAGCTATTATAATTACAGCATTAAGTTCACCCTTTTTTATGTTAGAAAAAGCAGCAGTTGCTATGCAGGATCCATTCGAAAACACAGCACATGATATTCCTGTAACTAACATAGCAATGACTATAGAAGCCAATCTAAAGCAAATGTTAGGAGAAGATGTAAAAACTCCTCCTCCGAAAATTGAAAAGTTTTATATTTTATAAGGATAAATACATGAATTACAAACTTCTTATTTTATCTATCTTACTTATTTTTCAAGACTGCGGAAAAACAAAACAGATACAATATACAAGAAAACCCCTTCCCGAATCAGGAAATATTATACTCATGACAGATAGTAAGCATCCTTCTCGCAAATCTCCTCTTGTATTCTTCACACCTGAGGAAAAAAAAATCTATATACCGAACTTACAGGATTTAAAAAATACGGACGATCTCGGTAAAGATTATTTTTCTTATAGAGAATTTTTACTCACCAAGAAAAGCCAAAAAGCTCTTCTTATGCCAGAAGAAATGCAGAAGAGATACAGGGGAATTTTCGTTCCCTACCCGCTTCCGATTCTAAGCCCCGATAAAAAAATGTATCTACATGCAAAGAATGCAAGGATTGGTATATATAAAATTGATAATACTTTGATTAAAGAAATCAATACAGAGGTTTATCAGGACAAACCCGAATGGATGGATGCAGAGACAATTACCTACCTGATTAAGTATGAGCTATCGAAATCATCTTCCTCTGTAAATACTCCCTTAAAAAATAAGCACAAAATATATAAGTATCATCTCAAACAGAACAAATCCGAACTCGTATACAATTCTAAGGATTTACGAATTACACAATATGCGATAAGTCCGGATACTAAAAAGATGGCAATAGTCGAATATAATGACAAAGAAAAAAGCACTATCGCCTATTCTTTGCGTGTAATTCGTTTAAATACCGGAGAGGAAGTCTTTTTCCAAAAGGGACTTACCTATATCAAAAAAATACTCTGGTCAAAAGACGGAAAACTTGTTTATCTTGCCAAAATGTCTGAGGATGAGTATCCTCCCTCCACACTTTATTATCTTCATGAAAATAAAACAATCGAAAAGCTAATCGACCTTCCCTTACGAAAAGAAAAGCCCGGCTTTATTTTTGGAGAAGGTTATAAGGGAATAGATGATTTTACTTTTTCACCGGATGGAAAAAGACTTGCCTACATTGCTTCCGAACCCGGTGATTGTTATATGGCAGACGAAGGCGGAAACATAGCCTGTAAATATAGCATTTATCTATATGATTGGATGACAAAAAAAATAGAGCCGGTAGATAAAGAAAGGAAAAGTTCAGGCTTTCAAAGAATACATTGGTATAGTTTTTAAATTACCTTGTATTTGCTCCAAAAAAGATCGTTGGGGATGACTCCACTTTTACCTTTCATATATTCCTGTTTTAATCCGTTCACATAATACATTTCGACCTCTCCTTTACCCTTCACCTTCACCTTACCTCTATATTCACAATCAAAGTAATCTTTAACCAAATTGTATGCAGCTTCACTGATATTAATCTTACCTGCGACACCATTAGATTCCATACGCGATGCAGTATTCACCGTATCACCCCAGATATCATAAGAAAATTTGTGCTTACCTACAACTCCTGCTACTACCGGTCCAACATGAATTCCCAAGCGAAGTTCCCAATACGGAAGTCCCATCTCCATTTTCAATTCCCTGGTTTGATTCATGATCGATTGGATTTCCAAAGCTGCCAGACAGGCATCAATAGCATATGTTTTATTTTTCAGCGGAAGTCCTCCGGCACACATGTATGAATCACCTATTGTTTTTATTTTTTCCAGATTATATTTTTTCACCACATCATCGAAAAAATAAAAAGAAGCATCCAATTCCTGTATCAGGTCTTCCGGACTCATTTTCTCAGCTATCTTTGTAAAACCTTTAAAATCAGTAAACATGACAGATACTGATTCATAATATACAGGTTCGGCATAACCGTGCTCTTTGAGTTCCTTAGCAACTTCTTTTGGTAATATATTCAGTAATAACTTCTCAGATTCCATTCTCTCTTCCTCTACTTTTTTCAGCGCGACAGAAAGTTCTCTTGTTCTATCTTCGACCTTCTTTTCCAAATTTTCATATAGAAAAGCATTTTCTATTGAGATAGCCGCCTGTGAAGAAATAATTCTGAGAACTTCCAACCTCTTGGGAGTAAAGGCAGCGCTTATTTTATTGTTTTCGAGATATAAGATTCCCAAAAAGCGTTTCTGACTAAGGATGGTTGTACATAAAAGCGATTTAATATTTTTGGCTTGTATATACGGATCCTCTGTAAAATTTCCTTCTCTGCAAGCATCAGCTAATACAACTTCTTCTTTGCTGCGCTCTACATAGTTTACAATTCCAAGACAAAGACTTTTATTATCCTCAACGGAATGGCCGCTTAAAAGAATAGTTTCACCATTTTCCTTACGTTCTGCCTGGATAAACATCCTTTCACCCGAGCTTTCCACTAATAAAAGAAAGCCTTTTTCCGCTCCTGCGTTTTCGCAAACTGTATCCATAAGTTTTTGTAAAAGTTTTTCTAATACTACTTCACCGGAAAGAGTTTGTGCTGCTTTCGAAATTGTAGCAACATCCAAATTTATTTCATCTCCACTTATAAAAGTGTTAAAACTTCTTTCTTTCGATGCAAGCAAAGTATTTGTTGAGCAGGAGTTATATTCATCAATTCGTTCTTCAAATTTGTTCTGGTTAAGTAAGTCCGAGTAGTTTTCTCTTAAGAATTCCAATTTACGACTGGCGCCCCAGTTTTCATATACCAGATAAGCCTTTGATATATAAGAAGAAGCTTCGACTTCAAGTCCGATCTGCTTATAAAAATTACCGGCCAGCATTAAGATCATCCCTTCATCCTGTTGCCATTCTCCCTCCCTTGCTTTCTCGGCTGCTTCTCTATACAACTTTGCCGCTTTTAAAGGTTTGTTGCTAAGACTTGTAAGTTCCGCGTCCATAGCCAGACGCAAATGAAGAAAGTTAATAGGACAATGATCTGCCCATTTTTTCATCTGCTTATATCTTTTTTGAATTCGTTTCTTGAGTTTTCTTTTTTCCATCAATTTGGCTTTCTTATAAAGAGCCATACAAGTGAAAAAGCTTATGGTACACAACCTTGCTTCCGTAGGACAGCCTTTTATTGCATTTTCATACTTCTCCGCTTCAATTATATAATTTAGTGATTCACCATATTCTTCATACAAAAAGAGGATATCGGACTTGAAAAAGTGATAGTATGTAATTCCTGAAATATCATTTCGTTGTCGCATTCTTTCCATACATTCAATCTCATCAAAGCTATCTGTATTCATAGAGAAACGATCATTCGTAAGTCCACAATAATTTAAATTCGTTTGGTACGTTATGAAACTGGAATCTATTGCGACATCGAAATTTGTTGATTTACAAATAGCAATACTCTTGGATAAATACTGAAGCTTCTCTTTCAAATTTATCCCGGGATTCCAGGTATATAATAAAATACTGGAATATGCCAAATAAAACATATCTCCCGATTGATAAGCGGACTCAATGGCCTTTTGAAAGCCTGGAGTAAGTTCTTTCCAGTATTCATTCCAGGGACGAATAAAAAAATTATACGTAAATAAAGTTCTGGGTTCAAAACTCTTGTCCCTGTATTTTTCGTTAAGGGCAACAGCCAATTTTCCAAATTCGTAACCGTCTTTCGGGTTTCCGCTATAGTTTGTCAAAAAGTTCCCATACACAAAATACGAATAAGATGAGTAGGTTGAATTACCAAAACGAAGAGACAGGTTCAGCATTTTCAAACTGAGTAATACAACCAAATTTTCATTACCCATATTATATATAGCAGGAGCCATTTCTGACATAGTCCTTATTACTAACCTTTTTTCAGCATCTATCATTTCATCTTGATTGATAAGGTCTGAAATCTTCTTTTTTCCCAAATTTCGCTTTACAAGAAGAAATTCCAAAAAGATTGATAGAGGATTTGGGTTTAAAGGTATCTCGATACCCAAAAGAGATAAACTTTTCATTCCGACCTGAATGGATTCTTCAATTTTGCTCAATACAAGGTAATAGCTTTGGCGTAAATAGTAGATTTCTACTCTCTCAAAGTTGGTCTTTACTTTTGAAAGCATAAGTTCAATTTGACTTTCGGCTTCTTCTATTTTGCCTGTTAAATAAGCACACTGACAGTATTCCTTACTGATAGCCAATATCAAATTGTATTTGGTTTCCCAGGGGTTTTCACTTAGAACTTCTCTCGCGATCTTTATATATTCCAACGCGGGCTGATAGGCTGCAGCATCTCTGGCTTTAATTCCGGCTTTCAGATTCAAATAAGCTAAATTTTCTTTTTCGCTATCTTTTTTTATCAGCTTACGTCCTTCATTTAGATGTCTGAGAATATCAAGTAGTTTTTCCTCCTGCTCTGACTCATCCAAACTCTTAAGCATCAAACGACCGATAGTAAGGTGAACTTCTTGTTGTTGAGACTCTTCTATCAGGGAATAAGCTGCCTGTTGAACCCGGTCATGTTGAAATTTGTATTCAGGATTACGAGAGCCAATATTTGGTGTAATAAATTTGTAGTCTTCACTCAGCGGCGAAACCAATCCGGATTTTAAAGCGACAAATAAATCTAAATCTGTTTCTTCTAATGTTCTTTCATAAATGAGGGAAAGGGTTTTCAAGTCAAAGATATTACCAATGCAAGCAGCCAATTGTAATACACGTTGCGTTGCAAGTGGAAATTTACGTAAGGCTTCAATCATGAATTCCACAACATTACTGCTGCTTTCAATTTTCCTGATTTCTTCCAGGTTCCATTCCCAACATCCTTTCTCGATATTGAACCAGATAGATTCTTCTGCATACAACTTTCTAAACAGTTTTCCTACGAAAAAAGGATTTCCATCTGTCTTCTGATACAATAACTTTCCTAAATCTATACATACTTTTCGATCAGTCCAAAAAGTATCAGATACGATTTGGATTACATTGTCTTCATTTAGGGGTTTTAAGAGCAAAGTGTGAATTTCCCTTACTTTCTTAATTTCATCCAGTGCGAGACTCATGGGATGAACAGGGCCCACTTCATTATCACGATAAGCAGCGAGAATTAACAGGTAGGAAAGATCCTCTGACTCCATCCAGTGCCTAAGAAGATTCAAAGTAGGAAGATCACTCCATTGCAGGTCATCGAGAAATAACACCAGAGGATGTTCTGCATTAGCAAAAACTTTTATAAAATTGCGGAATACGATTTTAAAACGATTTTGGCTCTCCGTAACTCCAAGTTCCTGAAGAGGCGGCTGCTTTCCTATGATAAGTTCAAAGTCAGGAATCATATCCAAAACAATTTGTCCGTTAGGTCCAAAGCTTTGTAGTAATTTTTCCTTCCAAGCGTTTAGTTCCTCCTTTGACTCTGTCAGTAACTGATGAGCAAGATGACGAAAAGCCTGAGCAATCGCTTCATACGGACGATTTCCTTTAAATTGGTCAAATTTACCTTCAATAAAATAACCACGTTCTTTAACAAGTAGTTTATGAACTTCATATACCAGTACCGATTTCCCTACTCCCGAATAGCCCGAAATAAGAAGTAATTCGGAATTGCCATTGGCTACTTTCTCAAATGTTTTTAAAAGGAATTGAACTTCTGTCTCTCGACCGTAGAGTTTCTGTGTAATTTGAAGCTTCTCAGAAATATCATATCTTCCTAATGGAAAAGTCTCAATATTAGTTGTTCTTAAATATTGCTGCTGACATTCCTCCAGGTCTTTCAATAGGCCATAAGAACTCTGATAGCGGTCTTCTGCATTTTTTGCCATTAACTTCAGAATGATAGCTTCAATCATTTCAGGAATCTCCGGATTGAGTTCTGAAGGTTTTTGTGGTTCTTTACTGATATGGCAATAAACCCAGCCCATTATATCCTTTGCTTGAAAAGGAAGTTGTCCTGTAAGTATTTCAAACAAAGTTACTCCAAGCGAATAGTAATCCGCTCGATAGTCCAATTCCCTGTTCATTCGACCTGTTTGTTCAGGAGATATATAAGGAAGAGAGCCTTCGAGACGCTCAGTCACATTCAGACTTTGTTTCTCTCTTGATAGCTCAGATGAGATTCCAAAATCAATGAGTCTCAGTTCATTAGTTTTTGCATTAAAAAGAATATTACGAGGATTAATATTTTTATGAATAATATTTTTTTTATGAGACTTTCCAAGAATTTTAGTGAGTTCTAAAGAAATACTAAAAAATTGTTCGATAGAAAAATGTTCCTCTTTTCTTAACAATTTATCGATAGACTCAGAACCAGCAAAATACTCCATGATAATAGCAATATTTCCCTGCCCATAAGTATCCAGGCTAAACATCTCAATAATACCCGGCTCCTGAACTTTCTTTATAATCTCATATTCTCTTTTTAAGCGAGCCTGTTCCATCGATAGAGCCGGATTCTCTTTTAAAGTTTTAATTACAACTTCTTTGTTATCTGATAACCTCGTCGCACGAAGAATCAAGGTAAGTGATGATTCATGTATTGTTTCATGAATCCGATAGCCTGAGAGGTGAATGCTGATTGCCATAGATAGCGGCCTACTTCCTTTAGTGAAATGTTCACATATAGCGAAGTATACATAATAAACAGAAAGATTTTTCAAGCTTTTTTTATCCTGCTGGATAAAAAGCAGTATCCGCTCAATTTTTCCGGATTTTTTTCCGGAAAAATGAGCTAAGCAAATACAGATAAATTATCTCCTCAGAGAAGATTTGTTTTTTCTATGCCTACCAGATTCAGGTTCTGAAAAGATTTTAATCCTGATAATAACCTCCGGGTCAATTTCACAGAATTTAAAAACTCTAATTCATCACGTCAAGACTATACTGCCATAATTTTCTCTGCATAATTATCAGGAAGAGAATAGGCAAAAATTCGTTTCCAGGTTTGAGAGAACTGACTCCAAAAACCACCTGTGTTATAGTGCTGACCGTAACGTTCACAGATTTCTTTTAGACGGGGTGCAATTTCCTCATATCGATTCGCCGGAATATCAGGAAAAAGATGGTGTTCTATTTGGTGGCTTAAATGTCCGGACATCAGGTAGAAAAATTGGCTCCCTTCTACATTAGAAGATCCTTTGATTTGTCTGAGATACCATTCTGCACGATTTTCATTCAGTATATCTTCTTCAGTAAATGTTTCCACATTATCAGTGAAATGACCGCACCATATAACCGAATAAGCCCAGATATTTCTTGCCATATTTGCCAGAAGATTTCCGAGTAAAACCTTGGGAAAAAATGGACCGCTTAACAGGGGGAATAGAAGATAATCCTTAATCGCAATCTTCTCTCTTTTTTTCAAAAACTTCTCCCGTTTTTCTTTAAAAGCAATTTTGGTTCTTTCTTCTTCGGGAAGTTCAAAAAACTCGACATTATAGCCATGCCTTCCAACTCCCCATTGAAAGCTGAGAGCCAGAAAAAAGTTGGTTATAGGTTGTAAAAGGTGGGAAGGATTCCATTCCCTTTCTTTGGAAAGTCGCATAAATCCATAGCCGAAATCATGATCTTTTCCGATTACGTTAGTAAAGGTATGGTGCATATAATTATGAGAATATTTCCATTGATCACTGTCACAGGCATTATCCCAGTCAAAGTATTTGGAGTGTAAAGAAGGTTCATTCATCCAGTCAAATTGTCCGTGCATTACATTATGACCGATTTCCATGTTATCCAGAATTTTAGAAAGGGATAACATTCCAACTCCACCCATCCAGGTAAGCGGATCGAGACTAAAATGGATTAAAAGTCTACCTAAAATCTCATTATAACGGGCAAGGCTATGAATGCGACGAATATAAGCCGCATCCTCTTCTCCCACTTTGCTAAGAACTTCTTCTCGCAAAGATTCTAATTCCTTACCAAAGCTTTTGATTTCTTCTGAATTTAGTTTTTTATAATAAGCTGTTTTCATAAAATAGTCCTTACAGTTCCAATTCAATATCTGTTTCTATAGTGCTAATACAGAGTTGAATATGCTCTTCAGTTAGACCCGATACATTTCCATTGATAAGATTCTTTATCTGACCGCTCTTTTTTTCACACTTACAGGTATGACAGATTCCCATCCGGCAGGCACTCTGAGGATAAATTCCGTTTTTTTCCAGTTCGGAAAGGAGATCATTACCTTTGGAAAGTCTTAAAGTTTTATGGGAGCGTAAAAGTTTTACTTCCCTTTCATCCGATTCAGTCACTACTGTATTAACATAGGGTGTAAAACTTTCTGTTTTAAGATTTTTTAAAATAGCTTCTTTTTGATAAACGTCTTGCACGGCTTCTATAAGTGAAGATGGTCCACAGAGAAAAGCTTTTCTTTCTTTAAAATCAGGTATATACTCTTTAAGAAGTTTCAAAGAAAAATGACCGGAGTTATAGCCTTCCCTTTTTTCTCGTGTAAAAAAGATATGTAACTGAAAATCTGTATGTTTTTTTAAATACTTCAGTTCTTCCTGAAAAATAACACTTTCCTTATCCGGAACAAAATATAAAAGTTTTACATCCCTTTTGTCCTGCAAAACAGAAAGTTCCTGTAGATTTGAGTAAACAGGTGTTATCCCGCATCCGGCAGCTATGAAGAGAAGTGGCTCATCCCCCTCCTCTTCCGGAAAGAAATTTCCCTCGGCTTTTCCCAGTTCGAGGTAGTCTCCCACCCGAACCTGTTCATGCAAGTAAGAGGAAAAAAAACCATTTTCCTTCTGCTTAACGGTTATCGAAATCGTTTTTTCACCCGGTTTACAACTGATAGAATAAAGCCTTGTATGCCGTTTTCCTCCTACAGTTAGGCTTACAGGCAGGTATTGCCCGGCTTTGAAGCCCTTCCAGTGAAAATTAGGAAACAGGGTATAGGTTTTGACATCCTTCGTTTCCTGTTTAATTTTACTAACTTTGGCCAGAACCCGGTACAGACTGAAAGCAGGGTGGATATGCTGAAGTAAAAAATCAGCCCAGCTTTCCTGCAAAAAATAGGCCTTGAGCTCGGAACTTGAATTGTGAATGAGAGGTATCGATTTCATTTTCGCTTCTCCTTATTGTGAACAACTGTTCACCAAGTTAGACTATTTGTTTTTTCTGTCAATCGAAAAAAAACCTTTACGGTATTATTTTTTTTTATTTTGTATGGAAAGGGAACTCTTTAGAACATTGAAAGTTAATAGTAAAGAAATGCAGAAACTACGGACAAGAAGCCTCCTTCTTCGTTCAGCACTAAACCTTATGGGAGAAAACCGAAGCCTTGATTCTTTAAGCTTACGGGAAGTTACAAGGGAAGCAGGTGTGGCTCCGGCTGCGTTTTATCGACACTTTCAAAGTATCGAGGAACTGGGTTTGAGCCTTGTCGACGAAGTGGGAATTCGGATCCGTTCTTTATTACGGGAAGCGAAAGAAGCTCCCTATCGCCTGGCCTTAAAAGAGACGGTAGAAATTTTCTTTCAGTATGTAGCCGGAAATCGTTTTCATTTTAGTTTTATTTCCAGAGAACGACTCGGAGGAAATCGAAATATTCGACATGCCATTCGAAGAGAAATGTCTTATATTGCGAAAGAGTTAAGCGAAGGTATGAAAGAATTTCGTAATGTACCCGGTTTAAAAATTGGAGAATACGAAGAACTATCGGAATTAATTATAAGCACCATGTTTAACCTGGCCGGTGAATTTTTGGATGTACCGAGGGGTGATGAAGAAATTAAAACAAGACTTTTGCGAAAAAGCGTAAAGCAACTTCGCCTTATCCTGCGCGGTGCTTTATGGAATGAACTCAAGCGAATCAAAAAGCATGGGAAAATAGGAAATTACTGATTTTGGATAATGTTTTTATACAGGTAGAATATCCTAAAAGTGCACCAATACCCTCCCAATAAAAAACTTGTCAGGTTTTTGTTTTTTCGGAATACTGGGAATTATGCTATCAATTCCATAAGGAAATCATTATGTCAGAAAATACCAGAAATTTTACAGCCAACCAGCATACAGAAATACAGCGCTTACAGCACATGCTGCATATTGAGGATAAGGAAACTTCCTATTTACAAAAACTCGATGGAGAAGAACTTTTTCACCTTCGCTCCAAAATAGCCGATGCCCTGCAAAATGAACATGCAGAAACATGGGAGAAGCTCGCCAAAGTTTCCAAATTCATGCCGAATTTCATTAATGCAAAAATTGCACAGGATATATTAGGAGCTTCTATCACAGCAAACTTTACTTACTTTATCCCTATAAAAGATGCTCTGAATATTTCTTCTATGTTCTCTATTCCCTTTATGGCAGATGTTTCCGAACACCTGAATCCTTCCCGACTCGAACCCCTGCTCAAGGAATTTCCCATTGATCGAATAAAAAAAATTGTGGTAGAAATGGAAAAACGAAACGGATACTATACTATGGGAAACTTTGTTGACTACATCCCTTCTGATAAAGTCAGTATCATTGCCAATCAAATTCAATCGGAAGAGACTCTCATTCGCACAGCTTCCTTTGCCAACAAAAAACATCGTTTAGCTCCTATCATCGCTGCTTTCTCAGATGATAGATTAAAAAAACTTTTATTAAAAGGTGATGAACTAAAACTTTATGAAGAAATCATTCTTATTATGCGACACATTCCCGACAATGAGCTTCCCCGGTATCTGGGAATTCTTATTAGTATCGGGGGCTCAGTTTTTCAAAATTATCTGAATGCCCTGAAAGCGTCTGAAGAATCCGATATACAAAAAATAAAAAAAGCTCTGAATACGATGGGAGTAAATATTGAATTTTAACAGGTTCAAATTTAATAAAAAGTAAATATGAGTACAGAACCCTTATTTTTCTACGAACATGTTCCAACAAAAACTATTTTACGCTCCATGAATAGTGGAGGAATGCTTCAAGTTATTCGTGATTTTCAAGAAATTGCCCGTTTCTCTATGCATCTGAATTACTCACCAAGTTGTTCTGAAAATGGAATTGTATATTTTCATGACAGCTATGGTAGACGCACTTTAGATTTAAACTTACCTTTTCCTCAGGAGCCGCAAAAAGCAATAAATGGAGACTTGATTCATCCAAATGGAAAGTATATTATCCATTATGCAATGAAGGAATATCCGTATAAATTTAAGGATAAATCATATGCAGGTTTGCTGTTTATTGATAGAAGAACCGCTGAACCGGAAGTTCTCTGGAATGGCGATACCTCAAATCCTGAACTTGTCCCGGTTTTCGGACAAACATTAGAAGAAGCTTCAAAAAGAGAACCTTATGATGATGTGTGGAAAAAAATAGAAAAGCCAATAGAATTTCCCAGAATCTTATTTGATTCGGAAAGTAAAATTTGGGCTCTTTTGCAAAATTACAGACTTGTAATCGGAAAAGAAGATAAATTATTAAGTTCTGTATTTTGGAATAAATACACATTTTTCCCGATAAAAGCAGAGTTTGATCTGAAAAAAGAAAGACTCTTACTGCTCGGCTCTCATGGAATTTTAGCTTTTTCCTTTGCTGGAAATTTGGATGCTTATTGGAAAGCAAATTTAGTCTGTGAACCTTATGAAGAATACGGAGAAATTCTTACAGAAAAAGAGTCACCGCTGGTTAGCCCTCCCCTGATACTGGACAGAGAAATCTGGGTGATTGCGGCTACCCATAAAGCCGAATATGGTTCACCTTCCTGCTATGAAGTGCTAAAATTTAACAGAGACGATTTAACCTTTTTAGGTCAACATAAAGGATTTCCCCCAAAAAGAGATCCTGATGAAAATGCGATTCTATATGCTTTATCCGATGGTTCTATAGCCTGGGTGCCAAATACCTTACCTATAGAAATCCTTCCTGCGGAAGGTTCCCATCTTACATCTACTGAAATTGTAAAGATCATAGGAGAAGCCAAAGAGCCTATAGTTCCTCATCCTTCCGATTCCTGGTATCTGCACTCTATTGGCGAAACCGGAGAACTACCGGATATAATTCAGGCAAGCCCTGAAGAAAGAAAATCTTTAGCTCGTTATCTCTTAAATGAACTCATGGAAGATAGAAGATTCACACAGCTAATCGAAATCGATGTATCAGCTTTTCAGCCCTATATTTCACAAATTGTGGAATGGAAAGAAGACAGACTTAATTTGCTCCGTGAAATGGATTGGCAAAATTTCTGGAAAATTATGTACGGGCTTCCCGATTCTTCTGTTCAAAAAATTGCAAAAAAACTTGGCACAAAGAAAAAACTGAAAAATTCAGATAAGAACTATATCCAATTATTAATAGGAGCCGGAACTACATTAGCCCTCGAAACATTAGGAGAACTGGCCAGAAAACATTCGCTTGCCTCTGAACTTTGTTCTGACTTTCTCCTGGAGGTCTTAGAAAGCGGGCCTGCGATTCCCCGTGTATCTCGAACTTCCCACGACATAATTGCCTATCCGGATACAGAAAATGAAAACCAGGAAGGTATTTTCTATCCTCTAAGACACTCTGAATATTTACCTGAAAAATTTGGTTGGACCTGTAGATCCAGCATGGGCCACATTCTTTCTATAGATTTAGAACTTCTGAAAGTAAACTCCCTTATGTCCTCTTCCTTGAAGTTACATCACTGGTTTTTATCTACAGGCGAAGAGTGCTGTGATGAGTCGATTTGTACCTATTATGCTTACCGGAATATAAAAGGCTCTCATCAGTTGATTCAACTAATAGCCGATCTGGCTTCGGCGAATCCAAAAGAACGTCCTGAGCAAACCGATTGTGAAGGTTCCGAAACTGAGGATAGACAGACCAAAAAATATAAAATAGTCCTGGAGTCACATATACCAGATAGACCCTGGAAAGTAAAAACCCTGGGAAAATTAGGTGGATACCCCGATTGGTGGCAATCTCCGGAAATACCCAGCTGTCCAGATTGCGGAAGAATGATGTTTTATATAGGTTACGTTAAGGCCGATTCCATCAGAGATGACATGATAGATGCAGCCTTATATGGTTTTCATTGTGAAGATTGCGGCATAGGAGCTCAGGTAGTACAAATTACTTAAACGACAAGTAATGCACTGAGATAAAAAAACTTGCTTTTTTTCAACCTTTTGTATTATTCTCTGTCTAAGTTATAATACAAATAGGAAGACTGCAAAGTCTTAAACCAAAGAAAATGTAATACGCATCTCTACAAACATAGAACAAGTGTCGGTTTCCAAAAGCCCCAGATTTTGATTTTATCTACCTTGTTCCTAACCAAAACTTCATGAATAGGGTTTATATACCTATTTACACACAATATTGTTCATTCCTGCTATAGCTATATACAGAGAATAGATATATTATTTAAACGATTTGTTCAAAACATAAGGAGAAGAAAATGGATTTTGCAAAAATCCTTTCTTACTTTCAAGAAAGACATGAAGTATTTTATAAGGATATGCGTACCTGCGAACATTCTCTGAATGAAAAGGAGTTCAATCCTTACCATCAGGAAGGAGATGTGTGGACACATACCGAGATGGTCTTAGAGGAAGTTAAGGACTTAAACTCACTGGACAAAACCTCTATTTTTATTGCCTGCCTCTTACACGATGTGGCAAAGCCTTATACCCGTGTAGAAAAATACTCCCAGGGCTGGCAGAGACAGGTTGTATCTTTTCGAGGACATGAGTCTCTTTCTACATTTCTTGCCATAGACCTTTTGCTGGACTTTGAAACCGCTTTAGAAATAAAGCTGAATAAAGAACTTATCCTGCATGCTATCAACTGGCATGTGGTTTTACACAGGATAAAGCTGGAGGAGAATGGTTTTCTATCCGATGAAAATGTGCTATTTTTAAACCGGGCATTCAGTACAGAAAGAGATAAGGGAGCTATCTGGGACATAATGTATGGCCTAAATCGCTCGGATGCACTCGGACGGGTTTCGGATTCGTATAAAACGGATAAAGAGAAATTTAAGTATTTAGAAAACTTTATACCGTATTATCCGATTCGAAATTTGGGAAATGAAGAGAAAAAACCGGAAATTATAGTGCTTATCGGCTTACCCGGAAGTGGAAAAAGTAGTCTGGCTAGAGAAAGATATGCAAAACATAAAGTACTTTCTTTGGACGAAATGATAATGAACTATCCGAAATATAAGGGATTAAGTTACCAGGAAGCACGAACAAAAGCCATGCAGTCGGATAAGATGCGGGAATTCATTAGCAAAGTCTATGATTCCATAAAAGCGGATTCTGAAAAAGGTATTCATCTTTTAATTGATAATACAAATCTTACAGAAGATTTGCAAAACCGTGTTTTGAGTAATCTTCGAAAGGATTATTATAAGAAAGCAATCGTCTTTCTACCCGGAGAAAATACTCTCTATAATCAATTAGAAGAACGGAAAAAGAAAGAAGGAAAAGATATTCCGAAAGATGTAATCAGGAAATATGCAGCTGAGCTTTACATCCCCGGTTATCATACCTTTGACGAGATTGAATTTATCATCAGGTGAAGATTATGGACAATATATTTAAACACAAATCGACTTTACATCATTCCTTTTCCGGTACCCTGAGCAAAGGAGATGAATACGCCTCTCCTGACGTGATCGAGTCCTTTGAAGGACAACAGATTATCATTACCGAGAAGATGGACGGCGGAGCTTCGTCTTTCACCAAAAAAGAAGATGGAAGTCTGCACATTAATCTGAGATCTTTAGAACAGGTAGATCCTGCTGATAAGAAAGCAAGCTGGCTCTGTAATTATGTGGATCTTTTGAAAGAAAAGCTTCCTCTGAACTTTCGTTTCAGCGGTGAGATCTTAAAATGGAAACATTCTATTTACTATGATGAGCTTCCCTCTTTCTTCATGCTTTATAGGATCTGGAACGATAAAAATGTGTCTTTAGGCTGGGATGAGCTTACAGAATGGACAGAGCTCCTCGACATTCCTTCATTCGGGATTGATAAGATGTATTCTGTACCTCTTCTATACAGAGGAATCTATGACAATTCTCTTATAAAGGAAATCTTTGATGAAACCGTAGCTTCCGGTAAAGAAGGAATTATCGTTCAACTCGAAGGACAATTTCCTTACCCGGAAGATATCTGGTATTATACGGATATTCTAAAACTGGTTCGTAAAGGTCACGTACAAACAGATGAACACTGGTCGAGACACTTAGAGCCGAATCAGTTAGAAGAAAATTCTCCTTTTCGGAATATTCCGGGCTAAAAATATTCTTCCGTGAAGGCGAGCCTCTGAAGGGTCGCCTTCAGAGGAATATACTAATTTAATTTTCTTACAACAATTAAAAATTCTTCTCTCTGATAATCATAATCCGCAGTATTACGTTCGAGGGCTTTAAGGAAATCTAAAAAAAACGGCTGACTAAGATTTTTCCGAATGAATCGAAAAAACATTTTTGCATCCTGGTTTAGATAAGGTTTAAGGTTATTTAAAAAATTAAACCAATTATCTTCAGTCCATTTTTTTGCATATTGAATCATGACAGAAATAACGTAATCATACTTTTTATCCAGGGCGATTACTTCATCCGGTTGAATATTACAAATTTTCTTTTCAAGATTAAAGAATTTGAACATATCATTATATATCTCTATATCTAAATCGATCCCGGTATAAGCATGATTATGGTACTGGCATAAGAAACCTAAGTATCCGAAACCCGAACCTAAATCTAATACATTTTTATTGGTTTCCCTATGTAGATTTAGATACTTAAAATATTGTAAATTAATGGAAAAATATCGAAACAGGTCAAAGTATTTCACGGTATTTTTGAAATCAAAGATATTATAGTTGCAATCTTTATAATGGTAGGAATTGGCTAACTCATAAAAACCTGAATAATTAAAATTATTCAGATACCGATTAAGCTCTTCATGACTTAATAATAAATCTCTATTCATACATCTCCGATTTCAAAAACTCAATAATTCGCCCATCCTAAAAAATGGTTATACACCGTGCAATCATTAAATCAAAATTTCTTTTATTTCTTCCGACTTTTCATCTAAAAATAACCAAAAAAAGATATAAAAAGTCGCTGGAAGTGATTGATTTTTTATGCTTATTTGTTTATATAGTTTAGATAAAATGGCATCTAAAAACAAAACAGCTCAATCCAATATTTACAAGGATGAAAAATCTAAAACAAATCAAACAAAAGCAATTTATCCGAATCTGGTTCGACTGATTTTTTATATATTCATATTCTATATTATTCCAAATCAGTTTTCCATTCTCAATACTTTTTTATATTTCCTTATTTCTTTTGCTTTTCTCTGGGGAATCATGGAATTCTTTTTCAAATTTGATTATGAGAAATATCCCTTCTTACCTTACATTCCCGCAAGCTTTGATTTATTTATATTATTCATAAGTTTATTTATAACCGGTGGTGGAAATTCAATTGTTCTTGGTTGCATCATTGGTGTAATTATCATCAGTGCCCTATTCTCTCCTGATTCAAAACAATCTCTTTATCTATTGATAACTTCGAGTATTTTATATTCCGGCATTTTAGCCATCAATACATTTTCCATCTATCCTTATATTAATATTCTTAATTTTTCCGAATCCTCAAACATTTATATCAAAGCAACATTTTCTTTAATATTTTTTCTACTGATTACAATAGCTACTTATCTGGCAGTTTCACGATTCGGGAAAGAACAGCTAAAATTAGAAATCAAGTTAAAAGATTATGCTGAAATTGCAAACCGTGAAAGAAAAAAATCTGAAGAATTACTCCTTGCCATCCTTCCAAAAGATGTCGCCAATGAGTTAAAAACAGAAGGGAAATCATTACCCAAATCATATGCTTCAGTTACGGTTATGTTTACTGATTTTGTTGGCTTCACAAAAATAGCAGAAAAATTAAGTGCAGATAAGTTGGTAAGTGAACTTGACAGATGCTTTTCTTATTTTGATTCTCTTACTAAAAAATATAAACTCGAAAAGATAAAAACTATTGGAGATTCCTATATGACCTGTGCAGGAATTCCGAAGGAAAACAATACCCACCCGGTTGATTCTGTATTAGCAGCCATAGAAATTCAGGAGTTTATAGCTCAGATGAATCTTATAAATGGAAACCCTAATAATCCTTTCTGGGAGTTAAGACTCGGAATTAATACCGGACCCCTGATAGCGGGTGTTATAGGTGAAATGAAATTTGCTTATGATGTTTTTGGAGATACGGTTAATACCGCGAGTAGAATGGAGTCTTCCGGAGGAATAGGAAAAATTAATATTTCTAAAAATACTTATGAATTAGTAAAAGATTTTTTTGATTGTGAATACAGGGGCAAAATATCTGCAAAGAATAAAGGAATGATAGATATGTATTTTGTGAATGGTATAAAAAAAGAACTTTCGCTCGGAGGGGCGATGAAACTTCCAAATGATTCATTCAACAAAAAATATAAAGAGTTAGAAAATAAAACCAAAAATACTTATCTTTCTATTTAAATCTTCAGAACACAGATATAGAAATTATCTTGCTATAATCGGGATAGCTAAGAATATGGGGTCTACATGTTACTGTATTCCCTTCAAATACCCATTCAGGATCCGGTTCTTCTATTTACCCTTGTCCTTTTTATTATCCTTATATCTCCCTATGTTTTAAAATTTTTCCGTATGCCGGGCCTAATCGGTCTTATTATTTCCGGTATGATTCTCGGGCCCCATGCCAGCGGGATTCTTGAAAGAGACCAATCGATTGTTTTATTCGGTAAAGTAGGAATTTTATATATTATGTTTACCGCAGGTTTAGAAATCGATCTCGTTGAATTCTCAAAATCTCGAATAAAAATTATCACCTTCGGAATCCTTACATTTTTAATTCCCCAGACCCTGGGTATAATTATAGGAATTTATATATTAAAATTATCTTTTTTAGCTTCTGCTTTATTTGGAAGCCTTTTAGCTTCCCATACACTCCTTGCCTACCCTGTTGTAAGTAAATATGGTATAACAAAGAAAGAAGCAGTTACCATTACAATTGGCGGAACTATCATAGCTGATGTAGGAGCTCTTCTGGTTATGGCAGTAACTGCCCAGAGTTCCGGTAATCACATGGGACTTTTCTTCTGGCTAAAGTTAATTACTTCTCTCAGTGTTTTTGTAATCGGTATATTTTATTTTGCTCCGATTTTAATCCGCTGGTTTTTTCGAAACATACAAAGCGATGGCGTAACCGAATATATCTTCGTTTTATTTATTGTTTTCTTCTCAGCGTTTTCGTCTGAGCTTGCCGGAGTCGAACCTATCATCGGGGCTTTTTTCGCCGGATTAACCCTGAATCGCTTCATTCCGAGAACCGGTCCACTTATGAACCGGATACATTTTATCGGCGATGCTTTGTTTATTCCCTTTTTCTTAATTTCCATTGGTATGCTCGTAGACCTATCCGTTCTTTTCTCCGGTTTCCATTTCTGGGTGATTTCTATTTCCATGATTTCTGCGGTAAGTCTCGGAAAATTTTTACCCGCAATTCTCGTTCAAAAACTTTTCAAATATAAAATAGATGAGGGATTTCTTATATTCGGATTATCCGTTCCTCACGCAGCGGCGAGTCTTGCAGGTGTCTTAGTCGGATACAGGTTAAAATTATTAAGCGAAGATGTTCTCAATGCAACGGTTCTTATGGTTTTATTTACTTCTATGCTGGGCTCTTTTCTAACCGAAATCTTCGGAAAAAGAATAGCCTTTAGAGACACCATGGAATTTGAACCCAACCAGAGCTTAAGACAGAGAATCATTGTTCCCATTTCAAACCCGGAAACCATGGAAGCTTTGATTGACCTGGCCATCTTAATTCGAGATCCTTTGCATAAAGAACCCATATATCCTCTTTCGGTGGTAAGAGAACTGGAAGCTGTAGAAAGCCATGTTTCTCTTGCTGAAAAGAGGCTTTCTGCCTCCAAGATACGGGGATCTGCTTCCGGAGTTCCAGTAGAAATCATTACTCGAATCGATGAAAACATTGTCAACGGGATTTTCAGGGCAACCCAGGAGCTGAACATTACCGAAATGGTCATAGGCTGGAACGGAAGGCCCTCTGCAAAAGATAAGATCCTCGGTGGAATTTTTGACAGACTAATTACTGTCTATACGAGGATGATCCTGCTCACAAAAATCGTTCGCCCCCTGAATAGTATAAAACGACTTGTTATCTATATTCCTCCCGATTCTTATCATGAATCGGGGTTTATCGAAATCGTTTCGAGGCTAAAATTTTTATCCGGCCAGGTGGGAGCCGAAATCCTGATTTACTCCACAGAATTCTGCCTTCTACACCTAAAAGGAAATATTGAAAAAATTAAACCCGCTGCAAAAGTGAGTTTTAAACCGGTTCTCTCCTGGTTTGAATTTTTTCAAATTAAGAACTGGACAGTATATGATATGATGGTTTTGATTGGTGCTAGAAGAGGAACTCTTTCTTATTCAAGTGAACTTGAGAAAATTAGTAAATTATTTTCCAAAAAGTTTACGGATAATAACTTTATAATTGCCTATCCCGAGCAAAAATACATACGGGGTCAAAACGTGTATTAACATGAGAGATGTAGATTTATTAAAACAAGACATGAACCGAGACTATCAAAAGCTCGTAGAACTTTTGCAAAAGCAGGAATCTTCCATAAACGAACTTATCGCCGAAGGCATGGAAGAGGCCTTCGAACACTATCAGACAGAAAATCAAACAAGCCATGAAGATTGAAAAATTACTCATAGCAAATCGGGGTGAAATTGCCCTCCGGGTAATCAGAACCTGCAAAAAACTGGGAATTACGAGTGTAGCGGTTTATTCCGACGCCGATAAAAATGCCTGCTTTGTGAAAATGGCTGACGAGGCCTATCACATAGGAGAATCCGAAGCCTCTGCTTCTTACCTTCAAATAGATAGAATTCTCGAAGTTTGCAAACGTGCAGAGGTAGATGCGGTTCATCCCGGTTATGGTTTCCTCTCGGAAAACCCGGTTTTTGCAGAAAAACTTAAACAGAATCATATTATTTTCATCGGTCCGGAACCCGAATCTATCCGGCAAATGGGAAGTAAGAGTCTTGCCAAGGCCCTGATGAGCCAACACAAAGTTCCTGTAGTTCCCGGTTATAACGGAGAAAGCCAGGACGAAAAGCTCCTTTTAGAGAAAGCTAAAGAAATTGGTTTTCCGCTTCTCATCAAGGCCAGTGCCGGAGGTGGCGGAAAAGGAATGAAGCTATTAGAAAGAGAAGAAGATTTTTCAAATGCCCTCTCTTCTGCCAAACGAGAGGCAATGAACTTCTTTAAAGATGATCATGTTTTATTAGAGAAGTATATTCAAAAACCCAGACATATAGAATTCCAAATTTTTGGCGATAAACACGGAAATGTAAAACATCTCTTCGAAAGAGATTGCTCGGTCCAAAGACGGCACCAAAAAATTGTAGAAGAGTCTCCTGCCGGCCTTCCTACTGAACTCAGGAAAAAGATGGCAGAAGCCGCGGTAAATGCAGCAAGAGCTATTTCATATGTAGGAGCCGGAACGATTGAATTTATTCTTTCGGAAGATCTATCCTTTTACTTCCTCGAAATGAATACCAGACTTCAGGTAGAACATCCGGTCACAGAAATGGTTACCGGACTCGATCTGGTTGAACTACAAATTCGTCTTGCACTCGGAGAATCCCTGGAAAATATGAAATGGCCGGAACAAACCCGCGGACATTCTATAGAAGTTCGAGTTTATGCAGAAGACCCGGAAAATAAATTTTTACCCTCTATTGGTGTTATCCGTGATTTACATTTTCCTTCCGGGCAGGATATACGCATTGATAATGGAGTAGAAAAGGGTTCGGTAGTCAGTATCTATTATGACCCGATGATTGCCAAGCTAATAGTAAAAGCGCAGGATCGAGCAAACTGCATCGACCTTCTTCTGAATACACTGAAGAGTTCTTACGTATTCGGGCTTACAACTAATATAAACTATTTGACCCATATCATATCTCATCCAGAATTCATCAAAGGCAATGTTGACACAGGATTCATACAAAAGTATATCAGTTCAACCGAACAGGAAGATATTCACGATGATTTAAATATTTTATTAGCCTATTCTTATATAGTCTCATTTGTAAGAATTCATGTAGAAAATTTAAACAACTACGTAGTTCCGCTCGGTATGCACAACCATGACATACTTCCCGGTTCCGGACAGGATAGTTTTTCTATTAGCGATGATATTTTTTCAGAGAAAATGGAGTTTCGTTATAAATCGCAGTATTACTCTTTAAGTCTCATAGGAAAAGGCGGAGATAGAGATCACAGTTATTTCGTTGTTGCCATTCAGTCAGACGATAAACTTCAAGAAATACAGGTCCCTGCACTTAAAACTTACGGACGCAGAAGAATCATCACCAATAAAAATGAAGAAATCGATTATCTTAGATATGGGACACGTTTTTTCTGGCATTTTTCAGGAAAAACTTATTCTTTCGACTTAATAAAAAAAGCAGAAACAGCACGGAACAGGGGAGATGATTCCTATTTCAGCCCTATGCCCGGAAAGGTTTTAAAGATGTTTATGCAGGAAGGGGAAGAAGTAAAAGAAGGTGCACTACTTTTAATAATAGAAGCAATGAAAATGGAAAATGAAATAAAAGCCAACAGAGATGGGGTAATAAAAGAAGTACATGTAAAAGAAGGTGAACTGGTCCCCCAGGATGCACCACTATTAACAATGGAGGCAGTATGACAGAGATTCCCGGTATCGTAGAACACGATCCATATCTACGTCCATTCCTTGATAAAATCAGAGGAAGGATTTGGAATTTACAAGAAACGGAAAGAAAATTACTTTCAGGCGGTTTACACAATCTTTCTGATTTTGCCTGTGGTTATTTATATTTCGGTCTTCATTTTGAAAATGAACAGTGGGTATTCAGAGAATGGGCCCCTCATGCAAAGCAAATTTACCTTGTTGGAGAATTTTCGAATTGGGAAGTAAAACCTGAATATGCTTTGCACCGGGAAGGAAATAATTGGATCATTTATTTACCTAAAATAACTCTCAAGCATGGTATGTTATACCGCTTACATATGTGCTGGGAAGGCGGAGAGGCTCCAAGAATTCCTGCCTGGGCAGCAAGGGTTGTACAGGATCCCCAAACTCTAATATTTAATGCCCAGGTTTGGATGCCGGAAGAACCCTATATCTGGAAACATCCGAACTACAGAAACCCGCATAAAGTCCCCCTAATTTATGAAGCACATGTAGGTATGGCAAGTGAAGAAGGAAAAGTGGGAAGCTTCCGGGAATTCAAAGATAAAGTATTGCCGCATATTAAAGAATTAGGATATACTGTTATTCAATTCATGGCCATACAGGAACATCCATATTATGGCTCTTTTGGATACCATGTATCCAGTTTATTTGCTGTTTCCTCCCGCTTCGGAACACCTGTTGAGTTAAAAGAACTAATTGATGCCGCTCACGGTATGGGAATCAGCGTGATTATGGATATAGTACATTCACACGCTGTTAAAAATGAAATAGAAGGCCTAAGTCGTTTTGATGGAAGTCCATACCAGTTTTTCCACGATGGTGCGAGAGGAAGCCACATTGCCTGGGATTCCCGTTGTTACAATTATGGAAAACCGGAAGTTTTACATTTCCTATTATCTAATTGTAAATACTGGATTGATGAGTATAAATTTGATGGTTTCCGCTTCGATGGTGTCACCAGTATGTTATATCTTGACCACGGCCTCGAAAGAGACTTCACTTCTTATAATATGTACTATGATGGAGGCCAGGACGAAGAAGCCATTACTTACCTGGGACTTGCTAATAAACTCATACATGAGTTAAGACCGGATGCAATAACCATAGCCGAAGAAATGAGTGGGATGCCGGGCCTTGCTGCTCCTATTGAACTCGGAGGAATCGGTTTTAACTATCGCCTGGCAATGGGGGTACCCGATTACTGGATTAAGCTTATAAAAGAATCACAGGATGAAGAGTGGAATGTTGGCCACATGTTCCATGAACTCACCAGTAAACGAATGGATGAGAGAACTATTACTTATGCCGAATCCCATGATCAGGCCCTGGTAGGAGATAAAACTATTATCTTTAGATTGATCGATCAAGATATGTATTGGGACATGCATACAAAACATGAGAATTTGCGTATAGATAGAGGAATGTCCTTACATAAAATGATTCGCCTCATCACTCTTGCCTGTTCCGGTGGTGGTTATCTAAATTTCATGGGAAATGAATTTGGCCATCCGGAATGGATAGATTTTCCCAGGGAAGGAAATAATTGGTCCTATCACTACGCCCGAAGACAATGGAGCCTGGTCAAAAATGAAGACTTACGCTATAAGTTTCTGAATGCTTTTGATGTAGCCATGATTAATCTCATGAAAAATACAAATTGTCTCTCAGAACTATATATAGGAAAAGTTTTAGAACACATTTCCGATCAGGTAATGGTGATATCAAGAGCCAATCTACTTTTTGTGTTTAATTTTCATCCATTCAAATCCTATGTCGATTATATATTCGAAGCACCCGCTGGAAAATACAGAATGGTTTTGAATACAGATTCTTTAAATTTTGGAGGACACGGTCGAATAGTTGAAGAAATTGAGCACCATGCCATGGAGAGGAAATCTCCCTTCTATGATTATTTCGAATTAAGCTTATACATCCCGAACCGAACTGCTTTTGTATTGGAAAGAATAGTTTAGATCGGTTTAAACAGTGGGTTTAGGACCCACTGTTTGATTTGGGATAGTATTTATACCGGATAATTTTCTTTAATTTTTTATCTGTTTTATAAATTCGTTCCTGATAGATTTGTCCATTTCTATACATTCCGATCTTTATCTTTTTTGCTTCCTTATCAAGATTAAAAACTCTATCTACAAGAAAATAACTCCCATTTTTCTTATATCGGTAAATACTTTCCTTGATATATTCATTTTCTTTGTCCACTATAGAAACACTTAAAATTCGATTCTCTTTATCTCTCGTAATTTTCTTTTCATAGACCGGATATTTTTTACCATATTTACAACATTGAGTTTTTACTTTTAGTTCGGAACTATTAGGAAAATATATGTATCGAAAGATTTTCTTTCCCACAATCTTATCGTCTTTGAAATAAAGTGTATCTTCCTTCCAGAGGTTTCCATTATCATAATATAGATAAAAATCTTTTAGTTCAACATATTCTTTGTTATCTTTATATTTGAAGTCAATCCTACCCTTTAACTGTTGTTTTTGATTGTACATAAAAATGCTTCTTTCTTTTTTTGCCCAGGACTTTGGCTCAAAAACAATTACCTCTTTTTTCTTATCAAACTCGGTAAAATGCACCTGTGTTACACTTATAGGTTTCCCGGCAAGTTTTTCAACCACTCTCATAATTCTTTTTTCATCAAGATAAGAATAATCTTTTTCTAATATTATATCATCCTTCTTAAACCACTCTTTCTTTCTTCGTCCCTTATCATCGTATTCAATACGATTTTCTATTCCCAACTCCTTATTTATATGGAGGATTTCTTTACCAAGTTTATTTTTTTGCTTAACAATAGAAGGTTCTTTTTCATCGAAAGCATAATATTCTTCTTTTTCCATACTTCCATCTTCAAAAAAAGTAAACTTCCATTCTCCAATTTTTTTACGTTTTGGATCATAGGTAGTTTTTGATTTTAGTTTCAGGTTTTTTTGAACCTTCATGTCTTCGGGAAAAACATAGCTAAATGAAAGGAAAAAAGTTATTAGTAATAAAAATATTATCTTCATAGTTTTAGTCATATACATACATCGGAATATTCTCTTGCTATATTTATAATAGATGGTAGAATTGAATTAAAAGCCTTAACCAGTTCCGGGTCAAAATGTTTTCCGGAACTATCATTGATGTAGCTCATCGTTTTTTCGACTGTCCAGGCTTTTTTATAAGGACGAACGGAAATTAAAGCATCAAAAACATCGCAAATAGCAATAATTCTTCCTTCGATAGGAATCTCTTCAGCTTTTAGACCTCTGGGATAACCCGAACCATCCCATTTTTCATGGTGATGGTAGGCTATGCTGGCAGCCAATTGTAATAAATCCGAATCATGTCCTGAAAGAATTTCATAGCCTATATAAGCATGAGTTTTCATAATCTTAAATTCTTCATCTGTTAATTTTCCAGGTTTTAAAAGTATATTATCCGAAATTCCAATTTTCCCTACATCATGCATGGGACTCGCCTGCAAAATCAAGGAAACAAAATAGGGTTCAAAACCCAGAGTTTCCGTTAACAAGGCTGACATTTTGGACATACGTACTACATGCATACCGGTTTCATTATCTCTATATTCTGCGGCACGTCCCAATTTTCGAACAATTTCCAACCTCGTTTCTTGCAATTCTTTTGTTCGCTCCTGGACTTTTTCTTCCAAGATCTCACTTCTCTTCTTATGTTCATTAAATAAAATACGGAGTTGCAAAAAGTTTTTTAGTCTATACAATATTTCTAATGTATCAAATGGTTTTACTACAAAATCCTGAGCACCAAACTCTAAAGCTCTATGCCTGGTTTCTTTGTCATCCTGTGCTGTTATTACAATCACCGGAAGTGTATCCTTGCGATGTACTATTTTCAATGCTCGCATTACATCAAAACCATCCATAACCGGCATACGTATATCCAAGAGAATTACATCAAAGTGATGTTTTTTATGAAGTTCTAATACAGTTTGGGGATCAGTAGTTGTCAAGATATTTGTATAACCGGATGCTATTAATAATTCCTCTAATAGTAGCACATTAAAAGGAGTATCGTCTACTATTAAAATTTTTCCAGCTTTTACAAGTAAATCCATATTTTCCATTTAAATATTTAACACCTTTTGTAGAGTAAATAAAAGTTCATTTACCTTTATAGGTTTAGCTATATACTCCATAAAACCAAGTTCTTTCCCTTTCCTGCTATCAGAAAAAGTCACATTGGCAGAAAGGGCAATCACGGGTATATCTTTAATATCCGGATTCATTTTTATCTTTTCAATAGCTTCAATACCACTCATTCCGGGAAGATTTATATCCATGATAACAAGATCCGGCTTCTCTTTGATAATAAGTTCAATACCTAACTCAGCATTATGTATACTCATCAGTTGTAATCCCGGATAATTACCAATCACTTCTTCCATCAAGACTATATTTGCAGGATTGTCTTCTATGTATATAATTAATCGTTTTTTTTCTACACCGATAGAAATACTCTTATCATATGGTAAAGATGCTTCAGGAGAATCCTTTATTTTTATTGTATATTTTAGTTCAAACCAAAATGAACTACCTTTCCCCCCCTCGCTGCTAAATCCCATCCTTCCATTCATTGCTTCAATAATTTTTTTTGTAATCACAAGGCCAATACCGGTACCTTCAATCTGTGATTTTTCCTGTCCGAGTCTCGAAAAGGATTGAAACAAATCTTTATGCTTCTCCTCAGGAATTCCAAAACCACTATCATCCACTTGAATCCGAACATATTCATCATCCAAAATTTTGGTCTTGATGATTACAGAACCTTCTTTGTGATTATATTTTACTGCATTCGAAAGTAAATTTAGTAAGACTTGCTTTATCCTTGTAAAATCCGCCATGACAAAAAGAGAGGATGGAGTTTCCAGATGAGTGTGTATTCGAACGCTTCTTTTAGTGGCCAGGGTATGAGCCAGAGCAAGACAGTCTTCTATAACTTTTTTTAGCTCAATAGGTTCCATAGAAAGACTGATTCTACCTGCTTCAATTTTTGTTAGATCCAAAACATCATTAATTAAGGCTAATAAATAATTTCCTCCATTGAGAATCTGACTTACATAAGTTTTCTGTTTTTCCCTGAGAGGTTCTCGTGTATTCAGTTCCAATAATTGAGAAAATCCCAAAATAGCATTCAGGGGAGTTCTTAGTTCGTGACTCATAGATGAGAGAAACTCTGATTTCGCTCTATTCGCCTGATTCGCTTCTTCTTTAGACTTAAGAAGTGCCTGCTCAGCTTCTTTTATATGGGTAATATCCTGAACCACACCGAGCATTTGAACGGGTTCCCCCTCTTCATTCCTTAGCACATCTCCTTTTTCTAATAACCACCGAATTTTTCCATTCGGCCAGAGAACTCGATGCTCAATATAATAATCCACATCAGAATAAATACAAGCATCGATAGCCTTTACAACCTTTTCCCTATCTTCCGGATGAAGAGCTCTCAAAAAGTTTTCATAACTGGTTTCTAATTCTCCTTCCGGATATCCGAATAAGGGAGCAATTTTTTCCGTCCAGTAGAGCTCTCCTGTTTGAATATTCCAATCCCAGGTTCCAATATTTGCAAAATTCTGTCCCCGCTTTAACCTTTCTTCACTTCTTCGTAACTTTTCATTCATATTATGTTGAATCATTATTGAAGACAAAAGTTTTGAAAGCATTCGAAAAAACTCTTCATCTGCTTCATCGAATTTACGGGAAAAGGGTTTTATGGAAGCAAAACTTACGGTTCCGATTATGGCTTCATTCAGAAAAATAGGAATTCCAATGTAGGATTCGAAGCGAAAAATTTCATAACATGGAAAAGAGATATATTCTGAATTATGTATATTTTCAATAGCAAATACATTCCTCTCTTTTATACAAAAATTACAATACGTATCTTCTAAGCTATAGCTCTTTCTTTCCGGAGCAAAAGAAGGTATAAAAGAGATACAGTATTCAATAGTATATAATGAATTTTCAATATTACTAATCATTCCTATAGGAAGCTTTAAATAATCAGAAACTATCTGTAATAATTGTTCAAACCCTAAGTCTTGAACGGAAGCAATCTGGTTTAAGACTTTCATACCTTCCAATTGCCTTTCTTGCTTCTTTCTACTCAGATTTAGTTCTGTTAAATCCCGCAGAACACCTGTAAAAAAAGATTCTTCTTCTATTTTTACTTCATTCACGGAAAGTTCACAGGGAAAAACTTCTCCATTTTTTTTGATGGCTTTTAACTCTCTAAACTTCCCGATAACCTTCTTAAAACCAGTATTCAAATAATCACTAATATAGCCATCGTGCTCCGACTTATAGGGTTCTGGCATTAAAATATTTACATTTTGGCCGATAAGTTCTTCTCTCGAATACATGAATATTTTTTTAGTAGATTCATTCACTTCCTGTATTATACCATTTTCATTCATTACAACAATGGAATCATTTGTAGAATCCAATATACTCTTATAAAAAATCTTCCTGCGTAAAATATCTACAGATGTTTTTTTCTCGGCTATATATTTCTTTCTGAGTTCAAGTTCGTTAATAACAATTTTGCCAAGGTCTTCGAGAACACTTTTTTCGTCAAAAGTAAGATTCCTACTTTTATAATCAATTACACAGAGCGTACCGATATTGTATCCTTCCGGTGTTTTAAGCTGAGTACCGGCATAAAACCGAATTTTTACTCCACTACTTACAAGAGGATTATCATAAAAACGTTCATCCTTAGAAGCGTCTTTCACTACAAAAGTGGAGTCTTCCAGGATGGCATGGGCACAAAAGGAAATATCTCTTTCTGTTTGACTTACACTTAATCCATCCTTCGATTTAAACCACTGCCTATTTTCATCTATCAAGGAAATGAGAGAAATAGGAATATTTAAATACTTTCTGGCAAGTCTTGTAATCCGGTTAAAGGATTCTTCAGAAGGAGAATCGAGTATATCATACGAATACAAATCTCTCAATCGTTCTTTTTCATTATCTGGCTTTCCAGGCTTCAACATACTCAATAAACCTTCTTATAATATCCAAAAAAATTATTTATCGACCTTTTCTTTTAACTCATAGAGATCAAGTCTTCTATCTAACCAGTTCAATGTAGTTCCGGTAACTCTATGCCTTCTTAAAGTCTCCAAATCCACATCATGAATCACAACTGTTTCGATATTGGGAGTACATTCAGAAGCGATTCCATCCCTCGAAAAAACCAGATCAGAAGGAGTTAATATAGCTGACTGGGCATACTGCACATCCATATTTTCAACATTGGGAAGATTTCCCACATTTCCAGCTATAGCTACATAAATCTGATTTTCGATACACCTGGCCTGTGCACAATAGCGTACACGTAAGTACCCTTCCCTATCATTTGTACAAAACGGAACAAAAACAATTTGAGCGCCTTTTTCTACCGCTATCCGCACTAACTCCGGAAATTCTATATCATAACAAATGGCTATGGCTATACGACATTTATCTGTATCAAATACCTGTATTACATCTCCACGATGCACTCCCCACCACTTTCTTTCATTAGGAGTAATATGAATTTTATATTGTTTTTTAATCTCTCCATTTCGCTTAAATAAAAAAGCCACATTATAAAGATTATCATCCTCTAAAACAAAGTGAGAACCTCCAATAATATTTATATTATATTTCAGAGAAAGCTTATGAAATAGTTCTGTATATTGCGGTGTATAGCCAGCTAACTCTCTGGCAGCAACACCCGGCCTTTTGGCTTCTATAAAAGAAAGTAATTGAGTAGTAAAAATTTCAGGAAATAACACAAAATCACTCCTATAATTCGAGGCAACATCCACAAAATACTCACACTGAATTGCAAAATCCTCAAAAGACCGGATGGCTCTCATCATATATTGCACAGCACAAATTCGCACCGGTTTAGAACTCAGATATCGTTTATGTTTATCGGGAGAATAGTCCAGATTCACCCATTCTAAAAGAGTAGCATTACCATCAGATTCCATATCCGATTCAAGATAGGATTTAATCACCCTTTTTAAAACAAAACCATTTGCTATTTGAAATGTCAAAACAGGATCATAGATAGATTTGTATATTACTCTATCAATATATTCTCGTACACTTAATTTATCCTTGTGTAAATGATAGGCCGGAAGCCTCCCGCCCACTACAATTCTCATCAGGTTCATATTGATGACCAGTTGTTTCCGGGCCTCATATAAACGGCGTGCCAACTTCATGCTCCGAAAATCAGGATGAACCATAATCTCCATTCCGTATAAGGTGTCACCCTCCGGGTTATGATTTCGTATATAAGCATTATCCGTGACCTGCTGAAAGGAATGCTCTTCTCCATAAATATCAAAATCAACAATAAGACTGGACGAAGAAGCCACAATTTGTTTCTCGTATTCTACGCACAATTGCCCTTCCGGAAAGACGGTAACCTGTGAGTTAAACTGCTCTTTTGACCAGGGCTTAATCCCCGGAAAACAAATTTCCTGCAATGTTTTAATCTCTTCATAGTCTTCCATCTTTAGCTGGCGAATAACCAGACGGCCATGTAGTTGGTTATTATCTATCATAGAACTATTTTGGCACTTTACTCAATTTTATCAAGATAAAGAAATTTTTTCTTTAACTATTCTTATACATTAAAAAAAAACTTGATCAGATTATTCCGAAACGTATAGATGATCAACTTTGTAAAAGGGATACGAATGATGCAAATTGCAGAGTCTGGTATTGCAAAAAAACAAAGCAAGCCTACAGGGAAGAAAGTGGACAAAAGGACTTCAATTCATATGGAAGAGAAAAAAATTTCAAGTCCTATCAGTAAAACAGAGTTAGGAAAAAAGCATAGCTGCTTCCAATGTTCTGGAAAATTTTATGATATGGGAAAAGAAAAAGCCGTATGTCCGAAATGTGGTGCCGATCAGGCCAATAAACCTGTGTCCAAGCAAAGAATTCCGGTCAAAGCCAGACAGGAATTCGAAGTAAGCGACTCAGAGTTTGATGATGAACTCATCCTCGACAAGACAAATAATTTGGATGAGGACGATGATACAATTTTGGAGGAAGAGGATAATTAGTCGTAAACTATGTATCCTGACAGCACCCACAGGTGCTGGAAAATCTTCACTCATAAGCGAACTGGACCCGGAAAGGTTCGAAATTTTATCTTTTGACTCGCGGCAGGTTTATCAGGTTCTGGAAGTAGGAACTGCTAAACCTTCCCTTTCTCTTCGAAACAAAATTCCCCATCATCTTGTTGATTTCCTTCCTCCCGATGAAGAAATAAATGCAGCTAAATTTACCCAAAAAGCCTTCCTCGCTTTAGAAGAAGTCTATTCAAAAGGAAAAATCCCTCTCATTACCTGCGGAACCGGCTTTTACTTGAAAGCCTTTTTAAATGGAATGTTTGAATTTGCATCCGGTTCTTTTGAGTTAAGGAAAGATTTAGAAAGTCTGAGTCGAGAAGAGCGCTGGTTCCAATTAGAAGAAAAAGATCCCGAGGCCTGTAAAAAAATCAATTATAACGACGATTATAGAGTCTGCCGGGCTCTTGAAATTGTAATCAGTAGTGGAAAAAAGTGGTCAGAAGCCAAACCCGATACTTCTCAAAGCTTCTTTTCTCGGTATCCTGGTACAGAGATACAGGGCTTCTTTATTCACCATGAAAGAGCTGTTCTCTATGAAAGGATTAACAGGAGAGTGAAGGAAATGATTGAAGCAGGAATTATCGAAGAAACAAAAAATGTGATAGACAGATTTGGAAAAAACTGCCCCGCTTTAAAATCACTGGGATACAATTTTGCGGTTGAAAATATACAGGGAAAAATCGATATTGGGATATTCTATGAGTTATTTTCCAGGTCACATAGAAACTATGCCAAGAAACAAATAACATGGTTTAAAAAGGAAGTCACGCTTAAACCTGTGTCCTGGAATTCCGCCTTGGAAGAAATAAAAAAAATAGGGGAGAGACCATAAGGAATGTCTGCTAAAAATAACATACAGGATCATATCCTAAATACAGCACGGAAAGATAAAGTTGAGTTAACTGTTTACCTTTTAAATGGGGTACCGCTAAAAGGAAGAGTTACCAGCTTTGATAACTTCACTTTCATTCTTGAGCAGGATGGAAAAGAAGGAAAGCAGCAGCTTGTATACAAACACGCTGTTTCCACAATTATTCCTTCAAAAACGATAAAGCTCCAACCGGATGATAGCAAGGATAACAGGGAACAAAAAGAAACTGGCGGAGAATAAATAAAGCTTTTCCGTTCGAATGCAAAGACTTATAAAATTACTGGCATTTTTTATTTTTCTGGCCGGACTTACATACCTCGGGTTTGTGAGTTGCTACCGTATTCATGAAGGTGAATTCCTGATCCTTCATTATAGTAGCCGGACCTTGAAAGAAATTAAGGTCGGAGAAGGGTTCGTTTTTATACCGGAACTCATTTATCCGGGTTTTTTGCAGGTTGAACGAAAAATTTACAAAAAAAGATTCCTATCTTTTTACTATAAGAGGGACTTAAGTCAGGATACTCTTCCTGATTTTCCGGCTTCCGTAAAAAGTTTTGAATGGAAAGGAACTATGACGTACTCGATATCAGATTCTGAATTAGAATCTGTTTATCTAAATAATGGAAAAACAATGGAAGGTATCGATGAGTTTATAAAAGAAAAAATTTATCGATACTTCGATTCTTATTTTGAAGCTCTTCCTGCAATAACGAACATTTCAGCATTAAAGCTCAAGTTAAATACCGAAAAAAGTGGTATTCAAACCAGGGAAATGCCAAATTTTCTTTTGAAGTTTGGTATCAAAACAGAAGCTCTTGCCTTGAAGAAAGAGAAATTTCCACCGGAAAATCTGTTTAAAGAACTCATGCTATCCGGGGATGTTACAGTGAAGTCCCTTCTGGAAAAAAAACAGGCTGAATTAAAGGGAGATTTATACAGTCTAGAACAAAAAAAGAAAGATGAAGTATACTTTCAATTTCTGGAAAAAATGTCAGCGTTCTTAAAACAGAATCCTCACATGAAGGACTTTGTTATTATGGATAGGCTGGGGATAAAGTCCGGTCAAATTCATATCAATGCAGGAGATTGGACAGTAGAAAAGCCTCAGACCACCCACTCTAAAAATTACAGTTTAAAGAAATTACCCAAAATAATAGAATAAAGAGAAACCAATGAATCAAGATAAACCTGTTGTTTTAATCCTGGCCGGTGGAATCGGTGAAAGGTTTTGGCCCCGTTCCAGAAGAAACCTACCCAAGCAATTACTAAAAATTTATTCAAACAAAACCCTGCTCAAAGAAACTTTAAACCGTGCCTTAAGCCTGACAAGCCCCGACAGAATTTTTATAGGCACCAATCTTTTTTTAAAGAAAATGATCCTCGAACAGGAAAAGTCTTTTTCCGAAAAAAACTTCATTATTGAACCCGAAGGAAAGAATACCGCCGCTATCATTGCCCTCGCGTCTCTGCATTTCCAGCAAAAGTTTGGCGATCCGGTTCAGGTAGTCCTTTCTTCCGATGCGTATATCAACCCGGTAAAAGAATTTACAGCCACAATGAAATCGGCAATTATCGAGGCCAAAGAAGGGAGTCTGGTTCTCTTAGGAGTAAAGCCCAATCGACCGGAAACCGGATACGGCTATATTTCAGCCGGAAAACCCACCTATACAGGTTTTCTGGTAAATGCCTTTTTTGAGAAACCCGACTTCAAAACAGCGAAAAAATACATACAAAGAAAAACTATGTACTGGAACCCGGGAATTTTTACCTGGAAAACCAGTGTTATCCTTCAGGAGCTTGAAAAATACGCTCCCTATATAATCGGCCCTTTAAAATCAGCCTTTCCGTTTAAGAAAATTGGAGAACTGGCTGCAACTTTCAAGCTTTTACCTTCCGAACCTATTGATAAAGCCCTCATGGAAAAAAGTACGAATATAAAAATGGTAAAAGCCAGTTTTGCCTGGGATGATGTCGGTTCCTGGCTTTCCCTCGAAAGAATACAGGAAGAAACCGATGGGAACTTTCATGCCGGAAAGAAAGCCTTTTACTTTAAATCGACCGGGAATATAACCTCTGTAAAAAAAGAACTTATTACCTTTCTCGGGGTAAACAATCTCGTGGTCGTAGAAGAAGAAGATGTTCTATTTATTTCCTCCAGAGAGGGCTTAGATGATATAAAACTCATGTTAGCAGAAATGCGGAAAAATAGAGGTTTACAAAAATATTTAGATTAAAATTAAGTCTATAGTAAAATAAAAAAGGAGTGAGTGTAGAATGCCTTCTGGAAAAAAAAGAAAACGTAGAAAAATAGCGACACATAAGAGAAAGAAAAAGAGAAGAGCAAACAGGCATAAGAAAAAATAATCCTTTTTCCTAAAGAGTCAGTACTTCATAAAGCTGTTATGGATTTTTCCGATATATATTCTGTATGGCATTTGGAAAAGACTATCAGCTTTATAGAACCTGGTGGAAGCATTCGCGGACAAAAACTCATGGGTACCATAAATCTTATGTAGCCAGAACGCCCGCAGGAGACATCCTGAGGGCAGAATACAACTTTAAAGATGAACTGGTACGGCTATATTTACAGATAGAATCTGAAGATAAAAAAGAATATGTAGCCATAATAAAAAAAGGACAGAGTATCCGTGAGAAGGATGTAACTAATAATTCCAACATATCCATCAAGAAAAAGGTAGCCCCTTTTAAGGCGATTTTCTCCAGTTTACCGGATGATGATCTCTTACGTTCCTTATCAGGGATTTACGGAATTTCCCGTGTATCCCTCGGAAGAGAAGAATTTGATTTAAGTCCGGACAGGACAGGTGAGTATTCAACCAGAGAAAATAGGTTTGGAGAAGCTTTTTTCGAAAGACTCAAGCGCTTTCGTTTTACTACACATAGAAAAAAACCTCTTCGCGAAAGAATCAAAGAGCGTTTCTGGGGAGAAGTTTTTGATGCAGGAATGGGAGCAGCCTTGAGCGTATTGATTTACCTGTATTCTTTTGATTTTGTAATATTAGGTGCCGGAATTGGTGCTCTGGGTTTCTTTTTTGGAGGCCTGGACTGGAAACTCAGGAAAAGAGCCCCCCTTTTATCAAAAGTAATTCTTTTTTTAATGGTGGGTTCCTACTTTTTCTATGAGGGGTATACAAAATATTGATTTTAAAAAGAAATTCATTTACAAGCAACTCATTCTAATAAATAATAGAAGAATCTATTAGGAAATAATCTATGCCATCACATGATAATAGCCATTTAAATGATCAGTACATCACCTTTACTATCGGTGAAGAAGATTACGCTATTTCCATCTCCAATGTCGAAGAGATTGTTAAAGTTACGAACCTGATTAAGGTTCCCAAATCAAAGGACTACTTTGTTGGTTTAATGGACAATCGGGGAAATATTGTAAACCTGATTGACCTCAGTAAGAAAATTATGAATAAAAAGTCTACAGAGAGAGAAATCAACCGGGCTATTATTGTTAAAATAAAAGGAAAGTCCCTCGGAGTAGTTGTAGATAAAGTATCGCATGTGGTTCATTTCACCTCAGCTCAAATCGATCCACCTCCTCCCTCGGTAAAAGGTATTTCTTCCCGGTATATAATAGGTGTAGCCAAAAAAGATAATCGCTTCATTATTATCATGGATATCGAAAAAATCCTATCTTCTGATGAATTATCAGAAGTAGTCGAGTTTAAATTATAAAAATATGCTGTTAAAAGTCCTGTTTTTAAAAAAAATAGGACTTTCCTTTGTTAATTTTTCGTTCTTACCCCCCATTCCTGCTTAATAAAAATAGAAAGAAGAAAAATATTCACTTTACATTTATAAACTTGGAACTATCCTGTTTCCAGACACATGGCTTGCGAAATATTTGAACCAGAACTAGAGAAAGAACTCTGCCATTTATCATCCCTTGGCCTTTCCGGTAATTTGGATGATTTTGTTAGCTGGTTACACATGAGTTTTTTGATGAAAACGGGAGAAGAAGTAGAATTTTCCAAAGAGAATGTCGGGAAAATTCTTGATAAGCTGATTCAGTGTCATGACCTCTACAAAGGTGGTTTTGATAATAAAGAGTTTTGTCTGAAGTCTGATTCAAAATTAATGCCATTGAAATTAAATGAAGATAGATTTACTATCCTCGGACATTCTAAGTTCTCCCCCATTCAATTCGTAAAAAGCCGCCTGGAGTTCTTCTTAACCTTCAATGGAGTATCTGAGGAAGATATTATCGATATCAGTATTGCAACCATCGAAGCCGTCGAAAATGCAGTAAAGTATGGTGATGGAAACGAAGTAGATGTAGACTATTATATCGAGCAAACCCAGAGAATCTTTCACATAAGTGTTACCAATAAAATCAAAGAGTTTGAATTAGACGAGGAAATCGAAAGAGGAAAGTACTCTGCCAAAATAACCCTTATGCGGGGAGTCATGGTAATGCAAAAGCTTTTTGATCAAATCGATCTCTCCATTATTGAAGATAAAAAACAGGCGAGATTAACTGCCATTAAGAAAATTCCGGCTTAATGAGTATTTTTACCTTACATTCTCCCTATGAACCGGCCGGAGATCAAAAAAAAGCAATCCAACAAATCCATAAAGCTTATCAGAACGGAGAGAATAAAGTAACCTTAGTTGGGGTTACAGGTTCCGGAAAAACCTTTACCATGGCACAGGTCATTAAGGAACTGGCCAAGCCTACTCTCGTTATCTCACATAATAAAACCCTGGCAGCTCAACTATTCCGTGAATTTAAAGAATTTTTTCCGGAAAATGCTGTAGAATATTTTGTATCTTATTACGATTATTATCAACCGGAAGCCTATGTCCCCACTACCGACACCTTTATAGAAAAAGACATGTCTTTGAATGAGGAGATAGACAAGCTTCGTCTTCGGGCAACCTCTTCCCTACTAGAACGGGATGACGTAATTATTATAAGCTCTGTTTCCTGTATTTATGGACTCGGTTCGCCGGATGAATACTCTAAAGCTCTATTGATGCTGAAAACCGGTGAAGAAATCGATAGAAACACTCTCATCAAAAAACTATTACACATTCAATATCAAAGAAATGATACCGATTTTTCACGTGGAAATTTCCGGGTCAGAGGAGATACAATTGAAGTGATGCCGGCTTACCATGAAGATGCTATCCGCATTGAAATGTTCGGAGATGAAATCGAGCAAATCTCCCGGATTCATCCCCTTACCGGTAAAATTATATCAAGGCAGGAAAAATTAGCCATTTATCCGGCCAAACACTTTATCACCTCTTCACCCATGTTAAAAGAAGCCATTACTTTAATTCGAGAAGAATTAAAAGAAAGACTTATCCATTATAAGAAGAGCAATAAACCTCTTGAAGCCGAACGAATTGAATCCAGAACCAACTACGATATGGAAATGCTCAGCGAGCTCGGATACTGTAGTGGAATAGAGAATTACTCCCGCCATTTAACCGGGAGAAAGGAAGGAGAAAGACCGGCCTGCCTGCTCGACTACTTTCAAAAAGATTTCCTGGTAATTATCGATGAATCACACGTAACCGTACCTCAGATTGGAGGAATGTATGCAGGAGACCGGGCCAGAAAAGAAACCCTGGTCGACTTCGGTTTTCGCCTTCCCTCTGCTCTGGATAATCGTCCCTTAAACTTCAAAGAGTTCGAAACCTTAGCTAAAAGTGTTCTCTTTGTTTCAGCCACCCCGGCAGAATACGAGCTGAAAGAATCCTCTTCTATAGTAGAACAGATTATCCGACCCACAGGACTTCTCGATCCGGAAATAGAAGTCAGACCGGTTTCCAACCAGGTAGATGACCTTTTCGGAGAGATTCAAAAACGAAAAGAAAAAGGAGAACGTGTTTTAGTAACCACTTTAACCAAGAAAATGTCGGAAGATCTCTGTGATTATTTCTTAGACCTGGGTTTAAAAGTAGCGTATCTGCATTCTGAAGTGGAAACCATAGAGCGGGTAGAAATAATTCGAGATTTACGAAAGGGAGTTTATGATTGTCTCATCGGGATTAACCTTTTACGAGAAGGTCTGGACATTCCGGAAGTATCCCTGGTTGCCATTCTTGATGCCGATAAAGAAGGCTTTTTACGTAATTATAAATCTCTTATCCAGACCATAGGCCGTGCGGCAAGAAACGTAGAAGGAAAAGCCATTCTTTACGCCGAAAAAACCACCCGCTCTATGCAAGAAGCTATAGACGAAACGAGAAGAAGAAGGAAAATCCAGGAAGACCATAATAAGAAGTTTGGAATTACTCCAAAAACTATTCGTAAGGAAATACAGGATATTATTAGCCGGGAAAAATCAGAGCCAAACAATGAAGAAATCCTTTTAAATGAGATTGACAGGGATTTCAACTTGAAAAAGTATAAAACTAAGGAAAAGCTCCGTGAAAAGCTAAAAGAAGCAATGCTTCAGGCAGCACGGGAATTAAATTTTGAAAAAGCTGCTCTTTTACGTGATAAAATGTTGAAGCTGTAAATAGTGCTTGACTAATTAAAGAGCAGATTGTTAATGTTTTAAGCAATGTCAGAGAAAAGTAATCTAAGCCCCTTTTTATCCATTTCTGAGGTCACCATGGCGATGAACTCGACCCTGGACCAGGACAGGTTATTAGACCTGATACTGGATAACTGTATCAACTTCTGCCATGTTGAATCCGGAACCCTCATGCTCATCAACTACGAGGAATCTTATCTGGACATTGTGAGGGTTAGAGGCTTAAACCCTACAGTTGCCCAGAAGACCAGGTTGAAAATCGGAGAAGGAGTCACAGGAAAAGTGGCTTACTCCGGGAAACCCAAGCTGATTAATGATGTAAGTAAAGATCCGAGTTATATCGCTATCGATGAGAAAATAAAGTCCGAGCTGGCCGTTCCTATGATCGTAGAGGACAATGTCATCGGGGTAATTTCCCTCGATTCAGACCGAAAAAATGCCTTTAGCCAGGAGCATCTCGAAATTGTGTCTATTTTAGCGAATCAGGCTGCTCAAATTTTTAAAAACCTGCAAGTATTTCGAAGTCTGGAACAAAAAAATAACATACAGAGAGTTTTAATTGAAATTTCAAGAGTAGTTTCTTCCTCACTTGATCTGAATGAAATCTTCTACTCGGTACTTTCCACAATGGAAAGCACTCTTAGACTGCAAAAGGGAACTATCATCCTTTATAGCAAAGAAATAGAAAAACTAAAAATTGTTTCAGCAGCCGGCTTAAATCAGGAAGAAGTAGAGCGCGGCATGTATGAAATGGGAGAAGGCATTACCGGTAAAGTTTTTGAAACCGGCCAGGGAATCATTGTCGACAATGTAAGCAAAGAACCGACCTATTTAAACCGGGTAGGTTATCTGGATTATTTCAAAGGACATTCCAAGGTTAGCCTGCTCTCCCTACCCATTAAGAGTGAACAATCGGTAATCGGGGTCTTAAGCGCCTTTCTCGCGAGAAGCGATAGACCGGAACATCCTGTTGACATGCAGACTTATATGGACTTCCTGGAGGTTGTTTCTTCTTTTATAGCCCAGGCACTGAAAATACAGAATCTTGTAGATGAAGCGACTCAGGAAATTTCAAGAGAGAATGTTCTCTTGAAGCGCGAACTGAAAAATAAATACAGATTCGGCTCTCTCATCGGTCGTTCTCGCAGTATGGAAAAACTATTTGAGAAAATCCAGCTCGTTGCTGATTCACGGGCCTCTGTTTTAATTACCGGTGAGTCCGGAACCGGAAAAGAGATGATAGCTTCTGCCATTCATTATAATGGAAATCGTTCCGATAAGCCCTTTATTAAAATAAACTGTGCAGCCATTCCGGAAAACCTTCTGGAAAGTGAACTTTTCGGGCATAAAAAAGGTTCCTTTACGGGTGCTGTGGCTGATAAAAAAGGTAAATTCGAACTGGCTGACGGTGGAACCATTTTTCTTGATGAAATCGGTGAAATGGATCTCAACCTCCAATCCAAGCTTCTTAGAGTTCTCCAGGAAAAGGAAATCGAAGCTGTAGGAGCAGTAAAAGTTAAAAAAGTGGATATTCGAATTCTTGCAGCAACCAACGCCAACCTTGAAGAGCTGATCGCTGAAAAGAAATTTCGTTCCGACCTTTATTATCGATTAAATGTAGTAAATATCCCTACTCCTCCCTTACGGGAAAGAACCGAAGATATTCCCCTGCTGATTGCTCACTTTATGGAAAAATATTCACGTGAGAATAATAAGGGCATCAAGAGCGTTTCTAAAGATGCACTTAAAATTCTGATTAACTACAGTTGGCCAGGGAATGTAAGGGAACTGGAAAACATCATAGAAAGAGCTGTGGTCCTCGCACAAAATGAAACTCTGGGAGAAGAAGACTTCTCGGATCTTTCAGAAAAAATTAATGCAAGCCTGATAAGCCGGGAAGACTATTCCTCGGAATCAACCCATCTTACCCTGGATGTGGGTGAGAATATATACACTGATGCAAGGCTGGACGCACTCGATGGTAAGGCACTCGAAGTAGTAATTGGAGAAATTGAAAAAAAATTAATTCAGTACGCAATGAAGAAGTATCGATACACGAAAACGCGGGTAGCCAAGTTCCTCGGCATAAACCGAAACACTCTCGATAAGCGTATTAAGGAATTAAACATAGAGTATTAATTGACTTATCGTTCCTCTCTAAAAAGCCTGTAAACATGGCTAAAACACCGTCTAACATGACAATGGCGCTGGGTTCAAAAGCGCCCGATTTTTCCCTTCCGGATACAATTTCCGGACAAACCCTGCATCTCTATAAAGAAGTTCAGGCAAGAGGAACTCTTATCATGTTTATCTGCAATCACTGCCCCTATGTCAAACATGTACAGGAAGGTATTGTAAAACTGGCAAAAGACTATATGCCAAAGGGAATTCATTTCTTCGCGATAAGCTCAAACGATGTGGCTAACTACCCGGAAGACTCTCCTCAGAAAATGAAAGAAGAAGCATTAAAGATGTCGTATCCGTTTCCATATCTTTATGATGAAACCCAAAATGTTGCGAAAGCATATTCAGCAGCCTGTACTCCTGACTTTTATGTATTTGATAATATGCTAAAATGCGTTTACAGGGGCCAACTCGATGATTCACGTCCCGGAAATGGAATAGAAGTAAGCGGAAAGGATATACGCTTAGCCCTGGATAACCTACTTTCCGGAGAAGAACCCCTAAAAATACAAAAACCAAGTATCGGTTGTAATATAAAATGGAAGCAGGCTTGAATCGTGTAAAAAAGAATAAATTAGTTTTCACCCTATTTCTTCTCTTTTACGGAGTTTTTTCTTTTCTCCTATTTTACCTGACAAAGAGTTTTCTTATCTCTGTATTTTTTTTAGTCCTTCTCTTTCTACCGGGCAGGATTCTGGCTTCCGCCTGGGAAAATTTTTTCAATGGCAAAATACATATGACCAATAAAGACTTGGATAAAGCAATAGATTCCTTTCACACATTCCTGAAGGACTTAGACAAAAAACCCGGTCTAAAAAATCTGGAGTGGCTTATATTCGGGCTTTATACAAAAGATGCAGAAGCTATGACCTTCAATAATTTAGGCTCCGCCTTCCTGCAAAAGAAAGAACTCGAAACTGCCGAGCAATACTTCCAAAAAGCAGCTGAAAAAGACCCCCTTTATCCGATTCCTTATTTCAATCTGGCGATACTTAAAGCCCTGAAGAAAAACAAAGAAGAATCCGAAACCTTCTTCAACAAAGCCGTTTTCCTCGGCTATAAAAAAAGTAATTTTGAGTCATTCTATAAAAAGATACCGTAGGATAGGAATAATGTTCTTGATGAATAGAGTCTGGAGTTTTTATATTATAGTTGGAACAAATTTCTGTTGCTTTGTCCGGTAATATTTTAAATATTTTTTCCTGAAATCCACTAACTCTTTCTATTTCTTTTTAAATTATTACAATTGCGTTCCCCTTTTTATGCCCTGATTCTGCATACTTAAACGCATCAGCGATTTGTTCCAGTTTAAATTGTTTACCAATCACTGGTTTTAGTTTGCCTTGCTTAAATAATTCTACAAATAAATTAAGACCTTCTATTTTATCCGAAGCCATACCGCTTTTTATTTTTTTATTAAAGATAGCTCCTATCAGTTCCGCAAATCCCATTAAAACAGGAAGGTACACACCTGTCTTAGTTAGTGAATTTTTGCAATAAGAAAATGAAGAGTTATGGGTAGCATCTAAAATAATATCATAGGTTTCCCCATTTTTTGTAAAATCATCTTTTGTATAATCAATAACTTTATCTGCACCCAGTTCTTTTACTATTTCTATATTGGAAGCACTACAAACACCGGTTACCTCTGCTCCATAATACCTGGCAAGCTGCACAGCATAACTTCCGACACCTCCGGAAGCTCCTCTAACTAAAACCCTTTGTCCTTTACGTGTTTGTCCAAGGTCTCTAATAAAATAAAGTGCAGTTGATGCCATGTTCGGAATAGCAGCCGCTTGTTCCCAGCTCATCGTACCAGGCTTAATAACCAGTGGTTCTTTATCTTGAACACATACATATTCTGCATAAGTTCCCATTGTCATTCCGGTTATTCCAAAGACCCTATCTCCTTTTTTATACTTAGTTACTTTTTTTCCGGTAACTTCTATTTCTCCAGCTACCACCATTCCAAGTCTTTTAAACCTTGGTTTAAAAACACCAAATACTAACCTCGACATAGGTCGAAAAACATTTGTTACATAGGTAAGATTTCGTATGTTGCAGTCAGATGAAGTAACTGCGGTCGAATGCATTTTTACTAAAACTTCATTATCCTTTGGTATCGGTTTGGATATTTCTATAATTTTTAGTTCATCAGGAGAACCAAATTTTGTGTGTAAAACTGCTATCATATTTTTATCCTCTAAATTTCTTTCAGGAATATATTACAGTATTTTCTAAATCTAAAAATAAATATATCATGTTCGACTCTCCCGGTCATGCAAGTCTTCTACAGATTTATAGCTACCGAACGGAAGAAAAACTTCTTCTTATAATGCTTACTATTTTTGACTGTATGTGTAGTGTAAAAGATATATGGGTTCATTTTTTTTTACCGTTTTTTCAATTTTAAACAAGTTTTTTATCTTCTGCCAGAGACAAAAATCATTCCTATCCAAGTATAAGACTTTTAACATATTCCTGCGTTTGTTACCGAATAAAAACAGGCTCTTATCAAAGGGAGATAAGTCCGTATCATTCTGAAGGATGAATAAGATAGGCTGTGCTCTTTACAATGGCCATGTAGCTCTTGCCGCTTGCCTGCCAGTTCTCGATATGTTCTTCCCAGTTTTGTATTGTATTCATGAACAAGGTATACCACAGTTCCCGGGATTTGGGAAGGTGGGCTTACCTGAGGCTTACGTTTATTTAAGTGCTATCTAGCGTTTGAGCGTAGCCGACGTGCCGCTTCGGCATGTCACCGAGCAAGTGAACTCATGCTCTTGCAAGTGTCGTGACTGAGAGAACTTCCAATTCTTCTCGAAGGCAAAGCACTTGCTTGGAGTTCCAAGGCTCTCTCGGTCCAAGGAAACAAGCGATTTCCTATTCTGGCTTGTTTCCGCAGTGGCTACTCTTTGTTATGTGCCGTTCTAATTTTATTTCTCAAATAGCGTAGTAATTGCCTCCCATTCTGCTTCAAGTTCCCTATTTATGAGCAGTCGACATTTGTGCAATAGAACTTCAGATGGTTTATCATGTTTAGCAAATTCTAAAATATCTTCGCATAAAGAAATAGCTTTCGCAAAATCTTTTAAACGATAATAATTTAAGGCTTTTTCATATACTGCTTTTAATTCACTAAAGTCATTATATTGCTCTATTTCATTTTTAGTAACTATCTGATAAATAGTTACCGGTTCTTTTTTCCCTTTTACTCTTATAGTATCCAATATTCTATATGTAAATTTATCGGGATTATCCATCATAAGGAATGTTGTCTCAGATACAATTACCGAACATCCATATATTTTTGTGAGTCCTTCAAGGCGCGAAGCCAGATTTACAGCATCGGATATAACGGTTCCATCCATTCGTTCGGATTCACCAATTGTGCCCAACATTAAATTCCCGATATGAATGCCTATTCCGACAATAATAGGTTCATATTTGTTAGATATCCTATGCTGATTGAGTAAATTTAATTTATCTTGAATTTCTATAGCGGAGTTAATTGCATCCTCTGGCTTATCGGGATAGAGAGCCATAATTGCATCACCAATATATTTATCTATAAATCCGTTATTCTTCCGGATAATGGGGCCCATTTTCTTTAGATAAGCATTTATAAATTTAAAATTTTCATCAGGGGTCATCGTTTCTGATAATTCGGTAAATTTGCGAATATCAGAAAAGAATACTGTCATTTCTTTTTGAGTCTTGTCACCCAGCTGAACCTGCGTGATATCGGACTTCCCCAGCAGATTCAGGAATTCTCTTGGAACAAATAAATTACTTGATTCTACCAGTTTTTCATTTAAAGAAAATGCATTGGAAAATTTTAAAGAAAGAACAACTGCTTGTGAGAAAACTAATACAGCAATTCCATAATGAATAAGAAATCCAGTTCTTAGTACTTCGTTCACATATAAAATATCATTAATTGATGTGGCCATCATAAAAAAGATACCACCAAATATTAGTTTACTGAACTTTCTTTTACGATATATTGCTTTTGATAAGGATATAGTAACGTAGACAAGACCTAATAAAAATACAATTTGGTAATAAGGAACTGTATTAGAGAATAATAATGGTTTTGTAAACAAAGTAAACAGTGAAAAGAGAGTGGCTATTGTATAGAAGAATAAGATTGCTTTTCTATGAAACTCCTCCGGAAAAAGGGACTGTAAAAAATGTATGGTTACTACTATTGAAAAGAAAAATGATATGTATTCAATAGCAACATAAATATAATAACTTACCCAATGAAAATGATAGGGTATAATTTTGGAACCGGTTGTGCTCAATCTAAAAAAAACAACCATACAAACAAGAGCAAATAAAATGGGGGATTTGTCTTTCCGTCGGATTAGGTATATTACAATGTGATATAACGCCATTATGAGCAACATTCCAGATAAAAAGACTTCACTGCTTCTCTGTGCGGTGTCCAAAAATAGTATATCTTCCCTTTCTCCTAATAGCAAGCTATGCCATATTCCGCCATTTCTATGATCATAATTGGATATCTGCATTATAATTTCTAATTTTCGACTGGAAATATTTTTTATAAAACCTATGGAGCTCATCGTCTGAGGTATTGCTTTTTCCGGTTCTTTGGCTACCACTCCGGAATGATTTTCCATATCTCCATTTAAAAATATTTTGTAGGCAGTTGATTGTTCTTTAGATAGTAAAGATAGAGATAAATTTTCTTTCGGCAAAAGGACTGTTAATCTAAAAGTAGCATATCCCTGCCCGGGTAAATTATTTCCGTTTATTTTTTTATTGTTCCAAGTATACGGCAAATCGATAAAGTTATCAGGATGATTTGCCTTTGGAATTTTCTGGAAATCATCAGGATCGTACAATTCTTTCCAATAAAATTCCCAATATCCGTCTAGCTTAATAACTCCATCTTTTTCAAAATCCCAATTACGCAGATCTAAAATACCATTAATTGCTTTTGGCGGTTGACTTGCTTTGTTACTGCATGACAATATCAGGCATAAAAATAATATTATTGATATATATTTCAAGATAACTCCTAAATTAATTAGAATGGCACCTAACGTTCCGAGCGTAAACGAAGCTTTCCGTTCAGCCTTAGGCTGGCTAGAGTGATATTTTGCGCAAGCAAAATTCAGGACAGAGGAAAGTTTGTCCGAAGGACCAAACGAGCCGGAGGCGACGCAGCGTTTTACGCTCTGTTAATTGATGGCTCTTGGGGGATATTAGTATACATTCACATATCTTGGAAAAGTAAAATTACATGATTTATTTATTTTTTCCATTATTACCCAACACCAACCATTTGATCTGAAATTATAGGTGATTTATTTGGATAATCCTACTTTTTCTTAATAACATTTTGTTTGGAGAGATGCCAAAGGATTGAGAACTGGCAGCTTATATCTAAACTGGCTGAAACTTCCCATAAAATTAAGCCGCTGCATAGGTGAACTGCTCTGTGATAATGTCGACCATGGGGCACATGATCAAAAAGAAGTAATTGAATGGAGTAAAAATGAATTCATTTTGCTGCTGGCTCGCTCTGCAACACTATTAACAGCGTGCCCATTTCCGGGACACGCTCTATCTATTTTCTGGATTCTACTGCCGCTTTGAATGACCTGGAAGCCCACTCCACCAATTGATCTGCATTTTCAAGAACCTCTGCCGGAGCTTCATAAAAATTTAATTTGCGTTGATTGTCGTTGCCGTAAGTATATTGCTTCATACCCATTTTTGTAAAGTTTTCAATGTTTTTATCATTTACTTTCAGCCATAAAGTTCCTTGCTTTATTTTAGCAAATGCCACTCCATCTTTTAGAACAGCAGTCCCGCCGAACATATTTTTGGTTTCGAAACCGCCCATGCCGCTCAACTGATCCAGTACAAAATCCCTGAATTCATTATTTGATCCCATCAATAAACTCCAATAAACAATCCTTCAAACAGATTTACATTCCCTGGCAGACCAGGATATTCATTTCTTTAAAACCCTGATCCCTAACCGGCACAAGTTTCTGGTATTCTTCGGAACCAAATAGTTTTTGAATGACTTCAGCTGATTCGAAATCCATAACCAGGACCATACCGCTCGGATTGCCTTTAATAACTTCGTTTACTTTCAGACGTTTCTGCAGTTTACCGCCTGCTTCCATAAACAGGGGCATAACCCCACCCAGATATTCCTGAACTGCCTCCATATTCTGCGAATCCGGTACAGCAGTTACAATTAATGTTGAATTTTCACTCATTTTATTCCTCTCCTCGATCCTTTCAATGTATTTCTAAACGATCGGTAAGATATAAAAACCCTGCGTCAAATAATGTCAATAAAAACTAAACGATCGGTAAGAAAAAAGTTGTAATGGAAGGAGAATTGATATTTAGTGCAAATATAAAAAACTCTCGCAGTGCCAAATCAGAATCTTATGGGTAGAAGAAAAAAATACAACCGTGCTGAATTGCTGGATGAAGCCATGAAGATTTTCCGGATTCACGGTTATGCCGGCACGTCTACGCAGATGCTTGTAGAAAAACTTGGAGTGAATAAATTCAGTATTTACTCTGAATTTGCCAACAAGCAGAAACTCTTTGAAGCTGCATTGGAGCTGTATTTTGAAAAAATCATAGATATCAGGTTTTCACCCCTTGAATCTGATGATGCAGGGGTAGAAGAAATACAAACTCTGCTGCAGTTTTACTCAGCTGCTTTAAGTGGACCGGTGGCAGGGATCGGTTGTCTGTTGTGCAATACTGCCATTGAGTTTGGTCCAGAGGATCCGGGAGATGCTGGTTATATCGAGAAATATTTCAAGCGCATATCCAATGCTTTTCGTAGTGCCCTACAGAATGCATCCAGACAGGGTGATATTCCGGAATCTGTTTCGATAGAACAGGAAGCTGATTTTTTTACATCGGTTGTACTCGGATTTTTTGTAATGATCCGGGCGAATGCTTCACAGGAGATGTTACAGCGTGCAGCTGCTGCAGCCGTCCAACATCTGGAAAATCTACGTAACTAAATCTGCCAACAGAGAAAATTGATCAGCCCCATACCATTCATTGATAATTATAGGCGACTTTTTGGCTTTATTCCTACTATTTCATTATAAGGGACTTTATTTGAAGATATGCCAAAGGATTGGGGACTGGCTTCTTATATCTAAACTGGCTGAAGATTCCTAGAAAATAAAAATAAATCCCCCCCAGAGCTTTCAATTAACGTTCAAGCATAGCCGACGTTATGTAAAAATAACAAAATATGCCGTAGCATTTTTGGTATTTTTACATAATGTCCAAAAGCACAAAAACCGCACGCAAGCTCTAATGACTGAAGCTATTGGCACATAAAATTGCAACCGCAATTTTTGTGACAATGGCAAAGGCATGAGCTTGCTAAAAGCGGTTGACTGCTTTTGGCAAGGAAGCAAGCAAACTTCTTAACCTTGCTTGCTGACGCAGCGGCTATGCTTTGTTAGACGGCGTTGCCAGCTTTGTTTTACTGCGATTATTTCGTTATAGACCTTATGTATGGCACTACTGTACAAACTCTGAATGAAAAATTTTAACTTTTGGGAACATCTAAAAACTAGGATTTTAAAAGTTAATTTTTCTATAAAGCCTATTTGAAAGCATTCTATTAATAGTTGATTCTAAAAAATAGAGGTTTTTAGACGTTCCCTTAAGTAATAGTTGAAAAATTATTTTCATTGCTATCTTTTATGCATTAATTGCAAAAACTAAAAAATGACTGAAATGCTTGTTCATTGTCAATCATAATCCGTATGTTAAAAGAACCTTGGTACAACAGCAATTCCCGCTTTGCTTGTAACAGGCAGATAAGGCTAAGATTTTTGGGTTTACAGGGAAAGCTTTCGTAAACTTTTTCATCAAAAATCGCTTGTACCTGTGCAGGGATATAGTCTTTTTGACTATATGCCAGCCAAAAACGAGTTACACGCACGGGTAGATTTATCAGCAGATGGACTTTATCAAGCAATTCGGGAGGAATTTTCTAAAATTCCAGACCACAGGGTCAATCCTTCGATTTCTCTAACAGATGCTTTAATGTCAGCCTTTGCTATCTTTTCTCAAAAGAACGCATCACTTCTTGAGTTTGAAAGAGAAAAAGTGAAGAATAAAAATCTTCAAAGTATATACAAGATTCAAGAGATACCCTCTGACACTCAAATGAGAGAAATTGTTGATGAAGTTTCAACAGGAGCTTTCAGGAAAATATATAAAAACCTTTTTTCAAAACTTCAGCGTGGCAAGGTTCTCGAATCTTATCGTGTCCTTGATGATTATTATATTCTTTCCGGGGACGGAACCGGATTCTTCTCTTCAGGAAAAATTCATTGTAAATCCTGTCTTGTAAAGAATAAGAAAAGTGAAACTCTCTACCAGCATATGATGTATGGTGCCTGTATTGTGCATCCGGATAAGAAAGAAGTTATCCCTCTTATGTTTGAACCTATTACAAACGAAGATGGGAAAACAAAAAATGACTGTGAGTTAAACGCCTCTAAACGATTTATTGAAGATTTTAGAAGAGAGCATCCTCATTTAAAAACAATATTTGTAGAGGATTCTCTGTTTTCAAATGCTCCCCACATTGAATTATTGAAAGAAAAGAATCTATCCTTTATCATAGGTGTAAAAGAAAAAAATCACAAACACCTTTACAATCAATTTGATAAGCTGTATATTTCGGTGAAATCTGCCAGTCATTCCGGTTGAAACTTTACCACTCAAATGTTTTCAAAATCATCCTAATGACAGATGAAAGCCTAACATAGATTAAGTCAAACCTTTTGTAATTAATTTTCTCATGGAATCTCCTTTCAACGTGAATGTGTAAGAAGAGTGTAATATTCTGTCACAAACTGCATCAGCAATTGTCTGGTTATTTACCACATCATGCCAGGATGAAATAGGGTATTGAGAAGTAATAATTGTTGACTTTTGTCCATGTCTATCTTCAATTATTTCCATAAGAAACAATGCTGTTTTCTTATCAAACGGTTCCAGTCCAAAATCATCAAGGATAAGTAGATCCGTTTTTTTTATCTTATCAATTTCTCTATTGTAACTTCCATCGACTTTTTTCATTCTTAAAGAATTGAATAATTTACTGCTATTGTAATATAGCACAGAGTATCCTTCCAGGCAGGCATTATTTCCAAAAGCACATGCTAAATAACTTTTCCCAGTTCCGGTCGGGCCGGATATAATAAGGTTATATTTCCTTTTGATCCATTCAAAGGAGCTTAATTTTAGAACCATATTTTTATCCAGATTTCTACCGCTATCATAGCTGATGCTTTCCAGATTAGCTTTGTATCGAAATTTAGCTGTAGCTAATAATCTTGTCAGCTTCCGATTATATCTTTCCTCCCATTCGGCATCTACGAGAGAAGCAACAAACTCATCCGGACTCAGTTTATTAAAGCCCATATCCAATGCAGATTTAAAGATTCTCTGCATTCCATAAAGTTTCATTATTTTTATTTTTTCAAGTGTATCTTCATTAGTCATATCAGTATTCTTCCTTATTGTAATATACTTTTCCTCTCAGGTTTTCATGTTTGATGTCATTGGAAGATAAGTTTTCTTGCTCGTATGCATCCATTCCATTTAGCAAAATATTTTTTATAAATCTGTAGCCTATTTGCTTGTATTCTAATGCGATTTCACAGGCTCTATTAACTCGCTTTCCCCCATATTTCTTTCCAAGGTTAATAATCCCTATGCATACTTTATATCCCTGTTCGGGATATTTGTAAGTATTTAGAATATTTGAGGATAGCTCCCTTACACTTACTCCCAGAAGAGATGCTCTGCTTAATATCATTTCAGAATTCCATTCCGCATAAGACTTGTGAGAGGGAGGCATATGGTCTATATTTGTGCTATATTTACCCTGTGCTCTATCACGTTTATGCAAAGCCACTCTCTCATTATTGTAGAATACCTCAACTATATCCTGAGTATAGATTATCGTGGTTTTACGACCTTTTAGGCGATAAGGCACGCTGTAATAGTTTTTATCTTCAGGAAGGTAGACATGATAATTTACAGCTACTGTAGACATTGCAAATTTCTTGAACATGTATTTTTCTGCAGGTAGAGGCTTTAGTAACTGTTTTTCGTTTCTTTCAAAATCTTCTCTTCTTGAATGATTTAATCTCTGCATTTTTAGATTATTATGTTTATCTAATAGTTTCTGTATTGCCTCATTCAATTCTGAGAGGCTCAGGAATGTTTGATCTCTAAGAGGAGCAAATATTCTAGTATATACTATGTTCACCGCATTTTCTACGAGTGCTTTATCTTTGGGCTTATAGGGCCTTGCCGGGAAAATAACCGTATCATAATGTCTGGCAAAATCCAAAAGCTCAGGATTGATTTCAGGTTCATACCTATCACTTTTTGTTACCGCAGCTTTTAAGCAATCCGGAACAATCGCATTCACAACCCCTCCAAGATATTGTAAACTATTCTCACAGGCACGAATAAAATCTTCTTTCTTCTGAGAATATACCGCTTCTACATAAGTTAATTGACTCGCACCTAATACAGAAACAAATACTTCAACTTCTCTTTCTTCATTTGTTTTGGGATCTTTTATTTTTAGCTTTTTTCCGGTAAAGTCCACAAACAGTTTATCACCATATTTATGCTCTATATGCATACTGACTTCTTTGCTGTTTTTCCATGTCTGATAGTGATAACAAAACTGGGTATAGCTATAGGGTTCTGAAACTTCTTTTGTATATTCTTCCCACAATATTTGCAGGGTAACTCCAACTCTTTTCAACTGAACAGCATAGTCAGGAAACCTAATGGATAGCTGCTGATACCTTTCTTTTCGGGAAAGATTTCTGGAATCTAATATATCCAGAACCTCACTTTCCTTCATAAGAGAGAGGTCTTTATATGTCATATTTGACTTGCGGAATATTTGGAGATACTCTGATACTACTGGACGAGAAATACTTAAGTTTCGACTAATACTCCGTTTACTCAAACCCAGTTCGTAGAGTCTTACTATTTCAACAATTTTATTCATTTTTATCCTCTGATTCATCAGTCTTTCCCCTCTTAGTTGAAAGACTTTTTCGTTGCGATGATTGAGGAAACTTTTAACCTTTGTCCCGAATTACTTATTTTCCGTGTGGTAAAGTTTCAACCGGAAGCCTGGTAAAGCTAAAAACGGAATGCAATTCTATTTCATTAAGTCAGGTGGCAACTTTCACCGGAATGACTGGCAGGGTTGAACCGGAATACACAATAAGCTACAGGAATTGAAAAAGACAGAGCAACTCTGTATAGAGAAAGATGGAGTTTCTCATTACTTTTCTTTTACAAACCAAATCTTTTTAAATGAGACTTCAGAACTCAAAGTCAATATCCTTGAGTATAAGCAGGTGGATAAAAAAGAGCATATGATTGTTTTTTGCTGGGTTACAGATATTGAAATTACAAAAGAAAATGCTTATGAATTGATGCGAATCGCGAGATCACGATGGAAGATAGAAAATGAAACCTTTAATACTCTAAAAAATCAGGGTTATCACTTTGAACATAATTATGGACATGGCAGTAAGAATTTGTCTAATAACTTTGCAACTCTTATGGTACTTGCTTTTCTTGTAGATCAAATCCAACAATCGAGCTGTGCATTATTCCGAAAAGCACTTGGGACTTTTCATGCAAAAAGATTATTCTGGCAAAAGATAAGAAACTTGTTTGAAATATTTGAATTTTCATCTATGGAGCAACTATTCCAGGCTATTGCTTATGGATTTAAAGCAAATATTTCTATAGGAGAAAATTCATCATAGCGAGATTTTTAAAAACAGTGAAAAATTTTCTGAAGGAGCTATTCATTCATTTTTCCTTGTACTAATTTTACTATGATTTTAGCTCAATTTTTACTATACATAAGTATTTTGGGTTCTTTTCCTCGAAGGAAATCCGGAAGTTATGGATTAAAAAACAGGCTTAAAGAAGCCTTGTACTCTAAAGCGGGAATTGCTGTACTTCATCTCGTTTCCACCTGAATGTAGAGACTAAGAGAGTGAATATAACAAAAAAAATGATCGAAATGTTTTTTTTCATAAGAACTTTTACTATTTGAAAGTAAATGTTTTTTTCCCAAAATATCCCATAGATTGCAAAAACATAGAATAATTATTCTGGATCTTTAACAGTTTTTTATGAGCAGGTATTGCAAATAAAAGAATATTATCTTTTAGCTGTATCTCTGAATTTGTCATAGGAGATGCATCATTTTTTAAATACGCAATGGAGTGAGGTGCCAACATTATAGGATGATTTGAGTTAGAACTGTAAAGTATCATATTTTCATTGACAGCTAATATGGTATATAGATTCTTATCTGTTCCACTTATGCTAATTTTCATAGTATCTAAACTATTGCTAATAGAAGATTGAATATCAATAACCTGCCCTTCTGCAAGTAGATGAGCATTTAAGGCTTTCAATTTCTTTATGATAACTTTACGTTTTTCTTTTTTTACCTTTCTAATCTCTTTACCGTATTTTGCTGAGCGTGTGTAGGAACCTGCAATCAGTTGATTTTTTATTTTTTTATAGGGAGATAGATATAAAGAAATACTGCTACTCGAAGCAAAGTTTTTGTCAGATGAAATGAGACCTAATAAGGATTCAGCTCTTTCAACTGAACAATTTTTTAGAATGATTAACTCTGATTTTTCGTTGGAAGCGCAAATATCTGTAGAATCGGAACGGGCAAGGCTTAATAAATTAAGTGCAGGAACTGCACGAGCAGCAGAATCAACGTCCAATAAGGGAATTCCTGTGTAGGAAGAAACAAGAACGGGAGCTATCGAATTCTCCGGGCCGGTTTCTATAGGGAAGATAGCTGAAATTTTTTTTCCGTATTTACTTTCTGCAATTTCTTTCATAGCAGAAAAAGCAGATAATAGTGCTGCTTTTTGTCCGGATTCAAAAGAACTGATAGAACCAAAGTCTGCAAGAGAGCAGATAAGCATAGAATCGTCCATTTCCTTTTTGTGGATGAGAGTAAACGATTTTCCCCGGCATTCTTTCAATAGAGCTTTTCCTGCTTGAATACTTCCCCCACCTCCACTTCCTAAAAAAGCAGCCCCGGTTATTACATTTTTCATGAAACTTTTTTTTACTTGCATATTTAGAAATAAATATATACTTTTAATTTATCTTGTAAAGTTATTTTTTGGTTTTATGAAAGTTATCGCAAATTATAAAGATTTAGAACCATTCTTGAAAACTGGTGACATTATTTTAATGCATGGACTTTTTCCTATGAGTCAAGTGATTGAAGCCTTAGAATGGAGTTATTGGACACATTCCGGTATGGTGGTTCTGGCAGCTGATCTTGGTTTGGAAAATTGTCCTCCTGTTTTGTATTGGGAATCAAATTCTCTCAAAAATATCAAAGACATAAATACGAATACCTTTAAATCAGGACCGATGCTGGTTGGACTTGAAGAAAGACTGAAGGGTAATAAAGGTTATTATGACAGTGCTTTTGTTTTAAGGCAACTTCAGGTGGAAAGAACCGATACAATGTTTGAAAATTTAAAAGATCTTATGCCGGAAGTAAGTTCGGCTATTTTTCCAAATGATTTTGATATGTTCTATAGAGGGATGCTCGGACGTTGCTTTAACCAGTCTGTTTCAATGGATAAAATTTATTGTAGTGAATTGGTAGCAATGAGTTATATTCGTATGGGATTATTACCTAAATATCGAGTTCCTAATGCCTATGAACCCGGAGACTTTTCCATCCGAAGACGTATTCCTTTATTACAAAGAGCTTTTCTTTATAATCAAATATACATCGATATTTAAGAATTACGAATATGCAAAATAATCAACTCAACTATTTTATAACCATCTTTATTGTCGTTGGTGTATTCGCCTATATTTCTTTATTTGGTGCATTCAGTAAACCTGTTTCCTTGAAAGCATCTCAGGGGAAATTAGATCTATCCGGAATCGACTTGAGTAAAACAAGTCCGATTCGTCTGGATGGAGAATGGGAGTTTTATCCTATGAAATTGTATTCATCTTCAGATTTTAAAAATAATGCAATTCAAGGGACTTTTATCCAGGTTCCAAAAGCCTGGAATTATTCCGATGAATGGAAGCATGTTATTCCTACTCGTTCTTATGCAACTTATAGACTTGTTATCAAATTAGAAAATACAAATCAAATTTATTCTATAAAAATTCCTGGTATTCAAACTGCTTATACACTTTATGCAAATGGAAAAGTTCTTACGAGAGTTGGAAAAGTAGCTACAAACCCGAAAGAAGCACAACCTTCTTCCAAGAATATGCTAATAAACTTTATAACGGATCAAAAGGAATTGGAATTAATTTTCCACGTATCCAATTATCATTTTAGTAGTGCCGGGATTTGGACTTCCCTATTTTTAAGTACTGATCAAAATCTAATTTCCTTACAAAACCAGAATAGTTACTTTGAATTGTTTTTATTTGGAAGTTTAATCATTATGGGAGGTTATCATCTGTTTTTATATTTAATGCGTTCAAAAAATAAAGCAGCAATCTATTTTGCTTTTTTATGTATTTTCATTGCTACACGGGTTTTATTGGCCGGAGAAACAATTATCTTTAGCTTACTACCTTTTTTAACCTGGTTTGCTGCCATTAAGTTATTGTTTTTTCTATTTCCGGTATCCTTAGTTTTATTTGCTTTTTTTAATCGAGAGCTCTTTCCGGATGAATTTAATAACAAGTTGTTTTACTTCAATGTTTTTTCGGCTTTACCTTATTTGGTGGTCGTGCTGGCCTTTGATTCGTATACAATATCTAAGAGTTTCATCTATTTAGTAATCGTCATCTTACTACAAATGCTCATATATCTATACGTTATTGTTAAGGCTTCCTTTTTAAAACGAGAAGGAGCCAGTGTTTTTTTAATTGGCTATATTGCGATTCTCACCTCGATTATTAATGACATTCTTCATGATAACGGGGTTATACATACGCAATACCTTGTTCCCTTTGGCTTTTTTACACTTATTTTTTGTCAGGCTATTATGCTGGCTTTTAAATTTACTCTGGCATTTTTCCAAGTAGAAAATTTATCTGATAGGCTCTTAAAAACAAATGCGGCGTATAGACGATTTGTTCCGGAAGAGTTCTTAAAATTCTTAAATCATAAAGAGATCACATCTGTAAAATTAGGAGATCAGGTAAGAAAAGAGATGTCTATCTTTTTTTCAGATATACGTTCCTTTACAGCTTTGTCGGAAGCGATGAGTCCTGAAGAGAATTTCAAATTTTTAAATTCATACCTTAAAAGAGCCGGAAAACCTATTCAAAAATTTAATGGATTTATTGATAAGTTTATTGGTGATGCAATAATGGCTCTATTCCCGGAAAAACCGGAAGATGCAATTAAAGCAGCTATAGAAACCATTAGAATGTTACATTCATATAATGCTCATAGAATAAAGTTTAACTATTCTCCAATAAAAGTTGGTATCGGTATCCATACCGGAGATATTATGTTAGGAACTATAGGCTATCAAGAACGAATGGAAAGTACTGTTATCTCGGATGCTGTTAATCTTGCATCCAGAATGGAAGGATTAACAAAGTATTATGGAGCGAATATTCTAATCAGTGAGGATGTTTTAAAAGGTCTTGAGGATGAAAGTAAATTTAATTTCCGTGTTCTTGACTGGGTTCAAGTAAAAGGGAAAAATAAAAAAGTCACAGTTATTGAAATTTTGGATGGTATTGATGAGGTTAATTTAAAAAGATACCTTGAAACCAAACCTCTATTTGAAATGGCTGTTAATTCTTACATATTAAAAGATATTGAAGCAGCCTTAAATATTTTTAAAGAAGTAATTAGCAAAAATCCATCAGATAAAGCCAGCGAGCTATATATTAAACGTTGTGAATATTTTATTAAGAATGGTATTCCGGATGACTGGGAAGGAGTGCATATTATGGAGAATAAATAACTCTCAACTTGGCGGAACGGGAAGGACGATTCTGTTGAATTTCTTCTTCGGAAGGACAAAGAGGCTTTTTAGTTAAAAGCTGATATTCCTTTTCTTTTCCGGTCAGTTCTCTAAACACATTCTTCACGATTCTATCTTCTAAAGAATGAAAAGATAAGACACAGAAAACTCCTCCTTTGTTTAACAAAGCGGCCAACTGTCTTAAACCTTTTTCTATATGCAATAGCTCCGAATTTACTTCGATTCTGAGTGCCTGGAATATACGGGTAGCCGGGTGAGTTTTGGGAGGCCAGAATTTTCTTGGAATGATTGCTGCGATTAAATCGGCCAACTCTTTACTGGTTTGTAAGCTTTCTTTTTTTCGTCTTTCTACCAGAACACTGGCAATTTTTTTAGACCAGCGTTCTTCTCCGTATTCCCAAAAAACTCGGTTCAGTTCTTTTTCCGAATAGTACTTTAAAATTTCAGAAGCTGTTTTCTTACAGGAAAAATCAAGACGCATATCGAGAGGTTCTTCCTTCGCATAACTAAAACCTTTTTCAGAATTTGTAAAGTGATAGGTAGAAATCCCCAGATCCAGAACGATTCCATCTACAGAGGAGACATTCCCCAATTTAAAAAGAGTATCGGAAGTAAACTCGGAAAAATTAGAATGATGAGGAGTGGCCCTTGAACCAAAAGAATCCAAACGGGTTTCTGCTCTTTTGAGCATAGTTTCGTCCCTATCCATGAAAATGAGTTTTGAATTGGGAAAAGTTTCTAAAATAAGCTTGCTGTGTCCTCCCTCACCGGCAGTGCCATCCAGGAAGAATAGGTTTTCTTTCTCAGGTATTTGCTGAAAAAAGCGAATAATTTCTTCAGGCATTACAGAAACATGAACAGGATCAGATTCGAGCATTCTATAATGCAGTTTTTTTTCTGAAATTCTCCCGTCATCGATTTTCTTGTTTCCTTATAACATCCGTATATTTTTCCTATTAGCTGTGGAAGAGCTTGATCCGATACAGAACCCTCCGAGAAAGAATTTATTCTCGATTAATAAACTGGGCTATGCTATGGGAAAAAGACCAAAAGTGGATTGTATCCTCTGCGAAGTAGAAAAGAAAAACCCGGAGGTTCCGAATCTACTCATTGCCGAAACAGAGCTATGCCTTGTTTCTGTGAACCTATATCCTTATAATCCCGGCCATATCATCATATTTCCTAAACGGCATTGTCTCGGACTTGAAGAATTGAGCGATGAAGAAGCCCTTGATATACACCGCTTATCGGTGAAGTGTATTCGCATATTAAAGGAAACCTGGAAGGCTCCAGGCTTTAATCTGGGTTATAATATAGGCAGACACAGCGGAGGCTCGATTTTACACATTCACAGGCACGTCATCCCGCGTTTTCCCAATGAAGCCGGTTTTTTAGATGTTCTGGCGAATACTCGAATCGTAATCTATAACCCGAATGATATGCTGGCAGAATTAAAACGCCTGTGGGAAAAGTTTTAGGCCTTTTTCTGGTAAATAGTCTGACCTAAAAATTTAAAGCTCTCTGATATTCCGAATAAAGTTTCAGAATGCCCGATAATCAGAATTCCCTGAGGAACGAGAATCTTTTCCATTTCAGCGAATATTTTTGCCTGGGTAGGTTTATCAAAGTAGATGATTACATTTCTACAAAAAATTAAATCCATCTTTTCCTGTATGGGATAGGGCTTATCCAGAAGGTTGATTTTGCGAAAGGTAATCATGTTTTTCAAAATAGGTTTGGCAACGTATTCTTTCCCGCTTTCTGTTTTGTTGATGTCAAAATACTTTTGTTGCAGATCTTTTCTTACCGGTAAAACCCTGTCTTCTTTATAAACACCCTTACCTGCGGTAGACAAAACATTGGTGTCGATGTCGGTTGCGAGAATTTTTATGTCCCAACCCGGTTTTAAGGCGAAATACTCCTGTAAGACAATGGCCAGGGAATATGGTTCCTCACCGGTTGAGGTAGCTGCACACCAGAATCGTAGCTTTTTGAGGTAAGTGGTTTTGCTTTTCTCCTCCATGGCCGGGAGAAACACATTTTTCAAATACTCAAAATGGTGGTTTTCCCTGAAGAAATCCGTTTTATTGGTGGTGATCCGATTGACAATTTCCGGTAGTTCTCTTGCGAAAAACGCCGGGTCCATTTGGAGCTTCTTACAATAGTCTTCAAAAGTCGCTATCTGGGTGGTTCGCAGGCGAACGTTCAAACGGGATTGGAGCATAATTTTCTTATGCGGAGCTAAAAATATCCCGGTTTCTTTATGAATCACTTCTTTTAAGTAGTTAAATTCTTTATCTTTAATGGTAACAATTGAATTAATCAAATCCGACACACAAGCTGTATAAGCAGTTTTCTGATTTTTGTAAACTTAAAAAATGAATTGAATAAAAAAACAAACATCTGGGGATGTTTGAGCAAACCCCAGATAAAATAGAATGGGATAAAAATAGAGCAAAAAAAGCTCCGAATGAACGGAGCATCGGGTTGTTAATGTTATCTCGGATAAAAAATATGATTCAAAGCTTGGATCAACTTACTCTTTCCGATTGGGAGAAGCATAGCAAATAGTGAGGTGAATTACTATAGAGGAAGTACCCTAGTTTTAAGTTTTTTTTCATGTTAAATTTTATTACTATTTGTTATGTTGGTTTTAAATTTGTATATTATATTAAAATTATGACATTTTATTGAATGTAATTCCGAAATGGCCGCAAACGGGAAGGTCAAAAGTAGGCGAAGTACCGATTTCCATAAAAAACATAAATAGTTACAGTTATGATCTTGTTTTCTTCCGGTATATAAATTACTTCTACTTTCTTCTGTTTGTATATTTTACCATTCCTAATTTTTTGGAAAGGAAAAATTTGATGACAGCTTTACCAAACTAAGCTAAAAAGGAGTCAATGACAAAGAAAAAACTTATCTCCCTTATCCTATCTCTACTACTTTATTTACCCGCCGCTATAAAGGCAGATGATAGCATTACCAAAGAAAATGCCAATGAGAAACTCATCGATTGCTCTATTCAGGGTAAATTGGATTGCGTGCAAGAGGCACTGAGTAAGGGTGCGGATGTAAATACGGAGATTTATGGAGCCAATACAGCCCTTATGTTAGCTTCATTTAAAGCTCAAACAGAAGTAGTAAAGCTACTTATAGGAAAAGGGGCAAAGGTAAATGCAAAGAATAAGGATGGGAATACAGCACTGACAAGGGCTTCTGCTTCGTTTGAGAATACTACGGAAATTGTAAAGCTGCTTATAGCAAAAGGAGCAGAGGTAAATGTAAAAGGTAAGTATGGATGGACAGCTCTTATTTGGGCGTCTCATAATAGTCACACAGAAATAGTTCAGATTCTTATAAACCATGGTGCTGATGTGAATATAGTAAATGATGATGGGAATACAGCTCTTATGAGTGCTGAAAAGCTGGAAATAAGCAAACTACTTATTGAGAAAGGAGCTGATATTAGGCTTAAGAACAAGGAAGGAAAAACAGCTCTTATGTATGTTTCGTCTTCCTATAAGAATACTACAGAAACTGTAAAATTTCTTATAGCAAAAGGAGCAGAGATAAATGCGAAAAATAAGGATGGAGAAACTGCCCTGATAAAGGCATTGAGATATTCCAATCTTGAAGCTGCCAGATTGTTATTAGAGAATGGTGCAGATGTTTATATTCGGGATAAGAATAATAAAGAAGGCTTCGATTATACCATACTATCTAGAGATTATACTATTTATAATTATTTATCTTCTGAGCCTAATCTATATAAGACTCAAAGAAGTAATTTTAAAAACTATATTTATTTTTTTAAATTATTCCATGCCTTATATTTCTTCTCTCAAGAAGAAAGGAATAACTTGCTGAGTCTTTTAAAAGATAGATATAATAAGCACTTGAGTTCTACAGATAATACAGAGAAGAAATTATGTATTTCTACAATTTTATTCTTTATAGATGAATCAATAGAGAAGGAAAATGCGAGTCCTCAAAGAGAAGTAGATGAATTTATTAACTTTAAAAAAATCTTTTCTGAGATCACTTATCCGGATGTACCGAATACAGCATTAAAAGGAATCCATCCGGAGTTCAGTTATTTAACCGCTATATACTATTCAAAGATTTTGAATTATAGTTTAATTGACTTTTTTTTAAGACAGGCTTACAAAAACTCTTCTAATGTTCTAAATAAAATAAAGGAAAATACTTCGGTATTTGATTTTTATCTGTACAATGCAAAACAACGAAAGAATAGCCTTTATTTCCAGGAGGAACTTAAGAAAAAAACTCCCAATATTTTAATTCAAAATGGACATACCGATTATGTAAATAATCTAAGCTTTTCCCCTGACGGAAAGACTCTTGCGACGGCATCCAGCGATAATACAGCTAAGATATGGTCTATAGAGGGAAAGCTACTTCGTACACTGATAGGACATGCAGGTTCTGTAGAATCTGTCATTTTTTCTCCCGATGGTAAAACTTTAGCAACAGCATCTAACGATAATACGGTCAGAATATGGTCTGTAGAGGGAAAGCTTCTTCATAAATTGATAGGGCATACAGGTTCTGTAAAATCTGTCGTTTTTTCTCCCGATGGTAAAACGTTAACAAGCAATTCCGGTGATAATACAGCTATAATATGGTCAAGCAATGGAAAACTATTACATACAGGCAAAGTTAAGGTAGTTCAAAAAAGCCAGGCAATCTTTTCTCCGGATGGAAAAACAAGAGTAAGCATCTCCGATCATAAGACAGCTAAGATATGGTCAGTAGACGGAAAGCTTCTTCATACATTGACAGGACATACAGGTTTTATAAAATCTATCGTTTTTTCCCCTGATGGTAAAACTCTGGCTACTGCATCTACAGATGAAACAGCTAAAATATGGTCTGTAGAGGGAAAACTTCTTTATACACTTAAAGGGCATACGGATAAGATAAACTCTATAAACTATTCTTCAGATTGGAAAACTCTGGTTACAAGCTCTACTGATAATATAGTTAAAATATGGTCTGTAGAGGGAAAACTTCTTCATACGCTTAAAGGGCATACGGGTTGGATAAATCACATAGCCTATTCCCCGGATGGTAAAACCTTTGCTACTGCTTCAAGTGACCAGTCTGTTATAATATGGTCCATAGAGGGAAAAATATTACATACTCTCAGGTCATCTCTTTCTGCTAACCATGTAGCCTTTTCTCCGGATGGTAAAACCCTAACAATTGCTTCCAGTATGGGAGAAATCTGGTCTACAGAAGGAAAATCACTGCATAGATTAAGAGATCACTTTTCAACCATAAATCAGGTAAGTTATTCTCCGGATGGAAAGGCTCTAGCAACAGCATCCAGCGATAATACCGCTAAGATATGGTCAGTAGACGGAAAGCTTCTTCATACATTGACAGAACATACAGGTTCTGTAGAATCTATCGTTTTTTCCCCTGATGGTAAAACTCTGGCTACTGCATCTACGGATAAAACAGCTAAGATATGGTCATCTGAGGGAGAACTTCTACACACTCTAAAAGGACATACGGATTGGATAAAATATGCTGCTTTTACTCCGGATTCTAAAACCCTCATTACAGTATCTATAGATGGAACAGCCAAATTCTGGTCTTGCAGAGATGCAAGTCTGATTCGAAGTATATCCATTCTGGGTACAATTATAAAGGTTGATACGAATAAGAAGTTACTTCTAACAAAAGAAAGTTCTGCCGGAAAGATTCATTTCTATAACTACGAAACAGGTCAGCATCTTCTTAGTCAGATGCTTTCTGATAATGGCGAGTCTCTCTCCTACACTCCTGACGGACGATTTGACTATACCGATGAAAAAGTCAAAGAGTTTGTTTCGTATCAGGTAGCCGGGAAGTTTTTAGACCTGCCCGATATGGAAGAACACTACCGGGTGCCGGATCTCTTCGAAAAGGTATTAAAGGGAGAAATTAAACCGAGGGATGAAGTAGCAATAGTTGAAATGGTAGAGGACCTGCCGGAAGTGAAAATTCATTACCCCGGCACGGAAGATTTAGTAAAGGACGAACAGTCAGAGATGATGTTTGAAGTCAAGGGGAAAACAAGAGTCGCGAGGGTGGAAGTCTATGTGAATGGGAATAAGGTGGATACTTCTAAAACAGAAAGAGAAGAAGACCCATATGGAGAAAGTAAGGACTTACAGAAGCATTTCTCTATGAGGGTAAATGTAAACCTGCTTCCCGGCAATAATGATATAAAGATACTGGCTTATAACGAATACAATATTCCTTCTCCGAAGACTATGGAAATCGTTCGACAGATACCTGAGAAAGTAAAGCCACCCAAATTGTTTGTTTTGAGTATAGGAGTAAATGAATACAGCAAAGACCCGGCGAGAAATTTGACCTACAGTGTTCCCGATGCAGAAGCCATAGCCGAAGCTTTTCAAAAGCAAAAAGACGCGGGATTATATAGCGAAGTGGAAGTAAAGCTTTTGACCTATAAAGATAAAAATAACAGGCCCACAAGAGAGAATATTCTGAAAGCCTTAGATGAGATAATCCAAAAAGCCCATGCCTCTGATGTGGTTACGATTTATTATAGCGGTCACGGCATGAGTGCAAACTTTGGAGGAAAGAGTTTGTTCTACCTTTTACCCGAGGACTTTGATTGGAGTTTAAACCCGGAATCGGCGATAACGGCCAAGAATAGCGGTGTGGATGCTGACCTGATAGGAGACAAGCTTGCACAGATTCGTTCTCAGAAAGTAGTTCTCATCATTGATGCCTGTCACTCCGGCAATGTGGGAGTAGCCCTTGCCTCCCGTAGCGATGATAAGAAAGAAGAAACCAAACGTGGCCTGAAACGACTTGCCAACGGAAGCGGACGCTATATCTTTACAAGCTCTGCGGGAGACGAAAAGTCGAGAGAATCCAAAGAACTCGGACACGGGCTTTATACCTACGTTTTACTCAATGCTTTAGGTTATAAAACCAGAGAGAAAAAAGAGGATGCAGCGAATCTTGTAGAGAAAGATGGGATGATTTCTATGTCGGAGCTGGGTGCTTACATCCAGTCCAAGTTTGCAGAACAAACCAAACCATTCTTGCAGGACGTAATCCAGACACCCCTGCCCATGCAGAGTCTCGGACGATATGGTTATAGTTCACGGGTGAACGATTTTCCGCTGGTGAAGGTGGGAGAATAAAATGAGAAAGACAATCGTATATATCATCATCACAATATTCAGCTATGCTTCTGTATTCGCACAGGAGAAGGATGTAATTACCAAAGAAAATGCGAATAAGAAACTTATAGACTGTTCTATTCAGGGTAAACTGCACTGTGTGAAGGAGGCTCTCGAAAAGGGTGCGGATGTAAATACAGCAAGTAAAGAAGTATTAAAATCTCCCAAATTTTATACTCAGGATAATTTGCTATATTCTAAATATAAAACTCCGCTTATAATCGCTTCCTATGAAGGTCATATAGATATCGTAAAGTTTTTATTGGAAAAGAAAGCGGATATAGATAGACCAGATATGAATGCTAACACTGCTTTAATGGGTTAGCCTAGTTACGTTTTAGTGGACACATACTACGCAGCCATTTCCTCATATTCTGTGGGAGTTTTATATCCTAAAAAAGAATGCGTTCTTTGTCGATTATAAAATATTTCAATATAATCAAAAAACTCTTTTTTTGCATCTTCCAGATCGTAAAACACATTTACTTCCATTTCTCTTTTTAAGGTACTGAAGTATGATTCAGCCACTGCATTATCCCAGCAGTTTCCTTTTCTACTATTACTTCTTATTATTTTATTTTCAATTAACTTGATTCTTGTCTTTCGCGAGCAATAATTAGATCCACGATCCGTATGGAAAATAAGCCCACGTCCTGGTCGACGAGACCGTATTGCCTTATCAAGAGTTGTTGTTATCAGTTCCGAATCATTCTTCTCTGATAGACTCCAACCCACTACCTTTCTCGAATACAAATCTATGATCACACAGAGATATAACCAACTTTCCTTTTGCTTTATATACGTTACATCCGATACCCAAATCTTATTCTTCTCTTTAGGGGAAAAGTTCCTCTTAACAAGGTCTCTTGCTATACGTTCGTTATGCTTTGAATCAGTCGTTGAAATCTTAAACTTTTTCTCCTGTTTGCCCTTTATCGCCAGTAATTCCATCATCCTACGCACCCTGCGAGCACCATAAGATTTGTCCACTTTCTTTACCGCATCAAGTAAACGAATAAGCCCATAGGTCTTTTTACTCTTCTTCCAGGTATTCTTCAAATGCTCTATGATTTCAGGACAATATTTTGATAACTCGTCCTTACAACGATTTCGATATTTGTAATATCCTGATTTAGATACATCTAATATTCTTGCCATACTCATAATTGGAAATGTTTCATTACTCGCTTCCATAAATGTGTATCTATCTACTGTTCTCTTGAGAGCATGGCTGCAAACTTTTTTAAAATTGCATTCTCCTCCTTTAACTTCATATTTTCCTTGCGAAGATTTCTTAATTCCTCATGTTCCTTTACTTGCTTATCTGTCAACGGCATTCCACTTTCCTGTTTTTGTAGGTATTCCTTTCTCCAGCTCTGTAGAGTATGATAATTTATACCCAGTGATTCCGCTACTTCTTTTATTGTAAATGAACCACTCAATGTCCTTTTTACCGCCTGTTCCTTGAACTCTTCAGAGTATTTTCCTTTCTTTTTCATCGTTTTATTACCTCGTTTTTTGTTAAAAAAGGTGTCTACTATACCGTAACTAGCTCAGGTGCCGCACTAAGGGGACGTATCGATATTGCGAAAATACTTATAGACTCCGGGGCTAAAATTCATGCAAAGAATAAAGGTGATATAACAGCCATCCATATTGCTTATTCTGCCGGGCATAAGGAAACAGCAGAATATTTAATCAGTAAAATGGAATTCACTGTCACCAAAGAAAACACTAATGATACACTCATAAACTGTTCACTCTATGGTAAACTCGATTGTGTAAAAGAAGCCTTGAATAAAGGTGCTGATATAGATGTTGAGATAAAAAAAGAAATCAAGTCTCCTAAGTTCTATGTGAAAAATCAAACCTCCTATCGCCGTAATGCCAATCCATTGACAATATCCGCAAGCGAAGGATATATAGAAGTTCTAAAGTTTTTATTAGAAAAGAAGAATAATCTGACTTCAGAACAACTGAATACGATTCTGATAATTGCAGTAAGCAAAGCCTATACGGACATGATCCAATTGCTTATCGATAAAGGGGCAGATGTTAATACGAAGGCTGAAAATGGTTCCACAGTGCTCATGTTAGCAGCAAGATACGGAAATATAGAAATTGTTAAAATGCTCATAGACAAAGGAGCAGATATGTATGTAAAAGACTATTATAGTGAAACATCAATTTTTCATGCGTATGCTGGCAAGCATAAGGAAATAGCAAAATATTTAATCAGTAAAATGGAATTCACTGTCACCAAAGAAAATGCAAACGATATACTCATAAACTGTTCACTCTATGGCAAACTCGATTGTGTAAAAGAAGCTCTGAATAAGGGAGCTGATATAGAAGTAAAAATTAAATATGAAATTAAGTCCCCCAAATTTTATACAGCAGGTAATAGTCTGACTTACAAGCCTGAGTCAACTCCTCTTTTTTTGGCTTTTAGTGAAGAGAATATAGAAGTAAGAAATTTTCTTATTAAAAAAGGAGCTAATGTGAATGCGAAAGACAATAAAGGAGAAACGATACTTGTAAGGGCTGTATATAAAAGAGATGTTGAGACTATAAAATTTCTAATAAAATCCGGAGCTGATATAAGGGTTTTGGATAATTACCCACTTAAAGAAGCTGTGAGATATGGAGATATGGAAGTAATAAAGTTACTCATAAAAAATGGGGTGGATGTAAATGGCGGAAATAAAACTGGATGGCCTCCTCTTATGCTGGCCTCTTCCGGTGAGCATATTGAAGTCGTGAAACTACTTATAGAGAAGGGTGCCGATGTAAACATTAAAAACAGTTACGGAGAAAATTCACTGTCAATATCTCTAAGGTTTCAAAAGCCGGAAATAGCCCGGCTACTCATAGAAAAGGGTGCGAATTTTAATGTAGTGGATAGATATGATGCCTTGCCGATTATGTATACAAGGTATACCAACCTTATAAAGTTACTCATAGACAAAGGAGCTGATGTAAATGCAAGAAATCCTAAGGGAAGAACAGCACTTATGTCGGCTGCATACGGGGGAAATGTAGAAGTAGCAAAGTTACTCATAGACAAAGGAGCTGATGTAAAGGCAAAAGATATAAAAGGAGGAACAGCACTTATGTCAGCCGCATTCAGAGGAAATGTAGAAGTAGCAAAGTTACTCATAGACAAAGGAGCTGATAAAAACGCACAGAATGAAGATAGGCAAACTGCTTTTATGATTGCCTTTAATCAAAGACATATAGAATTTGTTAAATTTCTTTCAGAAAGTGGAATCGATATAAATATAGAAGATAAGTATGGAAAGAAAGTAATTGATTATGCTATATTATCCTATGACTATAATATTTATAAATACTTATCTTTAGAACCTCAACTCTATGAATCTAAAGAAAGAAACTTTAGAAATTATTTATATTTCTTTAAATTATTTAATGCCCTTTATCTTCTTTCTGAAGAACAAAGAAGTGAAATATTGCTTTTGTTAAGGAATCGCTATCTAAAAACACTGAATACAACAGAGGAAGCAGAAAAGAAAATTTGTCCTTCCAGTATCCTTTTCTTTTTAGAAAAATCTTTAGACATTGAAAATAAATCTTATAACGAAGAAGTCGATGATTTCGTTAACTTCAGGAAAATCTTCTCAAAGATTGTATACTCCTCACCATATCTAAACAAGCCACATCCGGATCTAAGTTATTTGGTAGCTATGTATTATTCAAATATTATGAATATAAAATTAGCCGATTATTTCTTAAAACAGGCCAGTAAAAGTAATTCTAATATTTTAAATAAGATAAAGACCAACTTATCTTTTTCTTCTTATATTTATAGTGCTAAGCTTAAAAAAGACAGTTTCTATTTTCAGGAAGAACTAAGAAAAAAAATTCCTTCTTTGCTGATTCAAAATGGACATACAGGATATATCAGTAGTATGCTTTATTCTCCGGATGGAAAAACTCTGGCCACAACTTCAATGGATGGTACAGCTAAGATATGGTCGATAGATGGTAAATTACTTCACACTCTCGAAGGACATGCAGGTGGGGTAAACCACATAGCTTACTCTCCGAATGGAAAGACTCTGGCTACGACTTCAAAGGATGGAACAGCTAAGATATGGTTTCTTGAAGGCAAGCTACTCCATACTTTGAATGGACATAAAAGTGATATAAGCCACATAACTTATTCCCCGGATGGAAAGACTCTGGCTACAGCTTCAAAGGATAGAACAGCTAAGATATGGTCAATAGATGGTAAATTACTTCACACTCTCGAAGGACATGCAGGTGGGGTAAGCCACATAACTTATTCCCAAGATGGAAAGACTCTGGCTACGGCTTCAGAGGATAGAACGGTTAAGGTATGGTCATTTGATGGAAAGCTTTTAAATACCTTCCTTGGACACACAGACTATGTAATATATATAGCTTACTCCCCAGATGGAAAGATTTTGGCTTCGGTTTCCAATGATAAAACAGCTATAATCTGGTCTACTGAAACCGGGCTATTAAAGATTATTAAAGCTCATACCGGAACTGTGAGTTTCTCCCCGGATGGGAAAGTCCTTGCCGCAACTTCAGAGGAAAATATAACTAAGATATGGTCTATAGACGGACAACTTCTTTATACCCTTAAAAATTCTACCGATACAGTAAAGCATGTTGCCTATTCCCCTGCTGGAAAAGTTATTATTACAGTTTCAGAGGAGAATACAGTTAAGATATGGTCAGTAGAAGGAATATTACTCCATACTCTCGAAGAACATGGTGGCTCTATAAACCACATAGTCTGTTCTCCGAATGGAAAGACTCTGGGCACAGCTTCATGGGATGGAACCGTTAAGATATGGTCGATTGAGGGAAAACCCCTTCATACTCTTGGAAGGCATACGGAACAGATGAGTCGTATCATTTATTCTCCTGATGATAATACTCTTATTGCAGATATGGAAAAAAAACAAATTAAGATATGGACAACTAACGGTAAGTCTATACAGACTTTAAATGGATATTTTGATACGATAGATTATATAAGTTATTCTCCTGATGGAAAACGTGTTCTTGCAAGCTCTTATAATACAATCAGGATGTGGTCGATAGATGGTAAATTACTCCGTAATCTAAAGGGACACAAAAGCTATATAAAGCAGATAGCCTATTCTCCCGATGGGAAAAATCTGGCTACCGCTTCAGAGGATACAACGGCAAAAATATGGTCATCTGAAGGAAAATTACTTCATACTCTAAAAGGACACACAGACTATATAAACCAGATAGCCTATTCCCCGGATGGAAAAACTCTGGCCACAGCTTCAAACGACTTTACAATAAGAATATGGTCAATAGATGGAAAACTTATCCATATTCTGAAGAAACATATAGGTTATATAAAACATATAGCCTATTCTCACGATGGAAAATTTTTACTCACAACCTCAAGGGATGGAACAGCTATAATATGGTCGAATGAAGGAAAATTACTGCATACCCTGAAAGGACACGGAAACGAGATAAGCTATGTAAGCTTTCTTCCCGAACAAAAAGCTTTCGCTATAATTTCTATCGATAGAACAATGATAATATGGACAATCAATGGGAATTTAGTTCGAAATATTCAAACCCGGGGAAAATTTGCAAAAATAGATAATCATAAAAATATACTGATTTCTATAGAAGGTTCTGAGGGGAAACTTCACTACTATAACTACCAAACAGGCCAGCATCTTCTTAGCCAGATGCTTTTTAATAACGGTGAATCCATCTCCTATACCCCCGATGGACGATTTGATATAACTGATGAAAAAGTGAAAGCTCTTGTTTCTTACAAGATAGCTGATAAATTCTTAGATCTGCCTGATATAGAAGAACATTATCGTGTACCGGGTTTAGTAAAAAAAGTTCTAAAAGGAGAAATTAAGCCCAGAGATGAAGTAGCAATAGTCGAGATGGTAGAGGACCTGCCGGAAGTGAAAGTTCATTACCCCGGTACAGAAGATTTAGCAAAGGACGAACAGGCAGAGATGATGTTCGAGGTGAAAGGGAAAACAAGAGTAGCGAGGGTAGAAGTCTATGTGAATGGAAATAAGCTCGATACTTCGAAAGTTGAGAGGGAAGAAGACCCATATGGGGAAAGTAAGGACTTACAGAAGCATTTCTCTATGAGGGTCAATGTAAACCTCCTTCCCGGCAATAATGATATTAAGATACTTGCCTATAACGAATATAATATTCCTTCTCCTAAGACTATGGAACTGGTTCGACAGGTTCCCGATAAAGTAAAGCCTCCCAAACTCTTTGTATTAAGTATAGGTGTAAATGAGTATACAAAAGATTCGGCGAGAAATTTGACTTACAGCGTACCCGATGCGGAAGCTATAGCCGAGGCTTTCCAAAAACAAAAAGATGCGGGATTGTATAGCGAAGTTGAAGTAAAGCTTTTGACCTATAAAGATAAAAACAACAGGCCTACAAGAGAGAATATCTTAAAAGCCCTGAATGAGATAATCCAAAAAGCCCACGCAACGGACGTGGTTACGATTTACTACAGCGGTCACGGCATGAGTGCGAGTCATGGAGGAAAGAGTTTATTCTATCTCTTACCGGAAGACTTCGATTGGAGCTTAAACCCGGAATCGGCGATAACGGCCAAGAATAGCGGTGTGGATGCTGACCTGATAGGAGACAAGCTTGCCAAAATCCGTTCTCAGAAAGCAGTGCTCATCATCGATGCCTGTCACTCCGGCAATGTGGGAGTAGCCCTTGCTTCCCGTAGCGATGACAAGAAAGAGGAAACCAAACGTGGTCTGAAACGACTGGCCAACGGAAGCGGACGCTACATTTTTACCAGCTCTGCGGGAGACGAAAAGTCGAGAGAATCTAAAGAACTCGGCCACGGGCTTTATACCTATGTCTTACTCAATGCTTTAGGTTATAAAACCAGAGATAAAAAAGAAGACGCATCAAGCCTTGTAGAGAAAGATGGGATGATATCTATGTCGGAGCTGGGAGCCTACATCCAGTCTAAATTTGCCGAACAGACCAAACCTTTCTTGCAGGACGTTATCCAGACACCTCTGCCCATGCAGAGTCTCGGACGATATGGTTACTCTTCGAGGGTAAATGATTTTCCACTGGTAAAGGTCGTGGGAGAATAATCTTACTTAGATAAATATTTATAAAGTATTGACTTTAAAGTTTTTATCTCGATAGGCTTTGTCATATAATCATTGAGACCACTTTTTAATGCTTTTTCTTTTTGTTCGGAAAAAGCATCTGCTGATAAGGCAATAATCGGAAGGTCTTTTAGCCCCATTTTCTTTCGAATAAATTCTGTTGCTTCCAGTCCTCCCATTATCGGCATTTGCATATCCATAAAAATAATATCCGGTTTTTTATCTTCTTCCAGTAACTTTTGAATCAGTTCGATACCCTCTTTTCCATTCTCTGCAAATACCGCCGTTAAACCGATTAGTTCTAAAAAACCGAATAAAAGGATCTGGTTTAGCTTGTTATCTTCAAAAACTACAATAAGACTATTTGGGTTCAGCTTCAGTTCTAAAGGAATATTTTCATTTCCTTTTCTTCTACTTGCATATTCTCTATTATAAGGAAGCTCTAATGTAAAAGTGCTACCTTCAGTTACTTTACTCTTTACAGTGATTTTTCCTCCTAAAAGCTCGGCCAGTTTCTTTGAAATACTAAGTCCGAGCCCGGAACCTCCGTAGACGATGGCAGTTGTTTCTTCTGCCTGCGTAAAGGGATGAAAGATTTCCCCTAATTTTTCTTCCGGGATTCCAATTCCCTGATCTATAATTGAGAATTGTAGGATATTGTTTTTGAGAGATACTTTTATCTGTATCGCTTTTCCTGTGGGAGTAAATTTGATGGCGTTTCCCAGGATGTTAATCAAAATTTGCATCAGGCGTGTTCTGTCCGTACGAAGAGATTCAATTCCTTCTTCCATTTCATATGTAAAAATAATTCCTTTCTTAGAAGCCTGATAAGAATAAGAGTCGTATATAGATTTAATAAGTTCCCCTACAGAAAATTCGGATTTCACAATGCTGTATTTACCGGCTTCAATTTTTGATATTTCTAAAACATTGTTTACGAGTTCCAGAAGCAATTTGGAACTATTTTCGATAATTTGGAGATACTTAACAAATTCCTCCGGTACTTCTAAAGACTGACTCTTTTCTTGTAATAAATAGTTAAATCCGATAATTGCTCCGAGGGGTGTTCGAATTTCATGGCTCATATTTGCCATGAAGTCTGATTTGACTTCATTTGCTTTTTTTAGTTTCTCTGTGGTTTTTTCAACAATAATCTGGGTAGCTTCCTCTTTACCGGTTATTACGAGTATCAGGATTCCTAATAAACCCGTAAAATGGCAGGCCAGTAGAAGAATAAGCCAGGGAGCTTTTGTTTTATAGTGTTGAAAGTAGCTTTCTTCTGTAGCAACTTTTAGTAACCATTTTTTATCCTTTACACTAATACTTTTTTCTGTCCGAAATGATACTTTGGCGAGATCGGCTTTATTCCAGCATTCACTTTCATAGAGGATTCTTTCTTCCTGAGTATTATGGCTTTCTATCATTTGAAAGCAGACAGGGGTATTGGATAAATTGTTTAATGATTTCTTGACAAGGATAGGTATTTTTATTATAGCTGTTGAAAAACCAATAATCTTATCCTCAATAAATACAGGATCAAAGATTAAAAAGCCATACGAAGAGTCCTTATCCTGAACTAATTGAATCCTATCGGTTATGGTTTCTTTTCTTTTTTGAATCGCCTTATCCAGTGCAATTCTTCTCTCATTTTCAGAATACACATCATACCCGATAGCATTTTCATTCCCAATGAGTGGATAAATGTAGAATACTGTAACATAAGTTGTCTTCTTTTCACTGCGAAGTAATTTACCGTTTCTATCTTTGCTTTTAATATATCTCTGTTTATAATTTTTGAAAAGTTCTAATTCTACTTTCTGTCTTTCTGATTGAGACATATAGAGATTCCAGGATACAGCTACTACGCTATTCGAATTGGAAATTAAAACTTTTGAAAATGCTTCGAAAGAATCTCTATTAAGTTCCTTTTGAAGGCGTATGTAAGTACTCAGACTTTTTAAGGAATGAATATTTTCCTTAATACTTACCTTTAAAGAATTCGCCAGATTTGCAGTATAATAATTTAAACGGGTTTGTAAGACATCTGTTTCCCAGGATTTTGCAAAAAAGAAAACAATAACAGCTATCATGAATACAAAAAATAGAGAAGAAGAGACAATAAAAGAACGAAGAACTTTTACCTGTTTATTAAAACCATAGTAAAGAAATAATAGAATCGGAGTGAAGATAACAATCCCGGTTAGATCTCCTGACCACCAGATTGACCAGGAAAATAGTAAATTATCTATATTCAAAAAACCTTTTATATATAAGGAAAGGATTCCTACACTAGAAGCCAGCAGACAGGAAACAGCTCCTCCATAAAAGAAGAAATAGAATATTTCTTTTAGCTGGGATAAAGTATTGGGGAAATTTCCGGTTCTACGGAGTAGATAAGCCCCGAGAACTGCCTGTCCACTATTTCCGAGAGCGATTATAATATTTTGATAATTTTGGAGAATGTAATTTAAGTTCGGTCTTTGAAAGAAATGTAAATCGGTATTGGTGAAGAAGGCACCTAAGAAAATACCTATCCATGTTCTTTTTCCAAATATCAAAGTCAGAGCCAGTGAGATCCCTGCCGGTGGCCAAACAGGAGTGCTGTATCCATCCTGAGAAGAAAGCAGTAAACTAAACCTACCGGCAAGTAAATAGAACAAAAAAGATAGTAAATTGAGATATAGAAATTGAAAAACTGTTTTTAAGCTAAATCCTTTCATCAGGCATATGTAAATTTTTCATATACAATCTCATTCTCATTCATAAATTTCCCAAATTGGGAATAGGCTTCATTGATACTAAAGCGATTCTTTAAACTCTGTAGAAGAGCGGTTTTATCTCCTATGTGCAAATGGAATAAGGGATAGAACTTCTTAACTTCTTCGGGTTCTATGGTATAAAAATACTCGTAATCCAAATCCCCCCAGGCTTCTTCTACCATCGGACCTACATCGTAGCCTTCAAAAATTAGCTGTTCCTGTTCATTGAAATACAGTTCCATTGTGATTTTTATGCCGGAGCCATGAAAAGAGTAGAGTGTGATTTTTTCCATAATCAATCAAACAAATCATTCTTCTAATTCTTCTACAAGCTTTTTTTTCCAATCACCAAAAAAATCATGAGTATCCTTTTCTTTCTTTTCTCTTCGAAACGGATTAAATTTCTGTCTCAGGTTGTAAGTATAGGAAGCGAAGCTTAAGTTTGTTTTTGTCTGATTATGAATCAGTTTTGTTTCGAAACGATTCCCTCCGAAGGGTGAAACAGGACAAACCAGGTCAAAATAATCTTTTAAATAGGAATTCATATCTCCCGGAATAAATATATCCACAAGTTTTTCCGGTAGGAGATAAAATAGTCTTCCCTCGATAGAATATTCCGGATAGTTTGTATAATGTCCGCTAATAATTTCTTTGTCTTTTTGTAGGTGTAGAAATATCGTATAACGTAAATTGTTAACTTTTATTTTCATTCCCAAAAAACGCAGTGTAAAGCGTATCTTAAAACTGATACGTTTCAGGTTTTCATATAGGCCGGGATTTTTAAACTGAGTATCTATAAAAGTATAATGAATACCATTCGAAGTACTAAAGAGGCGGCTGTGATACTGTCCGTTGAAAAAAATAGGAACTTCGAAGTCTATCATAGAAAGGCGCTTGTTTAAATCAGAAAAAAAGATAGGGTAATTTTTTTGAAGAGAATCGGATAATAAAAACGAGAGACTTCCCGGTTTTATAGAGCAAGAAAAATTGTTGCAAAGAAATTTGTATGTACTGCTTTTTTGCAACTTAAGACTGAAATTTTCTCGTAGAGAATTTTCATGCAGAAGTTTCCACCATTGTATGAAATCATATACTGCATAAGGGCTGAATTGTAAATTAGCAGAACGCTTGATTTCATAAATTTCTTTTGTATCCAATGTTCTAGGGCTGAAGCGCACATGCAAGGAATATTGACTCTCTTTGTCCTTAAAATAAAAGTTTTGAAACGAAGGAAGGTAAGTATTATCTCTAATTTTCACATTGCCCGAATAAGCAGTAGTTGTTTTGCTTTGAAAAAGATTCGACTCCTCTGTTTGGGAAAGACTTCCGAAGAGGCGATGATAAGCTTTTTCATCTTTATTTTGTAAAGACTCCTGGGAGGAAAAGTAATCTTTCCAGTAATTCGAATGTAAATTATTCCTGTATAAGCAGGAATTGAAAAAGAAACTCAGAGATAAAAAGAATAGAACTTGATACATACGTAAAAACTAAAGGACAGTTCAGAATCGTAAAGGAAATTTTTTGATTTGCTCGGCCAAAATCCTGTCCGACAATTTGTTTTTTATTGATTGGGAGTTTAGTTCTTTGGGAGTTCCTTGTTTTTCGCATGTTTCCAGATAAAATATTCACGAATCGTTTGAAATTTATAATTTTGTTCTTTAAATAATTTAATAAGCTCCGGTAAAACTTCCAGGGAGGTATTATGGGTATCATGAAAAAGGATAATGAGACCTTTGCCATTTACTTCATTCCGGATATGCTGATACATTTTCTTTCGTTTTTTTTGAAAAGCTAATGAAGTCGGGTTTATTCTTTTTCCTTCTTCGTACCATTCACCCGAAACCCAGTCATTAGCATCTTTTGAATTTAGATTCCACATAACAATAATTCCTTCATTTTTTAATATGTTCAAAACACGCTGTCTTTCCTTTTCACTTCGATTTCCTTTCCAGGGAATTCCAAAAGGAGGACGTATGAAAATCATTTTAGGACTCCGGGTGCCAAGGGCCTCGTCTAAAAGTTCTTGATTGAGTTGAATTTCGTGAAGAATTTTTTTATCGGATAGACCGGACAGATTTGGATGGGAAAAAGTATGGTTCCCGATAACATGTCCTTCTTGAACCATTCGAATCAAAGGAGTTTTAAAAACCTGGAACCGGCTTTTTTCTTTTTTCAATTTAGCACAAATAAAAAAGGTAGCTCGAATATTCTCCTTATTTAATATATCAAGAATTTTAGAACTTAGAAATGTAGGTCCATCATCAAAAGTTAGGTATACTGTTCTATCCGGTATTTCTTCTTTACCGGAATAAATAACTGTATAGGGAGGGGAGTAAGGAAAGATTTCTGTGTTCTCTTTTTTTTTAAAGAAATAGTTATGGATACTGCTACAGGAAGTATAAACCATCCCTAAAATGCAAAAAGCTAAAAAACGTAGAGGATACATATGGAGTTGAATTAAATGGATAATGCAATTTAGGTGTATAAAAGAGTCGATTCATTTTTTAAAATCGCGTTTAACTTTTTCTAAAAGGGAGCCGCCGGCTGAGCGTAATTCAGTTCGCTCAGTAACCGAGTAGATATGAGTCGAAGCCAGACTCCGGCAGTCAAGGGAATGTCTTCCTGAACTTTTGAGTGGATAAAAAAAAGAAATAATTCATCTAAAAAAAATAAGAAAAGAGTTTTAATTTAAAGGTATTTCTGAGAAGATTAACACAATCGAGATATGAAAGCACTATTTCTTCTTCTGTTCTGTTTTTTGTCCTTTGGAATTGGGGCAAAAGAAAAGGTCTCTCTCGACCTTAGCCGGCAAACCTGGTATGGAAAAAAGTTGGAAGGGGAGGATAGGGTTCAGACACTTTTGGCCCAGATTGGAAAAAATAGTGGTTTTCAGGTTTTACCTTCTTTTCCTGTTTATCTGAATCAGATTTTTTTGGTTCAGAAATCGGACACAAACCTTCAGAGGTATCTAATTTTTTCTCGTTTTTCCTTACCCAAATCTTTATATGATTCCTCGAAAAGTCCGGCGATTTTTTTTTCCGGAATAGGAGAAAACTACGAGATATTTTTAAACGGACATTCTATACACAGAGAGCTCTATATTGAAAAGAATAAAATTTTTCGTTATAGAACCATAGATGGTCTGGGAATTTTTCCGGATAAATCTTTTTTTCAGAAAGAAGATAATATTCTGGCTATTTACTTTGTGGGAGATCCACCTTCTTCTCCGATTGATTTTAATTCCCATCTCGGCCTTTATTTTTCTAGGGGCTATGAAATTTTAGAAACGAATGTATTGTTCAATCGTCGAGGTGAAAACTTTTCCATTGTTTTAAACGGGGTGTATTTATTTTTCGGACTTTTTTATATATTCATTTTTTTCAAAACACGAAGGGAAAAAACGTATTTTTATTTTGGCCTGTATGCTGTTTTTTTATCCCTGTATTTATTTCACCGAACCGAGCTAATCACTCTTCTGTATAAGGATAGTGCAATAAAAGATAGATTTGAATATACTTTATTGTTTCTTCTCATCCCGGTGTTTTTATATTTTCTTTTTGAGCTATTCTTTTCCGAAAGGAAAAAATTTGGGATTCTAAAATTCATTACATTTACATATATTGCATTTTCCCTGGGATCTTTAAGCCTTCCTCATATATATCACCGTAGCATTTTAAAACTCTGGCAGTATACTTCTATCCCTTCCCTTCTGTATTGCTTGTGGGTACTGTCCCTTGCTGTCTATAGAAAGAAACCCTTATCAAAAGAAGTAGGACTCGGTTTTGCCGGACTTTTTCTTGTGAATTTATGGGATATATTGGATGCCGGAATTTTTAGAACCGGTATTCGGATAAGCCAGTATGGTTTTATGGCTTATATTATCGTATTAATCATGATCCTGATAAACCAGCTCTTAAACTATCAGATAGAAGTAGAAAAACAAAAAGATGCCTTTATCAAGTTTGTTCCTTTTAATTTTATTCAGCTTCTTTCCAAGAAATCGATTTCAGACTTACAACTGGGGGATCAGATTCAACAGGAGATGACGATTCTTTTTTCCGATATTCGTTCGTTTACAAGTTTATCAGAGAAAATGTCACCCAAACAGAATTTTGATTTTATCAATACCTATCTAAATAAGTCCAGCCCGGCTATCCGTGACCATCAGGGTTTTATTGATAAATATCTCGGAGATGGAATTATGGCTATCTTTCCTCATCGTCCGGAAGATGCCATTCGAGCTGCTATCAGTATGTTAGAAGGGGTGCATCGATATAATAATGAGAGAGTGAGTAATGGTTTGAGACCAATAGGAGTTGGAATCGGAATTCATACAGGAAATTTGATGTTGGGAATAATTGGAGAAAATCAAAGGTATGAATGTACAGTGATCTCGGATGCAGTCAATTTGGCATCGAGGATAGAGGGTCTAACTAAGATCTATTCGGCTTCGATTCTTATCAGTGAAATAACTTATTTAAAACTTTCCAACCCTAAAGATTATGAAATTCGTATTGTAGATAGAGTAACAGTAAAAGGAAAAACAGAAGCCATTAAGATCTATGAAGTCATTGATGGGCTTTCTCTAAGGATTCGTAATCTGAAGATTCAAACCCGGGATAATTTTGAGACCGGTGTACATTTTTATGCGGAACAAAAATTTGATGAAGCTGAATATTTCTTTCAGGAAGTTTTGAAGGTTGACCCACTGGACAAAGCAGCTGAACTTTATCTTGCCAGAATTTCTTTTTATAGAAAGCATGGAATTCCTATGCACTGGGATGGTATTGAAAGGCTGGAGCATAAATAGGGTTTTCGGAAGAAATCCGGGGTATAGAAGACGGAATTTTATATGGAATATTATTGACTAACTTTGCGGGTTACAATGATTAGGAATTATATAAATGAATAAAAAAATATATTATAGGAAACGGATATGAGCACAGCTACTTTACATGAAATCAACCTAAAGGGTATTGAAGCTTTGAAAAATGCTTTAGACCCGTTGGAATTAGTTCGTTTCTTCCAACAATACGAACTCGGTCATGGAAATTATACTGAGGAACGTAGAAGTCTTTACCAGGATTATACCATAGATAAAATTTGTTCTGAAATAGAACAAAGAAAGAGTTTATCTCAAGAATTATAATTATAAATATTTATAACCAAATTATACAAATCGCACAACAAGAGAGGTAAGTCCTCATTTTTTCAGGGAAGCAGGCGAACCATCGGTGGTTCGCTTACATTTAAAGAAAAGCTCCCTGATTTTTTGAGTGGATACACTATTTTAGGAAATAATACGAGGGAGTTTTAATTCATGGCGACTGTCGAAAAGGAAAATACAATCGGGATTATTGGTGGAACCGGGCTGATTGGTTCTGAGCTGACAAAAGAATTTCTCAGGCATAGTTTTAGGATTAAAATTTTCTCCCGCGGAAATAAACTTCCTCCCTCTCTTCAGGGTCTTTCCGGAGTATCTTTAATCCAGACAGAGCAGGTTCAGGCCGGAGATCTGGAAGGTTTGAAGTATCTATTTAATCTTGCAGGTGAAAAAATTATCGGCAGGTGGTCGGATGTAAAAAAAGATCTACTCTGGTCTTCAAGGGTGAACTCTACAAGAGCTCTTGTCAGCGAGCTGAAAAAAACAGAGAAGAAACCGGAAGTGTTGGTCAATGCCTCAGCGGTAGGTTATTACGGAATGCACCCTGCCTCTTCCCCGGTATTTACAGAAAATTCAAAGTGCGGAGAGGATTTTTTAAGCAGGCTCTGTTTTGATTGGGAGAAAGAAGCTTTTGAAGCAGAGGAATTTGGGGTATCGGTTCGACTGGCTCGAATTGGAATTGTGCTTTCTAATAGAGGAGGGGCACTCAAAGAAATGTTACCGGCTTTTCGCTTATTTTTAGGAGGCCCTGTAGGGAATGGAGAGCAGTATATGAGCTGGATCCACATAGAGGATATTGTCAGGGCCCTGCATTTTATTGTAAATACAGAAGAAAAAAGAGGGATTTACAATTTATCGGCTCCTCATCCGGTTTCCAATCGGGAGTTTACCGAAACCCTGGCCCGAACTCTTTCCCGTCCTAATTTTTTCCGGGTTCCAAATGTAACTTTGAAATTTCTCTTTGGTGAAGGAGCCAGCATTCTCACACAGGGACAGAATGTGCTACCGGCAGCTTTACTCAATGCCGGTTTTCAATTTCGTTATAATACCCTCGAATCGGCCCTCAGGAATCTCCTGGTATGAAAAAATTGGAATCCGAAAATCCTTAAAATAAATAAATTGGTATTCAAATAATCTCGACTGGAAAGTCTTGTCATATAAAAAACAGTAGGAGGAATGAATGAGGATTCAAAAACTACTCATAGCTTTGTTTGTTGCCTTTATATCTCTGCAATTTGCAGTAAATTGTGGTGGTGACAAAACCGACAATACAAACAAGGAAAATAGCGGAACTACAGAAAATAAAACCGAAACAACTCCTTCCAATGAAGGTGGACTTTCTGCAGATGAAAAAAAAGGACAGGAACTTTTCTCTCAAAACTGTGCTTCCTGCCACGGTGAAAAAGGTCTGGGAGATGGTCCTGCTGCGGCAGCTTTAAATCCTAAACCCAGAAAATTTAATGCACCTGCATCTGAGTGGAAGAACGGAAATACTGAGGACAAAATTCTGAAAACTTTGAATGAAGGAATTAGTGGTTCTCCTATGGTGGCTTATAAGCACCTTGGAGATGAAAACCTCAAAGCTCTAGCTAAATATATCCTTTTCTTATCCAAGCAGAAATAAACTGGAAATTAAAGTGGAAGCCAGGCTCAGTTCCTGGCTTTTTATATAATTATTAGTTGACGAAAGCCAATTCGTTTTGCACATTTTTTAACTTATGGAAGATGATTTTAATATAAAGCTGGGTTTTGAAAAAGAAGGCGTACCTGTGATTTTTATTTCGGGTGAAATTACCTCGGAAGCAGATGAAGATATTGTAAACTCCTATGACTCAATTCCTTCAGAGAAAAAGAATCGAGTTTTGATTGATTTCTCAAAGACAACCTATATTAACTCCGCAGGGATTGCCACTTTAATTAGCCTGATTACCAGGGCATCTGAGAATCAGGGCAAAATAGAGTTCTCCGGCTTGAATGATCATTTTAAAAAAGTGATGGATATTGTAGGACTAACCGATTTTGTAATTATCCATGATGACCTTGAACAGGCCCTTAGGTGAGATTTTATAGCGAGTGGTTTTAGTAAAGAATTTCCCCTCGCTATAACCGATTAACGATTACTCTTCTGTTTCTGCCAGTGCTACGATAGCCTGTGCCCACTTAACGTACTTTAAGTTCGCCAGATCCTTGATTGTTTTTACATTGAAAGCTGCTTTTAGCTTTTCGGCATCTCCATCCGATACTCCCTGAAGAGCACTAACCGGTGCGTCCACCAGTTCTTTTAAAGGTTTTGTTTCAAATGCTTTATCTAATGCTTTATTTATATTCATTCTATACCTCATGTTATTAACTGTGAATTTGGGATTTTACCCCGTGTATTTCATCAAATATTACTCTACACCGGCTATAAAAAGGGTCAATAAAAAATCTTTAGTTCGTGATCGAACATGAATTTTGCAATTTCTGAAATACCTGATTTTGCTTTCCAGCCCAGAGTATTCTCAGCTTTTTGTGGGTTTCCGCAGAGGGTTTGAATTTCTGCGGGTCGAAAAAATTGAGGATTTATGCGAACCTGTAACTCGGAATTTCGTTTATTATAAGCTTTTTCTTCTAAACCTTCCCCTGACCATTCCAGTTCTATATCGATGAGCGAATAAGCTTTGTTGACAAAGTCTCTTACCGAAGCAGTTTTTCCGGTGGAGAAAATAAAAGAATCAGGTTTTGCATTTTGTAAGCTTAAGAAAATTCCTTCGACATATTCTTTTGCATAGCCCCAATCTCGAACGGAGTTAAGATTTCCCAGTTCCAGAACTTCCCTCTTTCCCCTGTAAAGACCTGCAATATGAGAGATAATTTTACGACTCAAGAAATGGCTTCCCCGCAATTCTGATTCATGGTTATAAAGGATACCATTTGTGATGAAAAGCTCATGGCTTTCCCGGTAAACTTTGCAGAGGAAGTGGGCATAAGCTTTAGCACAACCGTAGGGATTAATTGGAGAAATCGGGGTTTCTTCAGTCTGGGGAAAATCATTTGTATTTCCGAATATTTCAGCCGAACCAGCCTGGAAAAACTTCGTCTGGGGAGAATGCATTTTGAGGGCATCGAGTATATAATTCAAGGAAAATCCGACTGTTTTTGCTGTTTGGAGGGATTGGGCATAACTCTGCCCTACAGAACTCTGGGCAGCAAGGTGGTAAAACTCATGGTAGGTTTCATCCTGAAAAATACGCTCAGTGGAGTGGGCATCTTCGAGTTTGAATTCTTTATAGTTGATTTTTTCTTTTATTCCGAGGGTCTCAAGTCTCCAGAGATCGGAGCGGTCGGTATCTCGAATACCTCCCGTGACTTGATAGCCCCTGTTGAGGAGAAGTTGTGCCAGCCAGGCTCCATCCTGACCATTTACTCCGCTGATAAAAGCCTTTCTCATCTTACAAGCCAATAAAAAGAAACTATAAAAATTAGCGAGTAAACAAATATACGAAGTATAAAAAACCCTTGCATATTCCAATAGAAAAGGAAAGCATTTCTAAAATGGTATCCCTACAAAAAGTCGGGACTTGTTTTCCGGAAAGAATGGAGTTTTACCAGGAATGGATTACCGATAATAAAAGGAACTAAATGAAAAAAGAAAATATTTTTATCCTGAGCTTTCTCGTTCTAAGTCTCGTTTCTGTATTCCTGAGTTTTTTTCAACTCAATACGAATGTATCTGCCAGGCGTAATCCGGATGCGAGTCTGTATATAATAAAGATTGAAGGAGAAATTCACTCCGGTCGCTCAACCTATCAATCTACAGGAGCTGATACGATTCTTGCAAAACTCCGAAGCCTGGAAAGAAAACCGGAGATAAAAGGACTTTTACTGGAAATTAATTCTCCCGGTGGGACGGTGGCTGCTTCCCAGGAAATTTACCAGGAACTAATGCACTTAAGGAAAACAAAAAAGATAGTAGTATCCATGAAAGATCTGGCTGCTTCGGGGGGATACTATATTGCCTCTGCGGCAGATTATATTTTTGCTGAACCCGGAACCATTACCGGTTCTATAGGTGTGATTACTATGAGTCCTAATGTAAGCGGATTATTAGAAAAATACAATGTTTCTATGCGGGTTTACAAGGCCGGTAGATACAAAGATATGCTATCTATGTTTCGGGATGCATTACCGGAAGAGAACCGGTTTATCCAGAATCTCTTAAGTGATACCTATACACAGTTTATATCTGATGTGGCGAAAGGTAGAAAATTAGAAGAGGATTTGGTTCGAGATTTTGCTGAAGGGAAAATTTATTCGGGGAGTCGGGCAAAGAAACTCAAATTGGTTGATGAACTGGGTGGTAGGAGAGAAGCAAGAGATAAGCTTTCCGAATTATGTGGTTATAAAGAAGCTTTACCTGTTATTGAAGAAGACGAATCCCCCTTTGATAGATTTATGCATCTATTAAATACCAAATTTTCCGGGATTCAGACAGGGAAAGATTTCATTTTTCAAGAATTTCGAAATCAGCCCGTTCTGGTTTTATTTCCTTTCTGGGTAGGGCATAAATGAACGTTCGTTTTGGTTCACTGGATATACTGGTTGCTATATTCTCAAATCCTCATAATTTTACGATGAATCGGTATAATATAGATGTAAATGAAATACGACCGAAAGGAACCCTGGTCAGTCTTCTCGCGGCTCTTAACCTGGCTGTATCGGGGATATACCTGAATCCACCCTATGCACCTTCCTCTTATGAGTTGCTTTTTGTGGCCATGCTTTCCAATTTTTTATTTTTGGAGATTTTTTCTTTTTTAATGGGGGTGTTAATTGACTATAAGACCCGCAGGGAAGATAGTATTAGTCTTGTGCAATATAATATAATTCTAACCAAATATGGATTATCTGTTTTTGCCCTTTCCGCTCCTCTTTCTGTTATTTTATTGTCTATGAATATAACGGGTCCTTTAAACTATGTAATGGTTGTTCTGGCTCTAATCCTGTTGTATCTCTGGTTTTTATCGAGGGCCATTGCCAGTTTATATGATACGGATGAAAGAAGGGCTTTGAAGGTAGCCTTTTCGACTTTTTCTTATTTTGTATTTATTCCCCTTTCTTTTTATCTTTATTTATTTACTACGATTATTGAAATTAAGGGTGTTCAATTTTGAATATTTTGATAAGCAATGATGATGGGATTGCCTGTAATGGAATATTGGCTCTGGAAAAGGTTTTACAAAAGAAGCATAAGGTTTTTTTAGTAGCTCCTCTGAAAGAGAAATCAGCTACTTCCCAGGCCATGTCTATATTTGATACTCTTAGGGTGGAAAGGGTGAATGATAACCATTATATAGTTGATGGTTTTCCGGTCGACTGTGTGAATATAGGTTTGCATGGAAAAATTTTCCCCTTCATTGATATGGTAATCTCCGGAATAAATCGGGGAGTCAATATGGGGTATGATGTTCATTATTCGGGTACGGTAGGGGCGGCCAGGCATGGTGCTATTAATAATTGTTATGCCCTTGCAGTAAGCTCCGGAAAGTTAGGCCATAACGATGACTATATAGAAGAAGCCGAATTTATATCGAGTTTGATAGAAGAAAAATTTGAGTATTTTAAAAAAAAAGTGGTTTATAATATAAATCTTCCTCCTGGTTTCAATAAAAACCTGTCTGAATTAGAAATAACAAAACCCGGAATACGGACGTATAAAGATGAATACAAAGTCCAAAATATCATTGGGAATGTATTTGAATTTTGTCTGGGTGGTTCTGAACTCGGCCATAGGTCAATGGAGGGTTCTGATTTTGATGCCTATGACAGAGGAAATGTGAGTATTACTCCACTCAGTCTGGAATCATTGCATGAAGGTGAATACACTGACATGAAGCAATATTTTCATGGTACAAAGATATGAAGAAAAAGAAGTATTTACAGGAAATAGAAAAAGGAAATTACGCCCTTGCTTTGAGTCTTCTTGAACAAGAGCTGGAAAAACAAAACAGGCAAAATCCGGAACTACTATATAATTTTGCTATATGCTGTTCGAGAACGGGGAATCATAAGAAATGTATTCAGACTCTGGATGAAATCCTTGGGAAATTTGGAAAATTTATCGAGAGAGATAATGTGTTTCGAATGCTCATATATTCGGAAATACAATTAGAAAATCTGGATAGAGCTCTTGTATTAATTGAGGAAAGGCTAAAATATGCGATTGATGATATACGTCTTTTATCTTTTCAAGCCTTTATATATGAAAAGCAGGGTCTTGTCGAAGATGCGATTTTAGTTCATAGAAAAATTCTTAAGGTAAAACCCGGCTACAGGAATTCATTAAACTCCTTAAGTTATCTTCTTGTAAATGAGAGAAAGCCTTCACAGGAAGAATTGAACCTGGCTGTGGATTGCATTAAATCAGCCATGAAAACAGATCCCTCAAACCCGGCTTATCTCGATACATTTGGTGTATTATTGCAATCTATGGGTAGTTATGAACAGGCGGAGCAGGCTTTGCGTCTTGCTTTAAAGAAACTTCCGGGACATGACGAAATACTACAACATCTCGCAGATCTGGAGTTTAAGAAATCTGAGATATATGAACCTATCCCGGTAGATGAAGACTATCTGACAGAGCAACAGAGCTTACAGGAAGATATTTTTGCCGAGGAAAAACTATTTGGAAAACAGCAGGATGCCGCACTCGGTAAACTGGCCAACCGCACACCCAGAGAGCAGAAAGTAATGAAAGAGACAAAGCTACTCATGGACGAACTTCGAATGCAGTCTGAAGATCTTGGCTTGTAGAGCTATTGTCGCAGGAACTCGAATCTCCACAAAAAACGGTTTCAAAAAAATTGAAGAGATACAGATTGGGGATGTTGTGCTGTCCTATAACGAAAAACCCGGAAAGAAAATATGCTGTAGCACATGAGGTAGTTCATGCGAATATCATAAATTCCGGAAAACAATCCCAATATCAGAATAACCAAATAGGTGATGATAAAAAAGCATTACCCGTATACAATCTGACTTCAGATGGAAAAATTGAAAAAGTAAATGACCTTGAAGAATTATTACTGGTGGGAATTCCTGCATATCAAAAGATAATTAAGAACGGAAAAGAAGCTTATATACAGATTAAGGGTAAAGATATTGAAACAAATATCAATAAACTTCGAAGGGAAGATGGACTTTCTATAAAAAGGAGAAAGTATAATAATGTTGATTAGATATCTAATAGTGACAATTCTCTTTTCTATCATTCATACCATTTCTATTTTTGCTGAATCCAATAGATGCAGGCTTATAATTGCATGTTACATTCAATTTAAAAATAATGAGAAATACCACAAACTGGACAGGCATGATTTTGGTATTTATGGAGTACGTTCAGGAGTAAGGTTTATATATCCAAATGACGGAGTTGGAGAATATTTTAAAGTTAAAGGATTTAAAAAGCACTCTTTTTTAAAAGATGGAGATAAAATTTATCGTATTGATGAGTGTAGGCCCAAAAATGATCCGGGTGGAGTGGTTGGATGCGGAAAAGGTAAAGCAGATGAGCATGATTATCCAAAACGATACTATTTGTTTTCCGCACCTCTTGAATATATAGTAAAACATATCAGGGAAGTTGAAATTGAACGAAATGGAACTCGTATTATCATTCAAACTGAAAAGGTATTGGAAGAAAAAAAAGTGAAAGATAGAGAGTTAGAAATCCAAAACCGTAATATTCTCCGTAAGATATTTTTCTTCTGGGAATGGGGAGATTATTTTTAGGTAATGGACAATGCCCTTCGGCTTACCTGCGGTTCACTCAGGGAGCAAGGTGCCGGCTGAGCGTGCTTCGGTGCGGTCTTACGACCTTACTCACAGACTGTGTGAAAAGTCTCGTTATTGAATATTTTTTGTTTGTCAGGAATGTAATGTATATAGAAAATTTCCTTATAACGATAAAGAGTTATAGGTGCAGCTATGAATTATATACAAGGAACTTCTCGAGAACAGATAGTATTATACAGTGAATGTTTGGATAACGTCATAAAAGAAGATAGTCCGGTAAGGGTTATTGATGCCTATGTTGATAATCTCGATCTTAAAAAATTAGGTTTTAAAATTCCAAAGTTAGAAACAGGTAAACCACCATATAATCCACATGATTTACTAAAAATATATTTATACGGATATATAGAACGAATCCGAAGTAGCAGAAAATTAGAGAAGGAATGTAATAGAAACCAGGAACTTAGGTGGTTAACAAAGAATCTCGCCCCGGATTTTAAGACAATAGCTGATTTTCGAAAAAATAATAAAGATGGAATAAAAAATATCTTCAAAGAGTTTTTATTCTTTTGCAAGAAAATGAATCTACTAACTCTTTCAATAGTTGGAATTGATGGAACGAAGCTAAGAGCACAGAACGGACAAAATAATGTATTTAAAAGAGAGCGTATTGAAAATATCGAGCAAAATATAAAATCCAAAATACAGGAATATTTGGAGGAATTAGAATTGAATGATATTTCCGAAGCAAATGAACTAAATCTTAAAGATGGAGATGAAGCCAGGGATGTATTAAATAAACTAAAAAGACTAACGAAATACAATGATAAAGTGAAAGGGATTCGGGAATTATTTGAAAACGACCCGGAACTACAGGTCTATTTTGCTAACGACACAGATTCAAGATTTCAAAGTGACAAAGGAAAAATTCGTCCTGGATATAATGCCCAAACTGCAGTGGATAATACAAATAAGTTGATTATTGCAAATGATGTATCGCAAAAGTCAAATGACCTGGAACAAATGACTCCTATGATTGAAAAAGTCCAGTCGATAAAAGAAGAACTTAAAATAGAAAATGAGACAAATGCAGTAATGGATTCCGGATATTTTAGTGAAAAAGAAATAATGAATAATAAAGATAAATCGGGGATAAATATTATAGTACCAGATACCAAATCTGCACTGGATAGTAATAATAAGCGTGAATGTAAAAGTAATCCTGATAAACTTCCTGCAAAAGGATATGAAATCCAGGATTTTGTTTATGATAAAGAGCGGGATATATACGTATGTCCGGCAGGAAAAGAATTAAATAGACAAAATGAAAATCCAAGACAGACGTCATACGGGATTTATGTAAATGAGTATAAATGTAAGGAATGTAAAGATTGTTTTCATAGAGCAAAATGTACCAATAGTAAAACTGGACGAACTATTCGGGTCTCGATAAACCGAGAGACAATGGATGATTTTAAAAAAGAGATGGGGAACGAGGAAAATAAAAAGCTAATTCGTAAACGTAAGGAGATTGTGGAACACCCATTTGGCACTATAAAGAGAAATTTGGGGTTCACTTACTTTATACAAAAAGGAATTAGAAGCGTTCAGGCCGAATTTAGTTTCATATGTTTTGCTTATAATTTTAAAAGAGTCATAAATATTCTGGGAATAAGGGCTTTTATAGATGCTGTAAATGCAAAATAGTAGGAATAATAGATTTTTATTTGATGGATAGCAATGAATTTTCTCTCTTTTATGACTTATAGTAAATTTATTTACTAAAAACCAATTTGGAATGATTGGTTTTTAGTTTTTTTAGTAAGAACCGAGTTCGTCAATATCTACAGGTTTTTTTTTGCTCACTTTTCACACAGTCTGTCAGTTATGTGCCGAAATTTAGTAAAGCCCTTAATTAATCTTTTTTTATATAAAAAGTTTTTAATTTCATATAAAAATTGGGTCTTTAGCATTTATACATCCTCCACAAATATTTGCTGCTTCTCGACATCCACCATCACAATCATAAATGTATTCGCAATTATTACACATTATTGGTTTATAATCTTTCATAACAAATTGTTTCCAAATGCTATTATTTTTTAATTTCTCAAATTCAGATATATGTACTAGTCTATTTTCAGAATGATTACAAGCTCGAATATATCCAGAAGGATCAATTGTAAAAAAATCAAGTGCAGCTGAGCATCTTGTTCCGACTTTTAGATGTTTGTAATCCTTTCTATTTAAAATACATTTTGGAAGTTCAGTTCCTACACTTCCAAATCTGTTTGATTTTTGCAAAATATCTTCAGCTATATCTAACATCTCATTTATTTCTTTTATTGACAATAACAACTCTTCAGAATTTTCTATCCCCCTTCCTCCAGGTAAAAATCTGTTCAACAATAAACTGTCTGCACCAGAAATAAGAGCTAATGAAATTGTTTCGTATAGTTCAAAAAAATTTCTCTTCGTTACTGTAATATTGACAGTCGTTAGAATATTTCTTTTTTTTGCTTCCTCAAACCAATGAAGTATAGTTTTTGCTGTTCCAAATTGGGTATGTTCATTATAAGTCGATATTCCTGGTAAACTCATACTGAGACGAATTTTATATTCTTGACAAAAATCTAAAAATTGATTACTTATCAAACTCCCATTTGATATTACAAAAATGTTTGGAGTTATTTTTTCTTTAGTTAGCTTATTATTACTAATTTGTATTGAAGTAGCTTTTAAGCTTGATGTAAAAATTATTAGTTCTTGAAGATCGCTCCTTAATAGACTCTCTCCTCCTGAAAAAGCAATGTTTATTATCCCTTTTTTTATTAATAGTTCTAGATATTTTTTCCGTAAGCGTATCATAAACCCACCCCCGGCAGTGCTTGGCCCGGAGGTAGATTTAAGTTGTGGTTGTTCTGGATTCTTCTTTTTGTTTCTTTGCGATAGCCTGCGGAGTCAAATCTTTCGGATCGAAATTGGGATTTTCCACTATCTCATCAAAAACGGTTTTAAGATATTGGTAAGGATCCAGACCGCATAATTTTGCATTTTCGATCAGAGCATAGTAAATTGCACTTGCCTTTGCTCCCTCAGGGGAAAAGGCAAATAACCAATTCTTTCTTCCCAGTGCAAATGGACGAATGGCATTTTCTACCAGGTTTGTATCAGGTGTTATATTCCCATTATATATAAATATTATTAATTTATCATAATGAGATATAAAATATCTCATTGCTTTATATAGATCACCTGAAGGTTCCATAACCGAGAGTTCACTCGCAATAAAAGCTTTCATTCGTTCCATTATTGGAAGGCTATGTCTTTGCCGTCGCTTTTCGAGTTTATCTTTATTATGGTGTATTTTTAATTGATAATAAGATTCTTCTAATCTATAGAGTCTGTTATATTCCTCTAATATGTGATTTACAGACTTATTATTTTTAATCGATTTATAAATATCAGTAAACTTCCTTCTTGCATGAACATTACAACCGGCATGTTCATCTTCAGAAACAATAGAAGATAAATGTGCATTATAGGTTCCAAGACCATCGGTTTGAATGATTCCCTTGTAGCCAAATAGAAAGTCTTTTAGAAATTTTGCACTTCTCGATTGGTCATAATGAAAATATACTGCTCTCTCAGTCTCGCCTACCAGACCGCTGCGAAAACACCACATCCAGGATAAATTGGTTCCTTTTCTACCCGGCTCACTGACTACCTGTAAGCGAGTTTCATCTATCTGAATAGCATGAGCGAATTGTATTAGTTGTAAAATTTGATTTGTTATTGGCTCAAGCATTTCTGCAATCGTTATAAAATTTCTTGCTATAGTAGCTTTTGAAATACTTACACCTAAACGTTTTAATATATTAGATATTCTGTTTATAGGAAGATGGTCGCAATACTTTTGAACAATCATATATGCCAGACTATCACGATGCAGAATCGCTTTGGGAATAAGCTGAGGAACCGGAGGTTTTGATTTTACACCGGGACGATTTTCATCACCGCTACCTTCGCATTTCTTACAAACATATTGAGGTCGAATCGTCTTCACAACTACAAACTGAGCCGGGATGATCTTCAGCTTTTCAAGAACTTCTGAATGTGCTAAAGCTGTCAGCATACAACCACAGCCACATACCTTTTCGTGTTCTTCGAGGTCAAGAATCACTTCTTCTCTCGGTAAGTTTGGATCCAGGCCGTCTCGCTTTCCGCGCTTTTTTTTCTTCTTTCTATGCTCTTTTACTAAAATAGTTTTCTCTTCATCAACTATTTGTTCTGCTTCGTTGAAGAGTAGTGCCTGTTTTTGTTCTTCAGGTGTCCACTTCTCTGATTTTTTATTATACAACTGGTTTCTGTAATACTCTATTTTCTCATCTTTCAATTTGTTTAGAGATTCAAGAGATTTGATAATCTTAGAATATTCCTGAAGCTTTTCATATTGCTGCTGAATTATTTTATGTGATTCTTTAATGCCTGTTGGAAGTTCGGTAGATTTCATGAATATTACAGATGATATGTTTATTCCCACATACCATCTGTAAAGAATTATTTTATACTTTTAGATATTTTTCTTCTTTATGCTCCTTAAAAAAATCTATTCCTTTAAGTAACCAGAGCAAGCGTTGATTTGAAATCTCTTTTACTTCCTCATCCGTATTGACCCAGGGAAACTTTTGTTTGGACAGTTTCTTCTGCCAGAGACAAAACCCATTCTTATCCCAATATAAGACTTTCAACATGTTTTTGCGCTTATTGCAGAATATAAACAGACTCTTATCAAAGGGTGATAAGTTCATTTCTGTCTGAACCAACTGAGTAAGTGTATTTATTGATTTTCTCATATCCGTCACTCCAGGACGTATAAATACACGACGTCTCATGAGAAATCCCAAATCATAACTTGGAATCTTAGATTTATCTTACATTCTATCATCCCTTCCTGATTGACACTGATACTCAATAGAGGACTTTGTTCTGAGTTCTCTTCCTTTTGTTCGTATTCCAAAAATCCGAGGTCTTCGAAGGGATATTCTTTTGGACTTACCTTTACGGGTTTTGTAGACTTCTTCAGATTGTATCTGAAGGATGAATAAGATAGACTATGCTCTTTACAATAGGCCATGCAGCTCTTGCCGCTTGCCTGCCAGTTCTCGATATGTTCTTCCCAGTTTTGTATTGTCTTCATGAAGCCAGTGTAACACGGTTCCCAGGATTTGGGAAGGTGGGTTCATGATACGCTTACTTTTTTCCAATCATTTGTTTGTAACTCTGGATATTTTTGAAATTGACTATTAGGTTTTTCCCATGGACATGAACAAAATAAACAAATATGATTACAATTATAGGTTAATTCAATAACTACAGTTGAAGGTAAAAATGAAGGTGCTAAAATGGAATTTATTTCATTCATATTTTTATTATTTTTTTTGTTTCTTTATCAATCGAAATTCCAAGTAATTCAATAATTCTATTGATATATTTTTTTAATGGATATTCTTCATCGTAGTAACCTACATGTATAACATTATTCTTAATAAATTCCCTTAAAACATCTAAATCTTCTGTTGTTACATTACAAGTTTTATGCTCTTTTTCTCCTTGTATTTTAATTTTCAAACAAAGTTTAGGTTTTTCAATATTTGGACTACAATTCTTACAAAATTGAGATTCATCAAGGACAGCTCCTAATGCTTTTAGATGTTTAACCTTATTCCTACAAGCTCCTAAATCATAAGTTATATATTCAGCATAATTAGATTTATATACAGTTTTTTCACTGCATATGGGACATATGTAATTCGCTAAATCTGGAGGTGGGACCATAGAATAACACATAGCTCCAATAGTATTTAGCTTTGGAACTTCTGCTAAAGCTAATTTTATAAGCTTTTTCTCTATTTCTGATTTATCAAATATTTTTATATCTCTTTTTGGCATTAACGTCATTCCCTTAATATATATTATTCTATTTTATAAGTATATCATAATATGCAACAATTTTTGCCCTATTACTATAAAAATAATGTAAATTCTAATTCTAAATTATATTTAAAGAATTATGATTATAGTTAAGGTTTTGTATTTTGGCACATAACGTTATAGCGTGTGAGACGTTTTTGCGGTTTTCCAAAGTCCGCTTGCGGACATTGGGAAATTGGCGCAAAAATTGCTCATCCACAAACCATTATTTCTTTTCCACAATAAAAACCCAACTGAATCAGAAAGTCAAATGCAATTTTTGTAACAAAGCAAAAATGTGGCGTAGCCCAAGTTTCCGCTTTTTAGCCATCAAACCTGATAACGTTAAAAAAAGCGGGAACTTGCTCACACGCTTTGTTATGCGAAGGATCAGCACTATTACTAAAATTATTTTGTTCTAAAAAAGTTTGGGTCATCGGTTATAACTACTGATTTCAAATTACCTTTTTTGCTCACAGCAAATGAACATGATGAATTTTTCTCAAATATCAAATCATAATTATCATTAGATTGAATTATAGTATTTTGAAGCATTTTCTTCAGCTCATTTATACTTGAACCTAATTTTATATTCTTAAAGATAACAAAATTAGGATTTTCAGAACCAGAAATTTGAATTAAATAAAGATAATTGCTGTAATCAAATCCAGCAGATGCAAGGTATAGAGAGGTATTGAACTTTGAATCAATTATATATCTAAAATATTGCTCCCCTTTAATATTGAAAGATTCAATTGGTTCACCATACTTTTTTTTTGCAATTTTATTAGCTTCTTTAAATGACATTCCAATATTAAAGTCAATTAGGGATTGTGTAAAACATTTATTTCTTTCAATTTTTCTTTCTATTTTATCTGTTATTAAATACGATAGATAAATTCTATCATTTGTTTTATTCAAACAACATCCAATGTAAGTAGTAAAAATGGTTATTTCTTGTCCTTTTTTTAATTTTTTAATCATCTCAAAATCATTATTTACAACTTGAATCCAGTATAATTCATCTTGATCAATTATTCCAATTTCATGCTTATAGTTTGAAATTCCTTTAAAATTAACGGAAGCTGATTCAAATGTTAAAATCGAATTATATCTTTCTTTCGGTGTTTCCCGAAAAATTCCTGAATATTTGCCAACGAAAACCAGCCTTGGAGTTCTTGCATCTATATAAATATTTACATTATCAGTTAAAGTTCCTTTTGAACCTTCAATTCTTTGAAATCCTTTAAATGTTGTTAATTGAAATTTTTCAAAAAGTTTATTTAGATCTTGTGAAGGTAGAGAAATCGACAATAGAGCTGTTAATAATATCAACAATTTTACTTTCATGTAAATCTTATTCCTTGTTAAATTTAAAATAACTATTCGCTGATCTTTCGCATAACGTTACAGAGTAGCTGACCGTTGCCGGAATGCGAAGGTCTGAGGAACTCAAGACCGAAGCATGTAGGCAATGTCTCCGAGCCACAACTAACACTAGCAAGGACTGTGACTGAATGCAAGAAAAATTTGTATCAGTCCACAAATTTTTCTGTAATGAAGGCACTGGACTTGCAGTAGTAATTCTATTGCACTATATATTTACACTTACACAGTTAAGTCGGCTCGGAGCCAGAAGCCATATCTTCTCATGGCTTCTGAGCGGCTCACTCTATGTTAGGCGGTTGTTCCTCATGCTCAATCAAATAATTTTACTCGCAATAGAAAACAATTTTTTATAGTTATTTTTTATTGCCTCTTTCGAACGTACTCCCTGAGGTTGATAAATCCACTCAATATTATTCAATTTACTTTCTATAAAATTATTTTCTAAAGTATCGTAGACTTGCTTACCTACTATTATTATTTTATCTGGTCTTTCTTTTTCAATATAAGGCTTTAGATAATATTTCCAAGATAAATCTAAAACTTCTTTGTAAAAATTTATATTAGGTTTTTCACCATTTCTATACAATGCTATAGGACTCGCATCTAGTAGCCAAACTCCTTTTTCCTTCATTCTATTTAAAAGATTTATTTTATTAGAAATTCTTACATCAGCATCTTTTATATAAGTCTTTGCTACATTGACTTTATTTTCTTTGCTTAAGTCATAAAATAATCCATAAAATAGTTTCCAGAATTGGGGAGTGCCGTTATTACGATCTATTTTTTTCTTTAGGATATGGTTTTCTCCATATCCTAAGCAATAAACAAATTTAGAATAGTTAGTAGGGTAATTTTCATCGAGATTTAAATTACTTATATTATTTATAGTTGTCTTATATTCTTTTAATTCAGTCCAAACATGCGATTCTGCAAGTAGTAATATTTTTATTTTCTTTGGCTTCCAGAATTTTCTCAGTAGATAGACATTATAAATTATTTCAGTAGGTTCTACATCAAATTTATAAAGCTTAGATTTAATTCTAATCTCATTTATAAGTTTTTCAAAATATTTATCCATATAAGTCTCCATGAGGAATACTGCCTAACGTTCAAGCGTGTGAGACGTTTTTAAGCTGGCGTGAATATTGCGTTAGTTTGCAAGATTCATGACAGATTAAAAATGTGGCGAAGCCCAAAACCAGCCCATCTGTTCGGGCTGGTTGCAGCTCACACGCTTTGTTGTCGGCAGTTGCATTTTAGAGATAATTTATACTAATATTTTTTCTATCTTTAAAAGCTTTAATTTCCGGTTCTTCTGTAAATTCATTTTTTATAACCACCAATATTCCATTTTCCTTGATTTGGTCATTGTTTAATATTTTTTCTATTAGTGGAGTCCAATGCTTTACTTCTGAAGAAAACTCTATCTTTATTATTATCCAATTCTTTAAATTTATCAATTCTTCGTTTATAAATTTTTCAAATGTTAAATCAATAAATTTTTGTGAAATAGTATCCTTGAATATAATTTCATTCCTACCGCCTACGCTACCGGTGATATAGTTATTTATTTTCAATATTTTGCAAATTACTTCTAAACCTGGAGCACGTTCTAAATTGAAAATTAGAAAATTAATTTTTGCTAGATTTACATTCGATAAGTTGTTTCTAACCTGAGGTTCAATTTCATCAATTACACTTTTACTATCCTCAGAAATATCATAAATATTTTTATTTACAGTTTTAGGAATATAATTAAAAAACCATGGGTCTATAATTGTTATTTTTTCATTTTTTAAAGCTTTAAATAATTCGATGAGAATATCTTCTATAAAATAAGACCTTCCAATCTTAATAATATGGTGATAAATGGGTTCTTCATTAAAAATATAATTACAGCCCTCATCTAAACTACTCGTGACCCAAAAAATTATTGGGTTTTCTATTATTTTTTCTACCGGAACTAGAAAATCCGCAAAAGGATGATTATTAAACCAACCAGTATTTTTAAAATTTTTATCTAATTCAAAAGTTGGCAAGTTATCATCACTCATCATTAACATTGCCAGTCCTCTATTTGTAAAAGAAGATTCACCTTTAACTTTCAAGAATTGAGTTAATGTATCTCCTATTATTTGAGAGTTTTTTAATTTTTCAGTAATATTATGATATTGGGTTTCATCCATTCTTTTACCTCCAGATGCAATTGCCGACAACGTTACAGAGTAGCTGACCGTTGCCGGAATGCGAAGGTCTGAGGAACTCAAGACCGAAGCATGTAGGCAATGTCTCCGAGCCACAACTAACACTAGCAAGGACTGTGACTGAATGCAAGAAAAATTTGTATCAATCCACAAATTTTTCTGTAATGAAGGCACTGGACTTGCAGTAGTAATTCTATTGCACTATATATTTACACTTACACAGTTAAGTCGGCTCGGAGCCAGAAGCCATATCTTCTCATGGCTTCTGAGCGGCTCACTCTATGTTAGGCGGTTGTTCCTCATGCTCAATCAAATAATTTTACTCGCAATAGAAAACAATTTTTTATAGTTATTTTTTATTGCCTCTTTCGAACGTACTCCCTGAGGTTGATAAATCCACTCAATATTATTCAATTTACTTTCTATAAAATTATTTTCTAAAGTATCGTAGACTTGCTTACCTACTATTATTATTTTATCTGGTCTTTCTTTTTCAATATAAGGCTTTAGATAATATTTCCAAGATAAATCTAAAACTTCTTTGTAAAAATTTATATTAGGTTTTTCACCATTTCTATACAATGCTATAGGACTCGCATCTAGTAGCCAAACTCCTTTTTCCTTCATTCTATTTAAAAGATTTATTTTATTAGAAATTCTTACATCAGCATCTTTTATATAAGTCTTTGCTACATTGACTTTATTTTCTTTGCTTAAGTCATAAAATAATCCATAAAATAGTTTCCAGAATTGGGGAGTGCCGTTATTACGATCTATTTTTTTCTTTAGGATATGGTTTTCTCCATATCCTAAGCAATAAACAAATTTAGAATAGTTAGTAGGGTAATTTTCATCGAGATTTAAATTACTTATATTATTTATAGTTGTCTTATATTCTTTTAATTCAGTCCAAACATGCGATTCTGCAAGTAGTAATATTTTTATTTTCTTTGGCTTCCAGAATTTTCTCAGTAGATAGACATTATAAATTATTTCAGTAGGTTCTACATCAAATTTATAAAGCTTAGATTTAATTCTAATCTCATTTATAAGTTTTTTAAAATATTTATCCATATAAGTCTCCATGAGGAATACTGCCTAACGTTAAGAGTATCCGACGTGACTTTGAAACTCGAAAGTGCGGTAGCACCTTTTGAGTTTCAAAGTCATGTCTCCGAGCCAACCGTATGACTAGCAAGTCCTGTGACTGAACGGATGGCGCGCAAACTTGATCTTTTCTGCAAGTTTCGTGACAGTAGTGAAGGCACAAGACTTGCGTTAGCTTTCCAAATAAACTAATAAATTTCAATTAAACAACCAGCTGGCTCGGAGCAAGGAGCCACATCCTCTCGTGGCTTCGCAGTGGCTACTCTTTGTTAGGCGAAGAAACTCATTCTCTATCATCCAGTTTACCTTACCTAGTATGTAATCAAAACATTACTAGGATCTATATAGTGGACTATTCCACCATACCCGTATTTATAATTCTTATATATATAGCACTCTAATAAATCTTTGTAAGTTTTCGAGAAACAAAAAAATTCATTCGATAATTCAATTTCTTCCCACTCGCCATCTCTATTTACAGGTTTAGGTTCTTTACTTTTTAGTTTTCCAAAAAATGGTTTGTAAGAAATAGCAGTTAAAGGATCACAATTCCAATAGTCCCCTGGCACAAAATTATTTTTACTAATGTAATACTCTTTATTACTACCAGATAAGCGAACCTTTAAGATTCCTGAATAATTTCCATATCTTTGATGCTCTAATTGCTGCTCAATTACTGTAACTTCTGTTTTATTTGGAATACTTATCGGTGTTTCTTTCCAAATGTTCGGTCCTGCCTGAACCAATGTTGCTACTTTACTTTCTTTAGGAGGTTTCTTATTATATAAACTATCTGTTTTTATTTCAACAACATAACCAGAGCGATTAATAAAAACTGGTTCATTCCTGCCCTCCTGTTGAATTTTTTGAAAATTGCATTTCTTTACTTCTTGAGTTTCGGGAACCGTTGTAGTTTCTTGAACGTAAGTGTTTCATAAACCCACCCCCGGTTGCACCGTGCCCCGGAGGTAGAATTTAAGTTGTAGCTGCTGAGTCTTCTTTTTGTTTTTTTGCGATAGCCTGCGGAGTCAAATCTTTCGGATCGAAATTGGGATTTCTCACTATCTCATCAAAAACGGTTTTAAGATATTGATAAGGATCCAGACCGCATAGTTTTGCATTTTCAATCAGAGTATAATAAATTGCACTTGCCCTTGCACCACTGGGAGAATAGGAAAATTGCCAATTCTTTCTTCCCAGTGCAAATGGACGAATGGCATTTTCTACCAGATTTGTGTCCGGTGTAATATCTCCATTATATATAAATATTATTAATTTATCATAATGAGATATAAAATATCTCATTGCTTTATATAGATCACCTGAAGGTTCCATAACCGAGAGTTCGCTCGCAATGAAAACTTTCATTCGTTCCATTATCGGAAGACTATGTCTTTGCCGTCGCTTTTCGAGTTTATCTTTATTATGGTGTATTTTTAATTGATAATAAGATTCTTCTAATCTATATAGTCTGTTATATTCCTCTAAAACATGATTTACAGACTTATTATTTTTAATCGATTTATAAATATCAGTAAACTTCCTTCTTGCGTGAACATTACAACCGGCATGTTCATCTTCAGAAACAATAGAAGATAAATGTGCATTATAGGTTCCGAGACCATCCGTTTGAATGATTCCCTTGTAGCCAAATAGAAAGTCTTTTAGGAATTTTGCACTTCTCGATTGGTCATAGTGAAAATATACTGCACTCTCAATCTCTCCTACCAGACCGCTGCGAAAACACCACATCCAGGATAAATTGGTTCCTTTCCTGCCCGGCTCATTGATTACCTGTAAGCGAGTTTCATCTATTTGAACAGCATGAGCGAATTGTACTTGTTGTAAAATTTGATTTGCTATAGACTCAAGCTTTTCTGAAACAGTTATAAAATTCCTCGCTATGGTAGCTCTTGAAATGGTGACACCTGAGCGCTTTAATATATTAGATATTCTGTTTATAGGAAGATGGTCGCAATACTTTTGTGTTATCATATATGCCAGACTATCACGATGCAGAATCGCTTTAGGGATTAGCTGGAGAAGCGGAGGTTTTGATTTTACACCGGGACGATTTTCATCACCGCTACCTTCGCATTTCTTACAAACATATTGAGGCCGAATCGTCTTCACAACAACAAACTGAGCCGGGATGATTTTTAGCTTTTCAAGAACTTCCGGATTCGGTAAAGGTGTCAGCACACAACCACATCCGCATGTCTTTTCGTGCTCTTCAAGGTCAAGAATCACTTCTTCTCTCGGTAAGTTCGGATCTAATCCGTCTCGCTTTCCACGCTTTTTCTTCTTTTTTCTATGCTCTTTTACTAAAATAGTTTTCTCTTCATCAACTATTTGTTCTGCTTCGTTGAAGAGTAGTGCCTGTTTTTGTTCGTCAGGTGTCCACTTCTCTGATTTTTTATTATACAACTGGTTTCTGTAATACTCTATTTTCTCATCTTTCAATTTGTTTAAAGATTCAAGAGATTTGATAATCCTGGAAAATTCCTGAAGCTTTTCATATTGCTTCTGAATTAGCTTATGCAGTTCTTGAGTATCTGTTGAAAGTTCGGTAGGTTTCATGAATATTACAGATGATATGTTTATTCCCACATACCATCTGTAAAGAATTATTTTATACTTTTAGATATTTTTCTTCTTGATGCTCCTTGAAAAAATCTATTCCTTTGAGTAGCCAGAGCAAGCGTTGATTTGAAATCTCTTTTACTTCCTCATCCGTATTGACCCAGGGAAACTTTTGTTTGGACAGTTTCTTCTGCCAGAGGCAAAACCCATTCTTATCCCAATACAAGACTTTCAACATATTTTTGCGTTTATTGCAGAATATAAACAGACTCTTATCAAAGGGTGATAAGTTCATTTCTGTCTGAACCAACTGAGTAAGTGTGTTAATTGATTTTCTCATATCCGTTACTCCCGGACGTATATAAACACGACGCCTCATGAGAAATCCCAAAACATAATTTGGAATCTTAGATTTATCTTACATTCTATCATTCCTTTCTGATTGACACTGATACTCAATAGCGGGCTTTGTTCCGAGTTCTCTTCCTTTTGTTCATAATCCAAAAACCCGAGCTCTTCGAAGGGGTATTCTTTTAGACTTGTCTCAGGAGGTTTTGTAGACTTCTTCAGATTGTATCTGAAGGACGAATAGGATAGGCTATGTTCTTTACAATAGGCCATGCAGCTCTTGCCGCTTGCCTGCCAGTTCTCGATATGTTCTTCCCAGTTTTGTATTGCTTTCATGGACAAGGTATACCACAGTTCCCGGGATTTGGGAAGGTGGGTTCATGATACGCTTACTCTTGAACACTATCTTTAACAGTATCATTTTTTGTATTTTGGCTGCTATCGCAATAATTAAAGCAAAAGCAAAAAATTAGAACCATTTTTAAATCTATACTTTCAAAAAATCTTTGCATTGTTTTTATCCTGTCCTTTATAAATTAAAAAGTGTGAATGAGTTTTTTCGCCTAACGTTCAAGGGTAGCTGACGTTTCAAAGCTGGCGTGAACTTTGCTCCGTTTGCAAAGTTCATGACAGATTTGAAATGTGGCGTAAGCCCAAGGCACTGAAATCTTCTCTCAGTGCCGCAGCAGCTCACCCTATTGTTAGGCGAAGAAAGTGGGCTTCAGTCGAATGAATTATTACAATTGCGACTCAGGCATTACTTCTTCTTTTGTCAGTATATCACTTAAAGTATAATAAGAATATTTCGCATTATTTTTTTTGGGATGAGGTTTATGTTTCAAATCAATCACTTGTTCAGTAGATAGAATATAAAACTTCTTATTCTTAATTTCATCCTTTTTTTCATTTTGGAAGTTTGCTTCTTTTATATACCCGAATATTCTCTTTTTTACGGATTCAGATAAATCTAAATCATTGATTCTTTGCAATTCAGACTTAATTCTTGGATTAAAAACTAGAATATCCTCGATTTTAAAGAGTTTATCCATTTCTCCGCCACCTTTATTTCGAAAGGTTACAAAGATAGTTTTTTTATAATTATATGCTTGGGTATCGGGACAAACATATACTCCGTATTTATTAACTAAATTGATTGAACTACCTGCTGGTATTGAAAGAACTTCCTTTTCATAATAATTCATGGACTTATCCACTCCTGTTATAAATTTTAGGTATTGTAATAAAAGTTTAGAATCTTTATTTTTCTTAATATATTCATCGAGTATATTAAGAATTTCATTCCAAGTTATTGAAACAATTTTTGAATCTATAATTTCTAAGTATTTTGTTAAAATTATAGGTAGCTTATTGTAATTACTTAATTCAGGAAATTCTTTATTAGATAAATAGCCATTCATCTGTGCTGCTACATCTAATCCTTTATTAGATTTTTTTATGCTTTTTGCTTCAATTATAATAGCTAATAAGTTTTCATTATCATTGTTAATTTTTATTACAATATCCGCCCGTTTTTTTGAAGAAGAAATCTTTTCTGCACTAATATCTAATAAAGTGATTTTCTTCCATTCCAATAAACTATTTTGCTTAGATAAAAAATTATTTATATCTGGCTTATTTAATAATTGCTTTATAAGTTCCGGATATTCCTTTAAAATATATGCCAATCCTTTTGTTTGCTTTGTTTCCTTGTCTCCATCAATAAGGTCAAATATAGAAGACTCTGCTTCGGCTTTATTATCTGCATATAATCTAAAAATTGTTCTCATCCAATCATTCCTATCCATAAGTAATTTTATTTAAAGCAAACGCCCACTTTTTCGCCTAACGTCCCGAGCGTCATGAGAAGTTTCCGCAGCTTCATAACTTGGCGGAAATTTATCATACGCTCTCGTTATGGGCAGGTGTCTATTTAATCAAATATTTTTTCTTTCAATAATTAGCCAAATAAACTTTCATTATATATATTATCGTTGTTATTGCTTGATTTTTTAGATTTTATATTATTAATAATTTCTTCTAAATTCTTCTTGGTAATTATTGAAATATTTTCTTGTTCAGCTAATAGTTGTCTATTTAAATCAAACATTGGATTATCTTTATCATTTATTTTGTCATACATTACTGTTCGAGGAATATTATAATCCTTAGCATATCCCATAGCTAATCTAGCACCACTATCTAATTTTCGATCAAAAATATTCCAACGAGTAGCTGAGTCTGGTGCATAACTTGCCGCCAATACAATTGCGTCACAATATAATGCTTGTAATCTATCTCGTTCTTTATACCGAGTATTTAATTCCATTTTAGATTTAAAATCTTGGTAGTATTCAGTTACTAAAAGCCCTCCTTTCTCAACTATTTCAAGTGCTAAATCTTTATTTTTGGCAGGTAAGATATTATTGAGAGGACTTGGTAAAATGGCTACAGTTTTACCCCCTTTCAAGGCTTGCTTATGTGCAATACTATCGCAGCCAAAAGCCAAACCGCTTACCACTGTTACATTTCTTTTTACAATTTCTACGACCAACTTTTGTTCCCTAGTTTCTATTTTTTTATCTGGATTTAAAAGTCCTATTACGGTAATATTTGGATTTTTAATATTCAATAAATCAATATCACCCTTATAAAAAAGATATATTGGTTGTTCACTCTCTTTTACACTTCCTCGAAATTTAGGAAAGCTTTTATCCCCAATAGCTAATAAACCATCGCAAAAACCCTCTAATTTACTAACTTGATTAATAATTTCACTTTTTTTTATTTCAAACTTTTCCAATGTAATTAAATTATCTTGCTTTGAATTACTATTCAATGTCGAAATAACTTCTTCAACACTTTCATTGCCTTTAATATTTTTTACAATCCAGGCTCTACCTATACCTTTATAACTCTTAGCTGTTAATATATTAATTGCGTTTTCTGAATATTTCATTCTAATAACTCTCTAAATTCCTTAATCAAATCTTTACATCACGGTATATCAATATCAAAATTAGTTTCTACCATCCACCTCTAAAGGTTTTTCCAACAGCGTAGAAATATACATTTCTTGCTCCATTGTCTAACAATGCTTGAATCGCGTCTTCGTCAATATTAACACCACTTGTATAAATGTCGTCAATAAGTAAAATATTTCTGTCTACGATATTATTAGAAATATTGCAAGTGTTTATAGTAATTCCAGGATAAGGCAAATCCCCATCACCACCATACCCACTTCTATTCATATGGGTTGTTATTGTATTGGTATGACGAAGAATATATGTTGTCCCATCGATATATCCTTTTATTCTATTTACTACAAATGATACTACTGCCCTAAAATATCTTTGATTTTGAGAATAATAATTTTCATTTTTTGCTCTTGGAACAACGCAAACTGTTAGAGTAGTATTTCTGTAAATATTTTTAATTTCCTGTAAATCATTTAATAAAACAACTCCTAATTCATTCATGCTGATTTGTAATAAGTCAGTATTTGTATTTCCAAATTGATTTTTTAAATGATTCAAAAAATCTGGATTACCGGGGGTACCAAATGTTGTATAATCTTGGTGGTAATAGGCTTGAATATTTTGTTCTAAATAATTATTAGCTCGGATAGTAAATCTTTCCATATTTATTAAACTCCTGGGTTAATAATTTGAATACCAGCTTGTAGAGCCTTAACAATTTCTTTTTCTTCATTATCAAAAGCAATAACCAGTTCAGGAGGTATATTTAATTTTAAAATTGCATTTTCAAATTTATTGAAAAACTTATTACCCAAGTGAAATTCTCTAAAGAATAATTTACTGAACTTATCAATTAGACCATGATAATTTAATGTTTCTAATGCCCTGTCTTTTCTGCAATTTGTAACCAAAACAGTTTTGTTTATATTTGAGTATTTGAGAAGAATATCCACTACAGGTTTATTAAGTTTAGTTTCGGACAGGAAATCCTTATAAAATTCTTCCTTTTTTTGAATTATTCTTTCATATTCATTTTTATTCAAATCAGGAACAGCACTTTTAAGTTTTTTACGGTCAAAACGTTCTCCAGAATAGTTTTCTAAACTATGAGTCAATCTTGGTAAAGAAATTATCGCTTTCTTATAAGAAAGAAAGTTTGCAAGATTCGTATCTACTAATGTTCCATCCATATCAAAAAATAAAATTTGGTTTTTCTTAAATTTTTTGATTATATCCTGTTTTATTTTCCTCTTTATCATAATAACACTTGCCCATAACGTCTCAGCATAAACGACATTCTCAAATCCCGCACGGCTTCACTTCTTGTGCGGGATTTGAGAATGTCCCCGAGCTTGTAGAATAAAGACCCCGTTTAAGCCTCCGCAGCCGGCACTGTTTTTGCCTTCCAAAGATTCAACTTTCGCATAACGCCTTTCCACCTGCAAAAACTGTGACGGATGCGGATGGCTTGTGAAAAATTCCGTCTACCACAAAATTGCTCGGGGCAAGCGGGTGTGCATTCATCCGTTCGAGCACACCCGTGCAGCGTTTATGCTTTTGTTGTGCGATGTATCGAACAATCACATAGAATTGAGTATTCTTAATATTCCCAAACAACTAAATTAGTTGCTTTTTTAATATTTATAGTTCCTTTTAAATTACTATAAGATGTTTTAGGTAAATTATAAATTTCAAGAATATTATAACTACCAACATCTAAGTTTATTATAAATTCGATTTTTTTCTTTCTAATTTTTAACATTGAATAAACCTCTCTAGCCGCATCAAATAAATTATGATTAGAGGAGAAGTTGAAAATTATGTGATGTAATTTATTATCCTTTTTATCTAAAACAGCAGCAAACAATCGTCTTTCTCTAAGTTCATATGGAGATTTATTTTGCTCTATAAGCAATTTATCACTATACGCTAGAAGTTGACTTTGAAATGCAGTAATATTTTTATTTTGACTCCATATTAATAATTGTGAATAACTCATTAAATTTTCAAGAGGATTTTCAATCTTTTCACTTTTTGTAGAAGATATTGGTAGTTTTATATTTTTCCTTTTTAAATTAATCAGCAATTCCCGCTTTGCTTGTAACAGGCAGATAAGGCTAAGATTTTTGGGTTTACAGGGAAAGCTTTCGTAAACTTTTTCATCAAAAATCGCTTGTACCTGTGCAGGGATATAGTCTTTTTGACTATATGCCAGCCAAAAACGAGTTACACGCACGGGTAGATTTATCAGCAGATGGACTTTATCAAGCAATTCGGGAGGAATTTTCTAAAATTCCAGACCACAGGGTCAATCCTTCGATTTCTCTAACAGATGCTTTAATGTCAGCCTTTGCTATCTTTTCTCAAAAGAACGCATCGCTTCTTGAGTTTGAAAGAGAAAAAGTGAAGAATAAAAATCTTCAAAGTATATACAAGATTCAAGAGATACCCTCTGACACTCAAATGAGAGAAATTGTTGATGAAGTTTCAACAGGAGCTTTCAGGAAAATATATAAAAACCTTTTTTCAAAACTTCAGCGTGGCAAGGTTCTCGAATCTTATCGTGTCCTTGATGATTATTATATTCTTTCCGGAGACGGAACCGGATTCTTCTCCTCAGAGAAAATTCATTGTAAATCCTGTCTTGTAAAGAATAAGAAAAGTGGAACTCTCTACCAGCATATGATGTATGGTGCCTGTATTGTGCATCCGGATAAGAAAGAAGTTATCCCTCTTATGTTTGAACCTATTACAAACGAAGATGGGAAAACAAAAAATGACTGTGAGTTAAACGCCTCTAAACGATTTATTGAAGATTTTAGAAGAGAGCATCCTCATTTAAAAACAATATTTGTAGAGGATTCTCTGTTTTCAAATGCTCCCCACATTGAATTACTGAAAGAGAAGAATCTATCCTTTATCATAGGTGCAAAAGAAAAAAATCACAAACACCTTTACAATCAACTTGATAAGCTACAGGAATTAAAAAAGACAGAGCAATTCTGTATAGAGAAAGATAGATTTTCTCATTACTTTTCTTTTACAAACCAAATTTCTTTAAATGAGACTTCAGAACTCAAAGTCAATGTTCTTGAGTATAAGCAGGTTGATAAAAAAGAGCATATGATTGCTTTTAGCTGGGTTACAGATATTGAAATTACAAAAGAAAATGCTTATGAATTGATGCGAATCGCGAGAGCACGATGGAAGATAGAAAATGAAACCTTCAATACTCTGAAAAATCAGGGTTATCACTTTGAACACAATTATGGACATGGCAGTAAGAATTTGTCTAATAACTTTGCAACTCTTATGATACTTGCTTTTCTTGTAGATCAGATCCAACAATCAAGCTGTGCATTATTTCGAAAAGCACTTGGAACTTTTCATGCAAAAAGATTGTTCTGGCAAAAGATAAGAAACTTGTTTGAAATATTTGAATTTTCATCTATGGAGCAACTATTCCAGGCTATTGCTTATGGATTTAAAGCAAATATTTCTATAGGAGAAAATTCATCATAGCGAGATTTTTAAAAACAGTGAAAAATTTTCTGAAGGAGCTATTCATTCATTTTTCCTTGTACTAATTTTACTATGATTTTAGCTCAATTTTTACTATACATAAGTATTTTGGGTTCTTTTCCTCGAAGGAAATCCGGAAGTTATGGATTAAAAAACAGGCTTAAAGAAGCCTTGTACTCTAAAGCGGGAATTGCTGTAAATTAATAACCCTAAATCCTCCATTTTTCTCAACAATAATAAGACCATGTCGATCTGGCATTAAAAGTGCATTGACAACTTTTCCATCCTCAACAGTGAAACCTTCAGGTTGATTTAATGAGTTTGAAAATCCACCAGTTGTTGCTAAAAATATGTTTCTTTTATTTTTTATGAGTTCCGATAATTTTTTATATACATTACCTTCTGCAAAATACATTGCTTTAATTATTGGTCGCTCCATCCATATACTATGACCAACAAATTTTTTAGTATCGTTCATTATTTTAAATATATGTATTCGTGTTTCGTTATTTATTTTTAAATGAGAACTATCATGAATTAATTTATATTTAGATTTAAAGGTGATTTTTTCTTCTACCATTGTTTTTAAAAAAAATCCTTTTTCAATTAAAATAATGAAAGGAAAGAAAATTATAATAATTAAAATTATTATAATTGAAAATTTTATTATTAATTCTTTTTTTGTTACTCCTTGCAAATAATTAAAGTAAAGATAGAAAATTAATAAAAGTGCAAGAACAGAAACGAGTAATATTTTCCATTTAATTATTATTTCAATAATTTTTTGTCCAGTTCTAACTAATATATATTTGTATCTTTTCTGCTTTAAAGCATCTACTGCTTTTAAATAAGAACTTTTTTTCAAAGATATGTATATTCTATTCTTTTTTAATCTGTCAATATGAATAGTATAATTATTTAACTCTTTATCTTTAAGATTTTTAGTGGTATGTTCAATAAACTTTCCAACTTTACCTAATATAAAGTAACCGATTATACTATATATAACATTTGTTTTGTGATTGATCCCAATTTTATTTTTATCTGAAATATATGATTCACCTATATCTATCATTGATGAAATATTATTCTTTTTTATTGGATAATTAATTACAAAATAATTAGCAAGATGAATTAAGAATATATCTCCATCTCCTTTTTTTTTATAAAGGAAATATCTATCATTTTGAATTATTTTAAAATTAATAAAAGAAATATTTTTTAAATATACATCGTATGGAAAATCTCGAACAAAGGAATTTAAACTTTTATTCTGACTGTTCTTATAATAATTATCCATTATCAAGCTCTGACTAAAACTTGGAGTGTGTAAAAATAAACAAAAAATAAAAGTTATAAAGTAATAGATCATTTTCTTTCTATATAACCAAAAATTCCAGAAAATTTTCCATCATTTTTAATATTATTTAAAGTCCTATTTATTTTAGGAAGAAACATATCTGAAATAGCTCCATCAAGATATAAAGCACTTTTACATTTTAACCTATTTAAAAAAAATAATGAAAAATCATAAAAGGTTACATCATTATTTGATAAAACAAATATCACTGAATTATTATCAACACATACAGCATTTCTAATATTTTTATTATTTGAAGTTTCAGTAAAACTTTTATGAATTTTTCCTTTATCAATAATTAGAGGTCCAGACTGCACTGCAAATTGAATATCATCCAATTTGATATTATTTTCAAATTCCGATGTTTCTAAAATATTTGGTTTATTATCTATAATAAAAAATACACCATTAGGTTTTAAATAGAAATTACCTTTACCATTTTTTAAATTAAGTGGATTAACAATTTTTTTGTTTTGAATAAATAAACCTTCTGGTGCAAAATTTTTAGTATATATTCCAGCATTTGTTGCAAATAACAAATTATATCCCTTTCTATTTAGATCTTGATGTAGGTTTTTAAAAGATTTATAATTAACTTCGTTCTCATCCTTATAGTAAAGTACTAAATTATTTAATGCATGATTATAAATTTTAAATATACTATATTGAATTCCATTAAATTTAATCACCTTCGAAATTGTATCGATTTTAGGTTTTTTACTTTCTTTATTAGGAAGCTTATTATTCATATTATTTTCAATAAGATTTAATTTTAAATTATTCTTATATGATATAATAAAAATAAATAATAGTAAAATAAAGTTAAGTAAATTAAATAATACTTTTATAAATATTTTCATCTTATATCCTTTTTTATTTTTTATCATAATGGTATATTGATAGATTCCTATTAAAAATAGTTATAAATTTATGGTTTTTTTCTCTTATATAAAATACTTATTTCATATTCTAATTCACTTATAGTTATATTTCCACTAAAGTCAGATGAAACGATCTTATTATTATCATATGTAATTTTAACATGATACATATCATTATCATTATTAAAGTGCCCATGTATATCTTTAACTCCAGGGAACAATGATGAATTTAAAGTTAATGTATCCATATCTCCCCATCTTTTACTTTTTATTGTCCAAAATTTTCCCATTTTTTCCTCTATAAAATATTAAAAAATATTCTATTCAATAATTGTTATAGAAATTGTATAATATATCGCACAACGTTCAAGCGTGTGAGACGTTTTTGACCAGGCGCAAAACTTGCAAGTCTTCTCTGCAAGTTTTGTGACTGGGCAAAAATGTGGCGTAGCCCAAGCCGACGAATCTTTTCTCGGCGGCGCAACTCACACGCTTTGTTAGATGCCGTTTGCTTTAAAAATAATGTGTTTTGCATATATACTCCAATTGGAATGTCAGGAATCTAGTGACGTTTAGTATTTTTCCGTATCAGAACTCATTTAATTTCCTACTGCATTGTTTTGATAAACTCTTTTCATTTTTTAAAAGACATTTGATAATTCTTCCACTACCAGGAATTGTCCAACTGCAAAATTCTTTTACATCATTTTTACAATCCTCTGAGCCATTCTTTCTGATTCTTTCTAATGAGGTTTTAAGTCCATTTTTACAACTTGCAGAAAGATTTGATTCATTTTCCAATAAACATTGGATAATCCTAATATTACTTTCAGAATTTTTAGAACATAGCTCTCCAATGTCATTTTTACATACTGATAAAATTTGATTGCCTTCATCAGGGTATAATCCTAAGGATAATAGTAGAATCATGATGAATGAATACTTTTTCATTTTAGTAAAATTCCCTTTGAGTGTTTATTAATTTTATAAAGTTTTAGCTTTTGATTTACAATGCAAATACAAAAACTATAAGATTTAGCGGTATTCAAACTCAGTTTAGAAACCATTTTTTTAATATCTCCTTCGAATTAGGTGGCAAACTGAACAACATTCCTTCGACTCCAAAAGTGATAGGTCCTTTATAGTATTTTTTTGAGTCACCTAAAAAAGTAGAATGTAAAATAGCTATGGGTGTCGGTGGAATGATATGGTGAAATACAAGGTGACCAATATTGGCATCTTGTGCAATTCTTGCAGCTTCTTCCGGAAATGTGTGGTAAGACAATATGTCGGCGGAAACTTTTTCCAACACTTTTTGATTGTTTTTATTTGCTTCTAGATTTAGAACCCCAAGCATTTCAGGGTCTAAAGCTTCGTGTAGCAATAAATCAACATTTTGCGAGTTGTTCCGTAACGATTCACTTGGTAAAGTATCTCCGCTAATAACAACTGATCGGCCTTTATAATCAAATCGGAAACCCAGAGCTGGATCTGCTGGAGAGTGATCCACCAAAAATGCTGTTACTTTTAAATCATTTTTCTGGAAAATAATTACTGCCTTATTTTCATCGAAACCCTCTATTATTTCAGGCGAACCTCCATTGCCTTCTAATGGCGCTACTGTGTCTCCATGATGGGCAAACCGAAACCCTTTATCAATGGAATATGCTTGGTTGAATCCTTGCACTACTGTATCAATTCCCTTGGGACCAAGAATTTTTAGAGGCTTTTTTCTTGCTCCACTAGTCCATGATTTTAGCATTAACTCACCTAAAGCTCCAATATGATCTGAGTGTAAATGAGTAAATAGGACTGCTTCTATATTGCCTAAAGGAACCCTCATAAGTTCTAAGTTTTTTGTGCTTCCTGGACCAGTATCAACAATAAATAAATGTTCTCCAGCGAGTACAAAAGTACAAACTCCTGTCCTTTTTGTATCCGGTAAAGGTGCACCGGTACCTGCCAAACCTACATGTAAACCGTCGGGTAGGTTCGATATCCTACTTTGATTCATTTGCCTACCTGTAAATTTAGTCCATAAAAAATTACCTATCTGACGCTCAGCTCTAAATGCACCCACTATTACTAAAATGATAATTCCAATTATAATAAGGAATTGTTTGTTAAAAACTGTTTTTAATTCTAGTGAATTCTTTTGAGATTCCGAATTTAGAGAAAAAGAAAGGAATGATAGAATCAATATCGTTAAGAATACCAGTTCGGAAACCAGACTGCCAACGAGAACAATAGGAGTATCATCAACAAGATAACCGATCAACCTACCAGTAACCACTAAGGAAAGGAAAACGATTGGAACGAACAACAAACTCCTATAGGATGAAAATGTACCCATTAGACAAAAGAAACTCATACCTAGGAACAAGGCACCTAAATCACCTCTTAAAGAATTGATGCCTACTGCACGAGCAGGTTCTAAAAAAAGATTCATTGCAAGAACTTCAGGAATGATAAGAAAACCAAGTCCCATAAGAAGGAATATAAATCCGACTCCACCAGACAAAACTCGTAAGATAGACTCTACAATACTATTTCCGAATAACTTTTTCATCTTCTATTTCCTCCAGATAATTTTATCATCCTATTAGCTACTTCCGCACCAGCATTTTGGTTTTGCCCGGAGACGATGCGTCTGTCAATGACAACATGATTGGCAAATATATCACGAAAGGCAGTAGCACTTTCGAACTTTGCTCCTGCTGCTTTCAATTCCCTTTCTGGATGTTGGGGGGTTATGGATATTCCAAGTTCTTCTATTTGCTTATTTGTAACACCTGTGATTCTTAGACCTTTGAGAAGAGGTTGATCATTTTCGTCATAAGCCAACAATAAACCGAGTAAACCATGACAAACGCCTCCAATGACTTTTCCTGCTTTGCTTGCTTGAGTTATTTTTTGACCCAAAGTTTGAGAATAACCAAGATCATAAGCCGCTCCCCAACCTCCGGCTAGAAAAATAATGTCGTATTTTGTGAAATCGACTTGGTCAATTGGAAGAGAATTTTGAACCTTGTCTTGTAATTTTGGGTCTGATAAAAATCTATCATCGTATTCACTTTTAACAAACCTCTTAAATGAAATGGGATCTATTGGGATTTTTCCTCCTTTGATGCTTGCTAAATCTACTGACATTCTAGCGTCCAAAAATTCATAGTATGGTGCTGTGAATTCAGACCCAAATACACCTGTTTCATCTCCTTTTTCTCCTAACCTATCATGACTGGTTGTTATAATTAAAGCCCTTCCATTAGGAAGAAGATATCGCTGACCATTGTATTCAGGGTGCAAACCCATTTTTTTGATTGCTAATGGCAATCCTGACCTTATGAAAATTCCAGCTAGTATAATGACTGCTAGTATAATTAAAATTCTCTTTTTATTCATTGTGCTTATCCTTTTGAAAGAACTTATTCCCATACTATGATAAGAATATTTTTTAATGCTTTTTTCATACAAAAATCTATTACTTCTGGATGAATAATCATGATTTAAACTCTATAAATAAGTTGTTATTTTAGCGTCTAACAATTTCCTGTTGTAAAATTAAAGCTTTTCAAATGGCATCTAACGTCCCGAGAATCATCCGATGTGACGGTGGCTGATATGGGTCATGTCGGATATTCTCTTGTTAAACAGCGTAAAAGATATTACTGTAATATTATTAAATAATCCTATTCTCATTTATTACACATAAAAGGTAATAAGTTTTTATTTTTATCTACTATAAAAATAATTCCAAAGTCATACTTATCTATATTACTTTTTAAAACTCGGTTATATGTATCCAAGCTTGCAAGAAAATAATCATTAAGTATCCCTAGCCATTTAGTCCCATTAAGGTTTTTTAATTTTTCGTATTTGGTTTTTATTATATGAGTTAATGCTTTTTTAATATGGCTTTCAATATTATATTCATGGTTCTTGCTTTTAATCATAGAAATAATAGTAAATGATTTATCATTTTTATTTATCTTTTCTTTTATTTTTATTTCAATTAATTCATTAGAAACGTTAAATTTTCTAAATATATTATAATTGCTATATTCTTTATTATCAATAATGTTTTTTAAGTATAGCTTAAGATCCTTTTTAAAAGAATTAAAATTTAAAATAGGTCCTTTAATTCTCAATTTAAAAACCATATCATCCGTACTAATTCCTTTAAAATAATTATTTAATTCATTTTCAATATTTAAAATCGGATAGTTAATACTTTTCGTAGAAGTAATTGTCTGGTTATCTTCTTCAATTGCTATTGCTGTACATTGAGTTATCTCAAGTAAATATTCATGAGATCCAATAAAAACTTTATAATCAGGTGGATGATTTCTGTTTCCATCAATAATTCTATATGATTTAAAATTAGAAAGATATTTTTCTACAATTATGTTTTTTACTAATTCTTCATCCGCTCGCATAATTATCTACCTTATTAATATATTTTATAATTTCATAAGCCTTTTAAAAAATTAAGTTCCATTTTTTATTAAATATAACCAATTAATAATTACTATTACTATAAAAGGAAAATTAAACTTTCCATTAGAGTAAAAATCTATCATTTTGAATTTCATATCTATACCAGTTGTGATTTTTATTAATGTAATGATATAGTATTTTATTAAATAATATACCACTAAGATTATTAGAGGGTTTAATTTAATTGCTTCAATATACTGTGATTTTAAGAAAAGTGATAGAGCCCTTGTTATTCCACATGCAAAACAGGGAATATCAAAAAAATTCTTAAAAAGACATAGAGAAGGGAAATAAAAGTGTGAATCGAAATTAATAAAATTCAACACTGCCATGCAAAAACCTAGCAGTGTAAGTATAATTATTGATTTTACTTTTAGATTCATCAGCGGCTTTTATACCATAGAGGATAAAAAATTAATCCAATTCCACCAGTACATAAAAGTAAGGCAAGAAACATCCCCCAATGAATATATCTTCCAGAATGAGAATTCCCAGAACTACTTGAGGAAGATGCACTAGCTGCAGCACCGCCTCCCCCAGCATTCATGAAAACCATAGGCATTTCTGACCTTTTATCAGTTTTATTCGAAGCTTCTTTAAATACTTTACCAATATCTTGTTTGCAATAATTCTTTCCTTCAACTTCAACTAAGCAATCTGAGCAAAATAATTTTCCACAGTAAACGCATGCTCCATCTGCGTCTTTTTCTGTATGATTTGAACATTTCATTTTCTAAAATCTCCGTTTATTTTAATAATCTCGTATTCATAAAATAATATTTATGCTGTTTAACGTCCCGAGAATCGTCCGACGTGACGGCGGCTGAAATGGGTCATGTCGGATATTCTCTTGTTGACCGAAGTTTTGGTTAAGTTATTATATTTCTCTAATTCTTATTTTGTTCTTTGTAATAACGGTAAATTTATTATAAAGAGAATCTCCATATTTTTTGAGTAATAATTTTAAGGAATTTATAATTTCATTCAATTCACTTTCGTCATACCTAAGGAAGAGAATACCTACAGATTCTGTTTTATGTGCAAAAACCCATTCTCCAAAATCTTTATCTTCGGTCAAAATTAGACATTCATTTTGATTTGCAAGGACTATTATTTCAATATCCTTTATCCCTCTATAACTTTCTTTTATAGAAATTATTTCATATTTATCATCCCTTAATGATTGAATAATAATATTATCAATATTTTCATCTGCAATGATTTTAACAGGCAATTACTTCTTCCTTTGAAACTACATCAGCAGAATATGCTAAAGCCGCGTATATATCATCTATTGTTATGTGTGGATATGATTTTAGCAATTCTTCTATCCAAATTTTTTGAGATAATTTTCTAAGGATCAACTCAACAGTTATTCTTGTTCCCTTTATTATAGGCTTTCCAAGCATAATTTGTGGATCAGCAATAATTCTCTCTCGATAATTCATAATTTCTCCTGTATATTAAAAGGATATATATCAAAATTTATCCTCTCATACTTTAAAATTATGTCCATTCTAAAATTACGAGAGAACAAATTTTCTTTACTTATGTAAATACTACCGGAACGGATGAGTAACCCTTTTGATAAGCCAGATAAACTCTATGCCTTCCATTTATTATTCGGTACGGTCTCCCACCACTTCTATCCAAAGCAATAGGGTCACTACTACTATTCAATTGAGTTTCAAATGAATCATAGCCATTTTCTAAAGAAGAAAGTCTTGAACTACTGAGTTCGTCTCGACTCGGTATCCTAATGTCAGATAAGCTTACATTTTCCATTTAAGTCTCCTTAAATATTATCTTGATAGTTGTATCCAAAATTTCGGACAACGTCACGAGCATAGACGACATTGCCGGTGAAAGCGGAAGTGCGGTTCGCATCTTCCGTTTGAGCGGGCAAAGTCCCCATGCACCAAATAAACCCTGCAAGGAATGTGACTGCTTTTCGAGGCAGATTCCTTGCCCATATTCTAAAATAAATAAAAACAGATTTCCAAATACGTCTATAGCTGCATGTGCATGGGGCAAGTGAGAGTGCAGCTTCTATATCATGCACACTCACACAGCGTCTCATGTTCGAGTTTGACGACGAAAGCGGGAGGATTGTAACGGTGCGCTTATAGGAGGCAAGCGGGGTTTTTTTTAACGGGAGTAATTGGGAAAAATGGTGGGGGTTAAAAAAAAAGGTAATGGATAAGCGCAGGGAGGGCGGTGGGAATTGGGGGGATAAAAAATTAAAAATTAACTTTATCATCTCTTCTTATTTCTCCTGCATTTATCTTGTTTTAACACCATAACCCTGACCTAAAATAATGGGTGGTCGGGGCTTTTGTCGTTCTAACGTTTCCGGGGCATAAGAAGTTTTCACCGTAGCGCAGCGGAGGTGAAAATTTGGCGTAGCCCAAGCGACCGCAGGGAGCGCCGCTTATGCCCCGTGTTAAGTGCAGTTAGGGCGCCAACTCTTACAGTAAAGTTTATTAAAAGCAACCCCCATGCCCCCTTTTTCCGCCGGAGCGCACGGACGCGCGTAGGCGGTTGCAGTGAAAATTATTTTTTACCTTTTCTTCTATTGCAATCTTTACATAGCATTTGTAAATTATCAGGAGAAGTTTTGCCACCTTCAAACCATGGTGTTATATGGTCACCTTCCATTTCTTCATATTCCCATTTCTTTTTCTTGTTATCACCTTTACAGAGAGGGCATATACCTTTTTGCTTTTCGTATGCTGCTCTTTTCTGGCTTTCTGTAAATGCTCTTATACTCAAATGTTTTTCATCATTGGTGAGGATGTAAGAATATATACCTTTTTTATTCGTTACATCATCGTCCATCATGAGTTGTTCAATTTGTTTCTCTAATTTTGTGGAATCGTATTTTTTCTTGCCGAATTTATTATAAAGCTCACCCCAGGGAATTCCTTTCATTTCTTTTCTATAATTTGGGAATACTACTTGAACCCAATCAATCACAGCTTTAAAGTAGAGCCACAATTCATTTGCATTAGGTTCATGTTGATTTTTTGACATATATTCTTCAATTTTACCTTCACTGAGCCAACTAATCGCTGTTTCTAAATATTCTTGTCGGTTTGCAGTCCCAATAAGGTAATCACCACCTATTCCATAAGCAGGGCAACCTGTTTTACTAAAATACCTTTTTGCATCAGATACCCAAGAACCATGATAAACAGCATTTCTTAATTCCTGATCTGTTAGTTTCTCACCTGCTATGTTAATAGTTTTAAACCATTCCAGTTTCTCACTATCAGTTCCACTACAAAAATATATCATTAACTTATAGTTTAGTATCTGCTCTTGTTCATCTTTTTGAAGATTATGAAAATATCTGTCGTTAAAAGAAAAATCCCCTTCTACAAACTGGCTAACAGAAATAGTTCGTTGTTGACCGTCAATTACTTCAAAATTACCGTCTTCTCTTACAGCCCAGTACATAACATTAAGAGGAAAGTCTTTAGTAATTGTATCAATAACAGCATCTCTTTGTTTATCTTTATAAATGAATTCTCTTTGATAGGGGGGGCGTATATCAAGTTTTCCACTATAACCTACTACGCCATTCTCATCATTATCTTGGTATCCTTCTGATAATTCTCGTACAGTAATTTCTTTAAGTTCTATATTCATAAAATCCTCATTTCTTACGTTTTCTTATTAATATTCGACCATATTTTAACTTACCATTCATATAAGGACCATCTTTTCCTGTAGATGATGGGATGCCTGCCAACCCTTTAATATTACCAGCAATCAACCCTACAATTTCAAATTGCTCTGGATTATATTTATCTAAGAATGTAATTGGAACACCCATAACGCCATCATAATCAGCAGGTATATTTTTATATGTTGAAACTTCAATTGCATCATAATTATCATATTTTGGGTAATCAGATTCATTTCCATTGTATTGTTTATATAATATTATTTCTTCGTGTCGTTTGGAATGGTCAAGATTTGTAAACCAGAATATACTGCCCATGCTGAAATATTTTTTACCATCTTCTATCTTAATTCTGGATTTTGTTTTAATTTCATAATCAAGAGGTACTTCGAACCATTTTGTACCGCCATTATCAACACCTGTCCAAATCTTATTATCTTTAAACAAAATAAATATATCTCGATATGTGAAAGCATTTTGACTACCGATGATTAAGAATTTTTTTTCATATTCCATAAGTTGAGCAACGTACTCTCTGAATAAAGAAAATGGTGGATTTGTAACAACTATATCTGCCTTTTTAAGGAGCTCAATACTTTCTTTGCTTCTAAAATCACCATCGCCTTTTAAATACTGAATTCCAATTTCTTCTATATCTGGAACATTATTGCCATTTAGGTCACCTTCATATTCTAAATATATTGCTTGTTCAGAATCATTTTGGCTAAATAAATCCATTTCTTGATTTTTATAACAAGTTGTAATAAGTTTTTTTAAGCCTAATTTTTCAAAATTATAGGAAAAATAATGAAAGAAATTACTTACTCTTGGATCATCACAATTGCAAAAAACCACTTTATCTTTGAAATGATGTTTGTAATGTTTTAATTCTTTCTCAATATCAGTAAGTTGAGTATAGAAATCATCATTTTTATTAGTTCTCGCATTACTTAATGTTTTGTTTAATGTTTCTTCTGCCATTTTTTCTCCATATTTGCCCGGCACGGACGCCGGGCTTCTTAAAGGGGGCATGGGGGTTCCCATTTTTTCAACTACTTTTCTTTTACACAAAAAGTTTGGCGCCCTAATTGCACTTAACTAATCATGTGTGCAGTATATATCCGGTTGCTATGAACTAATCCTTATTTCCAATGGTTCGGATATGCTCGATAAAACAAAATATATCCTGCAATTTAACATCTTGATAACATTCCTTTTAAAAAGACAACAAAAAAAGGAAAGGCGAAAATAGAAATTTGCTTTACGAGAAACTATACAGAAAAATAGTATGTTGAATATGAATGAAAGTAGTGATTTTAAGAAAAAGGTAGTATCGAGTTTCTTAAAGGCATTTTCGAAGGAACTGCGTTTTGTTTCCAATCAGGAGATTTTCTTCTTTTTGGAGAAAAATCGTATTTTCCCCTCTTCTCAGGAATTCCTTATTTTAAAAGATTTTGTCATTAATGAATTGGTATTTTTGCTGTCCTACACTCTATCAGACCTCGGTTTAAACCGAATCGTAACGAAAGGAAGAGATACTTACAGATTTTTTTTCAAGGCCTCAATGAAAGATTTAATCAAACTAATTAGCTTTGGATCTTTTCTTATTTCTTCTATGAGAAGAGATTCTTCTTTACTTAGGCTTTCATTCCCTTGCACTTGAAGCATTTCACCCTCACCGGTTATTAACCATTTCAGGCTTATTCCATGATCTTGATGGACTTTATAAATTATATCTACCGGGAGAGATTTAATTTTTCCATTTACTATATCGCTTATTGTTGACTGTGCAACGTTATATTTCTTAGCAAAAGCTCTTTGGCTCAATCCTAAGTGGTCAAATAATTGATTATAATCTTCTTTTTTCATAAATGATAGTAAAAACGATTGACATTGATAGCCATTTCGTTTACTGTAGTAAATATCACCAACCCAAGCATTTCACCTGAACAAGTGCAGCGTCAAGCACTTTGCCAGTTGGGAGACTTGGAGATTTACAAGGAGCACAAAACATGCAACACTACGAAGTAGAAGCCACGGTCGCCGAGGATGGAACCCTTACCGCAAAGCTACCAGAGACCATAGAAGGGGGAACTTACACCGTTGTCGTAGTTTTTGAGGACATCACCATCCCTGCTGTAGGGACAGAACATGATCTGTCCATCCGCTTAAAGCGTATGGAAGAAAACCCGCATCCCGGTTTTTCAAGGGAAGAAGTTCAGAAAGATCTGGAGGCATTAAATGTTTAGCTTTCAGCCGTCAGCGAAAAGTAAGAAGGCGTGAAAGCGCTTTCGCGCCAAGGAGGGTTCTCATGGAAAATGAAGACAAAAAAGGAGAGACATACCGGTTTGAACCCGAAGCCAAGAGGGATTTGGAGGAATCCTATCTCTGGTATGAAAAACAGAGAGAAGGTTTGGGTTTAGAGTTTGCTAATGAGGTTTTTGGTACAGCCGAAAAGCTCGGAAAAAAGAAGGGAGATAAGGCTGTAGAGATGGATTGCAATACATCCCCTACTGTGAAGAAAACCAGGCTAAAGCGTTTTCCTTTCTCCCTCTATTATGTTCTTAAAGAAACCCTGATTTCAATAGTAGCTGTCTGGCATGACAGGAGAAATCCGGAATCTTTGAAGAAAAGAAAATAAAATAATCTACCCACGAAAGCGACCCACCGATGGGTCGCCTACAGCGGTGAAAATAAACATAATCTATCTTCAAGGGTGTTGCCGGCTGAGAGCTTTTTTATGCTCGCCTCGTTTTTCTCGCTTCCCGGCCAGAAGGCGTTCCTGTTCTATGCCTTTTTTGAGTCCTTCATGGTAGGCATAATGTTTCATTGCCATAAAATCCCGTTCGGATTTGAGGCGCATTTCGCAATAAGCCCTGGTCTTCTCGTCGAGGGATATATCTTTTAAAGCTTCTATCGCCTCTTCCATGACCGGGTTTCTTTCTTGCAATTCTTTCATTTCATTTTCCTGCAAATGCTCGGCTTTTCCAAGGAAATACAACCAGTTTTCCAGCTCGGTATCCAGTTCCTCTACCTGTTTCAGAAATTTGGGTAGTTCTATTATATGAATTTCCAGATCTTTCGTCAAGGCTATTTCCAGGTTGAGTATTTGCAGACTTTCGATTCTATCGCTTCCCTTGAATCCGAGTACGGCATCCAAAAGTCTTGCTAAGAGGTGGGGTTTCTTTATGCAAAATATCTTAAATACAATATCACTATATAAGGGTAAAAGTCCGTTCTGTTTTTCTGTATCTTTCTGCTTCATTTTGTGCTCCTACTATAAAGGGTTTAAAAATGCACAAATGGAACAAAAATTTTCTATGGAATAGGAAGCCAAACTGGACTTTTGGGATACTTTTTGGAACTTTTTTTTCCAGCCGGATGCGGTTGCTGAGCGAGCCAATGCGAGCCGAAGCACCGGTTTTACAGAAAGCTTACAATTACAGTATACCCTTCAGGTTCTCAGGCAGTTGAGTATAGGTACGGGATTAGCTGCCGGTATACGTAATTGTAGCTTTTTTGCCTACCGGTACGTATTCCGGATAGTATAGCGGAAGGTATACTGACCTATATAGCAAGCTGAAAGTTGTATTTCAGGTGTATGAGCCGGGGATTAGTGTTTTACTAACCTCTAATACCTAAACACTAAATACCAGACATGTTCGATTTCCTTTACTCCTGAAATTAAATAAAGTAGAACCGTTTCGATATATTCCAGCCCTGTGTGCTTTTCCCTGATTATTTGAGCGAATACAATTTTTTATGTTTTTATTTTTCCCGGAAAAAGCTAAAAAGGGAAGGGATTCATATAAATAGCTGACTGATGAGTAGGGATGTGTTTAAATAGGGGAGGGTGATTTAGTAAATAAAATATACTAAAAATATGTATGCTAAAAAAAAAAGTGCTTTACAAATTGTACTTTGTCCGGCATTCTGTGTATACTGTAAGGAAAACAGAAGGAGACAATTTTATGAGACAGAAACTTTTTATCAGTCTGGATATGGCAAAATTAATCTTCATGAGTGGACTAATTTCCCTTTTTGTATCTTTGTATGCAACGGAAAAGGTCTTTCCACGCAAAATATACCTCATGGATATAAACTTAAGTGGATATCAACATTTTTCAGGTCAGGAACTTTCAGGTAGGATAAAGACCGGTGATGTCCTTTTTTTGAAGCAGGAAAATACGGGCTTTGACATTGATAATAATATTGAAATATACACACGAGATGGAGAGCATCTCGGATTTATACCGGTACAATCTCACTTACCGACTGTTCTTTTAGAACAGAATATAAGGCTTCAGGCTATTGTAAAAAATGTACTGGAGGATGAAGACACCATCGACAGGATGAAAATTTCTATTTTCCAGGTATTATAACTGATACGTGTTTTCTCTTACTGTGGATTTCCTATGGGGCATCATGCCCCGTCTTTTTGAAATAAAAAGGGGGTGAAAATACTTAGAAAGGTTTTAAAAATTTGTTTTATAGTTTAAAAAAAAGGATATATCCGGAACCGGGTAAGTAATGTCTTCAGAGAATCCTAGTTGGAGAAGACCCGTATCCAGTAATTTCCAATTAAATCCTGTTGAAAACATGAGGGAGGGTTGGTTTAAAAAAACAGTATGAGAGTGATACATAGAAGAATGAAAATCAAATTGTCCCAGTATACCAAAATTATTTGTCCACTGGTACAGAACTGAGTAGCTCAATATTCCATAGTGGGATGTTGATATTTTAGAATTCTTAAAAGGGTTGCTAATATACACTAAAGAAGAATTTACAAAGTGATTGAAGTTTTTACTTTTATAGGCAAAAACCATTCCGGCTGAAGCATCTACTTTTCCACTTCCCATAGATTGTTTTGTGTTTCCTGTGGGTAACTTGACAGAAGCAATAAGTGAATATTGAAAGCTTGAAGTAGTATCTTCAAATAAGTTCCATTTAAATGATAGATTTGTATCTCCCGGGTAGGTTCCTGTTTTGGAAGATAGATATATCTTCCTATCATCACTCATGGAATAGGTAAAATGGTTATTCGGAAAGGTTTCTTTTCCGGTGAAAGTACCTATCATAGAATGGTATTGATTTATACTATGATCCAGGGTTCCTGAGTTTAATGAAATGATATTTAGCTCTAGTCCTAATTCTATATGATTTCCGATTCCATAATTATAACCGGTTCTTATATGCTGATATTCGACATCTATAACCGTTTTGTATTGCGCTTCAAAATGTCCGTATTGGACATATTCTGTAAGTAATTGATGTCTTAAAGGATCCAGGTTTAAGTCAGAAAGATAATTAAATACTAAAGCCTTTTCTGAGTAATATCTCTTATAGGCCGGATAACTGCTGGAAGCCATTGTGTCATTAGTTAAATTTATGTTCAGATGAAAGGCTTCTTTTTCTTTATCTAAAGTTTTAGGGGATACCGGACTGGGTTGCAAAAAAATTAGACCGGGTAAGTATTCATTTCGTATGTCGAGAGGAACTTGTGTATCCAGGCTGTAGATTGGTATATAGGAGATTAATAAAATACCAACCTGTATTAGTAATTTAAACATCTATGTGGTTTATTAGTTTTCCTATATACTCAACAGGCTCCATTATCTGTTTGGAGAAATCATAGAGGGATTCAGCTTTTAAAGAAATATCAACTGTTTTGTTTGCCAGAGATTCAACAGCAATAAACACTTCATTTGTGAATTCAGTTTGTAGCTTAACACTATTATTAACAGCCTCGGCGTAACTGGTTGCTTCATTCACATTCTTTTGAATAGAGAGTGCTTTTTCGAATTGTTCCAACATTTTTCCTGTAATAGTGTCTATATGTTCTCTTAACGAATCAACAAGAACATTTATATCATCAAAAGTTTTAACTGCTTCTGTTACTTTTTGATTTCCCTGTACTATTGTACTTTTAGAATCTCCAATAATTTTCTTTATTTCGTTTACACTTTTCGAAGTTTCTTCGGATAATTTAGATATTTCCGTCGCTACTACTCGAAAGCCTTTTCCATTTTCACCGGCTCTTGCTGATTCAATCGAGGCATTGATTGATAGAAGATTCGTCCTTTCTGAAATTTCTTGTATAAATACAACGATGGATTCAATTTTTGTTGAGGCATCTTTGATATTATTCATAGCCTGAACTAATTCAGTAATAATGTTTTTTCCTTCTTCAGCTTTTTTTTCCGATTGAGTCAGGGTATTTCCTAATAGTTCGAGCTCCTGGGTATTTATGGTAATGGACTCGCTAATTTCTGCAATGCTATAGTTTATCATGTGAAGGTTTACAGTTTGCGAGTTTATGTTAACAGAAACATTGTCCATTGAACCTGCAAGCTCCTTGATGGTCGAAGTAATTTCTTCATAAGAAGAAGCCTGGTTTCTCATAAGTCCGCTAAATGTACCGGAAAGCTCTAACATCTCTTTAGACAAATTTTTATGTTCATTTAAAATGATTTTTATTTTAGATATCAATCCCCAAAAGCTTATTAAAATTACTTTTAAGCCAAGGAGTATATCTTTTTGCTCGGTAGTCATATCATCTTTGTGGAAATCTTTTTTTATTTCGCTTTGCATAGAACCACCTGCAAGCTTAGAGCTTAAGTCTAAAATGGTAGATAGGTTTTTACTATCATTCTTACTAATATATAAAAAATATAATGGAATCAAACTAAACCAGGCTATTATAGAAATACTTAATAAAGGAATACTTCTAAAGTAAGCAGAAAAAATTCCGCTAAAAAAAGGAATGGAAAGAAGAGTGTATAAGGCCTGGCTCCTAAGGGAGAATCCTAATTTTTCTAAAGATTTAAAAAGATGTAGAATCGGATTTTTTTTCTGTTTTCCTTCTCGGATCAATTGATATTTTTTTTCTGCTTTTTGGATCTTTTCTTTTGTTGCTACTTTTCTTACAGAAATATAACCCGATATTTCATCCTTATTCCATAAAGGGGAAATTGTAGCCTCTACCCAGTAAAACTTCCCGTTTTTACTATGATTCTTTACGATACCATTCCAGGGTCTTCCTGCTTTAATCGTATCCCAGAGTTCTTTAAATACTTCTTTGGGCATGTCGGGATGTCTTATCATGTTATGTGGTTTACCTAAAAGCTCTCCTACTGAATATTCGCTAATTTCTAAAAAATCCGGACTCGCGTAGGTTATAATCCCTTTTTTGTCAGTTTTTGATATAAGAACTGCTGAAGGGTGTATTATTATTTCTTTTGTTTCAATTATCATAATTATGTTATTAAAGCTTGAGTATAAATCTATGCATTATAAGCCTTCATGTTCCAAAGGAATCAAAGAAGGATAAATCGTTTCCTTACAAGTTTAGATAAGCACCTGACTTTTTGGGACTTATCAATAATACTCTGTAGCAATTACCTTAGATTGCAAGTAGAATTTCTTATAATAAGGAAATAGACTTCTCTCCAATTAATAATTTGTACCGGCTGAAAAATAGGCACTGAGATTGAGTTCTTTTATAGTTTGAGGAATCATGCTATTAAAAGCAAACCCTCTCCCTCTTCCTTTTTCTATAATAAAACTAAGACTAATAACACTCCTCGTAGATTCAAATGCAAAACCTATGGAATAACCGAAGTTATCAATAAATTCAGTTCTTTCTGAAGTAGGTATGTAATAGAATTTGTCTGTTACCGGGAGTGGTAGGGGTGAATAGGGGTTGGAGTAAAAGCGGCTAATTTGCATTTGAAGGTTACTATGCCTTTCGGCATTACTATAATTGGTATAGGTTCCTAAACGAATAGCAAAAGTTTCTGTTAGGAAAAATTCCATTCCCAGTGCGAAGTTAAGCGTTGATTGTCTATTAATATTATTCATAGAGGTATTATCAGCCGAAACAAAAGCATTTAGAGGAGTAGTATACCCCAGGGTTCTTTTTGCATGCCAGTAAGAGCTTGTATAGATAATATCTGTAGAGAAAAGAAAGCGTGGGGAATAAAAATAAGCCATTCCCAATCTACCCTCGGTTAGTTCAGGAACTTTACCAACCTTAGGATTTGGAAAATATATCATTACGGGTTCATCAAATGCAACAGCTGTCCTGTCAGATACTTCTATAAATTCTTTATTACGTGTAAATGTCGAACCATTGGCTTCAGCATTTAATGTATTAGAATTCATGAATCTTTCATGTCTATAGGTAACATTTCTCCTGATTGAAAATCCTATAGATAGTTTATTGCTTGCCTGGATTTGCATTCCTAAGATGGGTAGAATTCCTGTTGTTGTCCTTTTTGTTTTAATGGAGTTTTTTGTTACGGAACCATCTTTTTTGTCTATAGTAGCAGTAAGTAACAAATCTTCAAAATCATAAGAATAAAAAAGACTAAGGCCTAAAGAAATTTTTGAACTTAGTTTATAACCCAAGCCGGGTCCTATTAAAAAAGCCTGGGAGTTTTCTGTTGCATCTGCTTTATAACTTAAAACATTGGGTTCATACAGGGGAAGATTATTTTCACCTGATAGATAATATTTCATGGATAATACATTCACTACGGAAAACCCTACATTAATTTTATCGAATGTCTTTATTACACCGATAAAATTGGGTAAGAAGTTTTTAGATTCTCTGGTATAACTTTGACCTGGTCCAAATACGTTTTCATATGTTTTACGGAAAACTTGATAGCTACTTGCATTTACAGAGATACTATCATTGATAGCAAATGCAATCCCTGCGGGATTATAATAAAGTCCGGATGGGTCATCAGATAGGGCAGTATAGGCACCACTCAGTCCTATGGCTTTTTCTCCGTAAAAACCCTGTATACTTTTATTGGGATCGGAATGTATTGTATAGGATAGAAAGAATAAGAGGAATACGTATAATTTGAAAACTTGCATATTGATTATCCATATAAATATCGGAAAAAATATGCAAGTATGATATAGTTAGAAGGTTTACTTTTTCTTTTTTTCTTTTTTGGGTTCTTCTTTTATTGCAGGTACAGTTTCTGTTGCCGGAAGTTTATCTTTACAGTAGACATAGATAGATCTCTGGGTATAAATTCCACCAATAAGAAAGTAGATAGTGGCATCTACCGCATTTCGTTTTATGATTAGTTTTTCTACATCATTGCCGCAGGAAGCTTCTTTAGGTTTTGTATACTCATAAATTCCGAGACCGAGACTTGCATAGGTTTGTTTTTCTGTTTCCTTTCTATCGGGTGCTTCATTCGCGATGTTATTACTAAAAATAATTTCTGTAGTCTGGCAATTTAGTATAAAAAGCGAGAAGAAGATTACTAAAAAAATGTATATGGATTTCATTATCTTTCTCCTTTAATAACAGGTTACGCGTAAGGTTCTCGGCATATACATTCCGAGAGCAAGCTGCCCTATGACTTCCTGTTGCCAGGTAGCAAACTGGTATACTTCCTGTATTCCTCTTCCGGCACAATCATTTGTAATATCAACCTTAATTGCCTTAGGATAGTAACCCCAGACGTAAAACTTTTGAATATAGGTTTTGACTTCCGGGTTCTTTTCTTTTTCGGCTGCTTGAGCTGCAATTTCTTCGTCCAACTTTTTTTTGGCAGCTTCACAGGCATCTTTATCTTTCTTGGATTTCAAATTCCCCTGGCACTCTTTGGGTGTAGCTTTTACCTGTAATGCAATTTCTTTTTTGGGGAAACGTATTCTTGCATGGTTACAGGATATTAAAAATCCCAGCAGAAGAAGGGGAAGGATGAGTAAAGGTTTCATAAAATCTCCTTAAAAAGTATAACAAAACGGGCAGCTTATACTGCCCGATAATTTTAGTCAGCCTGTCTTACCACCTTAATAGCAGAAGAGCCGAGTTCGTTACCAATAACAATGTAGAGGTAGTTCTTATCTGATACTGAGTCATAGAGAGAAGCGGCAGTCATGATATATTTAGCACTGGCTCCGAGTCCATCAGTTCCGAGTTGAGTCCAGCTTGCACTTGACATGGTTCCGGAAGTAGCACCGGGAGTAGTTCCTGTATAACGGAATACTTTTAATCCGTAGGTGGGGTCATCAAAACCAACGTAGAGGTAACCATTACCATTAGCGGTCAACATACTGATGGCGGTAGCAGCATCTGTTCCCCCAGTTCCTGTAACAGTTGCTGTTCCTGTACCTGTTCCGGTTTCTGTACCTGTTCCGGTTCCTGTTTCTGTAGAACTTCCGCCTCCGGGAGGAAGTAATAAAGCACCTCCACCACCTCCACCGCCACCTAAAACGAAGAAAATTAAGGAAGGCCAGGAAGTACACTGGCTGGTGGAAAAGAGTAAAAAGATGGATAGAAAGAGGATTTTCAATGTTTTCATGACAGAACTCCTAAAGCAAAGAGACGTAAAAAGGAAATAAATTATTAAGCTATTATTAAAAAATGCAAGAAAAAAAGTAATTCTCCCAGAGAAGTGGGAAACTTTATTAAACGTAGGCGAACCACCGATGGTTCGCCTACTTCCCCGGAAAATGGAGCTATTATTTTTTAGAGATTTTGAAAAAGCTCAAATGGTTTATTTGTGCTCATTATTTCATGGGGATATAGACCTACTTTTTCTTGCATTTCGTATGTAATGTAATAACAGAATTAGAAATGATGCAAATATAAAGAATCCCATAGCATATTTCAAATTTTGCCACTTACCGATATAAGCAATGAGATTAGTTTCTTCCTTGGGATGCAGTATGTTATTTAAAACAACCGGTCCAATATTCTGCTGTCTGTGAACTCGAACCGGAACACTATTTTTCCCAATACTCAAATAAAGATAATAGACAGAACCATTATTCAAGGAAACATGATCATAGATTTCAGTAATATTCGTTCCACTTCCGAATCCATCACCACCTATCTGACTAAAATCGCTTTCTAAAGACGGGTTCGTTACATTGGTTCTCCATACTTCAATGCCTGTTGAAACATTGTCAAAACCCACATATAGATAGTCTCCATTACCCGCAACCATAGTAATTTTATTATTATTAGTATCTCCGAAGTTTGTTTTACCTGTAGAAGAATTTTGAGCCACAAGAGTCCAATCCCCAGAATCACATTCATTAGCGTTACCGCTTAGGCCCGGATCGCATTTCCATAGCTGAGGAACTTCCTGTCCAGCAGGACAAAGCATATCATCACTACAGTTGCTTGAAAAAGCACAGCTATTATCCCAGAGAGCCTGCATACATGCATTTCGAATTACGAATAATTTACCCTGAAACTCGGTGGCACCCGGTATGGGTTTATTGGCCGGAATAAGATCTGTGAGTTTTTCCAGACCAATGGAAAAATATTTTTTATAATCGGTTGAATTTGGTGTAATATCAACCCAATCGGAACAAGCAGAACTGGTGCAATTTGTAGGAGCATTATTTGTTGAACGAATAAAACCTCCATTTTGTTCACAAACACCTGCCGAATAGGTATTACCTTCTTTGCAGGTACTTGTATTAAAAGATATTGAACCTGAATTCATGAAATAGACTCTATCATTAAAAGAAGTAAAATAGCCTCCTAAATTATCAGGCTGAGCTGGCCTTGTGGCTGCAATTCTTCCTACTCCTGTCATATATCTCATATTCATATAACCTCCATCAGGACCGCAGACCATTTCATTGTTCAGAGTGTTAATCTTGGTAAGAAAAGGGCGGTTTGTTCCAGCTCCAGGTACACTCCAGTAAATAATTCCATTAAAGATGTGGATAGATTCACTAACTGAATTCCATACTACGCTTGAACTCCAGGATGCACGGCAGCCATCATAGTTATCGAATCCCCAACTCGCATCAAGATAATCGAAGTTTAATACCGAATCTGTATCAGTTGTAAAATAGAGGTAGTCATTATTACTGTCTTTTACGCCGGATATAAATAAATATTCGTTTCCACCGAATGTACCCACAACAAAATTACCCCGACCATTTTCATTATTGGGACCACAGCCGGCAGTTGAATTATTATTAGCTGTGCAACCTGTTGAGCCTATTGAGTTGAAAGGTGCGGAAGCGGTGCTGTCTGACTGTCTGCTTCCTGTAGTATCTTTTAAAATTTCGAAAGTAAGATTTTCTGGAGAAGAGCCATCTGCATTAAAGCGTGTAGCTCCATTTCCATTTTTATTCGGACCTATATATATTTTATTATTATATTTTTCTAAATAACCGAATGCCGTTCCATCGCCAAACGGATCGGAGATAACCGGACCATCTACGAAATTATGAGGAGTGGTTCCGCAACCGGTAAAGCTACCGCGATCTTTTGGAGTTGCTTGTAAATTTTCAGTTCCGCTTGTATCCTGTATGGCTCCAAAGGAAGTATCATCAAAGCCATCTCCGTTTGTATTATTCGCTGCGATGATTGTGTAGATACTACCATTTTGGTTGAGTTCATGTGTTATACAGACTTTATTTGGATTTGCTGAAAGTCCACCACATACAGTTCCATCTAATACTTTTACAGAAGTTATGTTTCCGACTTCAGTTCCGCTTACAATTCCTTTAACTGTATATCTACTGGCACATTCGCTGACAGTGTTACATTCAGCTGAATTTGCTAAATTTACACCGCTTTTAACGGGTTTAGAGAAGCTTACTACTAGGGATTTTAAATCAATACAAACGCTATTTGAAACTTTTAGTTTTTCCTGTCCTACAAAGTTGGCGTTGTTCGGACAGGCTATGGTATAGCTTGGATAATCCCTGTGAGTAATACTTGATTTATCGGCTAATACCGTATAGCTGTTGCCGTTAACCTGAGTAAGGGTTGTTAGATCATAGGTATTATCATCAATTTTTGTAATCCCTGTTATACTTAGAGATGAACTGGTACCTGTAAAGTTTGAATTATTTGAGCAAATACCTGTTACGGAAGTTGAATTAGCTATTTTATAGTTTCCTATAGTTGTGGCCTGTGTTTCATTTACCGGTAAGGAGTAAGTTATTCGCACTGTAGTCGGGTTCATGGAACTGGCATTTGTTAAAACAGGAACAGCTACTTCAAACTTTCCGCTTATTGGATTCAGGGATTGTAAGTTTACAGAGGTGTTGGGACTTGTTGCAGTATCGGTAATGGTTCCAAGAATGGTAATATAATCCCCTATACTGATACTTGGAGAACCTGTTCCTGCAAAGGTTATGGTTAATTTGTCACCTGTAACGTTCCATACAGCTGAGCTTATATCATTCCAGGTGTGTGAGGAACTTAATGATAATATGCTGGCTATATTGTTATTGTCAATATTTGGTTTATTAGTAGGTTCTGAAAATGTTATCAGTAAAGTATCATCTGAGTCTATCCCTGCTCCTGCGGTTGCATTTTCTGCCGCAACTGCTGTTAAAATAATGGGTGGGGCCTTATCTATAATTTCAGCGGATAAATCAGCAACCGATTGTAATTCAACTCCGGAACCTAACCATTTTCCGCTTTGCATTGTGAAAGACATGGATTTTTTCTCAGTTCCGGATACACTAAAGTCGTCAGTGATAACAGTGACAATGTTGTCGCTCGAAATACCAGGATCATCATTCGGAGATGTGATTGTGCCAGTACCTCCGGCAGTGCTATCTATCTTAACTAATGCAGTTCCATCAAGACTAAATCGTCCTGCTTCAGCGTCAGTAATTGAGCTATCTTGAATATTAGAAGAGAATAGGACCTTTATCTGATCGATCTTACCATCACTGTCCACATCATATTGATAGATTTGGGTGATAACAGGTCCTATTGTAATAGAAACAGTTTTTGTTGTTGGATTACCTGTGTTATTGGCTGCATCATAAATATTACCGGAAGCAGCTACCGTATCCACTCCATTATCTCCTGAGTTGAAAGCTGTATCAAGTAAATATTTAGCTGTATTATCAATTCCACAGGTATCAGTACCCATTGCAGTAATAGAAGTCGCTCCTCCGGCACTTAAGTTAGAATAAGTTAAGGTAGAAGTTCCTAAATCTCCGCCACCACCTCCGCAGGCGGGTGAACCACTTGCTCCGTAAACTGGTTCGGAAAAAGTGACAGATAGTATATTGCTTGCACTATTTCCTGTAGCACTTACTACAACCGGTTTGGCTGTGTCAGCTTCCGTGACAGAAGCTGAGAAAGCTTGAGCAACAGTTCCTGTGGCACCTGTGAGAGTAGGTGTAGTGGAAGTAGTCAGGTCGGGTTTGGCCCCTGTATCGTATCCGGCACCTTCTGTAAAGCTAAGATAAAGAACAGTATCATTAACTGCATCTGTTACACCACAGGCTGAGTTGACTGCTGTTCCATGATGTAAGGCCACATTGCTGTATCCTGCTATTAACCAGTGGGTGGTAGCTGTTCCGAGAGCATCTACAGAATAACCGGGGAAGGTAGAATCGGTAACGGCAGCACTGAAAGTCAATTTGTAGTGATCAATTTTACCATTATTATCACAATCCATAGTCTGAGCAGAACTGATTCCGATTTCATCATCAATAATGGTGAATGTGTGGGTGGTTTGTGTTCCGAGTGTTGCATTTGTTGGTGAGCTCAAAGTTAGTACTACTGTTTCATTTCCCGATTCATAAATTAAGTCCTGAATTACCGCTATAGTAACGGTTTGAGAAGTGGTTCCTGCGGAGAAGTTTACAGTTAAAGGAGAACCTATGGCTGTATAGTCAGTGCTGGAAGTTGCAGTACCGCCTGCATCTGTAACTACTACACTTACGGTTTTTCCGGAAGCAGCAGAAAGATTCAGGGTAATTAACCTGTTGTTTGTGCTTTCGTCAGTAGAATTACTGGTAGCAGATGCAAATTGCACAGTTGGAGCCGTATCATCGTTGTTTATTGTTCCACTACCCTGACTATCCGAAATAGTGGCTCCTGTTGCTCCGCTCAGGTTTACATAGAAGGTTTCATTGTTTTCATCTTTTGTGTCTCCGTTTGCAACAACTGTAATCGTTTTAGAAGTATCTAAGGCTGCGAAGTTAAGGGCAGTTGAGCTAATAGCTGTGTAATCGGAATCAGCCGTGGTTGCTGTATTGTCCGCAGTTGCATAGTTTACACTGATGGCTGATTCAGATTGATGGGATAGACTTACAGTAAAAATCACATCTACAGTGCCGGAGTTTCCTTCTGTTACTGCTACATCATTGATGCTAATAGTAGGTTGCGAATCATTATCGGTAACATTGGCTGTAACGGAAGCGATACTGATTCCATTGTAATTACCATCTGAACTACTGGCCGAATGTGTTATCGTAGCAGTCTGTGTTCCCTCATAAATCGTATCATCCACAGCCGTTACAGTTACGGTCTGAGTTGTACTCCAGTTGCCGGAAGTGAAGGTTAAGGAAGTGGGGCTAACAGATGCATCTGCATTTCCGGTGACAGTTATGGTTACATCATTTGTAGGAGCTGAAGTTAAAACAACTGTATAAGTATCTGTTGTTCCTCCCTCGGTTACATCGGTTGAAGAGGAAGATTCAACAATACTAACACCTGCCGAATCGTTGTCGGTTATATTAGCAGTCACACTGGCAGTTTTCCCATTATAGTTTCCGTCCGTGCTACTGGCTGTATAATTGATGGCCGAAGTATGATTTCCTTCTGCGATAGCATCGTTTACTGCTGTAACGGTTACTGTCTGTGCGGAGTTCCAGTCACCTGTAGTAAAAGTTAAATCTGTCGGGCTTACTGTTACCTGGCTATTAGGTATCGCCACACTTACTGTTACTGTTGCTGTGGGTGCTGCTGTAAGAACTACTGTATAGGTGTCTGTGCTACCTCCTTCCGTAACATTAGTGCTTCCACCGGATTGGGTGATGGATATAGAGGCTACGTCATTATCTGTAATCGTTACAGCATTGTTGCTGATACTAAAATTATTATAGTAGGTATCGGAGCTTGTAACCGTATGAACAATGTTTTGTGTATGTGTGCCTTCAATATTGGAGTCATCAATGGCTGAAACATTTACGGTTTGAGCCGTACTCCAGTTAGAAGAAGTGAAAACAAGCGAAGTAATTGCTGTAACCTGTGTTCCAGTGTTGAAAGCAATGGTCACATCAGCTGTAGGCTCTGAAGTGAGAACGAGAGTATATGAGTCTGTAGTTCCACCTTCTGTTACAGCTGCTGTGGTTTTGGAAATCGTAATTCCTGCTGTATCATTATCGGTGATTGTTACTACGTTGTCGCTGATAGAAATCCCATTGTATTTAGAATCTGAACTGGATGCAGAATGAGTCAGGTTATGTGTATAAGTGTTGCCTTCCTCTATACTATCATCGATTGCCACCACATTCACGGTTTTTGGAGTATTCCAATCAGAGGTTGTGAAGGTTACCGGTGATACGTTGGATAGTTGAGGGCTGGTTCCGAAACTTATACTAACATCTGCTGTAGGTTGAGTATTCAAAACAACTGTATACGAATCGGAACTTCCTCCTTCTGTTGCACTGGAAGTGGTTTTAGAAAGGGTGACGCCGGCTGTATCATCGTTCGTGATTGTGTAAGTATGGACATTGGTAGAACCAAGGGTCGCCGTAGCACTAGGAGAACTTAAAGTAATGATTATTGTTTCATTACTTTCATCGAGAGAATCATTTACAACAGTAAGGGCTATATTTTGAGGAGAGGCTCCGTTGGTAAATGTTAAAGTTCCTGATGCAAGTGTATAGTCAGTTCCGCTACCTGTTGCTGTTCCTCCTGTAACGGCATAGTTTACAGTCACGGTTGAAGCGGTGGAAAGAGAAAGAGCAACAGGAATATTTACAGAAGTTGTGCTTTCACTATTTGCACTGGATGCAGAAGTAAAGTTAATCTCCGGTACTGCTGCATTTATCACGATGGCTTTATTGGCACCAAGAGAGTTGGTGGCTCCGGGGCTAAAAAGGGTCAATGTGGCATCATTTAAAGCTGTATCCTTTATAGTTCCTCCACTTAGAGCGAGAGCCGTGGTAGCTGTATAATCGAGGTCTGCACTACTATCGCCATTTTGTACTGTATAAGTAAAAGTTAAAGTGTTGGTTCCACTTCCTGAAGCGTAGGTAGCATTCCTGTCTGTAGTTCCTGTTTCAAGAGTCAAGTACGGAGTGCCACCGCCTGTATTGACCGTAACGGCTTCAGAGAATGTGACTGTTACATCGATACTGACTCCCGAACCATAAGTTCCATCAGCTTTTGTAGATGTTACATTGGTAACGGTCGGAACGATACCATCAATCACGATGGCTTTATTGGCACCTAATGAGTTTGTGGCTCCTGGGCTAAAAAGAGTCAATGTGGCATCATTTAAAGCTGTGTCCTTAATGGTTCCTCCATTTAGAGCGAGAGAAGTAGTAGCTGTATAATCCAGATCGGTGCTATTGTCTCCTGCCTGAACTGTATAAGTAAAAGTTAAAGTATTGGTTCCGCTTCCGGAAGCATAGCTTGCTGTCCTGTCTGTAGTCCCGGTTTCCAGGGTTAAAAGTGGAGTACCTGAGACATTCACGTTTTCAGAGAAAACTACTTGAATGCTAATAGAATCACCCAGTTTGTAGGTTCCATCTGTGGTTGAAGAAGTAACATTACTAACAGTCGGAACGCTTGTGTCAATCACAATGGCTTTATTGGCACCCAGTGAGTTTGCAGCACCGGGAGCAGCGAGAGTGAGTGTGGCCGGGTTACCGGCTGCATCGTTAATGGTTCCACTGTTTAGAGCCAATGCGGTAGTGCTGATGTAATCTAAGTCGGCACTTGTATGGCCGGCAGCTACTGTATAACGGAAAGTTAAAGTATTACTACCTGAACCACCGAAGTAGTCTACGACTGCATCGGTTGCACCTGTTTCGAGGGTGATTTGCGGAGTGCCTGTTACAGTAACATTTTCGCTGAAAGTAATGGTCACATCAATTACATCTCCTGCCTTATAGCTTCCATCAGCTTTGGTAGAAGTTACACTACTGACAGTCGGAACGGTAGTATCAATGACAATAGCCTTATTGGCACCTAGAGAGTTTGCAGCACCGGGAGCCGCAAGAGTGAGTGTGGCCGGGTTACCTGCTGTATCATTAATGGTTCCGCTATTCAGAACCAGGGCAGAATTGCTAATATAATCTAAATCAGCACTTGTATCACCTGCCTGCACTGTATAGCTAAAAACTAAGGTACTGCTGCCGCTACCGGAAGTATAACTTACATTTCTATCAGTTGCTCCTGTTTCGAGGGTGATATAGGGGCTACCTGTGACAAATGCTGCTTCTGAAAAAGAGACTTCAATATCAATTGTATCACCTGCCTTATAACTACCGTTGGCTTTACTGGATGTAACACCGACTATAGTAGGAACGGTAGTATCAATGACAATGGCTTTATTGGCACCTAAGGAACCAGCTGCTGCCGGATTGGCAAGAGTCAGGGTAGCTGCGTTACCGGCTGCATCATTGATGGTTCCGCTATTTAGAGCAAGTGAGTTATTGGCAACGTAGTCGAGGTCAGATGTGGTATGTCCTGCACCCACAGTGTAACGGAAAGTTAAGGTGTTACTACCGGAACCACCGAAATAGTCTACGACTGCATCGGTTGATCCGGTTTCGAGGGTGATTTGTGGAGTTCCTGTTACGGTAACATTTTCGCTGAAAGTAATCGTAACATCGATTACTTCACTGGCTTTATAACTGCCATCAGCTTTTGTGGAAGTTACATTGGTAACAGTCGGAACGGTAGTATCAATTACAATAGCTTTATTGGCACCTAAAGAACCTGCTGCTGCCGGATTGGCAAGAGTAAGCGTTGCAGCGTTTCCGGCTGCATCGTTAATGGTTCCGCTATTTAGAGCAAGAGAGTTATTAGCAACATAGTCGAGGTCAGCACTTGTATCACCAGCCTGAACTGTATAAGTAAAAGTTAAAGTATTGGTTCCTGAACCGGAAGCATAGGTAGCATTTCTATCGGTTGCTCCGGTTTCGAGGGTTAAAGACGGAGTTCCTCCGGTTGTATTTACCGTAACCGCTTCGGAGAAGGTAATTTGGATGCTGACTGACTGCCCGGCTTTATAGGTCCCATCGGCAGTAGAAGAAGATACGTTTGTCACGGTCGGAACAGCAGTATCAATCACGATAGCCTTATTTGCACCTAAAGAGCCTGCTGCTGCCGGGTTTGCAAGAGTAAGCGTAGCAGCGTTTCCGGCTGCATCGTTAATGGTTCCGCTGTTTAGAGCAAGTGAGCTATTGGCAACGTAGTCGAGGTCAGCACTGGTGTCACCAGCCTGAACTGTATAAGTAAAAGTTAAAGTACTGGTTCCTGAACCGGAAGCATAGGTAGCATTTCTATCGGTTGCTCCGGTTTCGAGGGTTAAAGACGGAGTTCCTCCGGTTGTATTTACCGTAACAGCTTCCGAAAAGGTCACCTGAATGCTGACTGAATCACCGGCTTTATAGGTTCCATCGGTAGTAGAAGAAGTTACATTGGTAACAGTCGGTACTGTAGTATCAATGACAATGGCTTTGTTTGCACCTAAAGAGCCTGCTGCTGCCGGGTTTGCAAGAGTAAGCGTAGCAGCGTTTCCGGCTGTATCGTTAATAGTTCCACTATTTAGAGCAAGAGAGTTATTGGCAACGTAGTCGAGGTCGGATGTGGTATGTCCTGCACCCACAGCATAACGGAAAGTTAAAGTGTTACTACCTGAACCACCGAAGTAGTCTACGACAGCATCGGTTCCACCGGTTTCGAGGGTGATTTGGGGAGTGCCTGTTACGGTAACATTTTCACTGAAAGTAATTGTAATATCAATAGATTCGCTAATACCGTAAGTTCCATCAGCTTTAGTAGAGGTTACATTGGTAACAGTCGGAACGGTCGTGTCGATGACAATAGCCTTGTTAGCACCCAGTGAGTTGGCAGCACCGGGTGCTGCGAGAGTAAGTGTTGCCGGATTGCCTGCTGCATCATTAATAGTTCCGCTATTTAGAGCCAATGCGGTAGTGCTGATGTAATCTAAGTCGGCACTTGTATGACCGGCTCCCACAGTATAACGGAAAGTTAAAGTGTTACTACCTGAACCACCGAAGTAGTCTACGACAGCATCGGTTCCACCGGTTTCGAGGGTGACTTGGGGTGTGCCTGTTACGGTAACATTTTCACTGAAAGTAATAGTAATATCGATTACTTCAGTGGCTTTATAACTTCCATCAGCTTTTGATGAAGTAACATTGGCAACAGTTGGAACGGTCGTATCGATGACAATGGCCTTATTGGCACCCAGGGAACCTGCTGCTGCCGGGTTTGCGAGAGTCAGTGTGGCCGGGTTTCCTGCTGTATCGTTAATAGTTCCGCTATTTAGAGCAAGAGAATTATTCGCTACATAGTCGAGGTCAGAAGAGGTATCACCTGTCTGAACAGTATAAGTAAAAGTTAAAGTATTGGTTCCACTTCCTGAATCGTAGGTAGCATTTCTATCGGTGGTTCCGGTTTCGAGGGTTAAGGATGGAATACCACCGGTTGTATTCACGGTAACAACTTCCGAGAAAACCACCTGAATGCTGATTGATTGCCCGACTTTATAAGTTCCATTGGCAGTAGAAGAGGTTACACCGGTAACAGTCGGAACTGTCGTATCGATGACAATGGCCTTATTGGCACCTAAAGAGCCTGCTGCTGCCGGATTTGCCAGAGTAAGTGTGGCCGGATTGCCTGCTGCATCGTTAATGGTCCCGCTATTTAGAGCGAGAGAGCTATTGGCGACGTAGTCAAGGTCAGAAGAGGTATCGCCAGCCTGAACTGTATAAGTAAAATTTAAAGTATTGGTTCCACTTCCTGAAGCGTAGGTAGCATTTCTATCAGTAGTTCCGGTTTCGAGAGTTAAGGATGGAATTCCACCGGTTGTATTCACGGTAACGGTTTCCGAAAAAGTCACCTGAATGCTTACCGAATCACCGACTTTATAAGTCCCATCGGTAGTAGAAGAAGTTACATTGGTAACGGTTGGAGCTGCTGTATCTATAATAATGTCTTTGTTTGCCCCCAGAGAGTTTGTAGCAGCCGGGTTGGGTAAGGTTAAAGTTGCATCATTACCCACTGAATCTTTAATGGTCCCGCTATTTAGAGCAAGAGAGTTATTTGCTACATAGTCCAGATCGGAACTTGTATCACCCGCCTGTACTGTGTAGGAGAAAGTGAGGGTGGTTGAACCACTACCTGAAGTGTAAGTTACGCTTTGATCTGTTGTTCCTGTTTCCAGTGTTATAGTCGGTGTTCCTCCTGTAGTTACTACTGTAACAGCCTCTGAAAAGGAAATATCTATATCAATTGATTCTCCTGCTTTATATGTTCCGTTGCTTTTGCTTGAGGTGACACCTGTAACAGTTGGAGAAGTCGTATCAATTACAATCGCCTTATTGGCTCCCAGGGAGCCGGTGTTGCCGGGTGTGGCCAGAGTAAGAGTTGCATCATTGCCCACTGCGTCTTTAATGGTCCCGCTATTTAGAGCAAGAGAGTTATTGGCAACGTAGTCGAGGTCAGCACTGGTGTCACCAGCCTGAACGGTATAAGTAAAAGTTAAAGTGCTGGTTCCCGAACCGGAAGCATAACTTGCATTTCTATCGGTTGCTCCGGTTTCGAGGGTGAGTGTGGGAGTTCCTCCGGTTGTATTGACTGTAACGGTTTCCGAAAAAGTCACCTGAATGCTTACCGAATCACCGGCTTTATAGGTTCCGTTGGTAGTAGAAGAAGTTACATTGGTAACGGTCGGAGCAGTAGTGTCGATGACAATGGCCTTATTGGCACCGAGAGAATTTGCCGCAGCGGGGTTTGCAAGAGTCAATGTAGCAGCATTTGCTCCCGCATCGTTAATGGTTCCACCGTTTAAGGCAAGTGAATTATTAGCGACGTAGTCGAGATCAGAAGAGGTATCGCCAGCCTGAACTGTATAAGTAAAAGTTAAAGTATTGGAACCTGAACCGGAATCGTAGGTAGCATTTCTATCAGTGGCTCCTGTTTCGAGTGTGAGTGTTGGAATACCACCGGTTGTATTCACGGTAACAACTTCCGAGAAAGTCACTTGAATACTGACTGACTGTCCGACTTTATAAGTTCCATTGACAGTAGAAGAGGTCACATTGGTAACAGTAGGTGCTGTAGTATCAATGACTATTGCTTTGTTGGCACCGAGAGAATTTGCCGCAGCGGGATTCGCTAATGTCAGAGTAGCTGCATTAGAAGCTGCATCAAGTATGGTTCCCCCGTTCAGTGCAAGTGAGTTATTAGCAACGTAGTCGAGGTCAGCACTGGTATCGCCAGCCTGAACTGTATAAGTAAAAGTTAAAGTATTGGTTCCCGAACCGGAAGCATAACTTGCATTTCTATCGGTAGTTCCGGTTTCGAGGGTGAGTGTGGGAGTTCCTCCGGTTGTATTGACTGTAACGGTTTCCGAAAAAGTCACCTGAATGCTGACTGACTGCCCGGCTTTGTAGGTTCCGTTGGTAGTAGAAGAAGTTACATTGGTAACGGTCGGAGCAGTAGTGTCGATAACAATGGCTTTGTTAGCACCTAAAGATCCTGCTGCTGCGGGAGTAGGTAAAGTAAGTGTAGCTGCGTTACCAGCCGGATCATTAATGCTACCTCCATTTAATACCAGAGAGTTTGTAGCTACATAGTCCAGATCAGATGTGGCATGTCCCGCACCTACAGTATAACGGAAGGTTAAAGTATTGCCCCCGGAACCACTTAAATAATTCACAACTGCATCGGTTCCACCGGTTTCGAGGGTGAGTGTGGGAGTTCCTGTAACGGTAATATTTTCACTGAAGCTAATTAAGATATCGATAACCTCTCCTGCTTTATAACTTCCATCGACTTTGGATGATGTAACACTGCTTACAGTAGGGGCAGTAGTGTCAATGACAATAGCCTTGTTGGCCCCTAAAGAGTTTACAGCTCCGGGAATAGCGAGGGTAAGGATAGCATCTGTTGCATTGGAACTGGCTTTGATTGTTCCTCCGTTAAGACTTAGAGCTGTAGAGGAGGTATAGTCGAGATCAGATGTTGTATCGCCTGTCTGAACTGTATAAGTAAAAGTTAAAGCATTGGTCCCGGTTCCGGAAACATAGTTTATTGTACGATCCGTGGTCCCGGTTTCGAGTGTAAGAGTAGGGGTTCCGGTTACATCAACAGCATTAGAAAAGTTTACCTGGATGCTGACTGATTGACCGGCTTTGTATGTACCATCTGTTGTTGAAGAGTTTACGGAAGAAACTACTACGACATTTGTATTGATAACAATATCTTTTGATATTCCTAAAGAAGAAGCACTTGTTGTAGCCGGTAGGCTTAGACTTGCATTATTTGTTGCCTGATCCCGAATAGAGCCTCCGTTTAGCTCAAGGCTGGCTGTGTCTACATAGTTCAAATCATTACTGGCATCTCCAGCTTGAATTGTATAGGTAAAGGTTAAAGTATCAGTTCCTGAACCGGAAGTATAGGTAGCATATTGATTGGGAGTTGTATTTAATTTTAATCTCGGAGTTCCGCTTACAGAAACAGTTTCATTATATTTAACCTGAACGCTGATGCTATTTGTTGAAGATAAATTAGAATAAGTTCCATTAGGAGTGCTCGAGGTCACTGAGGATACAGTTGGTGGCAAGGTGTCTATGATAATACTCTGGTTGCCACTGATAGAAGTAGCAGAGCCGGGAGTAGGAGTTGTGATGTCAGCGTCTTTAGAGGAATCGGCGTTTTTAATACTTCCACCATTCAAGGAAAGGGCCGAAGTGCTGGCCAGATCCAAACCGTTATAATCGTCGAGAGACGATACTGTATAAGTAAAAACGAGGGTGCTACTTCCCGTTCCGGAAGAGTAGTTTACAGTAATGCCATTATTTAAAGTGATTTTAGGAGTTCCGCTTACTGTAACTGCTTCAGAGAAATTAATCTTAATTTCAATGACAGCTCCTACTGTATAATTACCGCTTCCCTGGGTAGTTGTACTAGAAATAATCGTCGGAGTGGTAGTCGCTACACCGGTACCGGTTCCCGTGCCTGTTCCCGTACCAGTTTCTGTGCCTGTTCCGGTACCTGTAACAGTAGCTGTTCCCGTTTCAGTGCCTGTTTCTGTAGAACTGCCGCCTCCTGGAGGAAGCAATAAAGCACCTCCACCACCTCCACCGCCACCTAAAACGAAGAAAATTAAGGAAGGCCAGGAAGTACACTGGTTGGTGGAAAAGAGTAAAAAGATGGATAGAAAGAGGATTTTCAATGTTTTCATGACAGAACTCCTAGAGCTAAGAGACGTAAAAAGGAAATAAATTATTAAATTATTGTCAAAATATGCAAGAAAAAAAGTAATCCTTCCTGAGAGGCGGGAAACTTTATTTCTCCTAAGAGGCTGTCAAAAAAGGAGTTCGGATGGTATCATTATATCTAAGCGAACCCACCGATGGTTCGCATTCCCTGAAAAACGGAGCTTTAATCTAAGAACCAATAGAGTAGTTCATAATACGTAAAAAAGATTCAACTTTTGCCAGGGTTTCAATATTAAATTCTTTTCTCCAGGCTCTACGCGTTTCGAGAATTTCTTCTGAGTCAAGTTTTGTTTCCTGCTCTTCGTATAACAAACCTATGAGAAAGCGACTGACAGAGAGAATGAGATATTCACTAGAAATTTCCCTTTTCTCTGGTTCTAATTTCTTATAGAGTTCCGCAAGATACTTGCAATTTTTAAAAATTTCCAGCAACTCGATTGAGGGCTTTATTTTATTTAATTTATCCTGTAAATACTGGCTAAAAGGACCTTTACCACTCAGGCCGGTTTGAACTGCACCTATGGCTGCATTTACCTGGATCTGTGATGTTCCATCCCAGATGGTAGCAATACGAACATCCCGGTATAGTCGTGCCACCTCATAATCTTCACAAAAGCCGGCACCTCCAAAGATTTGGATAGCATCATAACAGATCGTATTCGCCATTTCAGCATTATAATACTTTGCTAAGGGTGTAATGGTTGAGGATATAGAATTCCAGAATTGAATATGAGAATCTTTTCTTAATTCTTTCTCGTCTCTTCCTTCGGATTTTCCACGTAAGCTTCGCCAGGCATACAAATCTACTGTTCTGGCTGCTTCTAACATTAGACTTCTCATACCTGCAATTTCTCTTTGCATTCGATTTAAGATATTATGAATAACCGGAATCTTCTCTAAAGTTTTAGCGAATTGAGTTCGCTCACTTGCATATTTTCTGGCTTCTTCATAAGCAGCAGTTGCAATGCCTACTCCCTGAGCAGCTACAGACATACGTGCACCATTCAGCATTCCCATTACATAACGAGTCAAACCATATCCCTGTTGTCCTAATAATTCCGCAGGAGATTTATCCAGAACTACTTCGCAGGTTGCTGAGGTTTTTAAACCCATTTTTTTCTCTAATCCTGCTATTTCATAATGCTTGCTATCTACAAGAAAAAATGAGAGTCCCTTAGCACCACTTGTAGGAGAACCGGTTCGGGCCAGGCAAAGTATCGCAGCCGGATCCCCATTTAAGCCGCAAGCCATAGTTTGAAATCGTTTGGTTCCGCTAATATACCATTGTCCTTCTTTGAGTTCAGCCCTCGTTTGTACGGCTGCTAAGTCAGAACCAAAATTGGGTTCTGTTAGCCCCATGGTTACGGAATATCGTTCTTGAATAAGTTTCGGAATAATTCTTTGTTTTTGTTCTTCTGTAGCAAAATCCTGTAGAATGGAGGCGAGGTTGACACTTCCCATAGCTACAGCAAAAGAAGTATCACAACGATAAGCCATTTCGAGAAGCAAAGTTTTGGCTACTTGTGTAAGACCCATCCCACCGTATTCTCTTTTAAATGAAGCTGCTACAAGTCCTGATTCATGAAAGGAATGGATGAGTTCTGCCATCTTCTCCGGATGCTTTACCTTTCCATCGCTATAATGCAGACCCTCCGCTTCAAAATCTGCTATATGAGCCGATACTTTGTTACCGCAAAGCTCTCCTATCAGGCTCAAGACTTCGTGATAGTAATCTATGGCTTCAGAAAGGGAAGAGGGGGCCATTTCCAGGCTTGCAAGACCTGTTTCTTTGTATTTTTTTGCATCCTCAAATTCAGCTTCGTATTCCTGTATGACTTCCTGCCAGTTTATAAGCTTTTCAAAATGAAGCATTAGGTCCGGGTTATCTGAAAAATAATTATTCTGTATCATTATATTACCTTTATCCGAAGTATTGAGGGTTCTCTTGTGAACTCCTCTCTTGAGCGACTAAGAACTTTTTGTATATCGTTTCAAGTGAATCTAAATTTAGAATCTGTAATCCCCTATACCGAAAACGAAGCGAAAGTTCTTAGAAATTTTATAAGGTTCAAAGGGCTTTGCAGAATTTTTAGTGTAATGAAGCCTCTGGGCGAAGAACAAACGCAGGGGTAAAACCGGGATCTGGATACGGAGTCCTACACCCCAGGAGAATTTAAATTTGTCTATAGCCACATCGTGTATGGAACGAAGTACAAGGCGGCTCGGATCTTCCGAGATATAAGGATTTTCCGGTCGTTTGATAAAAGTATTCTGGTAATAGTTTTCAATATAGTACTGACCTATGGGATCAGCCAGATAGCCCTGTAAACGTCTATCAATAGCAATGTAATCGTAATTATCTGCGTATTCTCTTCGGGTTCCAACATAGCGATTGGTTTCTTCAAATAGAGCCCCGGCATCCAAAAACATGACAAGCCAGAGTAAACTTGGTTCAATCGGGAAGCGAAGTTCTGTATTTAAAACCATCCTGTGGTTCCCACCATTTCTCCATTCAGATGGGTAGAGAGAATCCTGAAAGTCCCAGCCACGTAAGTATTCATATCCACCGAGGAACTGCATATCCTGCTGTTGTATATAAGGATTACTGCGTTTTTCTCGTTCTCTTGTATTAAAAATAGGATCATCGGGGGGACGATTATAGTAGGGTGGCTTTTCGTATGTTAGAATATTATAACTCCTGAATTGCTGAACTACCTTCCATTTTCTCAGGGTATTACTTCGAATCAGGCCAAAGAAAGTATAGTCAAACCAGGTATGATAATATTCCGCCAGCATGGTGTAACGGTTAAAGTGGGAATTACCTCCGAGCATTTGCCCGGCATTGGTAACAGAAAAGGAGGCATTTAAACCACGGGTGGAATTGAAAATATTATCCCGGTTATCGTAGGCGACTCCATTTGTGAATTCGGAGCGGAATCGCCAGCCCCGGCTTACCTCGGCTCGAATCGCATCATCCGCTAAAGAGGTCGGATTTGTAGATTCAAAAAAACTGGGTGAATATATATGAAAATGTGTCCAGTTTATCCAGAAACGATGACTTACACCCACTGAGAATCCGAGGCCTGTCCGGTCGTAGGAAGCTGATTCTTTAATAATGGACTGACTGGTTGTATCCGTGATGGATGTGGCAGCTACGGGAATGGTTGTTGTCGAATAAAACATACTCAAAGTTAGAGCCCAGGGTTTATCATTCAGCCAGGGTTCTGTCCAGCTCAATTGGAATAGTTTACGTAAAGGACCAAATTCAATCCGACCGTTAACCCTCTGACCGGTTCCATTCAGGTTGTTTTCTCCCAGTTCGGTAAAGATAGAAAATCCGGAAACTGTTCCGTATCCCCCACCCATGGAAATGGTTCCGGTAGGTTGTTCCTGAACGTCAATGATTACATTGATCTTGGACTCATCGGAACCGGGTCTGTAGCTTAAGTTTACTTCTTTAAAGTAGCCAAGGTTGTAAACTCTTTCCCTCGAACGATTAATCAAAGCCGAGTTAAACAGATCACCGGGTTTAAACAGTAACTCCCGACGAATTACCTTATCGAGTGTCTTTTTATTACCTTTGATGATGATATTTTCGATATAACCTAAATGGTTTTCCTTGATAGTAAAATCTACATGGACATATTTTCTTCCCTCATAGTCAGGGCTTTCTATCAGAATTTCTCGTAATTCTTTAATATGGAGTTTTTCCTGTAATTCGGCACAATTCTCCTGATTCATACCGGAGGCGGAGCAGGTTTCATAGGATTTTAATTCAGTATCGTTTAACTCGATCATCGTTCTTTCCATGTTTACCTGGGCGTAAAGATAACCTTTACTACTATAGAGCTCGTTAATCATAGCCCTGTCCCGCATAAGCTTTAGTTCATCAAAAACTTCCCCTACGTCACCATCGGTATATTCATAAAGGTTTTCCAGTTGATTTACAGTGTAGATCGTTTTAAGTTCTTTTTTGAATTCATCGAGTTTGATACTGCCGGAGCGATATTGTTCAATCAGTTCTTTATTTTCTTCTTTGTTTATGAATATAGGGATTCCATCATTGGTCATTGCATAATCGTGCTGGGTAGTATATCCATTATAATAATAGATTTCCCCTTCAAAGACTTTGAAGTTGACAATAATGACCCGTTTATCTTTCTTCTTGGGATTGGCCCAGCGGATTTCCCAGCCTGTGCCATCTTCCTGTATTTCTGCGTCTAAGAAGCCCTTGGATTTCATGTAGGCTACGATTTTTTGTTTGTCGGTTTCAAAGGAAGCTTCTTTAAAAGCCCCGGTTTCAATTAATCCGGATTCTTTTAGTTCAAGAAATCCCATGATTTCAGAGGCATCGATGTGCTTGGTTCCGATGATGTTAATTTTGGAAATTGGAATTTCATCCCCTTCATCGATAATGAATTTTACTTTTACAGTGTTGGTATCCGGGTTTACCTTGCTGACCTCAAAACGCACATAGGCGTGAAAAAAGCCTTCATCCCGGTATTTCTTTAGAATCACTTCTCTGGTAAGATTTACTTTCTCCGGTGTTATTACCTCGTTTTCTTTTAAAGGCATTTTATCCCTGAGATCAGAGGGGAAAACTTCTTCTGCTCCAATGAATTCGATTTCCTCGACTCTGGGCCTCTCTTTTAAAAGGAAAATAATCTTTACCGATTCATCGTCAATTTTTTCGGCCTGTATATCTATGAAGTAAAAGAAACCCGTAGCAAAGAGAGCTTTCAAGTCATTATTCACCAGGACATCTGTCAGGATAATCCCTTCTCGCATTTCGAGGTACGAAAGGATGTCAGAACTATCCGTATTAATATTCCCCTGAAATTCAATTTTCTTTATTACTTTTCCCATGTATTCAGCACGGTTTGAAAAAACCCTTGAAAGGTTCCCCAGCGCTAGAATAAGAACGCTTAAAGTAAAAATAGAAAGAAGTTGTAAGCTTAGTTTTCTTTTCAAATGAACCCGGAGTAATTTATGGGGTAGAGGATTTTACCATAGACAGGTTAAAACGTTTGACTCCGGCTTCGTTGAGCTTATCAATTACTTTTACTACAGTCTGGTAACTGGCTCCTTTGTCGCCACGAATAATTACCCTGTTCTTCTTAGGATCGCGCTTTTCTTTAGGGCCTAAAAATTGGTTTATTTTCTCCGGAACAGCTTCAAGTGATATGGGAGTTGGATCCTTATCCATAAAGATTCTCCCTTCTTTGTTAACAGTAATAATGAGTTCTTCCTGTTTTTCTACCTTGGCTGCTCTTGTGCTGGAACGGGGAAGTTCAATTTTAATAGAAGTCGATTTTTGCAGGGTAGCATTGAGTAAAAAATAGATCACAATAAAGGAAATTACATCAATCAGAGAGGTAATGTCAATCCTATCAAAAGTCTTGCTCGTTCTTCGGAATTTCATAGGCTTATTTGGGTTCGAGAATCTCCAGAGCCTGTTCGCTCAAAGTCTCGATTTCTATAATTCTATCTTCTTTTTTTCGAACAAAATAGTTGTAAAAAACATAAGCAGGTATGGCTACAGCCAGTCCCATGGCAGTAGTGACCAGAGCTTCACTGATACCCACTTCTGCATTCTTAGTTCCAACTCCTTCTTCGAAGGAACGTATCATACCGGTTACAGTTCCCAGAACTCCTAAAAGGGGGGTAATCGTAGCAATAGTTCCAAGTCCGGTGAGGAAGCGTTCCATTCGAGTTATCTGAATATAACCCTCTGTTTCGATTTCCTGTCGTAAGTTTTCTGCCTGACCGACCTGAATTGCTTGAATACCGGCTTTTAATGCCTGAATGGCGGGGTTTTTCCCCACGGAACTTAAAGCCTTTTCTGCTTCATCAAACTGCCTGCTTTTCAGATAGTTTCTGATTCTGCGAATATCTTCTGTTTTTAGAGAACTTTGTCTTAAAAAGAAGATGAAACGCTCAATGATAATGGTCAGAGTGATTATTGAAACGAACAAAATGATAAGGGGAATGGTTTCCGGGGGAAGAAATGAAATAATAGATTGCGATTTACCTAAAAGCATAGAAATTTCTTTTTTTTAGTTTTAAGTATAGATATTTTATAAGTCTTCCCCTGCCAAACACATTTTTTATTTTATAAGGATTAATAACAGGTAAGATGAGCTGAGCTGAGAGATTTTCAGGAAATGGGAAGGGTGATGATGATGGTGGTTTCTTCTTCTCCACTTGTCATGCTGATACTTCCTTTTTGAACTTCTGCTATCAGCCTTGCACTGTAGGTTCCGAGTCCAGTTCCCTGGTTTCCTTTTCCGAAAGTTATGTATTTTTCAAAGAAATTTTCTCGGATTTCTTCCGGAACAGCTCCTGAGTTATGAAGGCTGATAATTGCAAATTTTTCTTCCCTGCTTATAGAAAAGTCGATTCTGGCATTTTCGGGAGAGGCCTCAATGGCATTTTGAAACAGGTTGGAAAGCATGGAATAACAGAGTAGTTCTTCTCCTAAAAGATAAAAAAAGTCACCGGGGTTTATTTCTTCTCCGTGTAAAAATATTTTGGTATGGAGGCTTTTAGCTTCCAGAATCCTGGAGCTATCTTTGATTATGTTCTGTATAATTTTTATTATATCCAGACGGATAGGTGATAAAATATAAGTTCCTCTTTCCATTTTAACCATATCTAAAGAGCGGTTAATCATATTTAACATCTGCAAACCGGCCAACTTGATGTTGTGAAGAAATTTCTCTTGCTTCTCATTTACCGTACCGAATAATCTTACCATGTCCGGAAAGTTTATAATTGCATTGAGGGGATTTTTTAAATCATGGCGGGTAATTCTTTCTACATCTTCCATCAAGCTTATCTTTTCCTTGAGTTCTTCCATGGCGTGCTTTAAGCTCAAATGCGTTTTCACTCTCTGTAGAAGTTCAGTGGTATTAAAGGGTTTGGTGATATAGTCTACCGCTCCTATTTGGAAACCTTTGACAATATCTTTGGGTTCGACCTTTGCAGTTAAAAATAAAATGGGAATATCTGAGGTTTTCTCTGAGGATTTTAAATGCTGGCAGGTTTCGAAACCATCCATTTCCGGCATCATAATATCAAGTAGTATCAAATCGGGTAATACTTTTTCACAGGATTTTATTGCCTGGATTCCATTCTCAGCAAAAATAATTTTATAACCTTCTACCGATAGAGCTTTCCCTAACAAGCCCAGATTGATAGGATTGTCATCTACTATTAAAATTTTAGAATTTTTTATGAAATGATTCATAAAGATTTCACTTTTACTCGGGAATCTGCGAACCTATATACTTGTAAAGAGAATAAATGAGTCTTTTTCTGCCAAATATATTTTTATTGAGCTTTATATTTTTTTAAGTTTAGTCACGGATTGTTTGAATAGTCTTTTTCTTCCTGATTTATAATTATTTGTAGTTGTGTTAATTTATGATGAAACTCTCTTAAAAGGAACTTGATACTTTGAACATTATATTCCAGAGCAGAGATTTTAAGATATTCTCCCCACTCTGTTAGTTCTGGATAAGCATAGCGACTTGATTCTTTGTTTACACCTTCTGCAAATTTTATGATATCATCTATAACCATATAATCCTTCAACATTTCCCAGATCGGAATATATTGGTGAACTAATATATCGTATAATTCTTTCCATTTCTGGATCTGGGATGTAGGGTAATCCAACTCTAAGTGTTTAGATGGGTTTGAGGGAAGTAGCAAGGGGGATTCATGGTTTATTATGGACGGAGGAGTTTCTATATTTTTTATTAAAAGTAGGAATTTCGTTCCTTTTCCTTCCTGGCTTTCGAAGGATATCTCTAGATCCATAACAGAGCTTAACCTTTTGCAAACAATAAGTCCTCTTCCCGGATTCTCTGTTTTTTTGGGTTTGGAATCAACTCCTTTCGTGAGAATTTCTCTTATGATTTCTTGTTCCTTTTCGGAAATACCAATTCCACTATCTTCTATTAAAATTTTTAAAGATAGGTTTTTCATATCTTCCGAATTCTTGTTTATGGAAACCTTTACAAAACCATCGGAAGTAAATTTGATAGCATTTCCTATAAGATTTAAAAGAATTTGTCGAAGCTTTATCTTATCTATTATTATGAGATCAGGAATATCCGGATCAATTTGGCATATATATTGAAGTTGTTTTTGGGAAAGCTCATAGTATAAGGCAACATTTAGTTCGTTCAGGAGAGCCCTTAGATCGGTAGGTTCCTGGTTTTTACTTATGACTCCTGATGCAATTTTAGATAATTCTAATAGATCATTTAAAAGAGCTAATAGAATTCTACCGCTCTGAGAAATGAAAGTCGTATAAGAAATCAGCTCCTTATTATCGAGCCTGGCTTCTAAAAGTTCCGAGAAACCGAGGATGGCATTGATAGGGGTTCTAATTTCGTGGCTCATATTGGTTAGAAATTCTGTTTTTATTAGATTCGCTTTCTCAGCTGCATCTTTAGCCTTGAGTAAGTCTTCCTCCATATTGATTCTGTCAGTTATGTCGACAGATACACCGCTCCACAAAACGTCGTCGTTTGTTTGGATTCTGGGAATGGAATATACCTGAAACCATAAAATATCCCCGTTTTTAGTAAGAATTCGGTGTTCTATTTTAAAGTTTTTTAGTTCTTCTGAAGCCAGTTTTATGGCTTTTTTTATCATGTCTCTATCTTCTCTGGGTATGGGCTCAAAAAATAGCTTCGGATTCTTTTTTAGGTCAGCAAAGGGTATGCCGGTATAAGTTGTAAAAGTTTCATTCATATACTCGATGGAGAAAGAGCCATTCTTACGGTGGACATATTGGAAAACCAACCCGGGAACACTGCTGGCCACCTGATGAAAGTCCAGTTTACTTTGTATAAGAATTTCTTCTGTTATCTTTCTTTCATAATTCTCATATTTCTTATCGATAAGTAAACGACGATTTAAGAGATAGAATAAGCCGAAGCTATAAAGAAAGAAATTTATTAGATTTATATAGATAACAAATGTATAATCTGATATGTTCTTATGAAACAGGTTTGAGGTCTGATAAGGGAATATAAGAATAAAAATAATCCGAAGAGAGACGATAAATGAATCGAATATAATAAAATAATTTAAACCTTTGGGTATGGAATGAAATTCGGAAGAGGTTGTAGATAGTAGATGTACTATATGTAAGGATAAAATGACATAAGCAATGGAAAAAATGATAATTCGATTATTTACATCATTTTGGATGAAAGTATAAAAAGAGAATATGGGTATGAATACAAGGAGTAAAAATACAAAAAAGATTTTCTTATACGCTTTTTGTAAGAATTTGCATAAACCAATGTATAAGAAATAGAGACTGAACAGAAATAATAGGTTGGCAAGAAGTATAGAAGCCCAATTGGGTATTACATTTCGGAGAATAATGAGAAAGATAGAAATAAAACGAAAGATGAAATATAGAGCCCAGGAACCGATACCCTCATAATAATTTTTATATTGAAACCAGAGGAGGCTGTAAATACCGATTCCCAGAAAGTTAAGAAAGGTTTGGATGATGAAAGCTGTTTTAAGATCAATTAAATCCATTTTTACCTTTCTTTAGAATAATAGACTTTACTTTTATTTACAGGTTTTTAACCATTCAAGCCCATCTTCTATGGAGTTGAAGACCTGAATTTTGACTCCTTTATCTGAATAGAATTGAAACTTTTTCATGACCATTTCTCCGATAGCCGATTTGGGTTCAATCAAAGCCCAGTATTTCCAACCGGCTTTTAGAATTCGAGGAAACCAGTCTTCGTTGATCCAGGTTACATCTTCTTCTTTATAAACCGGAAGACCCCTGTTATCGGATAACCATTTGTAGCCTTTTTCCTTCTTCAATTTCTCATAACCTGAATTAAAAGCGGAATGTAAATCTTCACCGTGTATATAGCCTTTGAAAGCTTTTAATACAACCTTTTCTTTTTCTAACCATTCCACCTTTGCAGTTGCTGATTCATAAAGTATCATTTAATATCTCCCTATTATGAGAAGAGTATTATTGATTGAAGAGGAGTCAAACTTTTCTTTGAATTATAGGAAAAACTTTTAGAAGCTATTTTAATTCTTAAAGCAATTTTTTCTCCCATAAGTGAATCAGCGATGCTTGGTTTGCTTTTCGGAAAAAATGAATATATGTTTTAAAAAATTAGTGCCTAAAAGTCTACCGGATTGTCTAAATGTAAAAAAGGTGGGAGGTATTGTTTGAGTGCAGGGAAAAAGTTTCAGGCTGAAATGGAAAGCTTAGTTCCGAATGTTTTTGAGTTTTTATGCGAGACTTTTGGGGTTCCATTTTCCAAAAAAGAGATTCATTCACTATTTCATGAATCAAATTCATTTTCCCAGGAACAATTTGCCAGTTTATTAGATATTTTAGGAAACCACTCCGGCTTACGTATAAAAAAACAGGTGATGGATTTTGATAGGGCATTTAGTTCTTCTTACACGAAAGCTCCTTTGCTCTATTTTCATTTTGAAGCAGAGAATCTGGTGGATTGCTTTGTGTTTTTAGGAAAAAAGACCGGTAAATATGAGGTTTTTTCTATAAAAAAAAATGAATCCATTTACTGTAAAAAAGAAGATTTTTTTCAAATTACAGGTATACAAAAAGATAAAGAAACTATCTTTTATGCTCCCGAACCCATTTATCCCTTACAATCTGAAAAAGGAACAGCTCATTTATCTAATATTCAATCTTTATTACAATTCTTAAAGCCAGAAGTGAAAGATATCTGGGTATTATTTATTTATGGAATTGGAACCGGTTTATTCAGTCTCATTGTTCCTGTCGCGACCTCGTCTTTGATCAACACATTGGCCTTCGGAACTCTTTTGCAACCTGTTATCATCCTTACAGTTTTTGTATTTTTCTTCCTGCTTCTTGCAGGTGGTATGAATATTATGCAGAATATAGTGACGGAATATTTGCGCAGAAGATTATTTGTGCGGTTTAGTTCTGAGATTAGTTCAAGAATAATGCGTTATGATGAACAGTCTTCCCCTATATATTTACCCGACATTGTAAGTTATTATTTTGAAGTTTTTACCTTACAAAAAAATGTTACATCTTTATTGATAGATGGTTTGGGTTTGATTGTTATAACCGTAGTAGGCTTGCTGTTTGTAAGTATTTATCACCCTCTTTTTCTTTTTTATAGCCTGGTCTTCTTGGTGCTTCTTTACATTTTGATATTTATTCGACTAAAATCCGGAACGGAAGCCAAACTAAAAGAATCCAAGCAGAAATATAAGGTCTATCATTTGATTGAAGATTTGGCAGAAGCCAGAGAATACTTTACAACACAAAATGGGGAAAAATATGGTTATAAGCGAATTGATAGTCAAATCCGGGAATACTTGAAATATAGAGAGAAAAATTTTAAAATACTAATAAAACAATCCGGTGGGGCTATTTTTTTACAGGCCAGCGGACACGCTCTTTTATTAGGTTTAGGGGGATTCTTAGTGATAAAGCAGCAGTTAAGCCTCGGTCAATTGGTCGCTGCTGAATTAATTCTTGCCAAAGTTTTAGATGGTTTTTCCGGCGTGGGAAAATACCTGGAAATGTACTATGGTCTTCTGGCTGCTGTAGAAAAAATAAAGACCTTAATTGAAATTCCTTCAGAAAAACGTGGTTTTGAAAATTTGCAGATAAATTCAAAATCGGTTCAACTTAAAATACAGGATTTGCTGGTTCACATAGCCGGGATTTATAATTTAAACTGCGAATTTAATTCGGGAAAACCAATCGGATTATATGCTTCCGAAGAAGCAGATAAATTGGAAATTCTTTTTCGTGTTCTGAGCGGAAAGCAAAAAATTGATTCTGGTGTTATCTTAGTAAATGGGCATGATCTTCGAAATCTACTCCCGGAAATCAGAAAGTCTTTATTTGGATATTTGAACCGTATCAGTATTTTCCATGGAACTATCTATGAAAATATAAAACAGGGAGAAAATCATCTGGGTATTCAGGAGATTCGAGCTTTACTTGAAAAACTTGGAGTTATGAAAGACATTTCCCGTTTAGAAAAAGAAATTTTTACTGAATTGCATACTTCCGGTTTTCCATTGCAGTACAGGCAATTAAAAGCCATCTGCATTGCTCGTGAGTTTTTGAGAAAGAATGCTGTTATTATTTTAGATAGATTTTTAGATGATATGGATGAAGCTTTTATTGATGTAGTTTTAGATTATATGAATACATCTGAGTGTTCAAACAAAGTTATTCTTGTGCATACACAGAGAAAAGATATACTTCAGAAGATAGAGAATAGACGATTGTATAAAGATAATCAATTATTAGATCTTAAGTTAAAGTAGGAGAAATCATATGGAAATATCTATTAGCGAAAAGCATGAAGAAGAAAATGTGCTTGATAAGTTTAGTTCCTACCGACTGGTTCAATCTCCGCATAGTTTACGGATAGCTGCCTATATTATCGCCGGATTATTTGTATTTTTTGTTCTACTGCTTTTTCTTTCTCCCTGGCAACAGACTTCATTTGGCATGGGGCGAGTTGTAGCCAGAGAACCTCTGGAAAGACAACAATTTATAGATTCCCCGGTAAAAGGAAGGGTTTCGCAATGGTTTGTAAGGGAGGGCTCCCTGGTAAAAAAAGGGGATCCGATAGTAGAGATTATGGATAATGACCCGGAATATTTTAATCGACTGGAAAGTATTAAGCTGGCTACTGAATCTCGCTTGCAGGCTGCTGAGCTTCAAAAGAGTTCTTATTTATCCAAGATAAATTCTATATCTTCTTCCGTAAGTAATGAAGTGGAAGCTAAACAAAACAAGGTAAGTATGGCGGAACAAAAAATTCGAAACGCTGAAAATAAACTTATTGCGAGTGAAGCTGAGCTAAAAACCAGCGAGATTAATTTTGAGAGGACAAGAAAGCTTTATGAAAAGGGACTTGTATCTAAACGTAAATATGAATTAGAAAAACTATATTTAACCAAAAATAAAACCGGGTTTAAACAGGCAAAAGCCAATTTACAAATTGCTAAAAATGAACACCTACATTCTCTCGCCGAGTTAAAGAAAGCCAGGAATGAAGGAAGAGCCAAGTTGGATGGAACAAGAGCTGAATATGGTTATGCTTTATCCGGTCTTTCAAAGGCAAAAGAAGAGTTACATAAGATTGATACAAGTCTTGCGAGGCAGAAAGCACAGAAAGTATATGCACCCAGAGATGGAATTATTATGAGGATACTTGCTGTAGAACATTCGGTTCAGATTAAGCAGGGACAATCCCTGGCAATCCTTGTTCCTGAATCAGGAAAGTATGCAGTTGAATTATATATCGATGGAAATGATATTCCTCTTTTGAGGGAAGGGATGGAAACCCGCTTGCAGTTTCAGGGTTGGCCGGCACTACAGCTAAGCGGATATCCGCAGTTAGCCGTAGGAACATTTGGAGGAACGGTTCGTTTGGTTGATTTAACAGATGATGGAAGTGGTAAATTTCGTACACTAATTGTTCCCGATGAAAAGAGTGATTGGCCTTCTTCACTTTATCTTCGGCAGGGAGTTAGAACAAAAGGCTGGATTTTGCTTAACCGTGTAAGCCTTGCTTATGAATTATGGAGAAGATTTAACGATTTCCCTCCGGCTATACCAAATAAAAAGTCTGTAATAACAGAGAAGAAAACAAATTCGGGTGATAAAAAATGAAAATTATAAGCTTATTTCCAATTTTATCACTGTGCTTTTTTGAATTGCATGGAGATACTCTAAAATTGCAAAATAGTATTAGTTTAAACCAGGTATTAGAATCTACTTTATTACATTATCCGGAAGTAGTAGCAGCAGAAAAAGAAATACAAATTGCAGAAAATGAATTTTTGGCAGCTGAAGGAAATTTTGATCTAAAATTTAAGGCCTATGGAACGAATACTTACGGAAACTATGAAAATGAAACTTTAAATTCAGTTATTGAAAAACCTGTTCCAATTGCAGGACTTTCTTTTTTTGCAGGCTATAAAAGAGGAATTGGAGAGTTTCCTGTCTATAAGGGAGGATACTTTACAAAGCCGAGAGGGCAGGTTCGAGCCGGAGCAAAAATCCCCTTGTGGGCGGGAAGAGAAATAGATGAGAATCGTTTAGAGTTAAAAAAAGCCGGAATCGGCAGGGGTCTCGGAGTGCTGCAATACGAAAAAACAAAATTGTATGTGTTTCAAAAAGCATCCGAAACATACTGGCAGTGGGTAGCTGCCGGAATGCAGTATGAAATTGTGGAAAACCTGTATCAATTGGCTGAAAAAAGGATGAAACAATTAAATTATAAAATTACACTAGGAGATACCGCAAAAGCAGATGGAATCGAAAATAATCGAATGCTTTTGGAACGAAAAGCTATGTTGATCGAAGCTGAAAGGTATCTACAGAAGACATCTATTAAACTTTCCTTATTTTATAGAGACAAAACAGGAGAACCAATTTTACTTACTCAAGATTCAGTACCGAAACAATTACCAAAGCCACATTATATTAGTAATGAAGATAAGAAAAAGGATTTGGAGCTTGCCTGGTCGAGACGTCCCGAATTAATGATAATTCAAATCGAAAGAAAGAAGAAAAGCCTGGATATTGACTTATATAAAAATCAGGTAAAACCTCAAATTGATTTAATCATTTCGGCAGCAAAGCAGGTACCGGGAGGAGGGGAGCTGATTAATGAAAAGAATAAGACCGGAACAATTGCTCTTCCTCCGCTATTAAAACCTGAAAAGTTTGAGAAAACCGATGTGGAAGCCAGTTTTGTCATTTCGGTTCCCTTACAGACAAGAAAGCAGAGAGGGAAGATTGAATCCTCAAGAGCCAAGTTATCCCAGATTCAGCAAAAGCAAAAGCTAATACGAGATAAGATACGAGCCGAGCTACAGGATGCAGCTTCTCTTTTAGAAATGGCCGGAAAAGAAGTTGATATAACTAAAAAAGAGTCTGAGATGGCAGAAAAATTAGAAGTCCTGGAAAAAGAGAAGTATGAATTAGGTGATAGTAACCTTTTTATGCTAAACCAGAGAGAACAAAAAACCGCTATGGCAAGAATTAAATATATAAAATCTTTATCCGGTCACCATATTGCTCATGCAATTTATCGTTCTGCTACCGGGGAGTGGAATGAAAGGTATCGTAAGGAAATGTAAAAAGTTGGAATATCTTTTGATCTGTTAAAAAAATGGTAGTTTTGGTCGTAGGCGAGCTTTAACAGCTCGCTTAGAGATTGGAAAAAATATGAACTTATATATTTTTTAAGTTTCTAAAGAAAAGTAGGCCTTTGCTGCTTTGTTAAATTTTTCTTTTTTAGCTTCCGGTAAGGATTGTGAAAGTTGTTCAAAAATAGATTTCAGATTGCTACTGGTTTTCATCATTTCAAAAATTGATTCTTCTTTGTTTAAATCAACGACTTTTAATAATATCTCTTTGTTTTTGCTTTCTGAATAATGCTCCATAACCTTTGCCATGACATCCGTTCGGGTTATAAGGTCGGATAGTTCCACCAGATCTTCCGGACTTATATTTTTTGAAACTTCTACATTAATGTTTACGGGTGTATGATCGATTAATCCGGCGACAACAAAGTATTTCTTTCTTTTTAAAAGTTCCATTACTACTTTTTTCATTCTATCCATGGGAGAAGCCTTGATAACTTCTTCTACTCTGGCCGGATTTACATGTTCCATTACATCACTTAGAAAACTTACAGAGAAATAATTAGAAATGCTTACAGCTTCTTTGGTAGGCATATAATAAGTTAAGTTAGCAGTTATCTGAGGTCCCAAAATCTCTTCTGATACCTTCGCATTAATAAAATTTGGCATATATTTACTTACACGGGCCAATGGCTCCCAGATACCTGAATGTTCTTCCTGTATTACTGTACTGAGCTTTTCCGTTAAAAAAGATAATTCTTCATGAGAATGAGATTCGAGGAAAGCAATTTCTTCTTCCTTCACTTCCAGGAGATGGGCGATTTTATGCATATCTATATGTTTGTCATGTGTTTCTGTCATAATTAAACCTTTGTACAGGGGTTATGTGGTCTTATCTTGATAGGTTTCCTCTTTGGAGTTCACCAGGAAAGGAAACTTTTTTGTCGGTATTTTCATCATAATTTAAAAGACGTATATTAACAAACTGACCTACTTTTAGTTTATCTAATATACTTTCATTCTCAATTCGGATACGGATATAATTGTCACTTAAAAAAGTACCGTCTCCTTCTAAGATACATTCAAGAGTTTGGTTTGTAAAGCGTTTTCCATATTGAACATATTGCCTTTCAGAAAGGTTATTGAGTTGTTTTACTCTTTCTTTTTTTTCCTCTCTTTTTAATGTTTCCGGATAGGAGGCAGCCAGGGTTCCTCTTCTGGCTGAATAGGGAAAGGCATGAATTTTAGAAAAACCTAAATCATTACAGACTTGAAGGGTCTCTTCAAACTCAAGTTCCGTTTCACCGGGAAAACCTGTGATGACATCGGTTCCTAAAAAAATGTCGGGAATTTTGTTTTTCACCAGGCTGATTCTTTTAATAAAAGTTTCTCGATTGTAACTTCTTTTCATTTTTTTTAGAATATACGAACTACCACTCTGTAGGGGGACATGCAGATATCTACAAAAACGTGGATGCTGAATTGTTTCTATAAATTCTAAACCTACATCGGAAGGTTCAATTGAAGAAAGACGTAGTCTTGAATACTCTAAAAGATTTAGAATATTCCTTAGAAGTTTATTGAAACTCTTCATGCCTTCTTTATCTCTATACCAACCGAGATTCACTCCGGTAAGAATAATTTCACCAATCCCATTATCCTGGAGAAAACGAATTTGATCTAGAACATCACTAAAATTTCGACTTTGACCTTTACCCCTGGCACCGGGAATTTTACAGTAAGAACAGGAGCGGTTGCAGCCATCCTGAATTTTCAAATAGGCTCTTGTGTGATGCAGGGGCAGGGTATCTGCATAAGCAAACCTGTCCTGATTTAATTCTATAGGCTTTCCTAAAATGATTTGGGGAAGGCTGGATTTATTATCGTTATCAATAACTCCGGAAACACCTGGAATATTTTGAATAATTTCTCTATCAGTCTGGGCATAACATCCGGTGACATAGACCTTTGAACCCGGATGTTTCTTTATAGCGTTACGAATGATGTTTCGATTTTTACCATCGGCTTTATTAGTTACCGTACAGGTATTAATGACTATGATATCCGGGTTTTCATTTATATCTATAGACTTTACTCCCAGTTTCTCAAAACCGGCAGACAGACCATCTGATTCAAATATATTAAGGCGGCAGCCAAGAGTGTAAAAACCAACAGTACTGGGTTTATTCATTTGAATTATTACTCAAAGTGAGTTTTTAAAAGATTTGATCCTCTTTAAATTTGTTGCATAAACTTCATTTTCAGGTTCTCGTTCTGATGCTTTTTTTACTTCATTGATTGCATCATCCAGATACTTTAATCCCTGCTTTTTATAAGTATTTGCTAAATCATTTTTGCCCTGCTTCTCCAGTTTTCTTGACTTTTTCAGAGATTGAATAGCAAGCTTTTCATATATTAAGCCAAGGTTATTTTCCAGATTATGATTATTAGGAGAAAGTGTTATAGCCCATTTTAAGCTCATCTCTGCTTTTTCTAATTTACCATTTTCAAAATAAATGTAAGCTTCCATAGCTATAGGTTCATAATTTTCTGGATATTGAACTTTCAACTTTTCTACAATTTTGAGAGCTTTTTCCATTTGCTTTTTATCTGCATAGATTGAGGCTTTTAAAAGGTTTAAATCAAGATTATCCGGAAATTTTTCCAGACCTTCTTTACAAGTTTTTAAAGCTGATTTAGGTCGGTCATAATCCAATAAAAATTTACTTAAGTCTATATAGAGATTAGGTTTATTAGAATTATCTTTTTCAACAGCCTGATCGAAGTGTTGTTTGGCAACCCTATGGTTTTTTAACCTCCAGTAATTATGAGCCGCAAGATAATGTAGTTCATAAGAGGTTCCTTTTTCATCGATAATTTTACGAATTGCTTCAATAGATTTCCAGTATTCCTTTTGTTTATACAGGTTCAAAGCCTGTATATAGTCTGCATCCTCAACTGCAAATAGGATTAAGGGGAAGAGTAGTAGGGTATAGAGAAATTTCTTCATAAGTCTCCCTGATTAGAGTTTTAAACTGATAGATTCGCTTAAGAATCCTTCTATTTCAGAATGAAATGGTTCTATAGGGTCTATTAATATGTCAACTGTTTCATGTAATTCTAGGAGATATGCTTCTATATGTTCTTCGGTTATGAGTAACTTCCCTGCAACTTTTAATATAGGCTCTCCTGCTTGATTGAACGATATTTCATATTCTTCCTGGTTGAGCAAATCTCTGAGTTCTGCATACCCATTCCCATAATATAAACCATTTTTAAAGTAGTATTTGTATCGGACATTAACTTCCGGGACAATGAGACCCGGTTCCATCACGCAAAGGTTTACTTTGTCTATAGTAGCTGGTAATCGAACCTTTTGTCTTGCATACCAGAAACGCTTAATAAACATATAAGCCAGAATGATTAAAACCGGGAATAAGAGATTCATACCTATTTGTGGGCCACTGCGACTTCTTCCTTCTCATTGTTGTTTTCTTCGTTGATAGATTTTTCACCTGGTTCAGGAAAACCGGCATTTTCCCAGGGTTCTTCTGAGTAAGTAAATTTATCATCAACTACATCAATGATAATTGTGGTTGGATCACTATAGGCACCCTTTAATAATTGAATGGCCATATAGTCTTCCAATTCCTTTTGAAAAATCCTACGCAGGGGTCTTGCACCAAATTGTTTATCATAGCCTATGTCAGCCATATGCTCTTTGGCTTTTTGACTCATTTGAACGCTGATTTTCTTCTCTATGAGTCTGGTGTTGAAGTCTTTGAGCATGATGTCTACGATTTCTATAATTTCCTGAATAGTTAAAGGATGGAAATAGATTACTTCATCCACACGGTTTAAAAATTCCGGATTGAAATATTTTTTCAACTCGTCTCGGGTCATTTCAGCTTTTGAGCGTTCTTTTTCCCCTTCAACATCTTCAAAGCCCGGCCTTCCACCTTTTTGAATTTCCTTGGCTGCAATATTGGAAGTCATAATGATGATAGTATCACGGAAATTAACTTTTCTTCCCTTGGTATCGGTAAGATTTCCTTCTTCCATAATCTGTAGAAGAACATTGAATATGTCCGGATGAGCTTTTTCAATTTCATCAAGGAGAACGATGCTATAGGGTTTTCTTCTTACAAATTCCGTTAGTTGCCCTCCATCGTCATATCCTACATAGCCCGGTGGAGCTCCTATCAAACGGCTAATGGAATGGGGTTCCATATATTCGGACATGTCAATCCGGAGCATGTGTTTTTCATCTCCAAAAAGGAAAACGGCGAGAGCTTTGGCTAACTCGGTCTTTCCTACTCCGGTTGGACCAAGAAAAATAAAAGAACCGGTTGGACGTTTGTCATTTTTAAAGCCGGTTCTGGCCCTGCGAACAGCTCTTGCCAGATTATCTATAGCAGCTTTTTGACCGACAACTCTTTCCTTTAGAATACCTTCCAATTGAAGGAGCTTCTCATTTTCCGATTCCTCCATTTTTTCTAGAGGGATGCCTGTCCACATGGAAATTACAGAGAGAATTTCTTCCTCATCAATAGACACGGAGTAACTCTCCATTCTCTCCTGCCAGGCTCGAATCTTATCTTCCAGATTTTGTCGTTTACGGTTTACTTCATCTCGAACGCTGGCTGCTTTTTCATATTCTTGAGAGCGAACCAGTTCTTCTTTTTTACCGGTCAGGGTTTTAATTTCTTCTTCGAGGTCTTTAATTTCTTGAGGTCTTCCGCAATTTGCCAGTCTGGCTTTGGAGCCGGCTTCATCAATAATATCAATCGCTTTATCAGGGAGATAACGGTCGTTGATATACCGACTGGAAAGCTTAACAGCGGTTTCCAGAGCCCGATTTGAGTAACGAACCCGGTGGTGACTTTCATAGGATTTCTTAAGTCCCTGTAGAATTTTAATGGCATCATCGATATTGGGCTCATTTACTTTTACCGTCTGGAAACGTCTTTCCAGGGCTGAATCTTTTTCTATGTATTTTCTGTACTCAGTATTCGTGGTAGCTCCTATACATTGAAGTTCACCCCTGGCCAGAGCTGGTTTTAGGATATTGGCAGCATCAACGGCTCCTTCTGCGGCACCTGCACCGATGAGAGTATGAAGTTCATCAATAAAAATAATGATATTCGAGGAGGCGACAATTTCTTTCATTATTTTCTTTAAACGTTCTTCGAATTCTCCTCTGTACTTGGTTCCGGCGATGAGGCCAGCAAGGTCAAGAGAAAGAACACGTTTATCGAAAAGAAGATCCGGAACGGTTTGTTCTACAATGGATTGGGCAAGACCCTCAACTATCGCTGTTTTTCCTACTCCTGATTCACCGATAAGAACGGGATTGTTTTTCGTTTTACGGGAAAGAATTTGTATGACTCTTTCGATTTCCTGGGTTCTCCCGATAACCGGATCGAGTTTTCCTTCTCGGGCCAGGTTGGTTAAATCCCTGGCAAACTCATCTAAAATCGGAGTTTTGCTTTTTTCGGTTCTTTGAGCAGTTGTACTGGTTTGTTGTGATTGGGTGACTCCAACAGAACCTACAGGAGGAACACCTAATAGTCTTAAGATTTCGCTTTTTATGACATTATAATTGACACTGAATGTATTTAAAACGGCTGATGCTATATTGTTGCTGTCTCTGAGTAAGGCGAGGAGAATATGCTCTGTTCCAACGTAATTATGTTTCATGCGCTTGGCTTCTTCTTTGGATGTTTCTACAATACGTTGATACCTTTCGTGGCTATTGGGAAGGTCGAGCAGGAGATTTCCTTCTCTGGATTTCTTTTCTACCTCTTTTCTAAGTTCATTGAGATTAATGTTCAGGTTTATCAGGATTTTTACAGCAACAGAATCTTCTTCGCGCAGGAGGCCGAGAAAGATATGCTCCGGACCCACATAATCATGGCCCAATCTTTTTGCCTCTTCTTGAGCCATTTCGTTAATGACTCTTTTCGCTCTTTTTGTGAATTCTACCATACTGATCCCTTTATAAAAGTTCTAATTTCTTAGACTTAATTGATTACTAGTTTCTTTCAAAAATCCCTTTCAGGAGGCTAAAAGAAGCTTACTATCAAAATAATTTGCTTTAGAAATATATCAATGTAATTTTTCCTTTTTTAGAAGAAAATTGAAAGGTAGAAACGGGGATTTGATACACCACCGGATACTGAATTTGAATTTTAAGATAAGTATCGAAGTATCCGATGGTACTTAAGTAAGCACTTTTTAAAAGTCGTTTATTTCTTCAGGTTATCGTTTAAGTAATTTACAATACCCTTGGATGCCAATTTAATCGATTTCAGTGCTACATCTTTTTGTTGTTCTTCTAATCTTTGTAAGAGTTCATGTAATAACTCTTCTTTTAAATCTTCGTTAGCTCTGTAAATTGCATCTTTTATATCGCTGAGGTTGAAGTCAGGCCCGGCAAGCTCTGCATCTTCTCCGAAGTTGTCCATTTCCATCATTCCGAAATCGTCCTGTTTTTTGCCGCCTGAAACCTGTTTCAGAAGAGATTGGTTTTCTTCCCGGATGATTTCCCTGATTTCATCCAGATCAATCTCTGAACCAAAGTTTCCTCCTGAAGCGGAAGAAGGATTATCCAGAAAACTCGGACTGAAGTCCTGACCTGAGGATACATCTTTAAACGACATTCCCAGATCCATACCTCCACCACCCATCATCATTCCACCATCAGCAATATTTTTCTCAATAATGAGGCGATTGACCATTTTAAAGAGAGAAGTGATTTCTTCTTCTCCCTCATGTACCACATAGGAACCATCTTCTTCCTGGTAATTCATACCTTCGGTGGTCAATAGCATGTAGTCATCAGCGTCTATCGAATCAACTATCAGGTTCACAATTTTAATATCTTTCGCAAGAATAGAACCAATATAGAAGATTACAATACTGATAAGAACTATCAGGGCGAGGATAATACTCAGCATAATATTATTTTTATGAGAGAGGTATACTGCGCTGTGAACAATACAGGATTCAGAATCGGAGAGTTTTATTATATGATTATCATCTTTATGGCTTATACTTTCGTATGCATCTTTTTCTATGAGATCATTTTTTCCGTTATAGTAATTCTCGCCAATAGAATAGGCTTTTAACTCCGAATTAAATACCAGTTTTAAAGCTTCTGAAGTAGACTTGCCTTCTTCCTTGAGCTTTGTTACAACAGTTTGTTTGTCTTTTACAAACATATGATCTACAAAGAAGTCGATAAGACCTATGGAAACCACAAGAACCAGAACAATGACCACACCGATCTTCATGATCCTCTCCTGTATATAAGGAGAGTCGCTTTTCATTTTCTTTAAGAAGCTAAAAATCCGTAAGAACCTGAGAATCCGGATAATTTTAAAGAAACGACCGATACGTAAAATCTTGAAGATTTTAAAGAAGCCCGGAACCTGTTCTGTAAGGAAGGTAAAACCGGGAATAGCGGCTAATAAGTCTACCCAGCCATAACCATTAAAGAAGTAATCTTTTTTCGGAAATGAAAAGAGCCTTACAAGAAAGTCTATCACAAAGAAAACATCAATAAAAGAGTTAAAGAGAACCACATAGGGTTTAATCGAGGTAAACTCAAGAATCAGTCCGATGATAGAAACAAATACAACCACCGGGTTAATTTTGTCTAAAAAGGCGATTACGCCTCTCATGGATGGTTTGGGTTCTAAGACCATGTGTATCCCTTTATTAGTATTTTACTTTAAACAAAACTTCCGTATTTAAAATATTCGGAAACTTGGATAGAAAAGTTTTAATATTCTTTTTTACATCAAACAAATCAGATTTTGCACATTCCAGCTTACGCAGGGCAAAGTTAGAAGCATTGGCTACAATCATCCCCTGTCTTTCCTGGCTTGCATAAAGTTTGATAAGTTTTTCCTTTTGATCATTGGAGCAGGCTGCAAACTTCTTATTAATTTCAATTACCTGGGCTGTCAAAATCGTTAGAAATAGGTAAATAAATTTGATGTTTGCAATAATTACACTTTTTATACGTCCTGCATCGGAAAGAAGAAACTTCTGGAATGTCCTGGAAAACTGTTCGGCATGGATAAACTTGGGATCAGCACCCGAGAAAAGCATAAAAACACAAAAATACGACATGGTTTCTTCGTAATCTACACCCCAGTTATCAGAAACCATTTTTAGGTAGGTTTTCATGATATTGAGAAATATTTTATTCTCTTCATAACTTCCTGTAAGAAGACGGTACACTTTAAGCGAAGCCCTTTGAAGTTCAATTTTATTTAGAAAGACAACAGAAATAAAATCAACATTCAGGTTACGGTTTTCATTTTGTTGGATTATCTTATCCATTCCAATGATATTTTGTTCAATATTCGAAACAACTTCAGCTGCATATACATGGGCATTTTCTGACTCATCTTCTGCTTCATTTGCCTGATCAGCAGAACTTCCTCCCTGGGGCTTTTTACTCCATTTGATAAGATTGTAGTAAATAAGGATTTCCTGCTCATTTAAACCGATGGCTTCCGTTTTGAGACGGCCCATTAACTGCTTTTCCGCACTGGGATTTAGAGAATCAAAGCTTACATGATCGAGGATCGAACGGAAAATCTTCTGGTTGAAGATTATCTTTTCTTCCGGCAGAAAGAGTTGTAGTTTTTCTTCAGGAGTAAACTTGTCCGGCAATTTTACCAGGCGAACCGGAGAACGAATTTCCCTTTGTTTTTGTTCACTTAGTTGGTTATTAACCTTATTCCAGGCGGAATAAGCGGAACGTTTCAGAGCCCCCTGAAAAATTCCAAATTTCTCATCGACTTCGAGAAAAATTCTTTCAGGGATGATTTCATCTTTTAACAGCATATCTGTTAGATATTGCGCCAGATCGTTGGCTATTGTTTGCAACTCTTCATCTGCTAAAGTAAGAGACATTTAGTAAACCTTTTAAATATAATGGTAAGGAGTTTTCTGTACAAATAAGCGGTAAGCTTATCCTGTCAAAAATAATTCTTTCATAATTTAAAAAAAATAAAAAAATCATTAAATTCTCCTATCGAAGCCCTAAATTCAAAGAAATGCGAGTAAAAAATAACGAAAATAGAAAGTAAAAGGATTTAAAATTCCAATATCAATAAATTTAACTTCATCTTTTTCGTTCAAATAAATGGTAGTAGGGAAACCTTCAACTTTCCAATTTTCCAGAAGGTTCTTACCTGCAATATAAACCGGGAAATGAATTTGATTCTTTTCCATATAGGTTTTTAGAGCTTCCTTTCCGGAACCACCCTCTTCAATGGAGAGAAGAAGAGTATTGGAATTGCTTCCGAGAAAAGAGTAGGCATTTTTAAACAAAGGCAGGTTTAAGCGACAGACTCCGCACCAGGTAGCCCAGAAATACAGCACCTTTCTTTTCCCTTTCCATTCATCAGCATTGATTACTTCCCCTGTTATCCGGTGAAGGGGACGTAATTCGGGAGTGGTTTCGTGTTTGCTACTTCTAAAATAAGAAATAAATAGACCTGCCACCATTAAGGCCAGAAAAATCAGGCTGTATTTGATAAGTTTATTTTTCATCGGAGAGAATTTCCTTTAACCAGCTTTTCTTAGTACTCTCATTTGGACGTTTCTTTTGAACTTTTCGTTTTGTAAAAGTATTTTTAGGTCTTTGTTGTATCTTTTTTTTCTTCGAAGCTGAAAACTTCTTAAATTGCTTCCGAGCTCTCATTTTTCTTGCTTTTCTATAATACTTTTTGCGGTAAGTTTTTTTTGTTTTAATCTTTCGAGAAAGGCTTGAGTGTTTTTTATATCTTTTTTTAAGGATACGTTTTTTCTTTCGATGCTGGTTTTTATATTTTGTCTTTTTTTTATGGACACTTCCTTTGATTTTTGCCCGTTTGATTGGAGTATAATTATCCGGTAGAGGAGGAAGATCCGGATCGGCAGAAAGACAGAAGCTGCCAAACCAGAGCAGGAGAAGAAAAAGAAAAAGTTTTTGGAAAATATATTGTACCTGTATGCTCATTACTTTAAAAAAGCAAAGGGTTTGTAAATCAGGACTAAAAGGATGATAGTCCAGAGTAAGCCGGAGAAAAGGACGTTCTTATCTTTTAAAATGGCTTCTGTAGGACTGTGACCCATATTTTTAATAAAAATTATATAGAGACTTCGGAAAATAGCATAAACCACCACAGGAATTGTAAAAAATAATTTATCTGTCCCGAGGTTGTGCATAGTATCCGGGCTCAGTGTGTACATAACATAACTCATAATGGTCATAGAACCGGTTATGCCCATCATCAGATCTAAAAAACCGGGAGAGTATTCCTGTAAGATTTTTCTGTGGGTTCCGGCCGAACTGTGAAGTAAAATTAGTTCTCCTCTGCGTTTGCTGAAACCCCAGAAAAGAGAAAGCATAAATGTGCAGAGTAGAAGCCAGTTGGAAAAATTAACCCCAACCACAACCGCACCGGCTATAGCACGGATGATAAAGCCGAGGCTTATGCTCATTACATCGAGAATGACCATATGCTTAAGGTATTTACTATAAAGAAGATTAAATAAAAAATAAAAACTGACTAGAAAGAAGAAAAATGGATTTAAGCGATAAGAAACTACAATCAGAATGGGGATCAGTATAATTGTAATGGATAGTGCGATTCCGGGCTCTATTTTGCCGGAGGCCAGGGGACGGTGCATCTTTTCAGGGTGTACAGCGTCTTCTTTGCGATCCAGATAATCGTTTACTACATATTGACAACTGGCAATAAAAGAAAAAAGAAAAAACGCAATCAAGGAATTTATAAAGGCTTCGGTTTCAAAGAATTTTTTTGAAAACAGTAAGCCGGCAAAAATAATGATATTTTTAAGCCACTGTCTCGGTCTCATGAGAATCATGTAATAATAAACAATTTTTGATAATCTTTGCATGTTGTTCCTATTCGCTCTTTTTTAATTTTTTATTCACCAGGGTTCTTAGCCAGGTTTTTGTTTTTTGAAGGATTCCTTCTTTATCGATTTTTTCTACTAATTTTTGAGCATTTTCTTTTTCTTCTTCGCTGAAATCCTTTCTATGAATGTTTTCTTCCAGCTCTAAGATAATTCGATTTTTAGGGTTTTGTACATCAATAAATCGGGCATCAATTTGTTCCCAACCAAGAAGTTTTACTGCTTCGAGGCGACGGTAACCCGATACAAGATTATTGTCCAGGTCGATTAAAATGGGTTGTAAAAGACCAACCCGGTTAATGGACTCTTTAAGACCTTCCAGATCTCCGGTACTTTTTCTGATTCTGTGCTTTACTCTTACATCTGATACACGAATTTTCATCTAAAGAAACACATTTTAAAATTTGGGCAGGGATGAAAAGTAAAAATTGGGATTTTGATAGAACTCTCAGGAAACAAAAATTATAACACGGAGGATAATTTAAGCCCGTATTCTTCTTTTAAGAGTTTATAGGGGTTCTCTAATGCAAGGGGTTCTATAAAAGCAATTCCCTCTTCACTTACCTCTTTTTGAAAAGCTCTTAAAAAGATGTAATAAATGCCTCCCATTTGATTATTGATGAACTCTTCGAGACCGCATGGATTTTTCTGGGATGTATTGACCCAGCGGTAAAGAGCGAGGGTATAAAGTAGATATTGAATACGATAACCGGAACTTTTTATTCTATTGAGTAAAAAGTCAGGAGAGTAAGAGGAAAGACTATCGGTCTTCCAATCGAGAATATAGTATTTATCCTGATAAGAAAATACAAGGTCGATACTTCCGGTAAAAAATTCTTTTTCAGAATTATGGTAAAGGAAGCTGACTTCTCTTAAATATTTTCCTTTTTGAATATCTTTTAGAGAAAAACCGGAAGGTAGTTTTGTATGAAATGTGTTCCAGAGTATACTTTGTATCCTCTTTATAATTTCTGCATGCAGGGATACATAATTAGTTCCAAATTCTTTTTGGTAATAAGCATAGTTATAAATTTTCGATTGAATAAGATTTTTTATAGTTGAATCTTCCGTGAAGGAAGGGAAATTTAGATGTTTTGAAAATCTTTCAATTTCTAAGTCTTCAAGAATTTCATGCAATAATAAACCTGTGAAACGACTACCCGGAAGAATTTCTTCATAGTCGAGTTCGTTTTCAGAAAGTTTTTCCTGAATATCTTTTGTATCATAACTCAGACCTATCTGTGAAGTAGATTTTTTTGTTTCGAGTTCAGCTTTGACCGAAGTATAGGATCGCATGGCAATTTTTCTTAGTGGAACAAAAAGATCTTCTTTTGTAATGGAGGGCAAGGAAATAGTTTGCAGTTTCTTTTTTTGTGATTCTTCAGCGGTAATTGTGGGGGAAGGTGGTATTTGAGTATAAGTTAATTTATGGTATTGTACTGCATTGTTTTCTACAAAGGGTTTTAATTTATCGGCAATATGTGTGCCCAGAGCACCATAATCTTCTCTCCTTTTTTCAATAGACAAATAGGGGATATATAGCAAATCCCGGGCTCTGGTAAACGCTACATAAAAAAGACGTTCATCTTCCTTTATTCGTTCTTCTTCTGCTTTAGGTTTTGCAGAAGGATATAAATGATAAATAAGTACATCCGAATTATTATTCTCATGATATTTATAATAGAATGAGGATTTAGGAGGATTTAATAAGCCGGCAATAAAAACGACAGGAAATTCAAGTCCTTTACTTTTATGCATGGTGAGAATCTGAACTTTGGATTCTTCACTGTCTTTTTCTAATAAATTTGCTTCTTCTTCTAAGTTGCGACCGCTTTCTCTCCAAAAACGGAATGCAAGAACCAATGAATGGATGTTCAAATTTTTCTGGTAGGCTACTTTTTCTAATTCCTGTATTAACTGTTTATAATTGGTGAATTTTCTTAAATAGTTTTCTTCATTTAAAATTCGTTGTTTGAGTCCTGTGTCTTCAAATACAGATTTGAAAAGTTCCGGCCAATTGTGAGTATCGGCTATCTGTATCCATTTTTCTAAAAGAAAAGATGCCTGCTTAACTTTTTCCGAATGATTCTTAATTTCTTCTACACGGAAATTAAAAAATTCTCCTACAAGAGCAGTTTGGAAGGCACTTAAATCTTCAGGAGAAGCAATAGCTGCCAGAAGATAATAGAGTTGTAGGGCTTCATCAGTATCAAAAAGACCTTCTTCTTTATAAAGAGCAGCAGGAATTTGTCTTTCATATAAAGCCTGAATTAGTTCTTCTGCTTCCTGGCGTTTAGATATCAGGATACATATTTTATTCCTTTTTAAGGCCAGGAATTGCTTTTTTTCTTTATCAAAGTAATGAAAGTTTTTACTGAATAAATACTGAATTTCTCCTGCAATATACTGAGCGAGGGAATACTCAAAGTTTTCTTTCTTTAAGTTCTGGGTTTCAAAGGAGATAAGGTTTAGAGCTTTTCTCTGTATTTTTTTTAGCTCTTCTTCATACTCCTCTTTTCCTCTTTGTTTATCTTCGGGAGCATTTACAGCTCGATAATTTAGAGACCAGTCTTTATTCTGAAAAAGGGAGTTTAAAGAGTCAATCAGGATTGGAGAAGAACGATAATTTGTATCAAGGCTAAAATAATTTGCCTTTGCTGATTCTATCATTTCATTACTGGCTTTCTTATATGTATTTACATCGGCTCCTCGAAAAGAATAAATTGCCTGTTTGGGATCTCCAATCACATAGAGTCTGTGTTTTTTATCCTTTAAAAACATTTCACGAAAAATAGTCCACTGGGCATTATCGGTATCCTGAAACTCGTCTACAAAAGCATAGGTGTATTTTTGTTGAAGTTCAGTAAGAACCCGGGAATTTTTTTCTAAAATAGCATTTTTAAGTTTTTGGATCATATCATCAAAGGAGATTCCGGAGCGAGAAGCCTTGTATTCTTCTACACCTTTTTTTAGATTCAGGATAGCAAAAACAGGGAGTTGATATTGAATATAATTACATAAATCTAATAGTTCGGAAAGACAAACATGAAGTTCTGAATAGCTCGGGTTATCTTCTTCTTTATCCACTAAAGCTTCTTTGAGATTTGTTAAATTTATATTATATACAAAAAATTTTATGTCGTTTGAAGTAGTGTATTTATGTAGTATATCATTGCCGGTATTTATTAGCTTTTTTTTTCTTGTTTTTATTTTTGAAAAGTTAATGGATTCTAAATTACTAATAATTTTTACCAAATTTACCTGCATATCATTCCAGAAGTTTGATAGCTTTCCTTCCTGTATCCGGGAATGTAATTCAGGTAGAAGCTGTGTGAATTCGTCTTCCTTGTAGCTGAGAGCCAGATTTATAATATCTCGATCACTCTCTTCAGCCTTATAATTCCAGAGTTCGAGAAAGAAAGAAAGCTCCTCTTGAAATATTTTATGCCATAAACTACGTTTTTGTTCCAATAGTACTTTTTCAAAGATTTCTTTATCGTCTAATATATTTTGATCAAAAAGAGCTTTGTTGTGAAAAGCAAAGTCTTTTAAAGTATCATGACAAAAACCGTGAATGGTATAGATAGCTACTTGTTCAAATTGATGTAAGGCTTCCTGTAAAATTTTTTTTGTTTTTTTATCTATTTCTTTATGATATTCAGTAGTAAGCTCGGAACGAATCCTCATTTTTAGTTCCGAAGTTGCTTTTTCTGTAAAGGTAACAAGAAGAATATTGTTTAAAGGAACCGGTTTTCTTTTGTTTTTTTGATTATCGGAACCTTTTATTAGTTCAAGAACGAGCCTGGTAATGGCATAGGTTTTTCCGGTACCTGCCGAAGCTTCTATTACCGCGTGTCTTGTGAAATCAAATTTGGAAGGTTCCGGTAAGGTTAAGGGATTTTTATTGGAAAGGTTCATATCTTTTTTTAATGAGTTCTCTGGCTTTTTTAGGAACTGAAATTCCACCCAGTCGCACAAAGCTAGGAGGCTGATAATGAGCATAGGAATCGGGTTTCAAAAGTTTTTTTTCTATCTGTCTCTGGAATTCGGTATCTTCTATCTGTTCTGAAGATTTATCTATAATTCTTTCAAAGTGAAGATATGAGAGATTTGTGTCATCCAGATAATCGAGTATAAGAGATTCTAAATATTCTCTGGCTTCTTTTGTTTTTGTATGTATTCTTCTTGTTGATGAATAACCTTCTGAGTTTGTAATAAAGAAAAATAAATCTTTGCTTTTGTAAGTACGGCTTAGATCGGGATGAAGCTCCGAATCAAGAAAAAGTTGAAATAAAAACGGCAGAAGCTGATATTTGTTTATCTTATCTTTTGCTTTAGAACTATTCGTTAAAAAAATAAGTGTTAAAGACTTCCTGTCCTCTGTCTCAAATACATAAGGAAATTCGAATGAAAGTTCAACACTAAGATTTTTATTCTCTCTATTTTGGATTTCAAATTTTGCAGTCGGAAAGGAAACTACCCGTAATTTCTTTTTTTTAGGTTCTTTGTTTCCGCAGTATAAGGTGAAGGGCTGTAACTTTTTAATAGTACTGAATTCTTCTTTCAGTGTTGTAGGATTATCTTTACTCTTTGGGCGAGATAAGCGTCCTTCCAAATCTTTTTCTAATTTCTTTAGTGCATAGTCAGAAAAACCTCCTTCCGGTGTATTTCCTTTGGATTTTGAGAGCTTATAAAGACTTATGACTCTTGGGATTATCTCGGAAACATCTTCGAGTTCACCTTCGAGAAATTCTCTATAAACTTTTAGAATTAACCGGGTCTCCTGTAGTTTATTCAGGTTGTAGTATTCGTTATTGATAAGTAAGGGGCTTTCCGGCTCTTCGTATATATTAAATAATTGTTTCATTTGACTTTGAGCAGAATTTAAAAGAAAGTCTGATAGATCTTTTAGACTTAAGTTATATACTTCTTTTTCTATCGGTTCATCTTTTTGTATTGGTTCTTCTTCTGATTCGGAAGTTGGAGAAAGTTCATATAAGAAGAAAGTATCTGTTATCGAGCTAAGGCTTTTGATAAAGTTTTCTTTTGAGTAAACTTCATCAAAACGACTGAGAGGTTCTCTGGATATATAAAGTTTCTCATCCCGTGAAAAATACTGCTGTAGATATTCTGATTGCTCAGTAGCTAAATTTGGATCTTTTGTATCAAGGAAATCCTGATTTAGTAAATTGAGTAATTCTTTATAAATTGGAGAATAAAAAAGTTCGGAATCTTTTTTTAAATCCTGGTTGATATAGGAGAGATAAACTTTAGATTCTGTGTGAATTATTCTTTCAAAAAAGTGAAACGTTTCGAGAGCGCTTAGGGAATATTTCCCCTCAACTATTTTATCCCTAAACACATCTAAACTCGAAACATGTTCTTTGGAAGGAAATTCATTTTCATTTATTCCTAAAATGTATACCAGTTTAAAGGGGATCTGTTTAAAACCGGAAAAGGTAGAGATATTTATACCGGAAGGGTAATAGCCAATCATACCCGGCACTTCCTCCAATAAAGAAGAAACAAATTGAGTAATCCATTCTAAGTCGGGTTTAAAATCCCAATGGAGAGCCTCATTTAATGTATCTAAGTACTCAAGATTTTTTAAGCCTTCAAAAAGAGTTATTTTGACTTTTAGTTCTTCCTGTTTATCTTCCGGTAGAGACAGGTATTGTTCAAAAATATAGATAAGACTTGTTCTCCATTCTTTACCATTTTTACGGATAGAAGATAGTTTTTTAAGATCTTCTAATAATAGCTCCACCTTTAAAGAAAATATATCCATTAATTCTTTATCGCTCGAGTGAGAATCTGAAAAAGCGACAGAGGTTAAGCCAGCATCTGTATTATCAAAGGCTAAACAGATACGTCCGAGTCGGAGTCTCTCAAAAGCCTGTTTCCAGGTATATTGTTTTCCCTCTATATAATTTTTGTTTTTTCTATCTTCTTCATTTAGAGAATGAAAAACATTAAGTCTATCCATCAAAGATAAGCACTTATCTACATCTTTTCTGTGAAGTCCGGCAGAATGTAAGAAATAAGGATTATATAAAAATTCAAAGACTTCCCTGCGGCTTAAAGGACCGGCTGCCAGAGATAACATAGAAAGGATAGCGTTACCATACAGGCTTTCTTTTTTGGCAGAAATATCGGTTAGAGTGTAGGGGAGATAAATTTCCTTTCTGCCGAATATTCCCTGTATAATCGGCTTATAGGTATTGATAGATGGAACAATAATACCTATTTCGTGTAACTTAAGAGATGGATCTTTCTTTAGATTGTATATCAGGTTATCATATACAAATTCAACTTCTCTGTAAATTCCGGGGCAGGCTATAAATTGTATACTTGTATCCTGTCCGGGTTTAGATTGAAGACTTGTGTTTTCGTGTAAAAAGCTATTTCGAAAAACCTGTAATAATTCTGTACTAAAGACTTCTTGTTTTGTTGTAAGGAAATTAACCTTTTTACAGTAGCGATTTAATAATTTATAATCATCTAAAAAAGGTTTTGCCCATTTCTGAATAAGAAAATGTTTTGCATAGTTTTTACGAAGACCCGGATAATCCTGTTTGAAAATGTGAATATTATAAAATTCACTCAGATAGTCAATTACTTTGTAGTGAAAAGCTGAAACTTCTCTTAGAGAATAGAAATATACGGAAATACGAATAGATTCAGGATTATCGTAATGACTCTTTTGTCCTTCGTATAGTTTTTTAACTCTTGTAAAGTAGTAAAAGAGAGTATTGAGAACGGTTCCTGATTCTTTTAGTCTTTTATTTAACCTCGAAAGAATATTTCCTCTTTTAATAATGGCTGAATACAGGTAGGCTTCATTGCCTTCGAGATCTATACCCGGCTCTGTAAATATCCATTTATTCACTTCTTCCGGATGATGAAATTCATAATCCCGAAAGAGTTTTGATAGTCTTGTGGAAAGTTGGTATACACGAATAGTCGAATCCGGCTTTTTTTCATAGGAAGTTTCATCAAAAAAGTAGTCTTTTATCTGTCCGAGAGCTTGATTGTCTTTTCTATCAAGGTAGTAAAGGAGGGCAAGATTGATTAAAAGCTTGAACTTTTCATTTGTTAGTAATTCGAAGTTTAAACCTTTTAAGCCGGGGATCAGTCCATACAATCTTTTTATTAATTCAAAGAGACCATTCTCTAACTGATAGGTTTCTAGATTAGCCGCGATTCCAAATTTTTGACTGAGCTCTAATTTAAGCCACTTTTCCATATTTCGAGAAGGTAAAATCAGGAAAGGACTATAGAAAGGCCCCTGATTCAACCTTTCGGCCTGAATTTTATCTCCTAAATTCTTGGCCAGCTCGCTTTGAGAAGCGGAATAGTAAACCTTTACACCCATAGATTCCTAAGAAAATCCATTCCCATAATAAGACATAAGTTTCAAATATTATACATAGTTTGCTATAGTAAACTATTTTTTTATGAAATACCTATAAAAATCTAATCCGGAGTAGGAATCGGATTTGACTAAGCATTTAGTATCTTGGTAAATGATAGAACTTATGAAGATTTTTTGTTTAGTTATTTGGATTATTCTTTTTGTGAATCAATGTGTTATGTTAAATGTTTCACACACGAAGACTCTTATGGATAAACGAGAAACTTCTTCCAAAGAATACGATTTAATGGAAGAAAAGTTGGTTTCTGCGGGAGCGAAGAAGTTTACGTCGGAAAGCCTTTTAGTTCCGGTGAAAAGATTTCGTGTAATCCGAAAAATGAAAGATAGCGTTTGGGAAGCGCGGTATAAAGTTAAGAATGAGTTAAGCAATTCTTATTATCTCATAGGAGGAGTGATTCCTTTTGTGGTAGAGCGGGATGGATGGGGCGAATACACCGGCATAGCTTTACTTACCGCCCTTTACAGTTTTCCCGTTACGATTATTGATTGGGTTTCTCTTCCTTTTCGCCTGGGTGTTTCTGAAGAACTAAAAACTGAAAATCAAACTGAAGTAGTAAAGGAAACTCAAGAGGAAATTAAAGATAGTCAGAATATGCAGATAAAGATAAATAAGGAAAATATAAAATTCCAAAAAGGTGAGTTGATAATTCCTTATCGGACAATTGCTGATAAGTGGGTAGGAAATAAAAGCTTTCTGTTTAAATGGGATACTGTAAAGGTCAGTTATGAGATACTTGGTTCTTCTCCTGAGAAAGAAAGGGAGATTCCGCTGAATACTATTATTAACCAGGAAGATTATCATGAAGTTTTGCTTGCCGATTCCTTGAATCGCCCGCAAGTATACAAATATCTCCTGACGTATTTTAGTTATAAGGTGTGTCTCGTAGACAAAATATATCCCGAAACAAAACCTATGATGGAGAAAACGGTTGAAACTTTCCGCAAGAAATATTTGTATTCAAAGGACTATTGTATCTTCCTGATGCTGAATTATGATAATCAATGGAGTATATACGCTTATGATGATAAAGGTGAGTTTCGTGCTTCTAAAGTTCTGAATAAAACTCGTTTGGATGAAATCCTTCAGGGGGAGAAAAATGTAAATGCTTTACTTACTTTTGCTGCCGACAAAATCGGTAGAACTTTGGATAAAACTCAGGATTTACGGGTGATCGATTATTTATTGAAACAGGGATATTCTTTAAATTATAAAACAGAGAGTATTTCATCTCCTCTCGAAGTGGCCTGTTTGATGGATAACCTTGAATTGGCACAATACTTGATTTATCGAGGAGCTGATGTGAATTATAAGGGAGAAGATGGTTTGCAGAGGACGGTGATTTTTCGGGCAATACTTAAAAATAATCTGAATATGGTGAAATATTTGGTGGAAAAAGGAGCGGATATAAATGTTCATTTTGATAAAGAGCCTCCCCATACTCCCTTACAGGCTGCTGAATATTCCTATCTGGATCCGGAGATCAAAAAATATCTTATCTCTAAGGGAGCGAAATAAACAGGAATCGTATTACTTATAGAAGATTTTTGATATACTCTACCGTTACATTAAAGTCGCTGGCTACTTCTTCAATACTGAATAAATTTTTATTCAGTATTTTTAAAATAGCAGAGTCCAACTTTTTTTTCTCCTGTTCAGCTCTTTTTTTCTCCTGCTCGGCTCTTTGTTTCTCTCTTTCTGTATTTTTTCTTTCCTCGTTTCTGCCGTCTTCTTTAGCCGTTTCGACTACATCCTTTTCATAGGCTATACTTTCTAAGTATTTTTCATATTTTCTTCTGGATTCTGTATCCATTTTCATTACATTTAGTTTTTCTCTGGCTTTGTCTATATTTTTAGAGTGAAATTCCTCCTTTACTTCGCTGTGCTTTAACATATAAATCCACTCATCTATAGGACTCATGATCACATCTTCAAATTTTTCTACACGAATCAAATAGTATTCCGGAAATATATTCTTTTCTCGCATTTGAAATTTGGGACTGAATACTTCATCAAGTTTTATCTTTTCTTTTACGATTAATGAATCATGGGTATGAATTCCTCGAAAATCGGTTCTACCATAATAAATGTAGTCATCACCCAGGCCGAGATTAAAATAGACAATGCTTATAGACAGCACCTTCACTACATTGTCATAAGGTTCACCGCTCTTTATATTTTCTACTATTACTTTAGATGTACCGTAAAGCAGTCGCTCTAAGTAATGGGTTTCCCGATTATTCTGGACTTCAATGATCAGTTTTCTTTTTTGAGAGTCTTCAATTAGAAGGTCAACCCGGTTAAATTTATCATTGGAATCCTCCTGGTTGGATTCTGCATCAAGAATAGACAGAACTTTGATGTCTTCATTTAAAAGGGCAGTTAAGAATCCTTCGAGAATATCAAAATTCGATATATCCCGCAGGATATATCGAATAGCCCAATCAAAACGCACCAGTTTTTCAGAATTAGGAGTCATGATTGAAATTCTAATAAAACATTATGTCAAGTTACTTAATAATTCTCGAAATAGTAAATACTGGTTTTAAGAGCCTGGCTTGTGAGGCTCTTTTTAAAAAACTATTTCTCCAGTACACTTGCATTTGCAATGTAAAGTTTTCGGCTGAGTAGAAACATCGGCACGAGCTCAAAAAGAATTACCACAAGGCCTATCATTGAGTTTGCTTCCTTAGAAGGAATGGGCCAGAAAATATAGAGTATAGCTTCGGCTTTAATTCCTATAAAAATCATCGGGATAAGAAAGTAGATAAGGAATAGATAGATAATGGCTAATACATCACCTTTTCTTTGTTTATAGGCAAGATTACAGGAAAGAATAATCAGGATGTCTCTCAGTAAAAATCCGAGAATTACAAAAGGGTATAGAAATAAACCGGTTGTCGAAGTAAATGTATCGAGATCGAGACCCGGAAAGTTATCAAATTTGAAACCCAGAAGCAGGATAGAAAGAACAATTCCGATGATACCGGTCAGTATCAGGGTGACTAACCAGAGTGGAGAATTTTCCATGACTTTGATCCAGTTCTGGTTCAGGAAGTTTTCTAAGAGAAACTTAATATCAATGATATACTTGGATTCACTAAAAATTAGGTATAAGCAAATCAGTATATATCCACTGAAAGTAAGGGCTAAAGCAAGGAGACTCTGGTTATATAGTCCGCTCATTTTCATATTGGATAAAAAGCCGGATAGTACAAAGCTGAATGAAAGAAGGAAGCTTAGCCAGGCAAAAGGTCCATTACGGTAGTGAAGTTCAAACCTCATAGAGCGGTACAATCCATAAACACTCCAGGCAGTATAGAAAATTAAACTGAGAAGTAAGATATTTAGAGTTCCGAGTTCCAGAGAATACCAGGATAGTACAAACTCCTTTTTATCCACTACATTAAATAAATAACTGAGTAATAGAAAACTCAGACCGAAAGCAATCAGGGTATAGAAACCTGCGTTTATTTTTTCCTTATTCCTATTTTTACGAATTCCTAATAAACTCAAATTCATGCTCAAGGAATGGATTAAAATCGTGGATAGTATCATGAAGAGAAGCAGATAGAAATGTTGAAGGGTGAAACCACTGGCATTGGCTGAGAGCAAGAACATAAAAAGTGTAATCCCGGCTCCGTACCAGTTATAAATAGTTCCACCGAATAGTTTTCCAAAACTCATTTGCAGGGGAGAGAGAAGGGTTAGTCTTTGGAAATCCCAGGTTTTACCATTTACTTCCTGGATGATACTGTCAGAAGCAACTTTGGCGCCCCATAATAAATTGATTACAAAGAATAAACCCATCGACCAGGCAAGAGACATTGAATGAAACTCCTGCATATTATTACTTTTGATATAAATAAGGCTATAAACAACAAATAATAGTAAGGGCATAAGAACAAGTCGGTTCGGATTTAATTCGAGCCAGGTGTTTTTTCTAAATTCAGGATTATTGAATAGCATTTTGGGAAACCTCCGAGCGAAGTATAGATAAGTATTTATCCTGGATATTCTCTTTTTTTATGGAATATTCATATATTTCTATATTCCTATGAATCAAATTTTTTAAAACGATAGCCAGTTCTGAGTCATCTCCCGAAAATGTAAATACAAGCGTTTTCTTAGAACTATCAAGAGTGTAGGTAATTTCTTCTTTTTGAAAAAATTCTACAAGTTCAGTTTCTCCTGAGAGATAACGACAGATAATGGTTCTTTGTACCTGTTTGGCTTCACCTATTTTACCTGATTCTTCGTCTATCACCTTACCATCTTTGAGGATAAGCAGATAATTTGCATACTCGTTAAGTTCAGCAAGAATATGGGAGGATACGAGCAAGGTCATGCCTCTGCGATTCAACTCAAGAAATAGTTGGCCTAAAGCATAACGGGCCTCCGGATCGAGACCGGAAGCCGGCTCATCTAAAATTAAAAGGGAGGGAGAATGAATAATCGTTTGACCGATAGCCAATCTCTGTCTCATCCCTCTCGAAAGGTTTTCGACTTTCTCGTTTAATTTATCTTTCAGGTTGAGTTCTTCAGCTACTTCCTGTATTTTAGCTTCAATCTGGTATTCCGGGATACCGTAAGCCAGGCCAAAATAACCGAGTGATTGTTTTACCGTGAGAGAGTCGTAAAGTCCGAAGAAATCATTTAGAAAACCCAAAAGCCTGCGACATTCCCCGGGATTTTCGATGATATCTACTCCGGCAATATGAATAGAACCCGAAAAAGGACTCTGTAGACCTGCGAGGCAGCGCAAAAGCGTGGTTTTACCGGCACCGTTGGGCCCTACCATCGCAGTGATAGTACCCTCCGGAACTACAAAGCTAACCTTGTCGAGGGCTCTGTGACCGGGGTATTCAAAAATCAAGTCCTGTACCTGTATCATATAGGTAGCAGCATCTTTCGATATTCTTTTTTTTCAAGTAATCCCTGAAAAAATAATGGTCATCTGGATAAAAAGTAAAAGTTTATAAGTTTAGAGATATTTGTATTTAGAATTTAAACTCTCAAAGGAAGCAGGAGCCTGTATGGAGGAAGAAATTTATAGTAAAGAAGAACTGGGTGAATTTAAAAAAGTGCAACAACTGGCCTACAGGGCTGTTGAAGCGGTTCGCAAGGAACTGTTTGTAGGCATCAGTGAAAAGCAGGCAGCGAGGATGATAGATGATTACCTGCTGAAAGAAGGTATCAGTGGTTTTTTTCATAGGGGCTTTGCCTGGTTCGGAGATAGGAGTGGTTTTGTTGGTTTTAATCGTCCCTTACATTTTGCAGGAATGAATCTGAAACTGGATCAGGTTCTTCCGCCCTTTTTTAAATCGATTCCTCATCTCGGATTGGAGTTTTTACCTTCGGATAGAAAACTCGAAGAAGGAATGGCAGTCATTCTCGATGTGGCCCCAGCTGTAGAAGGCAGGGCGGCTGATATTGGTTATTCTTTTGCCTTTGGTTCAAATCCGGAAGTAGAGAAAGCTCTTTTAGATCTGGAAGTCTTTCGTTCTCTAATATTAGAAATGGTGCATAAGGAAAAACATCTTTCAGAGATTTATAACCGGGTAAGTGAAGTAATTTCTGAGCTGGGTTATAGGAACTGTCATAGCCTGTATCCTGAAGGAGTACTGGGACATCGTATTGGAAAAATTCCGTTTGATAGTATTCCGTCAATTGATATTTTGGGTTTTCCTCTTCAGACTTATGCGTATTTAGCAGGACAAATGGCTTCTGAGTTTATCAGCGGTATCGGTTCAGAAAATCCTAATTGGAATGAAAAGTCCAACTACAGGATAGGAAAAGGGCTCTGGTCGGTAGAGCCTCATATAGGTAAAGATACTTTTGGTGTGAAATGGGAAGAACTACTGGTAGTGACAGATACGGAAGCCTACTGGTTGGAGGAAGAACCTCCTCACGTGAAGTTATGGAAAGAACATAAGAAGGAAGTTATCTCGTGAGCATTGCCGGGATAAAAGTTCGAAAGCCGGCCTTTGAATTTCCTATGGATATTAGAAAATACTGGTACGGAGGCAGTGCTTTAAAAACCTGCTTTTTAAATTCGTTCACCCTTTTATTTCCGGGAGCTGAGAGTTTTTTTGTTAAAACGGTTAAGCGCTATCTATCTGAATTGGAAGGAGAGAACAGGAAAGAAGCTCTTGCATTTATGGGCCAGGAAACCCAGCATTCTATGCAGCATATAAAATACTGGGAGAATATGAAACAACAGGGATATGAAATCGAAACCCTGGTTTCTTTTTATAACTGGTTTATTAAAGAAGTAGTAGAAAAACAACTTGATGAGACCGAACAATTGGCTCTTACTGCGGGGCTTGAGCATTATACAGCTTTACTTGCTGAAATTGCCTTAAAAGGAGAGTATTTTGAAGTCTCCGAGCCTGTTATGAAGAAACTCTTTGAATGGCATGCAGCCGAAGAATTAGAGCATAAATCTGTAGCTTATAATGTTTTAAAACAAATCAATCCTGATTATTTTCTTCGGATTCGTCTTATGCTTTTTGCTACTATTATGCTTATAACTTTTACCGGAAGTTATACAGCTTTACTGCTTCTGCAAGAAAAAGAAATAAAGTATTATAATATTCTAATGGATGGAATTGAATTATTTTTAACACGGGAAGGAGTTCTTTTTCCGGCCCTTGAGATATTTTTTCAATATTTTAAACCGAATTTTCATCCAACTGATTGTGATAATTTATATTTAACAAAAAAAGTATTTAAGGATTAAAGAGATGAGTAGTTGTTTAAGAAATAAAGTTATTTTATTAACAGGTGCAGGCGGCGGTCTGGGTTCTGAGATGGCTAAACAGTTTTTAGAAAAGGGAGCCAGGCTAATTCTTACTGATTTGCATAAACCGGAAATAACCCATGAAATGTATAGAACAAAAGGGACTGTGGTAGGTGTTTTTGCTGCTAATCTTGAGACAGAAGAGGGATGCAGGGAAGTCTATGAGCATACCCGTGATTTTTCAAGAAAGATAGATATTCTTGTAAACAATGCGGGGGTTGCCGCAGCCGGTGGACTTTTGGATGTGCCGGATGAAAAGTGGAAACAACTCTTAAATATAAATCTCTACGCTCCAATATATCTGAGTAAATTATTTTTACCGGATATGTTAAGTGCCGGTAGTGGACAGATTGTGAATATTTCCTCTATAGCAGGGCATGTAGTGCATCAGGATTTAACCTATTATTCTATCTCCAAGTTTGGATTAAGAGCTTTCGGAGAAGGACTTCATGCGGAATACGGTAAGAAGGGTATTAAAGTTACCAATGTTTATCCATTTTTTACGCGGACAAAGATCCTGGATTCGGTTCAATTTTCTGATAATCAAAAGAAATTACCGGACTTCATGATAGACGAACCGGAGTCAGTCGTGAAAGAAATTGTAGCAGGAATTGAAGAAGGGAAGCTGCATGTGTTTACCGGTTTCAGAGCAAAAGGAACTAAATTTTTAAAAGAGTTTATGCCGGATATATTAGAAAATGTAAATAAATTTCTTTAAAAAGGTAATGAAAATTCGACAGTTGACTTGTATTGAGAGAGTTTATCTGTGAATCTATGGCAAGTTCTGTCAACTAGTGGTGATAACCGTATTCTTGTAAAAGAGAGTGGTATGAATGATGTATTGGTATCTCCAAAGCCCATAGAGAATATGGTTTTTCGCTCCAGTTGCACCGGCTCTTATTTGAGAAATATAGATATTGAACCTTTACAAGAAATCTGGAATCAAACTAACAAGAATAATTTTGCGGAACGAATGGACTTACTACACAGGAGGATGAGTAAGGCCTTCATAGTAGAGAAGAAGACTCACATTTTTACAGTATCTTCCGGTACGGATGTGGAATATATTCCTCTTTTTTTGCTTAAGTGCATATTTGCTGATGAACTTAGGATTGTAAACATTATCAATGGGATTGGCGAGTTGGGATCAAATTCTAATATTGCTGCGGCAGGTTTTTCCTTTCGTCCTTTGACTCCATCCGGTAAAATTATAATCAAAAGAGAAAAATTATTCTCAAATATCAAATTGATAGAGACATATCGTAATCCTGTATGCGCTCAGGATGTAATAGCTAAGAAATTTTGGTATGATCCGGTTATAAAAGAATTAAGTAACTCGAATTCTATAGTACTATTACATATTTTAGAACCATCAAAATTTGGTTATCGTATGGATGTATTTACTGAGATAGAAGAATTAATCTCTTTATATCCGGAACGTCTTTTTATTTATGTTGATGCCTGTCAGACAAGAACATCTCCGACCGAACAATAAAATATTGAGAGGCATATTCATAGAAATTTAAAACTATTCTCTTTAATGTAGTGTTAGATTCACTAATTCAATTTGATAAAGTTCTTTACGAAAATCAAATAAAAAAGTTTCCTTCACTCTTATTTTAATTTACAATAGAGTGAATTTTAGATAGAGCTCCCTACTTTTTTTCCTATAAAAATCCAGAAAAAGAAAAAAAAGAGTTCTAACTTATAAGATTTTACCCGGTTTCTTATAAGATAGGTCGACTGAAAGCAGAAAATGCTTTACACTGTAGAGAATCATGGTTAAAACAAGGAGAAATACTCATGAATTCGACAATAGAAAAACATATCGAAACGCAAAAGGAAACTCGATCCGAAAAAGAAAAAATACGTAATATCAGCCGGACAGTGCGTAGCAGGGAAAAAGAGCTTCGGGAGAAATACTCTATTCTTAAATACCAGGACCAAATTGGACTGAGCATCTTCAGTGCTTCGGCCCTGGCAATGCTTCTTGTTTCTTATTTTTATATCGCCGGTTTTTTAGGAGCGATTCCTGCCATTATTTTAAATGCTATTTTTGCTTCTTTTTTGCATGAATTGGAGCATGATTTGATTCACGGGATGTACTATAAGGAAAGAGGGCTCGAAAAATTCATGATGTACGGAGTCTGGTTGTTTCGGGGGAATACTCCTAATCCTTATTATAGAAAAAAGATTCACCTATTGCACCACAGAGAGTCCGGGCAGGTGAGAGATGTGGAAGAGCAACTCATCGGAAATGGTATGCAGCACGGATGGAAACGATTATTAGTGACCCTTGATAGTAGTTTTGGTTTTGTTTTTCAAAGAAAAAAACTTAAAACACAGGCCCCGGAGTTTAAAGAGCTGGAATCGTTTATGGCCAGTTTTCCTTTTATGTTTCTATTTGGCTTTCTGATGTATACCTGTTTATCTCTGAATATACTCAATCTGAGTCTTTCTTATTTTTCCATACAGACCCCTTCGTTTTTAAGTAACGTAGTAAATATACTGAATATTATCGCTGTAGTATATATTCTACCCAATGTTCTTCGTCAAACCTGTTTACAGTTTATTTCTTCGAATATACATTACTTTGGAGACATTCGGGAAGGTAGGGATGGAACTCTGGAGCAAACCCAGGTATTAAATTCTCCACTGTTTATTTTACCGCATTTATTTTGTTTTAATTTTGGAAGTACTCATGGTATACACCATATCGTCGTAAACCAGCCCTTTTATATTCGTCAGATGGTCGCTTCTGAAGCTCACAGGGCAATGAAAGAAGAGGGGATGAGGTTCAATGATTTTGGCACATTTTTAAGGGCTAATCGCTATCATAAGGAGAGTTATAAAGCTGCATGAAAAAAGTTGAAAGAGAAGTTAAAATTAAAGCTCCGCTGGAAAAAGTGATGGAAGTAATGATAGATATCGAAAGATATACTAAATTTATTCCGAGTATTAACTCTATAGAGTTGACTCATTTCTGTGAAAACAACCGGAGAATTGAAGCGAAATTCAAATCAAAGCTTCCGGTAATAAATGCGGATGTGGTATCTCATCAAGAAATTTGTTTTGACCTGAGTCGTTACAGGTTTCAATTCAGAGAATTGGAAGGAAAATTCAAACATTTTCGGGGAGTCAGGGAATTGCACAGGGGAAGTGATGCAGTGACATTTTATTCCAGAGTAGAGTATCAATTTGGAGACGGATTTCTATTTTCTCTATTAAATGAAAGTTTAAAATCTGTGGTATATTCTAATATTGAAAGTCTTCAGAATGGGATTAAAAAGGAAGCCGAGTCCTGTAAAAAAGAAATTCACTGCCTGGAAAGTCTGGAAAAGCAGGCCATTCAAAAACTCAGCTTATCTGTAAACAGGTGATTGTGTAAGGGGCCTCTCTCTTAAGGTGATGCTTAATCACCTTAAGAGAGAGGCCCCTATCTTTTCCAAAAAATAAAGGTTTAATCTTCTTTTAAGGTTTCTACTCTATATTTAACAAGCACTTCGGAATCAGCCGGAACTTTTACATCTACATAAGCCAAATTTTGAGTTTCTTTTGTGAACTCATGACTGGTTTCTTTAAAAGACCAGTCTCCGTAATGGTTTGTGTAATATCGAATTACCACATCTTCTTTTTTTCGGTTTCTCAGACTTACTTCGTAAGCGGAAAGATCTCCTTTTCCGGCTTTTAGTTTTTCATAAGAAACACGTTTTCCTTCTGCAAGAATATCAAAAGCATTGCCGGTAGAAAGCTCTAACTTTTCATTTTCCGGAGTATGTGTGATGTGGCTTTCTCCGAGTAATTGTTGTCTTCCTTTAGAATCAGCTTTGAATACACGAACCACTCCTGCCGGGAGGGGCCTTCCGAGATTCTTTTCTTTCTTGTTTTCTACAATGTATTTTACATTGGCTTTTTGCTTAGAAATGTTTGAATAGAGACTCATAGGGCCTATGATATATTGTTTTTGAACTTCTATATCTTTAGCCTGGAACATCTGAATCTGTTTTACCTGGTGATTACGAATATCTACTTTTCTTTCTACTGTATAAAGATAATAGTCAGCAATATTTTCCTGGCTCACGGCTGAAATACTGTCTAAGGATTTGCTTGCATACTCAGCTCTTTTTGCATATTTTTCTTTGTAGTAGGGTCTGTGTCTTTGTACTTCTCCGGCCAGAAGTTGTAATTCTGCATTTTCAAAAGAAGTCCCGCTGTTATTATTTAAGGTAAGCCAGCAGGTTATTTCGGAAGAAGATTCTTTTTCATCTAATACCAGGACATAGTCGGAACTCCAGCTCATCCCGTTTGTTTGATAAGAAACTTCCAGTTCTTTTTCTCCTCCCGAGTTGCTGAATAGTTTCCAGATAAGAGTAGGGTTTGCATAGAGATTATCGGGTATATTCGGAACGGTAATTCTTCCTGAATATCCGAGGGAGATATCGGAGCCAATTTGGAAAATAGGGCTTCCATTATTCGAAATTAAGCGGGCCTCAACTGTTTCTTCTGTGCCGGTTTTCGGATTCATACGACTTATCTTCAGGTCTTTACCTACATATTTTTCTAAGAGTTTTGAATAAGAGATGAGATCATATTCGTAGTTTTGCTCTAAAACTCGAAATGAATTAGAATCCTCTGACGTACTAATTCTTACTGTTTGGGGAATGATTTGGGAAGCAACATCTTCAAAACGAAGATCTTGAATGCCTGCGGCAAAGGAAACAGAGCGTTTTTCCCTAATTAGGCCCATTCCGGAATTATAGACAGTAATGGAAAGGGAGTTTCTATCTTTGGATGTGCTGATACTCTTAGATGAAACTACAGCCGAGGTGCTCCGGGAAGAACCATCTTTCACCTCTTTCTTTTTAATATCCCAATTAATGGTTTCAGCCTGTAAACCAGAAACCAATAAAGCCAATAAACTGATGCAAATTTTTTGTTTCATAATTCTCCTTTATCAGAAAGATTTTCCTCCTGAAAATAATACCATCTTTTCATCTTTCGCTTTGTATTTATTTGTTTCTTCATCCAGGACCCAGCGCCTGCGATTCTGCACCCGCAGGATGAGGGGGCCTAAGGTTACAGCTACTTCTCCAACACCCTGGGATTTATCATCGACTTTAAAGGCTTCACCGGTTCCATTGAAGCCTTTCTTTGTGTAAAAACCAGAAAGCAGGATGTACGAACCGAGAGGAATATAAGCTCCTAAAAATACTCGAGAATTATCTTTTCCATCATAGTCTTCATAGGTCGCCTCTATTCCTAATTTATAATAGTTGAAAATTAGAGTATGATAATATCCTTTTACTTTTTCAGCAAAACCATCCTGGTCTTCTGCGTAAGCGTATTTGGTTAGCGGGATTTCTCTATCGAGATCATACTGATAACGTTCCACTTCGTAGAAGCTATCGAAATACATAGGTAAATAGGTAGGAGTCATTCTTCTATATTCGGGTTTGATAGTTAAGTTTACGTTTTTGTTTCCAATTTTGAAAATTACTCCGTAGTGTTGACCTTTCGCGTTATCTAACCTTCTCATGCGGTTGAAATCAGCGTAAGGCATTAGGGTTATAGACCTGGTATTAATCAATGCAAATTCCAGATCGACTCCTACAACGCCGGCTCTTCTGGTTTCTTTGAGACCCGGGTTCATGTATTTATCCAGCTTTGCATGTCCGGTTGTATCATAGTCCAGTGTGTATGGGGCTCTTCCATCTACCGCAGAGGTAAGACCGATGGCAAAGCGGTTCCAGATAGAATTTGGATCAAACCCACCTACCCGAACAGGAATTGCACTGCGCTTTTTGGGAGGTTCTTTCTTTTCTTCTTTTTTAGGCTCGGTCTGCTTCCTTTCTGTTTTCTTGAGATCTTCATTTTCTACTTCTTCGATTACCCGTTTTCTACCGGCTTCATCCATCACATTTCCCGGCATTATCATAACCACATTGGAGGAATTACCCCGAATCGCATGGTATAAACCGCTCAGCACCCCGTAGGGACGAATATAGGCCCGGCCTGCATTTACTTCCTGTTTCCAGACAGAGTTGGTAAATACCTGTAAACCACCGTAGTCTGTATTTACATCGGCCATAACTCCTAATTTATAGTTTTCTATCCTCTGGTTATTCACATAGCGGTTAATAATTGTACCGTGACCGATTTTACCATCAAACATTTTTCCTATATAGAAGGAAAAAGTGACTTTCCCGGGCTCGTAGACACCATAATTTCCAAACCAGAGGTAGTTTAAAAGCCTCTGGTAATCTGAACGCTCATCGTAATCGACTGTGCGGACTTTGCCGAACTTGGCTTTGGGGTCGTAGGGCTCGTTATCCTTTATCAGAAGATTCAGGGGAATTTGAAACGATAGCCCCCAATCCTCTCCGTCACCAAGGTTGAAGCCGGGAGCGAGGTAGAGATAATAATCATTATTATAGTTATTCACCCCGGCATCGAGGGTGAACATCCCCTGTTCAGGCTTTAAATGCGTTCCTGCGGGTGTCCAGACCTGGCCGAAAAGTGAGGAATACATGGAAAAAAGGAAGAAAAATAGAAATAAAAATGATTTCATAGGCTACTCCCATGCCGGGATAAGGTAGTATTAAATGATAAAATAAAAATAAATCAAGAAAAATAAAAAATATAGGTCTACAACTCGGAAAGTCTGCTCACTTTTTTTAGGAAACTCTCAGCAATTCCCGCTTTAGAGTACAAGGCTTCTTTAAGCCTGTTTTTTAATCCATAACTTCCGGATTTCCTTCGAGGAAAAGAACCCAAAATACTTATGTATAGTAAAAATTGAGCTAAAATCATAGTAAAATTAGTACAAGGAAAAATGAATGAATAGCTCCTTCAGAAAATTTTTCACTGTTTTTAAAAATCTCGCTATGATGAATTTTCTCCTATAGAAATATTTGCTTTAAATCCATAAGCAATAGCCTGGAATAGTTGCTCCATAGATGAAAATTCAAATATTTCAAACAAGTTTCTTATCTTTTGCCAGAACAATCTTTTTGCATGAAAAGTTCCAAGTGCTTTTCGAAATAATGCACAGCTTGATTGTTGGATCTGATCTACAAGAAAAGCAAGTATCATAAGAGTTGCAAAGTTATTAGACAAATTCTTACTGCCATGTCCATAATTGTGTTCAAAGTGATAACCCTGATTTTTCAGAGTATTGAAGGTTTCATTTTCTATCTTCCATCGTGCTCTCGCGATTCGCATCAATTCATAAGCATTTTCTTTTGTAATTTCAATATCTGTAACCCAGCTAAAAGCAATCATATGCTCTTTTTTATCAACCTGCTTATACTCAAGAACATTGACTTTGAGTTCTGAAGTCTCATTTAAAGAAATTTGGTTTGTAAAAGAAAAGTAATGAGAAAATCTATCTTTCTCTATACAGAATTGCTCTGTCTTTTTTAATTCCTGTAGCTTATCAAGTTGATTGTAAAGGTGTTTGTGATTTTTTTCTTTTGCACCTATGATAAAGGATAGATTCTTCTCTTTCAGTAATTCAATGTGGGGAGCATTTGAAAACAGAGAATCCTCTACAAATATTGTTTTTAAATGAGGATGCTCTCTTCTAAAATCTTCAATAAATCGTTTAGAGGCGTTTAACTCACAGTCATTTTTTGTTTTCCCATCTTCGTTTGTAATAGGTTCAAACATAAGAGGGATAACTTCTTTCTTATCCGGATGCACAATACAGGCACCATACATCATATGCTGGTAGAGAGTTTCACTTTTCTTATTCTTTACAAGACAGGATTTACAATGAATTTTTCCTGAAGAGAAGAATCCGGTTCCGTCCCCGGAAAGAATATAATAATCATCAAGGACACGATAAGATTCGAGAACCTTGCCACGCTGAAGTTTTGAAAAAAGGTTTTTATATATTTTCCTGAAAGCTCCTGTTGAAACTTCATCAACAATTTCTCTCATTTGAGTGTCAGAGGGTATCTCTTGAATCTTGTATATACTTTGAAGATTTTTATTCTTCACTTTTTCTCTTTCAAACTCAAGAAGTGATGCGTTCTTTTGAGAAAAGATAGCAAAGGCTGACATTAAAGCATCTGTTAGAGAAATCGAAGGATTGACCCTGTGGTCTGGAATTTTAGAAAATTCCTCCCGAATTGCTTGATAAAGTCCATCTGCTGATAAATCTACCCGTGCGTGTAACTCGTTTTTGGCTGGCATATAGTCAAAAAGACTATATCCCTGCACAGGTACAAGCGATTTTTGATGAAAAAGTTTACGAAAGCTTTCCCTGTAAACCCAAAAATCTTAGCCTTATCTGCCTGTTACAAGCAAAGCGGGAATTGCTGGGAAACTCTTACTGATGCTGGTTTATACTTTGACTTTTCGAAAATAAAAAATTAAAATGTAGAAAATGAAAAAAAATTACAACATATATTGCAAACCTTGGACATAAATATTTTAAGCGGTACTTGACAATTTAAAAAGAAAAAAACTTACAGTACTCTGGGATAATACATATAATGGATGAAATAAATAGAATAGAATCTAGTTTTCCTGTAGTAGCTATAGGAGCTTCTGCCGGTGGTCTTAAAGCTTTAGAAGAGTTTTTTCAGTTTATGCCGGAGGACAGTGGAGCTGCTTTCGTGGTAATTCAGCATCTTTCACCGGATTTTAAAAGTTTAATGAAAGAATTGTTGGAAAGAAAAACCGGTATGAATGTAAAACGAATTCAAAACGGGATGAGTTTGAATCCTAATACAATTTATTTGATTACTCCCAGGAATAATTTAATCATAGAGAATCATTTTTTAAAACTTATAGAACAGGAAGAGCCACATCGACAGCATCCAAATTTTCCTATCGATTTATTTTTTCAATCCTTAGCTATTGATTTCAGGGATAATGCGGTTGGTATTATTCTTTCCGGTACGGGTTCTGATGGAACAAGGGGAATTCAGGCTATCAGTGAAACGGGTGGACTTACTTTTGTGCAATCACCCGTAACCGCAGAATTTGATGGAATGCCCCAAAGTGCAATTACTTCCGGATATGCAGACCATGTTTTGTCTCCTTCTCAAATAGCAGGCACCTTATATAAAATTTTAAAGGAAGGTCGAGACCTTCATCTTCCGAAGGATGGAAGTTTTGTCGATATATCTTCTTCTGATTTAAAGAAGGTTATTAGCATTATTAATGTTTCTGAAAACTTTGATTTTTCAAATTATAAACCCAGTACTCTGATAAGAAGAATTTCCAGGAGAATTTCTTTAAGTGCTTGTGAGCGTATTCAAGATTATATGAATCTATTGATTTCTACAGAAGAAGAAAGAATTCGTCTCAGGGAAGATTTAATGATTGGCGTAACTCGTTTCTTTCGAGATCCGGAATCCTGGGAAATTTTAGAAACAAAAATTATTCCTGACACCATCAATACAATAAAGGAAGGGGAGCAGTTGCGTGTTTGGATTCCGGCCTGTTCAACAGGAGAAGAAGCTTATTCTATGGCAATGTTGATTGATGAATGCCTGAGCAAGATGAATAAGTCTATTATTGTAAAAATATTTGCGACAGATATTGATAATGCTGCATTGGGTAAAGCAGCAGAAGGAATTTATTCCCCCGGTTCTATTACTAATATAAGTCCCCATCGCTTAGAAAAATATTTTTTACTTCGATCGGGAAACTATCATGTTTCCAGAAAGCTTCGTGAAATGATAATTTTTGCTCCTCATAACCTGGCTAAAAACGCAGGCTTTTCCAGAGTACATCTTGTGAGTTGTAGAAATGTCTTAATTTATATGTTACCAACCCTTCAGCAAAGGGTTTTACGAATGCTACATTTTTCTTTGGAGGTAAACGGAGTCTTATTTTTGGGTTCTGCTGAAGCACCGGGTGATTTAAGCGATGAGTTCTTTGTGATAGATGAAAAGAATAAATTGTATAGGAAGAAAAGAGATATTCGCTTTGTTCCTCTGGGACATAGTTATGACTATTCAATACCTTCGGTTCATCATAAAGCAAAGGTACAGGATAATACAAGGAAAGAACTTTATCTAAATACTGCATTTTCTCTCTACATGAAAAGTGAAGGTAATTCAGCCTTTTTTGTGAATCGTAATAATGAAATCATACATATACTGGCAGATGAATTGAAATTGCTAAAACTATTAGAAGGAGAACTCACAAGACATATAAATCATATTCTACTTTTGGACTTGAATGTACCGGTCAATACAGCTATCCATAGAGCCAGAAGAGAAAGACACAATGTGCAATATAGCGGGATTACTATCAATGTAAATGATTTGACCCAGAACTTAAATATCCAGGTAATGTTTCATGACCAGATTGGTGGAGAAGATGTTTTACTTGTGATTATTCAAGTCTCGAAATTGCAAAATAATTCTTTGGATAACCCAAAGATCTATGACCTTGATGATAATATAAGACAGAGGATTACAGAATTAGAGTTTGAATTACAACAAACAAGAGAAAACCTCCAAACTACTATTGAAGAGTTAGAAACTACTAATGAAGAACAACAGGCAACAAATGAAGAATTATTAGCTTCCAATGAGGAACTGCAAAGCACCAATGAAGAGTTACATTCTGTTAATGAAGAACTATATACGGTTAATACTGAATACCAGATAAAAATAAAACAACTAACAGAACTTACCAATGACATAGAAAACTTGCTTCGTAGCACGAATATTGGCGTAGTCTTTTTAGATAGAGAATTGAAAATACGAAAATTTACTCCGGCAGCGAGTATTGCTATAAATCTTTTAGAATCAGATATTAAGCGACCTCTAAAACATATAACTCATAATCTTGATTGTCCTGATTTAATACCTATTCTTAAATTAGCTTTGGATACTGAAAAAGCAATAGAAAAAGAAGTGCAGCTAATCAATAATAATGATATATTCTTAATGAGGGTGAATCCGTACAAGCGAGAAGATGGAATTTGTACCGGTCTTGTAATCTCTTTTATTAATATAAATGAGATTAAGAAAGTAGAAGAGCAACTTCAAAGAAGGACAAGGGAACTCGAAACCTTTTATAGTACTGCACCTTTAGGGCTTGCCCTCTTTGATATGGATAAACGCTTTATTCGGATGAACAATTTATTTAATAAAGTTAATAATACTTCTTCTTTTCAATATCTTGGAAAAACTCCCCGTGAGTTATTTGGTGAAATTGGAAAAGAGATTGAAAACTTATTAGAAAGTGTTAAGATGCTTAACAAACCTGTGTTTAACAAGGAAATTCAATATTTTGATAAAGATACTAATATATTAATTACCTGGCTATGCAATTGCTATCCGGCAGACCTCGCCGATGGGTACAAAGTAATCGGTTTTACTACTACGGATATTACAGAATTAAAAAATACTCAAGTAGCCTTATATAACTCCGAGTTAAGGTTTCGTCATGTTGTGGAAAATATCAGGGAAGTTCTGTTTGTTATTTCTCGTGATGGTCAGATGATCTATATAAATTCTTTATATGAAGAAATATGGGGAAAATCGCGTGAAAGTGTCTATAAAGAACCTGATTCCTGGTTTGAAGCGATAGATGGAGAAGACAGAGTCAGAATAAAAAATAGTCTTTATTTTCATTTAAAAAACGGAAAGGAAGTGGATGAAATTTTTAAAATAAGAGATGGTAAGGATAATCAACGCTGGATACAGATGAGAACCTATCCTGTTAAAGAAGGAGATGAATTCTTATATTTCGTTGGTATTGCTGAGGATATAACATCCAGAAAAAATTACGAAACTGAATTAAAGGAAGCAAAAGAATTAGCTCTTTCATCCAGTCGGGCTAAAACTGAGTTTTTAGCAAACATGAGTCATGAAATCAGAACTCCTATGAATGCGATATTAGGATATTCAGATATATTGTATTCTCAAATACATGAAGTTGAATATAAAGAGTATCTGGAGTCGATTAAGTCCAGTGGGAATATTTTGCTGGGTCTGATAAACGATATATTAGATATTACAAAAATAGAAACAGATAAAATGGAAATACATAAAGAACCGGTAAATATTTATAAAATTATTAATGAAATGAAAAATCTTTTTCACGGAAAGTTACAGGAAAAAGATCTTAAGTTCTATATTAATACTCCGGAAGAAGGATATTTAATATTTATTATGGATGAACTTCGGATGAGACAGATTTTTTTAAACTTGATAGGTAATGCTATAAAATTTACAGATGCCGGAAGTATAGAGGTTTCTTTGACTGTTTTGAATGTAGATTTAGCATATGATGGAAAAACGATAGCTGATATTGATATCCAAATAAAGGATACCGGGATTGGGATTCCGAAAGAAGAGCAGAATAGTATATTTGATATATTTAAACAGCATCCTTCTTTGGATAGAAAGAAATATGGTGGTACAGGCTTAGGTCTTTCAATCGTAAAGAAATTAATCGAAAAAATGAACGGGGAAATGAGTGTTGAAAGTGAAGAGGGGAAAGGAAGCAAGTTTATACTTCATTTTAAGGCAGTTGAAGTAGCTAGCCTATCTAAAGATGAAAAAAAAACCAGTAAGAATTTGAATCAGGATTTTTTAATAGGCAAGAGCATTTTAGTAGTAGATGATGTTACTTCCAATCGTGATGTAATTAGAGTTTATTTTAGGAAAAAAGATATAAAAATATTAGAATCATCTAATGGAATAAATGCCCTTGAAGTATTACAACAAGAAAAGGTAGACCTCATTCTTATGGACTTGAGGATGCCGGTGATGGATGGATATGAAACAATGAAACATATTCGTAATAGTGAAATATGGAAAAATATACCGGTAATTGCGCTAACAGCCTCTGTATTTGGAAGAGCCGGAGAAGATGAACTGATGAAATATGGTTTTAAAAGTGTTTTACAGAAACCTGTAATATTTGAAGAGCTATTAGAACAAATGAGAGAACTGTTTGCTGGATTATAAATAAGGTAGAAGTACCGTAAGTTCTTATTTATTGAGGAGAATGAAATTATACAAAATATTTATTTAGAGAGAGAAAATCAGATTGCATTTTTTCAATTTTAAAATTCGTTGCTGATTGATATAGTCTGTGGCTAAATTTTTGTAGTTCATGTAGTTTGTGTTCATTGGCAAATTCAATAAGTTCTGTTGCGAAATCTTCAATTTCATTATTTAGTAAGTGAGCCTTTACTAAATGGAATTTGGAACTGAAAACAATTCTGAATAATTCAAGATAGTCTTTCGGGATAGATACCGTTTCAGGAGATGATTCAGTTAAGTATTTCGTAATTTCCTGAAGTAACTCATTTTTCTTGATCGGTTTTTGAAGATAGGCTTGAATTTTTTTTAAGGTCTCTGATTTATCTTCTTCTTTGTAAACTGCGGTAAGAGCTATAATAGGAACCTGTTTTCCAATTTCGAGTTTTCTTATCTCTTCAATGGCAGTATAACCATCCATAATTGGCATTTGAAGGTCCATCAGGATAAGATCTATACTTCCATGTTTTGAAAAAATTTCAAGAGCTTCTTTTCCGTTATTAGCATCAAGAAGATTTAAATTATAGTTTTTTAAAAATTCCCTTATTACAAACCTATTGGAATCGATATCTTCAACAATGAGTACTGCTTTTTGATTAAAATCGTATGTAAGAATATTATTTCCAACTAAAATATTGGATGGTTCTTTTACTTCTTTGATATTCGGAAGAAAGACAGAAAATGTAGATCCTTTATTCGGACTGCTGATAACATGTATAGTACCTCCGAATAGTTGACATATGTTCTTTGTGATAGCTAATCCAAGACCTGTTCCCTCGTAGTTATTTTTGCTATTTGCATTTTGTCGATTAAAAGAAAAAAAGATTTCTTCCTGTTTATCTTGTTGAATACCAATTCCCGTGTCAATGATTTCTATAGTTAAATCAAAATCTTTCTTTGAAACATAATGGCAGATTACAACTAATTTTATACTTCCTTCATGAGTGAACTTAAATGCGTTACCAATCAGGTTTAGTAAAATTTGTTTTAGCCTGGTATCATCTATATTACAATAATCCGGTAAATTATTATCCAGGATTACTGAAAACTCGATTCCTTTTTCGAATTTATATTTTTTAAAGATTATTAAAAATTCATTGAATAGATCGCGAAGATTTACTACTTTATAATTCAATGTCAATTTGCCTGCTTCTAATTTAGAATATTCTAAAATATCATTAATCAGGTTTAAAAGAGTTTTTGCACTTATATCAATTCCTTCAAGAAATTCTTTTTTCTTTTCTTCATCGTTGACATATTTTAATAAATCGGCATAACCCAATACAGCATTTAAAGGGGTCCTAATTTCATGACTCATATTCGCCAAAAATTCGGACTTAGCTTTTTCTGCTTTTTGTGATTTCAGAAGAGCTTCTTCGAAGCGAGCTTCATAATTTTTTCTTTCCGTAATATTCCTACAGGTAATCAATATTAGTGGTTCAAGATTATCCTTAGAAATGTTTCTTACAAGAACTTCAACTGGAATCAGGGCACCCGGACAGGTATGTAAGTTTGTTTCAAACTTAAGATATGGTTTTGTATGCTTATTAGAAAAAAAAATAGATTTAATTTCCTGTAAAAAACCAGGAGCTATATCAGTTATATTTAAATTCTTAAATTCTTCCCGATTAAAGCCCAGCTCGGTACAGGTAATGTTATTAACTTCCTTAAAATCTCCATTTTCATTGATGATAAACATAAAATCAATTGAATCGTAAAAGAGAAGTTTATACCAGAATTCATTCATTATTTTTTGCTCGATAAAAATTATTTACAATGATTGCATATTAAGAGTCCATCAATGTATCCGCATCAATTATAATTCTAAAGCAAGTACCTTCGTTGATTTTACTTTCTACTTCAAGCCTACCTCCATGGAGATGGGTAAGTTTTTTCACGATCGCCAGCCCAATACCCGTACCGTTAATACTGCTTGTATTGCTTCCTCGAAAATAATCTTCAAATATTTTTTCCTGATCTTCTTTAGAGATTCCTACACCTTTATCCTTTACTGAAAATATAAAACCTGTACCGGTTTCTTTTAAAGTGCAGATAATGCTTGTATTCTCATTTGAATATTTAAGTGCATTTGAAATTATATTTGAGAAAATGTGGTAAACTATATTAGAATCTATAGAATAATTAAAATTCTCTCCTTCGCAAATAAATTCAATACGCTCCTTATTGCTTTGGGAAAAAAGAAATTCATTAATCATGTTCTGGCAAAAATCTTTCAGGTTTGTATTTCTATAAGTCAATACAACCTGAGAAGAATTAGCTAAGGAAAAAATAGAAGCTCTATTCAAGATGCTATTAATCTTTTTAATGGATTTAGAAATTAAATCATTGTAATGGAGATTAAAGTTTGGCAGATTTGAATACTCTTCACGGATGAACTCATTCGCAGTGTTAATAACCGCTAAAGGAGTTTTTAAATCATGTGAAACGATAGAAATAAAGTTAGTTCTTATTTTATTTAATTCTTTTTCTTTTTCCAGAAGTGTTGTTAATACTGTATTTTTGTATTTAATTTCACTTTGAAGCTTATAAATACATATGTGATTTTTAATGCGGGATATCACTTCATTTTTGTCAAAAGGTTTTGTTATGTAATCAACAGCACCGTATTCAAAACCCTGTACAATTTGAGACTTATTATTAAAAGCTGTTAGGAAAATTATTGGGATTTGTTTTGTTTTTTCGTCTTCTTTAAGTAGTTTGCAGGTCTCAAACCCATCCATTTCCGGCATTTGTATATCTAATAATATCAATTCCGGCATTTGCTTTTGAGCAGCATAGATACCGGATTTACCACTATTGGCAATCGTAACTTTAAAACCCGCTTCCTTTAATGTTTGACCCAGGACAGAAAGGTTCAAAGGATTATCATCAATTATTAAAATACCTTCTTCTGTAGATAGTCTCATAGGATTATTTTATACTTATATAAAGATTTTTATATTATGCAAGCGATTTTTAAATAAAAACTCTATTTATGAAGGACTTGTCATAAAATTATTTTTATATCTCTATAAGACTAACTGCAATATTTCCTGAAAAGCAAACATCTACATCACTTCCTGTTTCTCTCGGCCTTTTCGCATAATCTCCACGATAAAGAGCTCTGCTTCCCTTAATCACATAGTTCATGTCCAGGGGAAGTTTGGAAGCTGTGCAGTAAACAATTTTCGGTTCCTTTTCTCCAGAGAAAATATGGGGTAGATTTACATTCCAGAATGTTTTCTCGGCAAGTGGCTTATTCATCAGTTCTGATAAAACTTGCTTAGTATATCTTTCGCTCATTTCCCAGTTGATGGGGTTTTTATCCCGAATTCTTTGAGAGATAGCTATAGCATTATAGCCCAGAATGGCTGCTTCCCTGGCCGCTGCTGCTGTTCCGGAAATATATAAATCAACACCAAGATTTCCCCCCGCGTTTATCCCGGATAAAACCCAATCAATTTTGTCTTTTAAGAGAAAAGGAAAAAGGCGGACGCAATCTGCCGGAGTTCCATGAATTGCAAATTCAGTTTCTGTTCTTTTTTCGATTTGAAAATCTCTCCCTGTGCTGACCTGATGTCCGCAACCGGATTTCGCTTCATGGGGAGCTACAAAAACTTTATTACCTGAAACACAGTTGAATAAGCTGCGAATTCCGGGTGCCTCAATTCCATCGTCATTTGTCAGTAATATATTCATATTTCATCATGCAGCAGATATTGTTTTAACATTCTTTGGTAGCGCTTGGAGAAAAGTTGATTTTCTTCCGGTTCTTTTAAACCTGCCTTCTTGATTCGCTTTGCATTTTCTCTCAGGCGCTTATCCGGTAAGGGATGTGTGGATAGCATTCCCTGAATGGCTTTTCCAACAACTCCACCCCGATTTTTCTTGTCTCGAACGATATCAAAGAAAAAAGACATAGCACCGGGATAGTAGGGACTATCTTTTAAATAGAGGAAAGCCATTTTATCGGATTCCATCTCATCAAAGCGACTATTGGTAAGGAGAGCCAGATTGCCTGCGAATCGAGTGCCCATTTCAACTAATACGGATGAGGTATCCTGAAGGATGATGGAAAGGATCAGGCTTATCCCTATAGAAGAAAGCATTCTTTGTCTGGCATGACGTTTTTCCGCATGGGCTATTTCGTGTGCCAGAACGGCTGCCAGGCTGGCTTCATTGGGTAAAATTTTTAATAAACCGGTATAAACGTAGATAAAGCCACCGGGAGTACAGAAGGCATTGATCGTTTTGTCGTCATCGAGAATATTTACACGGTAAGGGTAAACTTTCTTCTTCTTTATTGCAGGAGATTTTAAAAGAGTGTTGGTAATCTCCTGAACGTAGTTTCGAATTTTCCAGCCATTGAATATCCTGTATTTCCTTTTATTCCTGCGAATTTCTTTATCTATGGAAGCCCCGATTTTTACATCATCTTTGTCGGAAAAAATAAGGTTTACAGTTCTTTCACAGTTTGTGAATTGAAGGCCTAAAAAGAGAATTAGAATAGTAGTATATAGTTGTTTCATATTATTTCTTGTATCGGAAAAGAATATAACTAATATCATCTTCCGGACTGGATAAAGAGCCCGGACAGAAACTTTCGAGTTCTTCCATTATGAGTTCTGATATTTCCGGAAGACTTTTGTCCAGATTTCCGGCAACAAGGTTGGCCAGATTGGTTTCACTGAATAATTCATCCTGTTTGTTTCGGACTTCTACAAGTCCATCGGTATACAAAAGAAGTAAGGAATTATCAGTAAGCTTAATTTTTGAATTTTCACAATTAGGCGTAATTCCGCTCGTTATCAGCTTTCCTTTTGGTTTAATTAGTTGATACTCTTCTCCGGACTGGAAGAGGATGGCCGGAGGGTGACCCGCACTGGCAAGTTGTAAACGACCTCTCCTTAAATCTATATGACAGGCCATGGCAGTAATAAAATTCCCGGCCAGATTTGCATCGAGGTGTTCATGCAGATCTTTTAAAATTTTAGCCGGATTCTCTTCTTTCGATTCGTCTGCATCGAGTGTCATCTTTACCATGACGGCAAGGAAAGCGGCCCCGATTCCGTGTCCGCAAACATCACAGATAAAGAGATTTAGTTTTTGTCTAAGTCTATTATAACGAAAATCAAGAAAATCTCCACCCAATTTCATCATGGGCCTAAAATTATGAAAGAGTTCAAAATGATTGGTTTCGGGTATTTTTTTAGGTAAAAGAGTGTTATGGATTCTTTGTGCAAGGTCTATTTGTTTTTCTAATTCAAGCTGCTGAATTTTTATCAGGCGGGTTCTCTGCTCTACTTTTTCTTCTAACTGTTGAGTTACTTCTGCTTTTAGTATTTGAATTCTTTGAAGGTTTTCAAGAGCCTCAATTTGGGCAACTTTTTTTTCTTTAAGAATCAAATCTATTTTATCTGCCAGTGCAAAGCCAAGCAATAAAGTTTCTAAAACAGCTCCCAGATGTAAACCGTGGGAAAAAATGGTATAATCAGGAACAAGCCCTAAGTGCCAGCTGATAAATAAAACAATTCCTATGCTGTAAAATATCCAGGCCAGTGCGAAAAACTTTTTATTCGGTTCTTTTTTATATCGAAATTTCTGGTAAATAGCGAAGGATAAAAGTATTAAGAAGATAAATATGGAAAAGAATATTAGAATAGTAAAATAAAATTTGTAAGTAAAAAGAGAAATAACAGCAAAGATAAAACTGAAGAACGTATAGGCTTTCAAAAAAGTGTAGGCTTTTGTATACAAATTGGATAGGTTTAAAAAGGAAATACAGAATAGGGATGCAAAGCTTAAGGAAAGGTTTATAAAAAAGAGCAGGGTATTATTTTGTAGACTGGGCTTTGTCGGCCAGAAGTATTTATAGGAATACCCATCTAAGATTAGAGTAGTAAATAAAATACTGAAAACATACAGGTTGTAGTACAGATAAGCCTTATCCTGTAGTCGTATATAGATGAAGCAATTATATAGGAACATGGCAAGGAGAGTTCCATAAAATATCCCGTGCATTAAAGTTTTTTGGGATTTTAACTCAGTAAAGGTTGCATGATTATATAGTTTTAAACTAATAGGAACGCTACCTTTAGATTGTATTCGGAGCAGAACATCCTGTTTCTTTTGTTTATAGGAAGGGATTCGAAAAATGAAGCCGGGTTCCGGGATTTCTCTTTGATAAAAAGGAAAAAGATCTCCGCTCTCTTTTTTTATAAAAGTTCCTTCTTTGTTCCGGTAGTAGACTTCTATTTTGTCGATAGCAGACCAACCCAGTTCAAGGTAGAGAGGAGACAGGTTCTTTCTATTTTCTATAAAAGAAAATTGTATCCAGCAGGGATTGTCGATAAGCTTTTTAAATATAGAACCCTTATCAGACTTTAGGCCCGGTGGAAAATCGGATCCAGACTGAAAAAAAGATTCAGGTTCTATGGAAAATGGCTTTTTCTCCTTATCCTCAAAAGAAAGACGTATATCCTGTGATAAATTACGAAATATAAAAGAGTCTTCGATTTTAAACGTATTATTTGCTTCAATGTGAAAATATAAAAAGAAATATATTGTAAAAAAAAATAGAATTGAAAAATTTTTGATAATACTCAACATGTTTTTTAGAGAGATTATAAGTAAAGGGTAAAAAGCTTTCCTCAAATAGAAAAGTCTTTTTTTATTCTTGAGTCCAATTTCATTCGTGATGCTACATGCAGATTATAGGTAATTATACAAAAGAGTTATTGCAGGATGAAGAAAAAGCAAGTTTCCTTCATTTCAGATTAAAAGTAGGAGATTTCCGGAGTGCCTGGAAAAAGTGCAGTGTCTTATCCGATTGCATTGCAAAGCTTCAATCCTTTTCCATTCCTGTGAATCGAGAATCTGATTTACCCGATCTGGTGAATGCCTTATCCACAATCTTTAATGAGCTAATCGAGAATGCGATAAAATTTTCAAGCTCTCTCGATGATACCATTGAGGTTCGTATCTACTCCTCTGCCACTTATATCAGGATCCATGTTAAAAATACTCTCTCCGAGGAAAAACTCGAAAATTTTAAAAAGACTTTTGGAGAAATTATCCAGAATCCATCTTCGGTCGAAGAGAAATATTTCTCACGTCTGCAAAAAAACTCGGAGAATGTAGCCGGAACTTCTTCCGGGATCGGTTTATTGATGTTACTTCATGACTTTCCTCTCCGTATGGCAGCCTGTTTTCACGAAGCAAGTGTGGAAGTCGAGACAGAAGTAGATATTAGAACATATAATAACTACGGAATCTACTCCTGAGCTAAAAGGATAGGGTAAAGTGATAACCGGAATAGGTTCTCAGGTTTATTACACAGGTTCTAAAAAGCAAGTATTGACCCTTAATCCCGATTAGTTCATCCTCCAGTATTTTTCCCGGTTTATACGAGACTTTTTTAGATTTATAATCTATAACCGGGTATTCGAGGCTGGTTTCTTTTTTATTCTGGACTTTCGCTTTTTTTTCTTTCAAAAGGATATCCGGAAGTTTTTCGAGGTTTACTCTTCTGAGTTCGGAGAGATTTAGTTCTTCAGGTTTTCCACCTATCATTTTCTGCCAGGAAGTCTTATCATTTAAGGAGTTGGCCAGGAATTTTTCGATTTCTCCGGCGGTTTTTCGGTCCTTGACTTCGAGTATCGGAATGGCCTGAATGGCACCCTGGTCTACCCAGCGTTTAGTGGGAGGTTCTTCCCGTGTAATTCCTACTTTAAGACCGCTGGTATTCGCAAGATAGATGGTATGTTTTTTGATACAATTTTCTTTCCCCCAGTCCGGTTCTCTACAGGTGCCGTGCAGGAAGTGACAGGTTTCCGGATGAACCATGCAGGTATCATTTTTAGCTAATCTGATAAAACAACTATAGCAGGAGTTTCCGAAGGCTTTTTTTGTAGACCGACCGCAGTCTACACAGCGGATAAGGCCGGATAAATAGAATTGTACCTTCTTTCCTAAGAGGGAATTTAGACTGAATTCTGAAGTCTGAAGATTGGCTTCTTCTTTTTGTTTGCCATTACCGGAATAGGTAACATAATTCAGGTAGTAGGTAAGGGGTTGGGTTTCTTCAAAACCCATCATTCTCAAGTATCCTTCCAGCATCATTTCTCCGGGTAAGTCCTACTAACTACCGGTTTAAACCGGTAGTCAAGGAAATTTCGCCCTGTTTTCTTGAGTAGTATCCTTCCAGCATCATTTCTCCGGGTAAAGGTAGTATTTTTTAACGTTTTCCTGGTATAACTTTTCCTTTTTTGCAAAAACCTCGTAAAACGAATCATAAGCGAGGTTGGCGTCTATGCTTTTTCGAAAACCGGGGTTTCCCCAGAGGTTATCCAGAAAGAATTTTCCACTGAATTCTCTCCATTGGAACTCTTCCGGGTGGTATTTTTTAATAGTTTTAATCAGCTCATAGGAAAGTTGGATGGGATCGTAATCATTTTTAAATATACTCAGCTTCATCCCGAAACATATTTCCCCTTTGTATGGACCGAAAGCCGGTTTAAAAAAAACAGACTGAAAGAAGAAATCCCCTTTTGCATTTTTATTGAGTTCGGCTGCAATCTCACTCGCTTTTTTCAAGTAAGGAGCACCAAAGTAAATGAAAGGGGCCTGGGTTCCTCTGCCAACTGAGAGGTTGGTACCTTCTAATAAAACAAGACTATAATAATTTCTGGCAGATTCCAGCCCGGGCAGGTTGGGCGAGGGAGTATACCAGGGAAGACCGCTGGCCTCATACGGAATATTGCGCTTGTAGTTCTCTACTTTTAACACCTTAAGCTTTACCCTCGAGGCTAAGAATTCATGATTATAGTAAAGGGCTGCTTCTCCTATGCTGAGACCGGTTATAAAGGGTAAAGGAAACTCAGCAGCAAAATTTTTATAGGGTTTTTCGAGAGTATCTCCCCGGATTCCGAGCGAAAGACCGGGTGGAATGTGGTCCAGAACAATTAATTCGGTTTTTTCGGATAGAACGTCCATAATGCGTTTTAAAACTGTGAGATAGGTATAACAACGAATTCCCATCCCCTGAACATCAAAAACCACCGCATCCACTTCTTTTAAAAGCGCCTGTAATTGCTTCCGTTTTAGCCTGTAAACGTGATAGGCCGGAACTTCCAGAATCTTATCCTGGGTCTGAACTTTATTGCTGAAGTCTTCTTCCAAACCGAGTATACCATGTTCAAGAGCCAGAAGGAAACTTAGATGAACCGAGTGTTTTTGCAGTGTATCTTTAAGTGTAAAGGGATCTCTTCCTATACCGGAAGGGTTGGTTACGAGAGCGATTTTTTTTTCTTTTAAGCTCGGAATGGTTTCTTTATAGAAACGATGAATCGATTCTTTGATATTGGACTCGGAAGGGTGCTTTTTTAGGACGGGAACATATTTGTATTCGTATTTGACCTCTACTTTGGTTACAATTTTGGGTTCTACTACAGCAGGTTTTGTAATGCAGGTTCCGAGAGATATTTGTATTAAAAGGAAAAACAGGGTTTGGAAAAAAATTTTAAAATTTATATTCATATACTACCCTAAATGATTAGATTACAGGGATTCCAACTTCAGAGATGACACATTTTTTAGAACTTTCTGAAATATATTCCTTTATATTCCCGATAGAAAAGGTCCCGTTATGGAGTTTGATAACCTGGTTTACTACGGAAAGGCCGAGACCCATTCCAAACTTTTCGACTTCATAAAAATCTTCCACCGGGGGCATTAAACGTAAAAAGGGTTTTAAAAGCAGCTTTTCTTGCTCTTCGGTTATCGTTCCCATTTTATCATCTACAGGATTAATGCAGGTCAGGACAAAAAAACCATCTCGAAAACCTGTGATTACGTTGATAGTGGTATGTTTGAGGGAAAATTTCATGGCATTTATCAGAATTTCTTCAAAAGCAATGCTCATATACTCCGTATTAACCATGAGATTATAACTTTTTTTAGGAGGTTCTATAAAAAACTTACAGTCTTTTTTTTCCTGAGCAATTTTGGATAATTGACTGGCAAGGCTTAGAACGTCATTGGTTACTTCTCCGGAGGTTCTGGGACTTAAAGTAATGGAAGACTGGGAAAAAATGGAAAGGGCATTGGTAATGGAACTTATCTGCTGCCGGCAGAGGTTATTATTGCTTACCAGCAGGTCTAGAATCTCTTTATCTACGAGGTATTTCTCTTCTCCCTCTACTACCATGGGTTTTCGAATCATCTTTATCATGTCAGTCAGGGTCATGGCGGAGCCAAAGCCACTACCCTGTGAAATGGTAGCCTGTAAATTGTTGATGAGGTTTACGGAAATTTCGAGGTTTTCTTTGTTTAATTTCCCCTGTTTGTAATTATCCCAGAGGATATCATTCTGCTTTTCTTTAGTTGAACTTAGTTCCTGAATTTTCTCGAGATGATGAGCCTGGCTATAATTAAGTGCTAAATCGATGGTTTCCAGCAATTTCTGATTATTAAAGGGTTTTACGAGGTAATTGAAAACACCGAGTCTCATAATATCTACGATCTTTTCGGGATGAACAATAGCGGTCAGAACGATAACCATCGCGTCCGGATTTTTTATTTTAAGTTGTTTAATGAATTGTTCACCGGTTAAAATAGGCATCATTAAATCCACTAAATATAAATCAAAATCCTTATGGGAAGACTGGTTTAAGGCATCTTCTCCATTTTCGGCCTGACTTACTAAGTAACCCTGAATTTCCAGGAAATTCGCAAGGGTTTCCCTTATAGATTCTTCATCTTCCGCTATCAGAATTCTTGCTAATTGCTCTTCCATATTTTAAATTTAGCACCTGTTTCAATGTAGAATACGCTTTTGCTATTCAGGAGTCAATTTAAAAAAGCTTCTTGCCTCTTTATATTTCTATGCTCTTTTAGATTTATGAAAACCTTTCTTTTTTTGACTACATATTTTGTTTTTATTTGGAAAATTCCCTGTCTTTGCATAAAGGGAGGGTGCTCGAACGGAAAGGGCTTATTTCGTTATTCTAATGGGGATTATTACGAAGGGGAATGGAAAAATAATAAAGCCAATGGTTTTGGTATCCTGTATTATTCCGGTGGAGAAGAATACTTTGGACAATGGAAGGATGGAAATGCTGAAGGAGTGGGAGTTTTTTATTTTAAGGAGGGAGGAAAATACTCAGGAGAATGGAAAAAAAGTCGGGCACATGGATTCGGTACTCTCTATGATAGATATGAACGGGTTATTTTCTCCGGTCAATGGCAGAATGGAAAAAAACAGAAAAAAAAGATATGAGTCAGGCTTGGTGTCTTATAGGCTGGTAATAAATTATTTGAACTATTGAGGTGCTTGATGAAACGATTAAAGGTTTTTTTTATTCTATTGTTTATACTTACTTCCTTTGCTTATCCCCTGTTAGCCGAAGAAGAAAAAAGCGGAGCCTGTTCGAAAGGAGACTGTCAGAATGGTTACGGGGAAGCTGAAATGTCAGAAGGAGAGATTAAAGCCAATTACAAAGGTTATTTCAAAGACGGAAAGTTTCATGGTAAGGGAGAATTGAAGAAATCAGATGGTTATTTGTATAAAGGAAGTTGGGAAAATAACTTACCTCACGGCCTGGGGAAAGCTCGTTTTTCTACAGGAGAAATGTACTATGGTTATTTCAAAGCCGGTCAGGCAGAAGGAAAGGGGAAGTTTCAAGATAACGAAGGAAATCTCTATATAGGATATTTTAGAAATGGCTTATATAATGGAAAGGGGAAAATGATATATAAGAACGGATATATCTATGAGGGTGAGTGGAAAGACGATAAAAAACACGGAAAAGGAAAGCTGTATAAGGTAGTTTTTGATGGGGAATGGAACGAAGATAAACCGGTAAAGAATTAAAGAATCAGTTTTCTTGACAGGCTTTTGCCGGTTGGAATGCTTGTCGAACTGGAGAAATCTTTAGTATGCGATCAGTAATCCAATATTTTTTGGATAAGGGAATTTTTATCAATTTCTTAACTTTCCTTATCCTTCTCATAGGCTTTTATATAGCCGCCACTATGAATCGGGAAGCATTTCCTAATATTAATTTTGATATAGTAACTGTAACGACTGTTTATCCCGGTGCTTCACCTTCTGAAGTAGAAAAGTTAGTCACCAAACCCATAGAAGAAGGGATAAAAGCGGTAGATGGAATCAAAGAAATCCGTTCGGCTTCTATTGAAAACCGATCCGGGATTGTGATTACCATTGATCCGAATACTACCGATACACAGAAGGTTGTAGATGATATTAAGTCCGCTGTTGATTCGGTAGAAGATATTCCGGATGACGTTAAAAAACCTATTATACAAGAGATTACCTCTGCTCGTTCACCGGTTATTGAAGTAAATGTGGGGGTTAAGCAAAAAGATGGAAAACCCGTTTTAAGCGAAAAGCAACTCAGAGAAAAAGCTTAGGTTCTGGAAGAAATGATTCTGGATATTCCGGAAGTAGGTCGTATTGTAAAAAGGGGTTATCGTAATACAGAAATGCATGTAGATATAAACCCCTTATCTTTGGATTCTCTGTCTTTAAGTCCCGATGTGATTATTTCTGCATTAAAAAATCGTAATATTAACTTCCCCGGCGGAAATATTTCTAATAATGGTATTGAGTCTATTGTCAGAACGGTGGGTGAGTTTGATACTGCTTCTGAAATTGAAGATGTGTTTTTAAGAACGAATGATGCAGGACGTTATATCCGTTTGAAAGATGTTGCAAAGGTAAAGGAAGACTTTGAAGATGCTCTGTATCTGGATAAGGTAAACGGGCTCTCTTCTATAGTCCTTACCGTTTTAAAACGTGAGAAAGGAGATGCCATCAGTCTCGTTGACCAGGTAAAGAAAGTCGTTGAAGAATATCAGAAAACGGTAAAAAATGAAGTAGAAATATCTTATGTAAATGATATGTCCAAGTATATTCGAAGAAGGTTAAAGGTACTTTTATCGAATGGTTTCACCGGTTTTTTTCTCGTCGTTGCGTCTTTGTTCTTTTTCCTGGGCTGGAGAATTTCAGTCATGGTGGCTGTGGGTCTTCCCCTTACGATAGCAATGACGTTTATCGCGATAAGCTATTTGGGTATTACCTTAAACCTGATCTCTATGATGGGTCTTATTATTGTAGTAGGGATGCTGGTTGATGATGCTATCATTATCAGTGAAAATATATATCGCTTAATTGAAGAAGGCATGGAAGTTCGGGAAGCCTGTATACAGGGAACGTATGAAGTAGTGTCTCCGGTTACGGCAACTATTACAACTACTGTAGCGGCTTTTTCTCCACTTCTTTTCATGTCAGGCATATTCGGTAAATTCGTATACTCGATTCCCCTGGTAGTGATTTTAGCTCTTTTTTCCTCCTTATTGGAAGCTTTCTTTGTCCTGCCTTTACACGTCTATGATATTACGAAAAACAAAACCGGTAAGCAACTTACGGAAAAAAAGGGTAAGGTAGAAGACTTCAGAAATAAGATTCGTTCCTTAAAGGAAAAAAATTACTTCTTATATTTGCTGATTTCTATATTATTCTTTCCTATTATGTTTGATGACTTCTTTGTTTTCTTAAAAGACAGTGTTTATAAATCAAGTTTATACTGGTGCTTGAGGCATAAATATAAGACCATTCTTATACTAAATCTTGTCTTTCTTGTTGTTCTGGGTATATTTAGCAAGTTTGGAAAGTTTAAGCTTTTTCCGGGAGCCATTGAAATTTTCCAGGTAAAGTTAGAAGCTAAAACGGGTCTTACCCTCGAAGAAACCGAATGGTTCGCAAGAGCTATTGAGTCAGAAGTTTCTAAGCTTCCCAATACAGAGCTGGAAAACTTTGTAACCCGCATTGGAATTATACAAAAAGATCCAAACGACCCCTTTACAAAACGTGGTAAAAACTTTGCCCAACTGATTGTTTATTTAACTCCGGATAGTTCAAGAGAGAGAAGTACAGAGGATGTCATTAATGCCTTACGTAAAAAGACTTTTTATCTTTTAAATGAAGAATCAAAAAAAGCCTATTTGAATAAGTTTATAGAAGAAGAGAAAAGAATAAAGAAGTTGAAAGAAGAACAGGAAGCCTTATATAGATCCGGGAAGATGTCTTTTCTTTCTTCAATGAGATATAAAGTGGACCAAATGGTTTCAAAGGTAGAGTCAAAGAAAAAGCCATTTACCTATGATCCTACACCGGAGCAATTTAAAAAATTAGAAGGTAAACTTGTTTCTCTGGATTATGAAAAATTACAGGGAGGCCCGCCGGTTGGGAAACCTATAGCCATCGAAGTCCTGGGTGATGATTTTGAGACGATAAAGAAGATTGTAGCTGAATATAAAAACACTATGCAGAAGGTTGATGGAGTGGCTGATATATCAGATGATTTTATATCCGGTAAAGATGAAATCCAACTCAAAATAGATGAAAAGCTTGCTTCTCTGGCCGGTATCTCTATTTTCCAGATTGCTACTGCTGTGAACACGGCGTTTAACGGTACGGTAGCGACTACAATCAAAAGGGCAGATGAAGAAGTGGACGTACGGGTTCGTTTTCCGGAAGAATATCGGAATAGTATAAAATCCTTAGATAAGCTCTATGTCATGAATCGTATCGGGAACTTAATTCCTGTCTCTAAGATGATTAGTTATACGGTTAAGCCGGGTGTTGTTTCAATCAATCACCTCGATGGAAAGCGTTTGATAACAGCTACCGCAAATGTGGATGAGACCAAAACGACTTCGAGGGAAGCCAATGGGAAAATCAAGAAGTTAGCTGCCGGGATTATTCAAAAGTATCCGGGTTATCGGGTTCGATTTGGTGGAGAAAATAAAGATACGGAAGAATCTATGGCCAGCCTCGGACGAGCTTTTCTGGTTGCCTTTATTTTTATTTTTATGATTCTCGCCTCTTTGTTTGGTTCGTTTGTGCAGCCGGTAATTGTTGTGTCTGCTATTCCTTTTGCATTTATAGGCGTTGTTTTAGCTTTTGTACTTCATGACCACTATTTTAGCTTTTTAAGTATGATTGGGATCGTAGGTTTATCCGGGATTGTTGTAAACGACTCCATAGTTCTTGTGGACTTTGCTAACAAACTCCGATCGGAAAATCCGGATGCAACAAACCTCGAAATATGTCTGAAAGCAGGTATTATTCGTTTACGACCCGTTATTTTGACTACGGTTACTACCGTTTTAGGAATATTACCAACTGCTTATGGAATTGGTGGAGAGGATCCTTTTTTAGTTCCTATGGCTCTTGCGATTGGTTGGGGGCTTGCATTTTCCTCGGCTCTGATTCTGATTATTATTCCTGTTTTATACTGTATGACTCATGATTGGAAGGATCGTCTGAAAGGCATAAAAAGGAAAGGATTGGGAGAGTTACCGCAATTAAGCGGGGAAAATACAGAGTCCTTACCTGTAGAGGAAAAACTACTTCCGGAAGCAAGCGCATGAAAGATCAACTGGAAAGTCTTATTTTTCATGCCAGTGCATCGGAAGGTTTACAGGAATTTTTAGAAGAAGAGCTAAAAGAGAATTCCTGTAGAATTTTAGACAAAAACCGGGGCGGATGTTATTTTAAAGCGAAGAGGGACTCTATCATTGAGTTTTCTTTGAAAACCCGGTTTACCTCACGGATCTCGGTTCTTCTGGCTGAATTTGGCGTAAGAACGGAAAGAGATCTGTATGAGTCCATCTATTCTTTTCCCTGGGAAGATTTACTTAGAACAGAGGATACATTTAAGATAGAGGCTGAGTCGGACAGAATACTAAAGAATTCCCGTTATGTTGTTTATAAAGCGAAAGACGCCCTGGTAGATCGATTTCGAGATAAAACCGGAGAAAGACCGAGTATTGAAAGAGAAGAACCCGATTACCTGTTTTTACTTCGGAAAAGGGGAGAAAATGTGGAGCTCTTCTTGTCCTTAAGTGCAAAAAGTTTAAGCCACAGGGGTTACCGACTCTCTTCGGAAGGAGCTCCGATTCGTGAAAATATGGCTCAGGCTTTACTTCGTTTCTCCGGCTGGAAAGAAGGTTCCTTTATGCTGGATCCGATGTGTGGTTCCGGAACTATACTGATTGAAGCAGCTCTCTTGATGAAGACTTCCGGCTATATTAACTATAAACGATTGAGTTCTTCGAAAGCTTTTTTGAAACTGTTTGGCAAGGTTCCAAAGACAGAAAATGCGGCTCCAGAAAAGCCTTTATTTGTAGGCATAGATAAAAATCCGGAAATTATAAAGTTGGCTTTGGAAAATGCAGAGCTGGCAGGTGTATCCGATTGGATAGAATTCCGAGTAGAGGATTTCTTTACTGTTTCTTCTCCCGATACTATAGAAAATTCTTATATACTCAGTAATCCTCCCTATGGATTGAGATTACAGGTAGAAGACATTCAGGGCTTTTATAAGCGTTTTGGTGAAATTCTAAAACAGTATTACAGGACTTATACGGTGGCAATTATTTGTGGAGATAGGAGTCTTCCTGCAAACATGCGTCTAAAAGAAGAAAAAAGCATGAAGCTTCCCATATCCAATCTGAAAGGCAAAATGGTACAGTATATAATATTATGAAAAACAGGGATGTACTTCTTCGTTTTTTTGAATTAACAGGAAATAATACAGATAGTCTTATCTTTTTAAAAAAATACAGAGAAGCAAAACCGGAAAGTTTTGCGATTATCTATATTCCCTCTGAACTTATCAGTGAGTATGCGGGACCTTTGCTTTATGATTTGAAACTTTTGCATCGTCTGGATCTGTATCCTGTGGTTCTTATGGATAAGTCGGCAGTTGAGTATATAAAGCTATTCTATAGTTCCTACTATGATGTAAAACAGGAAAGCAGAGAGACTCATAACTCATTTTTAGAGAGCCTTGATGTAAAGACTACTCTTCAGGATCCTAATATTATCAGTAGGAAAATTGCTGAAAAGAAAATTCCTATCTTAGCCATACAGGAAGGTGATGATCCTTATCCAATCATTCAAAAGTTAGCTGAATTTTTACAGACAGCCAAGCTTCTGTTTTTTTATAAGGAACAGGGTTTTAAAACGCTTAATGGAAATTCTTATATTTCTATTATTAACTTGCACAAAGATTATAATAGGCTTAAAGATGATTTGGATTCAGAAAAAGCCGATATATTAGGAAAAATAAATGCTCTTTTTAACAATCTTCCGCAGAGAGCCCTTAGTTCTGCCATTACTTCGCCAGTAAACCTTTTTAAAGAATTGTTTACCGTCAAGGGTTGCGGTACCTACATTAAAAGAGGAAGTGAAATTCAGGTCTATGAAGGTTTTGAATCCTTAGATAAAGATAAAATCATAAATCTTTTAGAAACGGCATTTAAGAAAAAAGTAAATCAGGATTTTTTATCTGAACCTGATATGGTTATCCTCCTGGAGCAGGAATATAGAGGAGCCGCTATTATAAGGAAATCTGAGTATGGTTTTTATTTAACCAAGTTTGCTGTGGATGAGATTGCCAGAGGAGAAGGTATCGGACGAGAACTCTGGGATATTATGCTGGATAGGTTTCCCATTATATTCTGGAGAGCGAATCCTCGTAATACTATCAATAAGTGGTATGCGAAAGAGTGTTCCGGCATGCATAAATTTGCTGACTGGCATGTATTTTGGATTAATCTTGATCCAAACCTGATTCCTGGAGTCTGTGATTATGTCAGGAGAAGCAAGGTGGATTTTTATGAAAAATAATATTTTTTTATACGATGGTAACTGTCCGTTTTGTACTTCCCTTGCAAAGAAATTGGAAAGCAGGATGATAGATGATTCGGTTGAATTTCTTTCCTTTCGAGAAATTAAGCCGGAAGATCTAAAAGAGTTCCACCCTTCCTTAAGCCCGGAACTATGTTCCGGGGAAATACAAATGATTTACAGGGGGGTTCGATACCCGGGTTTTTTTGCTATCAGGCGCTTAAGTCACTATCTTAGGGGTTATTCCTATTTTTCTTTTATTCTGTATCTTCCCCTGATTCCGTTTCTCGGAATGTTTATTCTTTACCTTTTAAAACTGCGTTCTGGCCATTAGTCCTTCATAAAATAGAATTCTGGCATTCAGTGCTTTTATATTTCCTTCTAAGACACTTTTTTGTTTTTCTTCTGTATCGGCTACTGCTTCAATCAGACGAAACATTTGAGCACTGTGAGATTCATCTGCTTCGAGGTTTACCTTAAAAAATCTGGCTTCCGGGACATTTTCTTTCTCCCTGAGCTTTAGATAAGCTTCATATACTTTAGAATACTCTAATTTAAGTAAATACTCATTAGCAGGACCGAGGGCACCGAGAGCCTCGTAAAAGTTGGTATTGGTGATTTCTTTCATCATACCCAGATATTCTGCTGTTTCCGGAAAGAGCTTGAGGCTTTCTATTGGAATCTTCATAGAAGATAGGAAACTTTTCAGAATATTTACGTGGGTTTCCTCAATATTACCTTCTCCTAATTCTTCCCAGATATTTTTTACTAAAATCATCTGGGCTTCCTGTGAGGGGCTGATAGCTGCCGTCCATAAGAACCAGTTTACAAATCCAACCGAAACGAAGTATTCCTGGCTCAACCAGAGGAGAAGATCTTGTTTTGAAAGAAGAGAACTTTTTTCTTCCAACCATTTGTTATTTTGAAGTACCGGGTGTTGTTGTACATCCTGTTTTAGTCTTTCTGTTATATTCATCCTAATTGCCTTTATTTATTATTTATAACTCCAAGCGGTAACCAGTTATGGTTCCAATCATAAAACTCAAGTGCTTCAAATTGCTTTTTATAATCATAAAAAGACGACTCAAAAAAACAGTAACCGGGATAATAATAAGATTTTCCCTGTTGAATCGAATACTCAATTTCTAATAGCATGGTAAAGATTCCGGGACTCGTTTTTGCATAATCCGGGTGGAAAACTGCATACACACTGGAAGTACTGGTACTTCCGATGTCAAGAAAACTATAAGCAACTAATTTATCTTTATCATATACTGCGCATTCAAGAGATTCACAGGGAAGGCTGGAAGGTGTATCCGATATAAAACTATAAATCGAATCAGGTATATTATCTTTAAACCTGGCCCTATGAAGATAGAAGAGCTCTTCTTTTTCTTTATCGATAAATACAGGACGAAAAATGTGTTGTAATGTTTTATTTTTATTGAGAATTCTACGATGTTTCTTTTTATGTTTATATGTAGAAAGGTTTACCCGCAGAGGCAAGATTAGGGCTAACTTATCGTTCAGAAAATTAACATTATATCGAAAAAAAAGAGAGCCAAAATGTCGATAGCCTTCTGAAAGATAGGCATCGAGTTTTTCTGGTTCTAATTTTTCTAAATAGAAAGATTCTTCTATGATTTCCATACTAAGCTTTCCTTTTTTTCAAGAATGAAAAAATTTTCGTTTTAGGTTTGAGGCGTATTTCCATCCTTATCCTGAGAATGGTTTTAAAATCCAAGAGAATTGCAAGTATCATTTTGAGTGTATTTTTTTTACAGTTCTGCCACTATGAGATTTATCAAGAATTGCCGGAAAGGAAAATCGAATTACCCGATGTTTACAGAGTATACTTAAAAAGTTCTGATCGGGTTTTGCAAAAAATTGCCTGTGAAACCTACGCGGCGAAGGGTGTACAAATACGTTGCACTGATGAAATAATAGAAGAAACGAAAAAAATCTCTTCTCTGTATGAGGTTTATTATTTAAGCCTTGAACCCCAGGTTCGAGATTCTTCCTCTGATCTTTTTCGGAATAATCTATTTTCATTAATAACCTTTAGCACCGGGGCATTTGTTTCGGTTTCAGCAGTTGTGGACTACAAACTGGATTTGAGAAATTCAAAACAGGTTCTATTTCAATCGTATATCTCTTCACCGGGCAGGCAGGGTTACTATGCTTTTTTGCCTGTCTATATGGGGCTTATTTCTACAAATTTGGGTACGGGTTTAAACACCTACCGCAGACCGGATAAACTCAGAATGTACTGTATTGAAGAGGAACCGGATACCTGGACCAAGCGCCTTACACAAAACCGGGATGAATACTGTAGGGACTATGAAAATTTTTTACGTGATAGTTTTAACCGTATAGAGGGCAAGATTATGAATGTACTGAGAGCCCATATTATTTCCAGAAGACTATATACCGAGGATGAAAAGTGAAAATTATAAGTATTATCATATATATGTTTATCCTAATAATCTCTCTGGGTGCTGAAGAAAATGCAGCTAAAGAAAAAGAGAAGTCCGGGAATCATCTCGACATCATCGCTTATTCGGGTTTATATACCGAGACGGACTTATTACCTATATTATTCCAGCAAAAAACAAACTATAAGGCATCTCGCATTTCTGTTCTGGGACTCAATTATGGACTGAGTAGTAATATACGTTTTTTTGATTTTGAAGCCGAAGGTCAGTTAGTAAAGCACTCAGGTTTAATGAACCATCTTGAAATGAATGTTTTTTTACTGGCACGCTGGTCGAATCTATTTCGATTACCTGTAAGCATTGCTTTCGGAGAGGGGATTTCTCTTGCTTCGAAAAATCCCCTTCTGGAGAATAAAAAAAAAGGAATTTATATATACGGAAATTATTTTGATTGGTATGAAGCAAGTTTTATCTCACATCAATTTGGCTCTCTTCCGTTTAATACCGAATTTCAGTTGGATAGTATTCGCTCTTCCCAGGTATTAAACTATCTTATGGTTGAACTTGACTTTGCTTTTGAGTTTTTGGAATATTACCCCCGTATATTTATGCGAATACACCATCGTTCCGGAGTGTTCGGTTTGTATTGCAAACCCGATCCGGCCTGTGGTTCGAATTTTATCAGCTATGGGGTTAAATTTAGATTATAAGGAAAAAGTATGAAACGCAGAGAAATTTTAGATTATTTAAATGTTCTATTTCAATACAGGGAAAATACGGAAAAGTATGCAACAAATGGCCTCCAAGTAGAAGGAAATGACGAAGTTCAATCTATCGCTTTTTCTGTTGATGCAAGCTTCGGAATCATTCAAAAAGCAGTAAAGGAAAATGTAGATATGCTGATCTGTCATCATGGAATCTTTTGGCCAAGTCTTTTTTCTATAGAAGGACAGGTAAAGGAAAAAATCCAATTGTTCCTGGAAAATGAGATTTCTCTTGTCGGGATGCATCTTCCCCTTGACAGACAACCTGAAATAGGTAATAATATTTGCCTGGCTAATATTTTAGAAGGAGAAAATATACGAGAAATTGCATCTATTTCTTATTACGGAGACTGGAAAATGAAGAAAACAATCCGGGAGATTGCAAATATCTTACAGGAAAAATTAATGGGACCGATAAAGTTATTTGACTTCTCCGATGGTAAGGCCGGCTCCTTTGTTGTATGTTCCGGGAGTGGTAGTTCGGAACTCAGGTTATTAGAGCAGGGAGATTGTGAGGTTTTCATCACAGGTGAACTGCGTTATGAAGCTATTGATGAAGCAAAATATAAAAAAATCAGTTTAATTTCAGCCGGACATTATGCAACCGAAACAACGGGAATACAGGCCCTGCAAAGGAAGATGAGTACGGAACTAAATTTAAAAACTTTATTTATTGAAGACAGAGTGGACTATTGAAAAATTCTTTACTTTAAAAAGTAATACATTCTACTCTGAGGAAAGAGCGGAATCAATCGCCGGAGGACTTGAATCATGAAAAAACACCTTAACTTTATCTTTCTATCCATTATCGCAATTGCAGTTTCCAGTCTTGTTTCCTGGGACATGCCATTTAATCCATTTCGGAAAAAATTAGACCTGGATCTGGGAAAATATTCGGAACCCAAAAAAGAAGATGATAGTTATATGAAGGTTTTGCAGGTAAGTCCGAAAGGCGAAGTTCCGGAAGGATTTTCGCCGAAGGAAGTAGTTCTGGTTTTTAACCATCCTTTAATTCCTCTGGGTACACTTGAGGAAGAAACAAAAGGTGTATTTCAAATCAGTCCTGAGATTAAAGGTAAGTTTCGCTGGTATGGAAGCCGAATTTGTGCTTTTATTCCTTCTGAACCCTGGGACTTGCGGCAGGAATATACTATTCGTGTGAGTGGAGATTTGAAGGCTATCAATGGGAAGTCCATGAAAGAATCTTTTCAATCTACATTTAAACTTAAGATTCCGAAGTTAAATGTTGATTTGAATACGGCTTATACGGAAGATCCGGAAATGGACTATGATTACCAGGAATACAGTTATAATACGAGTGAAGATATACGACCTATACAAAAATTTTCTCTGAGTTTCTCTCAAAAAGTATCTGAGAAACAGGTAAATAAGAAGCTAAGTATTATCGCAGATGGAAAGTCTATCCCTTTTATACTTGTGGGAGAGAAAGATAAGAAATCTTTTACATTTATTAATACAAAGCCTTTTTCTAAATCTTCCAATGTAATGGTTCGTCTCGAACCCGGTCTTGAATCTCTGGAGTATTCCGGAAATTATACGGATGATATTTTAAAAGTCTATAAATCCTGGGGAGATCTTGAAATAGAGATGAAGGACTGTGATTTTCAATATTTCCAGAGTCGCTGGTATTGTCGCTTTGTCTTTAATCACCCGGTTCAAGGGGAAAACGCGATTCGAGCTATTCAAGTATCTCCTGATATGCAAATGTCTCAAAAACCGAAAGGACCGATTCGCAGACTTAAATTAGCACACTGGCGACCTGTATCAGGAAAGAGTTATACATTTAGTTTCTCTTCCAAGCTTAAAGATATATTTGGATATGAATTAGGAAAAAAAGAAGTCTTCCAAATAAAAGTTCCGGAGTATAAACCGGATTTTTCTGTAGACAGCTATTATTCGGTCCTCGAATCCAAAATGCAATCCAAACTTCCAATTGATATAGCCAATATTCCGGCGATGAACGTGAAAGTAGGTAAGTTGAGTCTGGACAGTATCCATAAAAAAATGCAATTTAAACCTGAGTGGAAGAATGGTTCTTATACCTACTTTGATTATTTTGCTCATGCAAGTAATACGAAAGAGCATCTCTGGAAAACTGGATCGAGTAAATACAAAGGCCAACGATATGGTTACGATCTTTCTCCCTATTTAAATTCTAATAAGAAAGGTTGGCTTGCTGTTCGCTTTAATAATAAAATTACACAATTTGTGCAATCTACCGATCTGGGTATTACTGTAAAAGAAGATTATAAAAAAGCCTATGCCTGGGTGCACTCTCTGACCGATGGGACTCCTTTATCGGGTGTTACCGTTTCTTCCTATTTATTCGGAAATAAGAAAGATTCCTGTACTACAAACTCAGAAGGAACCTGTTCTTTAAAACCAGGAGAAATCTATGTTAGTGAAAAGAATGATGATATGGCTTTTGTGGATAACCGGGATTACGAACTCAGTATGTACAGCCTGGTTCGCTCGGGTTCCTATAGTTCGGAAGCAATAAAACCACTTATATCAGGTTCGGTTTTTTATGATAGGAAACTATACAGACCGGGTGATAAGGTGAGCTGGAAAGCCCTATTGGGTCTGAGAGAAAAGGGGAAATACCGGGCGGCAGGTAATATGAGCTTTGAAGTGAAGATTACTGACGCAAAAGGAGAAGAAGTATATTCAAAAAATCTAAAATCTTCGGAAGAAGGAGGGATTTGGGGAGATTATAGTATACCCGGAGAAGCTTCCCTCGGACATTACACTATACGAATTGATTCTTCTTATAAACAGACTATATCTGATACATTCCAGGTAGAGGAATTTCGACCGGTAAGCTTTTCCGTAAAAGTGCAGGGTAAGAATGATGCTGTAGTATCTGAAAAATTTAAATTTTCTATAGAAGGAAAATACTTATTCGGAGCTCCTATGAGTGAAGCAGAACTGGAGCTTACTTTAAAACGTTATTCAACACAGCTATTCTTTCCGGAATATGAAGATTATACGATAGGTTCCAATCTATTGGAGGATGAAGAGTCCAAAGATTATTCTCAGACCGGTATGTTTATACAGGATAGTACCAAATTAGGTTTGGATGGAGTAAGTAGGCAGGAAGTGGAACTTAAACCTATGCTACTATTAGAAAAAATACATAAACCTTCTTATAAAGAATATAAATTAAGTTCTTCTTATCGTGTGGATGTAGAAGCTAAAGTCAGCGATAAAGATTCTAAGTCTGTTACTTCCCGTAGTTCCGTTCGTGTGAGAGCAGGAGAATTTATTCCGGGAATCAAAGTTGAAGAAGCCTATCAGGATTACAGGACTCCTTTTAAGTTTAAAATTATCGCTCTTGGCTCAGATGGAAAACCGATGCGAAAAGCTTCCGTACGGGTTCGCGTTATAAAACGAAACTGGCAGAGCGTTGAAACCAAAAGTTCAGAAAATTCTAAACAGAGGAAAAATACGCTGATAAATGAGTTGGTGGAAGAGGAAACATTCAGTATTGGTTCTTCTGCTTATGAGTATTTCTTTTCAGCCTCTGAAGCCGGACAGTATAGCATTACCGTGCAAGAAAAAGAAGGGATGAGCTTTGTAAAAATTCCTTTTTATGCTTACGGGGGAGCCTATACAAGCTGGTATAAAAATGAAGATAGTACATTTGAGATGCAAACCAATCGTAGTTCATACACTCCGGGAGAAACGGCGAAGGTTGTAATCAAATCTCCCTTCTCTAAGTGCTTGGCAATAGTTAGCCTTGAAAGGGAAAACTTAATCTGGCAAAAAACAATAGAGATAGATGAAAAAGGTTTACCGATTGAGGTTCCCATAAAAGAAGAGTATCTTCCAAACGTTTATCTCAGTGTTGTTTTACTTCGACCCAGGACTTCAAAACCCGATGAAACCGACTCAGGTCGACCGCAGGTAAAAGCCGGAATCATCAAAATCAATGTAAATACGGATTCAAGAAAAATACCATTACAAATTATATCTGATAAGAATACTTATAAGCCCGGAGAGACTGTGAGTTTAAAACTTAAGTCTGTACCGGGAGCTGAGGTAGCTTTCACAGTAGCTGATGAAGGTGTTTTAAGTCTGATTTCTTATTTCTCCTATCCGAATCCTGTAGCAACCGCTTTTACTGAGTGGCCTCTGGGAGTTAAAATATTAGAGAACAGACATATGCTGATTAAGCAATATGTTTTTGCTCAAAAAGGAGAGAACCCCGGAGGAGATATTTATGACGAACAGGGTGGGGGGTTTGCATTTGATAATGAGGATGGATCCAGAAAAGATATAAGATATACTGCCTACTGGAAAGCCGATGTGGTACTTGATTCGAAAGGCGAAAAGTCGATTAGATTTAAATTGCCGGATAATCTCAGTACCTTTCGGATCATGGCGGTTGCCGCAAAAACCGGAAGATACGGAACTTCCGAAAAAACTTTTCAGGTAGCCAAACCTATGGTTGTAATGACCAATGTGCCGAGAGTGATTCGTCCGGGAGACAGATTGCAGATCGGGGGAACAGTAGTGAATCAGACAGGTATTGAAGAAGATTTTAAGATAAGTATAAAAACAAATCTTTTGAAAGCAGGAAGAAGTCAGAAGATTATACATTTAAAGCATTTTGAATCAAAGGAAGTTACTTTTCCCGTTACTGTAGATATGAAAAAGTATTCTAAGATTCTAATGGAGAAAAAAGAAAAACCTCTTATCATCGGCTATTTTTCTGCTGAACCTCTTAAAATAAGTAAATTTCAAATCCTGAATTTAAAAAAGAAAGATGTGGTAGATAGACTTAAGTTTTCTTTTCCGATTCGCGAAGAGCATCCGGAAGAAGCCTTTACAATTTCTCATTATACGGATTCGGAAGAAAAAGAGCAGCTACGTTTACCAGCTGTTGAAAGCTATATTCCGAATTCAGCTAATATGAAAGTAAGTTTTTCTTCTTCTGCCTTGATAGGTATGGAAAATGCTTTTGAGTTTTATAAATCGAATCCGTACTTTTGCTCTGAACAAAGAACTTCGGCATTTCTTTTGGCTTTAACTTCCGGTTCTTTGTTAGAAAAGTTTTCTTTTGTTCCTCCGGATAATAAAGCTTATGATTTTTCTAATATAAAAGCTTTGTTTATTGATGAAATAAAAGATTTTCAGGGTTCCAAGGGTGGATTTGGACTCTGGAAGGATTCGAGGCATAAGTCGGATCCTTACTTAAGTGCTTACATTGCCTACGTTTTACAGGTTGCTAAAAAAGCTGGATATAATATAGACGAAAGAGTACATTCGAGATTAATACAATTCTTAAAAGATTATATTCGAACTCCTGAAAAAGATGGATACTCTTATATATTAGAAAGCATGAGTCTGATAGCCCTGGTGCTGAGTCGGGAGGGAGAGGATACGGATAGCATTCATCATACACTTATGGATAAATTTCAGGATCTGTCTCTTCGTGCCAAGGCAAATTTAAGTTTAAGTATTGCTGAACTAAAAAAATTAAAATCCTATAATGATAATTCGGATACAAAAAAACTATTTGAGCATATTCAAAATGGAATGGAATTTACCGCAAGAAAAGTGATAATAAAAGATATAGGAAGTGGGTCCTACGGGAGAGCTTTTTATACAGATGCTTCGGCTATAGGCTCTGTTTTGCAGGCTTTGATGCGATTGGATTATAATAGTCCGCTTATTCCTAAAATTGTTCAATATGCAGTTTCAGCCAAACAGCACCTGTGGTGGGATAGTCACTCTTCCGGAAATCTTGCGTATGCTTTAAAAATGTACAGCGATACTTATGAAAAATCCTCCGGTCCGAGAATTGCAGGTGCATTTTTAAATGAGCTATCTATAGCCAGAGCCAATTTTAAAGGAAACGGAAAACCGGAAACTTTTGCATATACTGTTTCTCTGGAGGAAATAAAAAAACATTTTCCGAAAGAAACGAATGTCAATTTTATTATCCGAAATGAAGAAAAAAAAGGTAGAACTTATTATACAGCTTCTTTAGAATATCAACCCAGGCTGAAAGATGTTAAGGCCAGAGATGAAGGATTTGAGATAAAGCAAGAAATATATGATATTGCAAAAGTGGACTTAAAGAATCCTCATGGAATAAAAGTTCAAGATGTATTAGAAAGAGGTAAAGTATATCTGGTAAAACTATCCGTTTTTAACCCTAAACCTTATGAACAGGTTGTTTTGAAAAGCCCGATACCTTCTCATTCCGAAATTGTGAATCCGGATTTTGATACAGAGCAGAGTGGATTAAAAATCTTTCCCACGAAGTCCAGACAGGCAGATGACTATTGGTGGGTAGACCCACAGGAAAGAATGGAATACAGGGATGATAAAATAGTATTAACCACATCTTACATGTATGAAGGTCTGCATGAGTACTTTTATCTATTACGTCCGACTCAAAAAGGTTTGGCCTATATGCCATCCACAGAAGCCAAGTTGATGTATGAACCGGAAGTCTTCGGGCGCTCGGATAGTCGAATTATCAAAGTGAGATAGATCATTATGACAAAGAGAAGGTTCTTACAAAAAATTTTTAAAGTAATTGTAGGAACTATTATTTGTATACTGAGTATTCTTTCTCTACACTCCTTATTTCTTACAAAAAATAGTCTGAGAGGGGATAATTCTTTTATTCTCTATTCTTCTGAGGGAATAGAAATTCAGGAGACTCTGAATTCGGATGGAGAATATTCCCGATGGATAGATATAAAAGAATATCCGAAAGAACTAATAGAGATATTGCTTATAGCTGAGGATAAACATTTTTATTATCATCCGGGTATTGATCTGTTTTCTATCCTGAGAGCTTTTTTTACGAATATAAAAGCAGGGAAAATACGTTCTGGTGCTTCTACTATACCCCAGCAATTAGCAAGGCTTGTATGGAAAAAAAGTATAGTAAAAAATCAGTATATTAGAAAGTTACAGGAAACTTATTATGCTCTTCTTTTGAAACTGCGTTTTTCAAATCAGGCTATACTGGAAGCTTATATGAATCAGATTCCTTTTCCCTTTCAAAGTCAGGGTTTTTTTTCTGCTTCGAGACGAATTTTAAAAAAAGATATTCACTTTATTACAAAAGAGGAAGGAATAGGTCTTGTTGTTTTAATTCGCAATCCGTATACAGTAGAAGAAAAGTATAAGAAGCGCTACTTACATCTAAAAAATAAAATATGTCCAAGAACCTGTAGGAATGAATTACCCTGGATAAAACAGAGTATATTTGGTAGGAATGTAAAAATAAAAATAAAGCAAAAGCACTCAAGGCACTATGCTGATTGGATTCGCTCTATTGCTCCTGATTCAAAGGAAGCGGTCTACTCCTATTTTTCAAATGACCTTAATTTGGAATTATATAAAATACTTACGAATGAATTGAGACAGTTGGAGGCATATAGAGCCGAGGAAGCAGCACTTCTGGTTTTGAAAGTAGAAGAGGAAAATTTAAAACTTATTTCATTTATCGGTTCTTCTGATTACGAGTCCGAAGAAGCCGGACAGGTAAAGGGAAATATGGCTATAAGAAATGCCGGAAGCACCCTGAAAACATTTGTGTACGGACTCGGTATGGAAAAGTTTCACTGGTTACCCAATACTATTTTTATGGATGAGGAAGTAAGTGCCATTTCTATGGAGGGAACTTTTCGACCGAAGAATAATGACAGGAAGTATTGGGGGAAAATTACACTTAGAGAAGCCCTTGCAAGCTCTAGAAATGTAACAGCGATAAGAGCTTTACAGCAAGTTGGTATAGAGGATTTTTATAAATTATTAAAGCAGCAGGGATTTTCGCATTTACAGGAAGCTCCGGAATACTATGGAACAGGGCTTGCCCTGGGTGTGGGAGGAGTAAGTCTTTTCCAATTGACTTATCTTTATTCTTCTCTATCTACCGGGGGAGTAAGGCTACCTATATTAATCGGAAGGCAGGGAAATAAAGAAATAGAATATGGTGAAAAAAAAAGAGTATTTAGGGAAAGAACAGCCTGCATACTTAGCCATATATTATCTGATAAAGAAGCGAGGAGGAGAGCTTTTGGTAGAAGAAACTTTTTAGATTTTCCTTATAGAGTAGCAGCTAAAACAGGAACTTCAAAGGACTATCGGGACTCCTGGGCAGTAGGCTATACACCGGAGTATATAGTAGGGGCCTGGGTTGGCAATTTTTCCGGAAAACCTATGAAGAAAATATCAGGGGCGGTGGGTGCAGGAAGAATCTTTCAACAGATAATACGGCACCTGCATAGAACTCAAAAACCCAGATTTTCCTGCTTCGAGGAATATGAGAAAATTAAACTCTGTCGCTTTAGTGGAAAAATAGCCGGACCTCAATGTGCCGGCTATGATGAACTAAAAGTGGATAGTTCTAAATTAGAAAAGTGTAAAATACTTCACAGCAATGATTCTTCCGACTTGCTTAGTTCCGATAGAGTTACGGTTCTTTCTCCTTCGCCGGGAGAAATTTATCTGTCAGATGAGACTATTGGATCTCAAAAACAGGAGATACCTTTAAAAATTATACTTCCACAAAAACTGGACGATCGGTATACCTATCGACTCAACGATGATAATAGGGTTTTGCTAAATGGCAATATCGAAAGATTGCTAAGCTTGCATAAAGGATTGCACAGGTTTCGCTTGTATAAGAGTGAAACTGTAATTGAAGAATTTACTTTTGAAATAAAATGAAACGCTACTCTATTATTATCAATTTTCTTTTACCTCTTTTATGTTTGAATCTGTTCTGGATGGGTTCCTTATTAGAAAAAAGGGAGTATTTTTATCCTTCTTCTTTAGTGGTTTATTTGATATTTTATATACATGCTCTTTATCTAATCTTCTTATACTCGGGATATGCAAAAAATGTAAAGCGCATTGTTGGAGTAAATGTGGGTATTTATATTTTATTGAATATCTTTTTAATCCTTTCTGAAATGATTTATACTTCTCTAAAAATACAAGTAAACATTGATTTGATTTTATATTATCTGGCAAACTATTCAGTCTTAAATTCAGATTCATCTATAATATTTAAAACTATGTCGGAACTATTCTATATACGCGTTTTATTTTCTTTCTTTTTATATTTTATACTTTTAACTTATGTATATAGATTTTTAAAAACAGTGGATTTACAGAAAAAAGGTCCTGTTTACTTACTGTATATTCAATTTTTTATTCTTTTACTTTTTTATTTATTATATTTACCGAGAACCCCTGCAAGGGAAGTGAAGCATAGAGAATACGCTTCGGATTCAAACGTATCTATACCTTTTGAAATATCCAAAAAATATAATATTCTGTTGTTTCTGTTAGAAGGAGTGTCTGAAAAGTCTTTCAGGGAAAGTAAGGGGAATCTTTTTGTGGACTGGGTAAGGGCCGAACATTTTTTTATTCCCATTCCGCACAGCACAAGTTCCATTTATTCTTTATTAACAGGTAGAATATCTGAGTGGAAGACAAAACCTGAGTATAAAAAATATTACAGGCAGTATAATTTTATAAAGCTATACAAGCAGGATGGGTATAACACTCGCTTTATCTTTTCCGGTAAAAAAAGGTTTGAGAATCTGGATAAGATGCTGTCTTATTTTGAAATAGCTGTATACGACGAAGCTTATATACGGAAACAGCTTTCTAAGGAATATAAAACTTTTACCTGGGGTATAGAAGATAAAGCCTTATTGGATTGTTCTGAGCATTTTTATAAACGAACAAAAGAGCCTTTTTTGCATATTTTATATTTTACCAATACTCATTCTCCTTATTTCAACCCTGAGCCGGATCGCTTTTATAGAAGGGATAATTCAAAAGATAAGGATAGATACTTAAATATTATAGAATATGATATAAAACTTATACAAGAAATTATACGATTAACAGAAAGCTACTATCCCCAAAAAACTATATACCTTATCTTGTCCGATCACGGAGAGTCTTTTGGAGAGCAGGGCTTCTATAAACATGGTTTCTCCCTTTTTAACTCTGAAATTAAAGTTCCATTTTATTTAAAATATCCGGAAAATAAAACACATACAAACTTTCATTCAGGAACGATATTGGATGTATTTCCGACTTTACTTTCCATACAAAAAAAGACAATTTACTTTCAACAGGAAGGCAGGAGTCTCTACGATAAAAATTACTCCTTAAAACTTAAGCTTCACTCCTGGGGTTCCAAAGACTATTCAGGAATAATAGAAAATAGTAAAAAAATTATATACCATGACTTGTCAGGAAAAAAATGGGAAACCGACCTGGATGAAACAGAGATTATCGAGAGCCCTTAAATACTTTTTCTTTTATTGTTTTATCCTCGATATAGAAAACACGATTAAAATTATTTAACCAGGTTTCAGAAATGTGGTGAGTTATAATAAATAAAGAACTATTGTATTTTTGAGCATATTCTTTGAATAAATAGAGAATCGATTCTCTGGAAGATTTATCCAGAGCATCCATAGGTTCATCCAGAAAGATAAGTTGCGGCATAGAAAGTAAGGCCCTTGCTATTAAAACTTTTTGTAGTTGTCCACCGCTGCATTCTTTTACCAGTAAAGATAGTAAAGGCTTTACGCCTATTTTCTCTATGATTTCCATTTCTTCTTTTGTGAAATTATGTTTGTTGAAAGAAAAGTTTCGGGCTTCTTTTTCCAGAGAAAGAACTTTCCGAATACTTAAAGGATATTCAAAGTGCATTTTTTTTACCTGCGGAACCAGAGAAATCGTAAGTCCCTCTTTTAATTGATAGGTGCCGGCAATGGGTTTTTGCAAACCGCTTAAGGTTCTTACCAGGGTTGACTTTCCGCTGCCGTTAGGCCCGATGAGAGCTGAAATGTCACCGGCTTGAATTGTAATATTAATGTTATCTAAAATAATAAAGCCTTTATTATAGCCCACAGAAAGAGACTTTGTTGTGAATAAATTATCCATATTTACTTTTTGTAACCTGTTTCATTAAGTGTTTCTCGGATTAAACGTAAAGATTCAGCGAGGGCTTTCTCATAGGTATCTGTATTCGGAAGAGATCCTACCGATACGGGTAAAGTTAGTACCCTGCTGCCTTTGACTCTCGATGAAACATAGTTTGCATAGCGAATATTATGATAGGGAGCTATTAAGATGATTTTAATATTATTACTCTTCATATTTTTTATGACCTGTTCCATATAGCGGCTAGAAGGAGGAACTCCCGGTTTTTCTTCAATGCTCAAGTTTGCTGTGAAGCGAAAACGATTAGCGAGGTATATAAATTGATCATGAAATACAGCTACTCTGGCTCCAAAATAAGGTTTAAATTTTTTCATTTCTGCTTTTGTTAGCTCGGCTATGCGATTTTTGAACTCTTTATTATTTTTCTTGTAATAGTTCTGATTGGAAGGATCTACACGAGAAAGGCTTGCTTCAATGGTATTTGACATTCGAATAATATTGACCGGGTCATTCCAATAGTGTGGATTTCCATAAATATGCATATCTCCCATGGAGCGGTCTACATTTACAGCAGGTTCTCCTAATATTTTAATTCCTAAAGATGCATCGCAATAACCGGATTGACCTTTTTGAATTTTTAAGTTACGGGATTGTTGGATAAGTAAGGGCGCCCAGCCGATTTCTAAGTCCAATCCGACCAGGATAAATAGGTCTGCCTTATTGAGTTTTACCAGATAATCCGGTCTCGTCATTACAAAATGAGGATCATCGGAACCCCGTATCATAGAGAAAACGCTTACCTTTTCACCACCAATTTGTTCGGCTATATAGGCCAGATCACTTGTTGTACTTACAACTGAAATTTTTGAGTAGGCCGGAAAACTTAAGAACAAAAATAAAAAAGTAAATATCCATTTAAACATAAAAATCTCCTAATATTGGTGTGCGGGATGTGAACCCAGGATAAAAACTGCCTGGACAAAAAATCTATATTCTACTTTTTCAAAGTCTGGAGTAATGATTAAACCCTGTAAAGCTTTATTTTCCGGAGTTTCACCGGAATAATCCATAGTGAACCTTCTTTCAACAGTAGCCCGTATGAAACTGAACTCGGAGGGGATAAAACTTATCTGAAAACTCTGGGCTTCAATGGCATTGGTTGCCATATATCCGGCCTGATTTTTCAGACTATAATCGGTAAAAAAATCATATCGAAAGCCGGCAGACCAGAGCTGATGAAACTTGTAATTCAAAAATATATACTGTCCCCATTGAATCTGGTTGGCAGGTTTACCGGGGTAGGGATAATAATTGGGTTCGGGACTTATTGTTTTGCTTTCCGGATGATACTGGATTTCATTTTCCGGAAATACTTCCTTATTATACCAGGCTTCTGCCATCAGGATAAATTCACGTAGATTAGAATAATTCCAGCGAACGACTATGTCAAAGCCATACAGGAATTTTTCGTTTTTCTTATTTTCAGTAGGTTCAAAACGACTGGCAGTAAAACCAAATTGTGTTCCCAGGTTATTACCGAAGTAATAGAAGTTTTTTAAATGAGCATAAGCAAGAGGATTATTTTTTTTAATTCCTCCATCATGAGAATGCCCCCATTTTTTTCCATTCGTTCCACCTATAACCAGTTCTTGACTTAAAAATGTCCAGGGAAAAAGAATACTGAGTTCCAGTCCTGTGTCGGCTATGGATTCTGTATCAATGAATTTTTCGTGGACTATAGGTGTAGTAGTAAAGGGTCGGTCGTGCTGGTGGATACGGTTAAGTCTTCCTAAATCCAAAAAAAAGCTTCCCGCTTTTAAAGATAGGTTATAAGGTAAGAAGGGAAACTGAACCCAGGCTTCATGAATTTCAAAAAAATACTCTCCGTTTTCTCCGTGAGCAGCAATCAACAGGTTACCGCGTAGCCACTGGTCTACTGCACCAGAAAAGCCAAATTCGGCGGAACGTACATCTAACTGGTTATTGCTTACCTGCGGCTTCTGTTTATCCCATTCTCCAACTATATCCACAGCAGTTGATATATTCATCATCAGATTCTGAGCAGAACGGTTGATACTATTTCCGGTAGGTAGTACAGAAGTGCTACCCCGACTGTCCTGCAAAGATTTGGAATCCTTATCTGTGCTTTCAATATCTGCTTCCAGCTCTTTTTCCCAGTCTTCTTGAACGCTTCCTTCTTTTTCTTCCTGTGCATACGAAGTATAAGAAAAAGACAAAAGAATAAATAGAATAAAAAATACGTATTTCATTTTGATTCTAAGAAGCGACTGGCAAGGCCAATGGCACCCTGACTGACAATAAAAGATTCAAGTGTTGCTGAATTTAAGACAAAACCTATATTAGAACCCGGATGAGTGGTTTGAAAGCTATCTACTTCAAATTCATAACTGGAACGTTCAGCCGTACTGAGAGAGGCGCAGGACTTTGACCAACCAAAAATGTGGGCACCGTTCTCTTCATGAATTTCGAGGCAGAGAGTTTTTTTGGTTCCAACAGGACTTTGAGGTACCGAACCGGTAAAGCTTCCTTCGATTCCGGATTGATTCAGTGGATAAGCTAATGTGGACTTAATGCGAACGCCCGGCCCCTGAATGCTGGCAGCACTAGCCTGAGCATTCATAATTACATCTATATGTCCGGATGTGGAATTAAGTGTATAGGTGATTTCTACATTGGTTTTCTTGGAACTGGATAGGGAGTAACTTGTAGGAGATGCGAAACGGCTGGACGTACTGCTTCCTGTTAAGCCCCTGTTGCTTAAACCCAGGTTCTCTGCTATAAAGCCAGAGCCGAGTTGAGTTGTGCAGTTCGTTTGGACAAGTTTGTATTCTTTTCTTGTGACAGTATCGATTGCAGGGAGATTGGTTTCACTTAAGCAAGCACTTCCCGATTGTAGAAGAAGATAAGCCGCCACTGCGGCTCCTTTATCACTACCGGAAGATTTAGATTCCACGCAATGTTGAAAAGCAAGAGTAAAAACAAGGCTTATCAGGTATCTCATAAAACGTTCTCCTATCAAAAAGTTACTTTTTCCGTTTTTACAGAGGCTTTTGTAAATGCAACTAAGTTACATCCTTTTAAATAAAAAAATGAAACCTTGTTGCATTTAAATCCTATCTATCTGTACTGTCTTTAAAGGCACTATGGATCTGATTTCAAATATAAAGCTGTTTTATCCGCAAATTCTTCTGGGTTCTTTTGTAGGAATTTTATTAAGTTGTATCGGCGTAATTATTGTACTGCGCAGAATGGCTTTTTTGGGTCTGACACTTTCGCAGGCGGTTTCTCTGTCTGTAGCTGTATCCATGTTTTTTAACTGGCAGGGGAATATAAGTATTGTTTTATTTTCTTCTATTTTATTTATCCCGGTTCTTGTTCTGTACAGAAACCGTGACACGGGAAAAGATACTCTTTTAGGTATACTCTTTGTATGCTTTGCTGCCCTTTCCCAGATTTTAATGAGTTTTGGTGGAAATGTTCAGAACCATTTACTTAGTGCTTACTTCGGAGATATTTTAACTTCAAGTGCTGTTTTTAATCCTTCTTCTATAGTTATATTGGTATTGGCTCTTTTGCTATTTGTCATAATGTATAAGAGAGTATTATTTTTATCTTTTGATGAAGATGAGTTTCGAGTTAAGGGTTTTTCTCCGATTCTTACCGAACTTATATTCTATTTCTCTGCTATTATTATCCTTTCGGTCAGTGTTAATCTATTAGGATCTTTTTATACGGTTGCCCACTTACTGATTCCGGTCTATACGGCCTTATTTTTTGCCCGTAGTATGCGTTTTATTTTTATATTTGGAGTAATATTTAGCTTTATCTCTACATTTAGCGGATTTTCAATTTCTCTTATTCCTTTAAAGTATCAGGGAAACGAAATATTCTTACCTACTTCCAGTATCATTATAGGATTTATGACTCTATTAGCTTTTGTGATTATTTCTACTGTTAAATTAAAAAATCGTTTTTAATGGGCAATTACACCTATGAATTCCCCTCTTGGACCGAATTCTCCCCGCAGGATAACGCGGTTTTTGCACCTGGGGCATTCTACACGAAGTAAATCCGTATTTCTTTGAAAGTCTTCTTTTTTATAAAAGAACTTCTCTTTATTACAGTAAATACAATAGACAAACAGGTTCTCTTCCATATAGGCTAACAGTTTTCTTAAAAAGCAGGAATTTGTCGATAGAAAAATACTAAAAAGGCTCAATCTACTATTTCTATTTTTTATAGAAATGGTGATTAGCGAAATATTTTTATATTTTCAAAAAAAAACTTTATAAAACTATTTACTCATGAGTCTTTATATTCTATTTTCCGGAAGTATCTTTGCATTTATCTGGGCTTTCGGTATTTTCATTTCTGCAAATCGCAGGAAAAGTCATAAAACTCTGAGTTATCTTCTATGGATTGCCTCTATATGGCTCTTATCAGGTTTTTATTATTTTGGTGAATTTCATAAAAAGTATCCGGAAGGATATTTACTTCATTTACCTCTTATTTTTACCTGTGGACCGACCTTTTATCTTTATTATTGTCAGACTTTAATAGAGAAACAAGTCAATATCAAGAGATTTATCTTATATCATTTTTTCATACCGACTCTTGTTTTTATCCTTTGTATTCCAATTTATTTATCTTCTTACGAAGAGAAGATTCAATTTATTTTAGATTTTGAAAGGAAGAAATTAAGTTACTATCATTACCTAATTATCCTTTTACATATTGGTACAAAGATATCTCTTCTTTCCTATATTCAATATTTTATATATTCCAATTGGAGCATTATTCTAAAATATTATTTTTCTGAAAATCAAGGATATAAGCTTACGATTCTAATGATTTTTTTTATTTATATAGATTTACTTTTTGGACTTATAGGTATGTTATCAGGTATTTCTGAATTGGTAAAATTTAGTGCCTTATTATTACCGGCTAATCTATATATTTTCTTTTTGTTTTCTTATGCCTATCCGGATATGTTATCAGGTTTTCAAAAGGAAATTAAAAAAAAATATGAGCAATCCAAAATTCAAAAATTAGATGTTAATAGAATTCTTTCAGAACTAAAAGAGCTTATGGAGAAAGATAAAATTTTCTTAGAAGAGAAAATTACTCTTCCTGAACTTGCCAGAGAGTTAAAGATTTCTTCTCATCAACTTTCTGAAATACTAAACGAAAGAATGAATAAAAAATTTTATGATTATATAAATGAATACAGAATCATGGAAGCTAAAAAATTGTTAACTCTTAATCCTGAGGATACAATCCTTTCTATTGCTTATGCAGTAGGTTTTAATTCTAAGTCCGCATTCAATAAAGCATTTAAAGCGTATATTGGTGAAACGCCTAACTCGTATAGAAAGAACTCAATGAAAAAAAATTAATTTTTTTCGTATTGAGTTATAACTCAGGTCGATTTGATCTAAAAAGTCTCCTAAACTATTAATTAAAGGAGACGTAAATGAAAAACGAATATTCAAATTTAGGCCAATTATTTCAATTCGCTTCAAGAACTTATGCAGATAAATCTGCATTTGCTTATCGAGAAAAGGAAAATAAGTTCACTGAGGTTTCTTATTCTGAGGTATTATTCCGAGCTACCTGTCTTTCAGCATCACTTATTAAGTTGGGTGTAAAATATCAGGATCGAGTTGGAATTTTTTCCGATAACAGAATTGAGTGGATTCTGGCAGATATGGCTGTTATTCTTGCCGGAGCCTGTGATGTGCCCCGCGGTTCTGATGTAACTGATGGAGATATTAAATATATTATATCCCATGCAGAAATTGAAGTATTGTTTGTGGAAAATAAAACTGTTTTAAAAAAAATTCAAACAAATTATTCTTTTATTCCCTGCTTAAAAACTGTTATTCTAATGGAAAACGATGCGGACAATAAAGATTATCTGAGCTTGAATAAACTTATTCAGGAGGGAGAAAACTACTTACGAAAAGAACCGGATCTTGTGAAAAATTCATTATCAAGGATTTGTTCTGAAGATTTGTTTACTATTATTTATACATCCGGTACTACAGGAAATCCCAAGGGGGTTATGTTAAGTCATAATAATCTGATATCTCAAATTGAGAATTTACCGATTCCTATATCATCGGAAGAAAGGATTCTCTCCATTCTCCCTGTCTGGCATATTTTTGAAAGAATATTTGAAATGGTTGCGATATCTTCAGGTTCTTGTACTTATTATACAGATGTTCGTAACTTGAAACAGGATATGCTTCTTGTGAAACCTACTTTTATGGCATCTGCTCCCAGGCTTTGGGAAAGTATCTATTCCGGTTTAATGAATAAAATAAATGCCGGTTCTAAATTTGCTAAAGTGTTATTTCATATCGGATATTTTTTTTCTTCTAATATGAATCATTCAATTAGAGGTATGGTAAACAAGAATTTAAAGTTAGATGAAACGCCTATACTTATGGATGTATTAACTAAACTTTTTTTAATATTACAAATTATAATACTCTGGCCATTCTATAAGCTATTCGATTTACTCATATTTACTAAAATACGGAAAATACTTGGGGGAAATTTCAAAGGGACATGTTCAGGGGGAGGTGCTTTACCTCTTCATATAGATGAATTTTTTAATAACATTGGAATTCCTGTTTTAGAGGGATACGGATTAACAGAAACATCACCCGTGATTTCAGTAAGAACTTTCGAAAATCTTGTGCCGGGTACTGTAGGCCCTATTTACCCAGAGACTGAAGTGAAGATTGTAGACCTGAATAATCGTTCTCAAATTTATCCCGGGGAAAATGGACTTGGAAAAAGAGGGGAAATATTGGTAAAGGGTAAGCAGGTTATGAAAGGTTATTATAACAATACCGAAGCTACAGAAAATGCCATGGAGAATGGATGGTTTAAAACCGGTGATATAGGAATCATGACCTACAACCATTGTTTAAAAATAATCGGAAGGGTAAAAGAAACTATTGTTCTTTTGGGTGGAGAAAATGTGGAACCCGTTCCTATTGAGAATAACATACTGCATTCAGAACTGGTTGAACAATGTATGGTTGTAGGACAGGATAAAAAATTCTTAGCGGCACTTGTGTATCCATCAGAAATAGCCAGGATAAATTATGGAAATGGAGAAATAAAAAAGAGAATACTAAATGATATAAAAAAAATAATCAGTACAGAAAATGGGTTTAAATCTTTTGAAAAAGTAATAGATATTTATTTACTTCCTAAAAAATTTGAAGTAGGAGAAGAGTTAACAGCAAAGTTATCACTGAAAAGGCATGTGATTACTGAGAAATATACTGAAGAAATAGAGAATCTTTATAGATAGTAATTCGAGAACTTAATTAAGAAAGCCTGTAGAAGTTTTGCAGGCTTTCTTTTTTTATGTGATGATAAGGTAGGCTAACAGTTTTCTTAAAAAGCAGGAATTTGTCGATAGAAAAAAGAAAAACCTTGCTATAATTAGTTAGTAAAACTCTAATAGGATTATGAAACTGTTTTCTACATTCATCATCCTTATATATTTATTCTCTTCCTGTTCCTATCTGGATAGGTTTTTAGGAGGAGAGATTCAATCGAGCTCTAAAAAAGAACGTCTCTTATTGTTGGGAGGAGTATCTTCTACTGTAAATACACCGAGTATACAGGATTTCTCCTATAAACTCAGCCAATCTACTGAGGGTTTTACTCTCTGGACTACTCCACCTTCGGAAAGGGTTTTTCAAAAGGGTATTGTCCCGGATAAAACCATTTCCGAAATAAATGTGTTTGCAGCGAAGAATGAATATGAACCCTTTCAACTCGTAGTAAATCCTTCTGTTGCTACTTCTGTAAATGTGAGTATCGATTCCTTCGGAGAAGGCATCAGTGCGGAGCTTTCGCAGGTTAAATATGTAAATATTACGACAGTGAGTGATAATCTGGGAAAAACGGGAGCTTACCCGGATCCGCTCTGGCCACTTTCCAGCTCGGCTACGGTTTCTCTGCCTGCTCTTCAGAATACTTCTTTCTGGATAACACTCTATGTGGCAAAGACGGTAAATGCGGGGGATTATACAGCCAATGTTCATATTGGTTCTTTGTCTGTACCTGTGAAGCTTCATGTGTTTAACTTTGCGCTTCCTGATGAGCCGCAGGTTCATTCGCAGATGAATTTTAATTATAATACAGTACTGAGTAAATATGGGGTTAGCGGCACAGGAGAAGATTACTGGAAGTATGTGGATATGATGAAGTTATTCTTCATACAACATCGGCTTACACCCAAATCAGTTAATTGGCCGGGAGGCATAACGGGAACCGGGGCCGGTCCCTTTATAAATTATGACTGTAATACAGCAACTTTAAGCGATACGGATGGGATCTGGGGTTTTGACTCTCCTTCCGATAAGTATGTAAACGGAAATGGATTCCATTCAGGAGTGGGTTTTCCTACCTTTATGGCTGCTACGTTTCGGAATAATGATTCTTCTTTAGATCAGAGACCGGATACATTCTGCGGAATTACAAGAGCTTCTACAGACTGGTATGCAGCAAATAATCCTTCTTCTGCTTATAATCAAAAGTGGTTTCAATACATAACAGTATTACAAAACTATTTAAAAACTAAAGGATTTATTCAAAAAGCCTATTATTATATGGCTAATGAGCCGCAGGATCAGGCAGACTACGATGCCATTGTCTGGTATTCGAAGGAACTGAAGAAAGTAGCACCGGACTTAAAGCTTATGGTTTCAGAAGAGCCCAGGCCCGAAATTTATAATAGTGGAAAAATAGATATCTGGCTTCCGGTTTTACATAATTATAATCCGGATGTTTCTCATTCCCGTCAGATAAATAATGCAGAAGAAACCTGGATCTATTTTTTATATGGAACAAGACCTCCTTTCTTTAACCCTATTACCCTTGACCATCCCGGGATTGAAAGTAAGTTGACGGGCTGGTTTTTATGGAAATACAGGATTCGGGGAATTGCTTATTATTCTATGAACGATTGGTCTAAGAATCCCTATACAGAACCGGCTACGAGTAATCATAATGGAGATACATTTATGTTGTATCCACCTTCCGAAGATAATTCTAATATATCTTATGGCTCAAATCAGCACAGGTTGGTTTCGTCTATACGTTTGGAACTTATGAGAGATAGTTTGGAGGACTATGAGTATTTTTACTTACTGAATGCTTCTTCACATCCTGTTCCAGGTACTACAAATGAAGCTGATGCACAGGTGAATAAAATCATTTCCGGTTTGACGGCTTATTCTCGAAATTCTGAATATCTGTATACTCTACGAAAAGTGATCGGACAAAAATTGGGTGGAGAAATCAGCACAATACCGGAGCTTATTCCTTCTGCTGATCATACAAGAGCAGAAGGGAGTCCCGGAAACTATTATATCAATTTTCAAGATCCAAATTCTTCTCCTGAATCCTCTCCGCTTGTAGTGGATGGAAAAGAATATATGAAAATAGGTTGGTCACAGTATAATAAAACGGATGGATACGGTTGGTACGGAGATTTAACGCATGTAAAATACCAGTATCTAAGTTCCGGATCGAATGAATTACAGAAAAGCATTATATACGATGACTGGGGAAGGCAGAAGACCTTTGAATTTGATCTGCCGAACGGAACTTATTCGGTGACGGTTTCTGTAGGTTGGCAGGGAAAAACCTACAGTCATAACAAAATTCTAATAGAAGGAATTAGCTTTATCAATGATGAGGCTTCAGCACCGTATATAGAAAAGACTCTGGATGTAATAGTTGCAGATAGGAAACTTACAATGGAGATGGGTATTTTTGATGAGTATACAATGCTGAACTATTTAAAGATTGAGGCGAAATAAATAGGGTCTATTTTGTCAGGGGGCTATCTTTTCTGTCTTGACATATTGGAAGAAAACGAAGTATACTCAAATTTTAGGATAATAATTATGATGGAAATAAAGATCGATGACCCTTGAACGAGAAGCATCTTACCTGCAAAGTTTATTGGATGAACTCAGGGGAATCCGAATCGAAGTAGAATGGTTAGAATTTAAAGTTAACAATTCCAATCCGGATGAGATAGGTGAATATATATCCGCATTAGCTAACTCTGCGGCTCTTTGGGAAAAAACTAGTTCCTATATGGTCTGGGGAGTGGTGGATGACGAGTCAAAAGAAATACTCGGCACAGATTTTAATCCTAAAACTCAAAAAATTGGAAATCAAGAGTTGGAAAGTTGGTTAATTCAACACTTATCTCCCAGAGTCCATTTTATATTTCATAGTTTTGTATATAATGAAAAACCCATTATCATATTAGAAATTCCTTTAGCTGTAAATACTCCGGTGCAATTTAAAAATCAAACTTTTATTCGCGTTGGAAGTTATAAGAAAAAATTGAAAGATTTTCCTGAAAAAGAAAGAGAGCTTTGGAAGATCTTTGACAGGACTCCATTTGAAATGCAGATTGCTGCTGAAAATCTTTCTCCTGGTGATGTTTTGAATTTAATTGATTATCCTTCCTATTTTACTTTGTTGAATTTTCATTTACCGGAAAATAGGGAAAGAATTTTAGAATATTTAGAAAAAGAAAAAATTCTTCAAAAGAACACATCAGGAAATTGGAATATTACCAATATGGGTGCAATTCTTTTTGCGAACAATCTGGATAAATTTCCATCTTTAAAACGTAAAGCTATTCGTGTTATTTTTTATAATGGTATCAACCGAATGGAAACAATACAAGAGAATACTGATAATAAAGGCTATGCTTCAGGTTTCCAGAATTTGATTTCTTTTATCAATTCTAAATTGCCTGCAAATGAAGTATTGGGAGAAGCTCTAAGGCATACGGCTCGTATGTTTCCTGAATTGGCTATAAGAGAATTGATTGCCAATGCTATTATTCATCAGGATTTTAGTTTGACCGGAACTTCTCCTATGGTGGAAATTTTTTCCAATCGTATAGAAATTACGAATCCGGGTAAACCACTTGTTGATCCCGATAGATTTTTGGATTCTCCACCCCGCTCAAGAAATGAAAGGATTGCTTCTCTACTTCGGCGAATTGGAATTTGTGAGGAAAGAGGTACCGGAATCGATAAGGTAATTTCAAGCACAGAAATGTTTCAATTACCGGCTCCCTTATTTGAAGTGCCGGGTGATAATACCAGGGTAGTTCTTTTCGCCCATAAAAGTTTTGCAGATATGGATAAAGATGAGAGGATTCGAGCCTGCTATATGCATACCTGCCTGAAATATGTGCAAAGAGAATTTATGACCAATTATAGTCTGCGGCAAAGGTTTTCTATTCAAGAAAAGAATAGTGCCGTAGCTTCAAGAATTATTCGCGATACCCTGGCGAAAAAATTAATTAAACCTTACGATGAAGACGCAGCAAAAAAGCAGTTAAAGTATGTTCCCCATTGGGCCTAATTTTATTTGATGGGTATTTGACAGAAAGAGCTGAAAAACTATTAAAATGCGCGGAAACAGGCCTTAGAGTGCAATATTTTATTTGACGGGTATTTGATAGGGGTATAATTATGGGACTCGTTCTGCAAGTAAATACCGGAAAAAAACCTAGAGCTTTAAGATATTTATTGAGAGGATACCTGGTAGCGTAGAGGAAATCGAGAGCTATGTAGTATATCAGAAAAATATTTATGTTGAAGTAAATCGGGATAATCAGCACACTCAAATTTTAGGATAATAATTATGATTGAATTAAAGATCGATGACCCTGATATTGAGGAAGTATATCATTCTTCTGAAGATATAATAAAGCTATTGAAATCGATAGTTAAAAATGAAGTGGAAATTATTCCTTTAAAACCAAAAGAAGCTTTTACTCAAACAAGGATAGTGCAAATTCTAAATGATTATTTTTCTGAAAAACCTGTTTTAAAAGCTTATTTATTCGGTTCTTACAGTAGAGGAGAAGCTTCTCCGGATAGTGATATTGATATTCTGTTAGAGTTAGATGATTCACAAAAAATAGGTACATTGTTTTTTAAAATGGCAGAAGAACTTAAAGAACTAACCGGAAAAAAAATCGATCTTCTATCCGATAAAGCTATAAATGAAAAAATAAAAGAAAACATATTCCGGGAAAGAGTTTTAGTTTATGAAAGAAGGAATTAGTGATAAGCTCAGAATCGAACATGCTATTCAAGCTGCCGAGGAAATTGAATCTTATGTTTTCGGCAAAACGTTTAAGGAATTTAATTCTGATTCCATGCTAAAAAGTGCATGTATGCATCAGTTAGCCGTGATTGGAGATGCTTTTGCCAATTTATCAAGGAGAATCAAAGATGAAAATAATGATATAGATTGGACTGGTTGGATAGGATTAAGAATAAAAGTAGTTCATGTTTATTTTGGTATTGATTATCAGATTATCTGGAATATTATAAATGAAGAACTTTCTGATTTAAAAGAAAAGTTAAATCAAATATACAGTTCATTGTTATTATAAGCAAGGCATAAATCAAATATACACTTTCACTTATGAGATTCTGTCAAGCAGTAAATACCCTGGCGAAAAAATTAATTAAACCTTACGATGAAGACGCAGCAAAAAAGCAGTTAAAGTATGTTCCCCATTGGGCCTAATTTTATTTGATGGGTATTTGACAGGGGGAGAACATAAGCAAATACAGTAAGGACCTTGAGAATAAATGAATGAAAGTTTTTAGGTTTGAATATAAAGATGAGATCAAATTTTAAAATACTAATAGTGGAAGATGAGGCTTTATTTTTCATGATGTTGCAGAGGAAATTAAAGCAGAAAGGTTTCACGGTTTTAGGGAATGCAAGTACGAAAGATAAGGCAATTTCTATGTATCGAGACTTGAAACCTGACCTTATCCTTATGGATATTCATCTGGCGAATAGTTCCAGCGGGATTGAAGCTGCTATAGAAATCAAAAGAGAGAATCCGAATCTTCCCATTATTTATATAACGGCTTATGATGATGAAGGAACCAAAACAAAAGCTCTATCGACAGAACCCATTGCTTTTTTAACAAAACCATTATCTATAGAACATTTGATTGCTTTAGTTGGAGAACAATATTCCCGTTAAATACAAGAATTATACATTAGTTATTAAATTCTATTCTTATATACTGTTTTACTAAAACATATAGAGCAGGTAAATCCCTTTCTTTGTTTGAATTTAATTTTTCCTTGCAACTGGTTTTTAACGATACCGATTATGCTTTGCATGCCGTATGCTTCAGTATTATCAAAATTATAATCTTCAGGTAAACCGATACCATTATCCTGAAATTTGAGAAAGAGAATATCTCCAGATTCTTTTACACGAATAGATATAAGTCCTTCTCCGTCGGGAAAAGCATATTTGATGGAATTGGAAAGAAGTTCATGGAGCAGTAAACCCAGTGGATTTGCAATATCTATAAGTACCCGGACAGGAGCTATTCTACTCCGAATATGAATTTGGGTTCTATCGACATTCATACTATTGCAAATTAAATTAATATGATCTGATATATATTCTTTTAATGAGATGTAGGATAAGTCCTTTGACTGAAAAAGTTTTTGTTGAGCAAGCGCCATTACTTTTATTTTATCAATAGAATCTTTTAAACGTTTAATATCTTCATCTGATTTCGAAAATAACTCTTGAATCATTAATATAGAAATAATAACCTGCATATTATTCTTGGTTCTATGGAAAAGCTCGCGATGAAGTGCATCTTTCTCTGAAATGATTTTTTGGAGTTCTATATTTTTATTGCTTAGTTCTTTAGTTCTTACTTGAACCTGCTTTTTGAAAACTAAACTTACGATAACTAAAAAAGCTGAGGAGAGGGCTATACCGGTGAGAGTCCAGATAAGGTAAGCAGGTATCAGTGTAGGTGGTTTCTCATGAAGCCAGTAAACAAGAGATTTATAATAAATTGAATTACCGTTATTCAGAATCTTTGTTAAATTTGAATCAATGGCAGAAAGTAAATCTAAATTCCTATTCTTTTTTGTGGCAAAGTGTAGAGTAGAAGGGGATAATATGATCGATGCGGGTTTTAAAAAATGAGATTTATTTTTATTATACGAATAGAACCTTCCTACTATAACTGCATCTGCCTCTCCAGATTCAACAGCTTGAATGCTGCTATTGTAATCGGGTTTTTTTATAAGTTTATAGCTTAGGTTCCAATCTTTTTTCTTTTTCATAAGTATATTTTGTTGAATGGAACCTTCAAGAATCGCTATTTTCTTGCCGTTCATATCCCGAATATTTTGTATATTACTGTCCTTGTTAGAATGTAATTGTAGCCAGGAGGAAAGAACCGGAAGTCTATTAAAATCAAATTGCTTATTTCTCGATTTTGAATATGCCACATCTAACATCAGATCAATTTCCCCATTTTCCAGCATTTCTAAACAATTTTGCCAGGTACAGAAAACATATTTCAATTGCCAGTTTTCTTTTTCTGCTATATCGATGAGGATATCTACAAATATGCCTTCCGGTTTTTTTGATTTTTCCCAACTTACTTTGGGTGGATTGTTATAAATACCAACAGAAACAGTACGGGCAAATAGAGGATGGAAAAGGAATAGGAAAATACTTATAAAAAAGAGTTTTATTAGCAAAAACATTGGATTTCTCTAATTATTAAACCTGTTTCGATAAAAGTCAAGTTATAAAAATCATTTGTAAGTTATACGATATTTAAGAATATTATGAAAAACTAAAATTATATCCTAAAAATGTTCACTTTCCGGGAAGCAGACGAACCATCGGTCATTCGCTTAGGTTTAAAGAAACTCCCAGCTTTTTGAATGGGTACATATTTTTGCACAAATGCTATAGAAAAAAATTCTGTTCGGAAAAAATTTTTTGATTCTCAAAGGAAGTGCCTTTGCTTAGACTTGATTGAATAATGAGGCATAAGCCCGTATTTTATTCCGAAAGGAGAACTCTATTATGATGAAGCGATTTCTTTTTTTTACGCTTCTTTTACTCAGTTTTGTTTTTATGACGGACTGTTCAAAGAAGAAAGAGGATAAAACAGTTGAAAACCTGTTATTATTGAAAGTATTTGCACCGGATGTTTTTAACCAACTATTCGGTATCCAAACCGAATCCTGCCCACCGGCTTCGGATGCTCGTGTGAGTTTGAACCACTGTACTACCCAGGCCAATAGCTGGGCTCAAAAGCCTAAAAGTATCAGCTTTTCGACTATTGCCAGTAAATTTTCTTCTACTTCCGGTTCCTACCGCGGTCCCGGTGGCAGGGCAGCTCTTCCGAGCAAAGTGGATCTATATAACGATGGTACAAATGGAACTGCCAGTGCCGGTAAATTTTTTCCGGCTATTGGGGATCAGGGGCAGTATGGAACCTGCGTGGCCTGGGCGGTGGGATATAACATGAAGTCTTACCTCGAAGGAATCGACCAGAATGCAGCACCGGGTTCAGATAATTCGAAGCAATTCAGTCCGAAATACCTTTTCACTTCCATTCCGGATGCAGAAAAAGGCTCCGGTTGCGGTGGAACCGGTTTTGAGTCCGCTCTCGATTCGATTGTAAAAAATGGTATTCCGAAAATGTCAGTGGTTCCCTATACAAATCTGGGCTCCTGTACATATAGTTCCAGTTTTATCGAGCAGTATAAAAATGATGCAACTCCGTTTAAAATTGAGAACTACCGCCGGATTGACCATACTACCGATGCCGGGCAAGCCGAAATTAAAGAGGCCATTGCCAATAACCGTCCGGTGGTTATCGGTGCCAAGCTGGATGACCGTTTCATGAGCTGGAATAGTGCAGATGTATATGGTGCAACCGGTTCTCCGAGCTATAACAATGTAGGACAACACGCCTACCATGCTATGATTATCGGGGGATACGATGATTCTAAGAGTGCTTACCTCGTTATTAATAGCTGGGGAACGAGCTGGGGGAATGCCGGAACTATCTGGGTAGATTATAACTACTTTAAGACTAAATTTTCTATAGCAGCTTTCGTAGCTAAGAATATAAAATCCGACACCACTGTAACACCGGACAATACGGATGATACCAAAGCCAAAGATACCGACGCCGATTTATTAGCTTACAAAATAAAGTTTTATGACTCTCTGGAAAAGAAAGCGAATGAATACGAGCTGGAATATCAAATTTTTAACGAAGGGAAAACAGCTATAACCGTTAGTGCCGGTGCTACTACCTGGTCGGCTGCCCTGCTTTATTATAATGCAACAGACGCCAATGATTTTGGAGTTCTGTACTATGATAAGTTTAAAAAAGGAGGAACCCTTCCTACTTCAGCCTGTACTCCGGCTACAGATTCCAAATTAGGAGCTAAATACTGTGAATGGGAAATAGACTTTCCTCTGGGAAAAAGTTTAAAAAGAACTTATAGCACCAGTTTGAGTTCCACTACAACCGTTCCGGTTACCATTCCTTCTACTTTAAGTGGGGATTATTTCCTTCTTTTAGTTGTGGATCTGGATGATACAATCGTTGAGTTGGATGAAGCCAATAACTACGCCTGGTCAACCACTCAGCCGATAACTTTCTCCGGTGGCACGGTGGCAAGTTCGAGTAAAGCGGGAATTACCAGCAATAATACGACTGCTTCTATTCGTTTTGCCAGACTGGATACAAAGAGTATGGGTGTAACTAACATTAAAGAAGAAAACTTTAATACTTATACTCCTGAAGAATTTCGTTTTCTTTTGACTAATACAAGAGAATTGCTGAATACTCTACCGGCTGCTTCTTTACGTTCCAGTGTAGAAGGTGGTGGTTCCGGAAGGATTATTAATCCTCCGACTCAATAATTTTACCTCTTGCTTGAAGGTGACCCACACAATGAAGGCGACCCACCGGTGGGTCGCCTTCATTGTGGAATATATAATTAATTTACAGTAGGTGGATTTACCTTTCTCCCGCCTCCATCATCAACCGTAGGAGGATTTACTTTTCTCTGGCTATCATCGGTTGTCGGTGGGTTTACTTTCCTGGAATCATCAGTTGTGGGTGGATTTACCTTTCTGGAATCATCCGTGGTTTCGGCGGCCTTTTTCTTATTTTCTGCTTCTTTGGCTAATTCCATCATTTTATCGATGTTTTCCTTGGTTAAAAGGCTTTCGCAGGAGATAAATCCAAAGCTTAAAAGGGTGATTAGAATTACTATTCTCATATTTTTCCTTCCTGTAATTACTCTTGTCTCATTTCTTAGACAATAAATTCTTGTATTCCTAAAGCATGGAATGTAAGCTTTAGTTCTGTAAATAGAAAATTTATATTACCTTAGGGGGGATTATGAAAATAGTTTCATTAAAAAGCTTTAGCCTGATAGCTATAATTTCAGCTTTTATTACATTTTCCTGTTCGGCTGATAGTACAAAGGAAGCCGTTAAAGAAACAAAAGCAGGTGGTATGTGCGAATATAGAGAAATAAAGGGGTTCGCAGTTATTGATTCCATTAAAAAACCTGCGGAAGCAGTTAAGGGCATGATGAAGGAACCCAGAGAAGTAATTTATCACTTCGAACCGGAGGATAAAGGAACTGAGTATAAATTTCCAACCTGGAAAGATACCGGTTTAAAACTGACCATAGCCGGTGGACTTGCTCCTCCTCTGGATTGCTTAAAAAAACAAAAAATTACTGTAGGCAGTAAGCATAAGGCTCTTCGAACTGAAATTACCAAAGGAACCTGTACCCCGGTTGTATTCATTCTAACCGGTTTTGACGAGAACCTTTGTTTTGAGTAAATTTTCTAATTGTGAAGTATCCACTTATTTTTCAGGGAAGCAAGCGAACCATCGGTGGTTCGCTTTCGAGAAAGAAATAGTTTCACACTCATAATAAGCATATAATAATTTTTTTGGAGCTGTAATGAATTATAAAAAAATCCCTTATTTAGTATTCAGTTTATTTCTAATATTTCAAACCTGTGAACCGGCAAAACCACCTGTGAGTTTCAGTCCGATACAGGGATTCTCAGAGGAAGTTAATAATCAGCTAAGGTCTTTTTTTGAAGATACAAAAAATCATCCGGATAGAAAGATTGCCGTCTTTGATGGGGATGGAACGGTTCTGGGACAGGCACCACATTATCTTGCCGATGAATGTCTCTATGAAGTTGCCAAACAAAAACCGGAAAAGAAGCCGGAAGTCATTAAGAAAATGGTAAAACTCTCCAATGTTTCTATGGACTATGTTCAACTTCGGGTTCATTTCTTTGAGGGAGATTCTTTGGAGTATTTAAGAGAATTAGGTAGAACCTGTTACCATAAGTATTATAAGGGAAAAGTTTTTTCCTCTATGGTTTCTTTAATTGATAATTTAAAGAAACATAATTTTGAAGTTTGGATAGTTACAGCCAGCCCGGAAGCAATGTACCAAAAGTTTCTAAGCGAAGAACTGCATATTCCTATAACCCACATTATTGGAGTAAAGTCGGTGATACGGGAAGGGAAGATTACATCAGAAATGGTTCAACCTATTCCCCAGGATAATGGAAAGATGGAAGCCATTGAAACCTTTGTGCAGGGTAAACCTCTTCTGGTTGGAGGTAATAGTCGGGGCGATAAGGAAATGATTGAATATAGTGCAAAGCTAAAACTTATCGTAAACCCGGATGAGCATGTGGCAGCGGATCAGAAAGAAAGTATTGCTTCTTATGCAAAGAAAAGCGGTTGGTTAATTGTAAAACAGAGAGATGTTCCTTCGGCTGATTTTCCTAATATATCTAAAACAGAATATAATATTCGAGTAAATAAAACAAACGAGTAAGTGATGATACAAGCAGTAATAAACTGGTTTAAACCCGCTCCTGCAATTCCGAGATTAGCCGAAGCTGAAGTTCAAAGGAATTATCCTGTTTACAGGCGAAGCATCCTTGAATCTACCTTTATCGGGTATGCTGTTTTTTATTTTGTCAGAAACAACATGTCGGTTGTTTCCAAGGAAATGGGCAATGCCCTTCAGTACGACAAGTCCCAGATAGGAGATATTCTGGCTGTAACCGCCATTACTTACGGTCTGGGTAAATTTGTTATGGGTTCTCTTTCCGATAGAAGTAATCCGAAAAAGTTTATGTCGGTGGGTTTGTTTTTAACAGCTCTTATGAATTTTGCTTTTATCGGAGTTGAAAACTTTTACTTGCATATCCTTATCTGGGGTTTGAATGGCTTTTTCCAGGGCATGGGCTGGCCTCCATGCGGTAGGTCTATCGGTCACTGGTTTAGTTTGAAAGAAAGGGGTAGTGTATTTGCAGTCTGGAATATTGCTCATAATATAGGCGGAGGTCTAATCGGAGTAATTGCTGCCTATTCGGCGAGCCAGCTTGGTTGGAAGTCTGCTTTTTATGTGCCGGGTGTTTTAGCCCTCATAGGTTCTGTCTATCTTTACTTCCGTCTGGAAGATACACCTCAGTCGCTTGGTTTACCTCCTATTGAAGAATATAAAGATTCTAAAAAAGATGTAAGCAAGGTGAATACAGAAGATCCAGAAAGGGAACTCGAAACAAAAGAGTTATTAGTTAAGTATATTCTAAATAACAAAACTCTGTGGTTATTTGCTTTTGCTAATTTTTTTGTTTATATCGTTCGCTATAGTATGCTGGATTGGGGACCTACCTATTTGAAGGAGACAAAGGGGGCAAGCCTGGAAAGCGGGGGCTTTAGTGTTTTAATCATTGAATTTGGTGGAATCGGAAGTACTATTCTTATGGGTTGGCTCTCAGATAAATTAGGTGGTAGAAGGGGGATGGTAAGTCTTCTTTGTATGATTCCCATTTTCTTTGCCTTTCTCATGATTCTTTTAAATCCACCCGGACGGCTCTGGCTCGATATGACAATGCTCGCGGTCATTGGTTTTTTTGTGTATCCACCTGTTATGTTACTGGGAGTAGCTTCTTTAGATGTAACTTCTAAGAAAGCGGTGGGAACGGCTGCGGGTTTCGTAGGGCTATTTGGTTACATTGGTAGGACAGTTCAGGCAAAAGGTCTTGGCTGGCTGGCTTCTCACTCGGAATATGGCTGGCCGTATGTCTTGTATTCTATCTTATTTGCCACTATATTAGGAATTATTTTATTAGGCTTAACCTGGAATATTAAACCAAGGGAATGAGGGTTTACTTTAATAAGCCAGATAAATGCTGACAAAGTATTATCTGAAGACAAACATAGCACAGACGAGGAAAGATAAGGAAAACTCATGAACCAGGAACAAAAAGATTTACTAAATACTATTTCAGAAAAATCAACTCTCAGCGAAGTTCAGAAATACATGAAAGAAAGCTGTGCACTTAATGGCTGGGACAAAAGCTCCTATCAAGAAACTTTTTTACTGTGGATGGAAGAAGTTGGAGAACTGGCAAAAGCTATACGTTACAAAGAAAAAATCTATGTAGAAGAAGGAAAAGATCAAAGCTTTGATTTAGAATCAGAATTTGCTGATGTATTATCCTATCTTCTACAACTCTCCAATACCTTTGGGATCGATCTCCAAAAAGCTTTTATCGAAAAAGAAAAAATAAATCTCAAACGTTCCTGGAAAGATAATCCGGATTAAAAAAATATTATGATTCTAATTCTCATTTAATTATTTTCTTGTCAAACTTTCCAAAGAACTCTATTTTATAAAAAAAAGATTTTTAGGGAGGATTGCGTGCCTGAAAAGATTAAAGCTCAAGAACAGGCTCTCGAATTAAAAAAATTCTATGAAGACATGCTTTTAATTCGCAGGTTTGAAGAAGCAGCGGCAAAAGCCTATGCATCCGGGAAAATTGGCGGTTTCTGTCATCTTTATATAGGGCAAGAAGCGGTAGCCGTGGGTTCTATAGCAACCCTGGAAGAGAAAGACTCCGTAGTTTCTACGTATAGGGATCACGGGCATGCTCTGGCCAGAGGACTTTCGGCTAAGGCCCTGATGGCAGAATTGTTTGGAAAAAAGACAGGGATCTCAAAAGGTTACGGAGGTTCTATGCATTTTTTTGATAAAGAAAAAAACTTTCTGGGTGGACATGGAATTGTAGGAGGTCATATTTCTCTTGCAGCCGGTGTCGCTTTTGCTGATAAATACCAGGGAAACCAGGCGGTAACCCTCTGTTTTTTTGGTGATGGAGCTGCCAATATTGGTTCGTTTCATGAAGGTTTAAATCTTGCTGCTATCTGGAAGTTACCGGTGGTTTTTATTTGCGAGAACAACCATTATGCGATGGGAACTCACGAATACCGTGCTATTTCGGTTAAAGATGTGTCTATTCGTGCAACAGCCTATAACATAGCCAGAGACCACATCGAAGCCGATGAAGTTCGTAAAATACGAAATCATGTGAAAGTTGCAGTCGATAGGGCAAGAAGAGGGGAAGGGCCTACATTAATTGAAATTTCAACTTACAGGTTCCGAGGTCATTCTATGTCAGACCCGGCAAAGTATCGAACCAAGGAAGAAGTGGATGAGTATAAACGCAGGGATCCTTTGGTTCGAGCCGAAAACGAGCTACTCGCTTATGGTCTGGATAAAAAAGATTTAGAGGCAATTGAAGAGAGAGTAAATTCAATTGTGGATGAATCTGTAGAGTTTGCACAAACCAGTGAGGAACCACCTCTTTCCTGGTTGCATCAACATGTTTATGTGGATTGAGGAGGAGAGACAATGGGTTTAAAAATGATGTCATACAGGGAAGCCTTAAATCGTGCCATGTGCGAGGAAATGGATAAGGATCCGAATATATTCATAATGGGTGAAGAAGTTGCCGCCTACCAGGGAGCCTACAAGGTTACACAGGGAATGCTGGATAAATATGGTGATAAACGAGTAATTGATACACCTATATCTGAAAATGGATTTGCCGGTATCGGAGTCGGAGCCGCCATGAGAGGGATGAGACCGATTATTGAATTCATGACCTGGAACTTTTCTCTGGTTGCAATTGATCAGGTTGTAAATTCAGCAGCAAAAATGTTATATATGAGTGGTGGACAATTTCCCATGCCGATTGTGTTTCGAGGTGCAGGAGGTGCCGGCGGTCGCTTAGCAGCCCAGCATTCACAGGCATTAGAAAGTTATTATACTCATATTCCGGGTTTAAAAGTCGTAGCACCGGCTACACCTAAAGATGCCTGCGGTCTATTAAAAACTTCTATATTAGATAATAATCCTGTTGTATTTATAGAAAGTGAAGTTTTATACGGAGTCCAGGGAGAAGTTCCGGAAGAAGAGTTTTATATTCCCATAGGGAAAGCGGAGATAAAAAAAGAGGGAACGGATCTAAGTATTATAACCTGGTCAAGGGCCTATCATACAGTAACAGAAGCGGTTTCTCTATTAGAAAAAGAAGGAATATATCCGGAAGTTTTAGATTTAAGAACTTTGCGACCACTGGATGAGGAAGCCATTTATAAGACCGTGAAGAAAACCAATCGTGCGCTTATTGTAGAAGAAGGATGGCCGCAGGCAGGAGTCGGTTCTTATGTGGCTTATTTGATTCAAAAAAATGCTTTTGATTATCTGGATGCTCCTGTAGAAAGAGTTTGTCAGGAAGATGTGCCGATGCCTTATGCGGCGAATCTGGAAAAAGCAAGTTTACCGAGTCCTGAAAAGATAGTTCAGGCAGCTTTACGACTTTTAAATTAAAGGAGAAGAGGATGGCCAAAATTATTGAAATGACGCAATTATCTCCTACTATGAGTGAAGGGACTATTGTAAAATGGACAAAAAAGATCGGAGATGAAGTGGGTCCCGGTGAAATTATTGCTGAGGTGGAAACTGATAAAGCTGTAATGGAAATGGAATCTTTTGAAAGAGGGAAGCTACTCGCTATCATTGCAGAGGAAAATTCTAAAGTTCGTGTAGGACTTCCTGTAGCTATTGTCGGAAAAGAAGGAGAAGATGTAGCAGTTCTTATTGAGACTGCGAAATCCAGACTACATTCTCCTTCCACTTCTGAAACTAAAAAAGAAGAAACCCTACCGACACCTGTAAAAATGGAAGTTTCGGAATCCAAAAAAGTTGAAAAACCTGTGGAAGTAAAAGAGGAACCCCAGGTTCCCAAAGTTATTCCTGCGATTGCCCATAAAGCTCCGGTATTTGTAGATAGAAAGCGTACCGATGGAAGGCTTTTAGCTTCTCCCCTGGCTAAATCGATGGCTCTGCAATACGGTATTGACCTGAGAAATGTGGAGGGAAGTGGACCGGAAGGCAGAATCGTTAAGAAAGATATTGAAGCTTATATGCAGGGAGCTAAATCTTCTTCGCTATCCAGCGGAAGAAGTAGTATTCGAAAAGATGAAGAAATTCCGATAAATTCCATGAGAGAAGTAATTGCAAAAAGGTTAACTCATTCCAAACAGGAACTCCCACATTTTTATTTAAACCTGGAATTTGATGCAGAACCCCTGGTGAAACTACGAACAGAGCTAAATTCTTCTCTTGTATCATTTGCTCAGAAAAGGAATATTGAAAATGCAGATAAATTGAGTCTGAATGATTTCATTTTGAAAGCCTGTGCATTTTCTTTGCGAGAAGTTCCTTCTGTGAATGCTTCCTGGAGAGGAAATTATATTCTACAACATGGAAGAATTGATATAGGTGTGGCAGTGGCTTTGGAGGGAGGTTTAATTACTCCTTATATTCGAAATGCTGATAGAAAGACTGTCTATGATATAGGAACCGAGGTTAAGAAGCTCTCTAACCTGGCTCGTGAAAAGAAACTAAAACCGGATGAATATACCGATGGAACATTTACGGTATCTAATTTGGGAATGTTCGGCATTTCTCATTTTACGGCTGTAATCAATGAACCGGAAGCAGCGATTTTAGCGGTGGGAGGAGTTATTGAAAAACCGGTAGTGAAAAATGGAAGTATTATTGCCGGAAAGACAATGACGGTCACTCTATCCTGTGATCATCGTGTAGTGGATGGGGCTTTGGGTGCAAAGTTCCTTTCTGTATTTAGGGACTATATAGAAAGTCCGCTTTTATTAATGCGATAAATTTACAACAATAACCTAACTTCGGTGGTTCGATACAAAATTTATGAACTTCATAAACTTTACTCACCAACCGAAGTGTTAGTTTGTGGACACTGAGTAGAGCGAAGCTCATAAACTCTGCTGGTACAGCCTGAGCACCAGCAGCTATGTGGAGTAGGGTTATGAGTATGCTGGCGTAAGCACTGGAATACAAAAGGATTTCTTACAAATCCGTTGGCAGGTGAAACGCTTCTACATTTTGAAACAATTCCGGATGAACATTCTTCTCAACCTCAATATCGTGGACTAATTTTTCAAAATAAACTGTTTGTTGCTTGATTAGAGGATGGTTATTCACAAATTCATCGTGATTCTTTTGATTATAATCAAGGCTATGTTTTTCTTCGATATACATCTGAATAGAATTGAAAGCAAGAGAAGTAAGGCCAGTTAATCTTTCTGTATCCTGTGAGCTTACGGACTCTAATGCTTCTATAAGCATGACACATACATCCTGTGCGGAGGTCGCCAGGATAGAATCAAACTCTTCAGAATCAGGCGTTATATTTGAAATATCATCGATAAGACTTTCATCATATTCCAAAACACTTCTTTCTAATGCAATGTTTTCTAAAAGTCGGATTCCCAGCTCTAAGATTTCAGGATTTCCCCAGTTTTCTTTTTGAAAAAAAGAATAATAGTTTGGTATTTGTCTTTTGATGACTAAAACGTAAAAAGCCAAAATTTGGTAGTAAGACAGTGATTCTAATCTTTTTTCTATAACTTCAGTCATTCTCATTTTCTCTGTTTTTAGACTTTTTACCTGAAAAATTTGTTTTCGTCTGAATATCTTTTTGCAAAATTAAGCTTTTGCAATCCAGACAGATTGGCCTACTGACTCCTATTTCTGTTGGATGCAGTTTTTCGATTTCTGCTTTTTTGATAACCTTTTCTTCTGCATGTCCGGGGCCGGTTGCTTCTATTTCATTTTCTTTTAATCCTGCTCTGACTTCCGGTCTCAACCTCTTTTCACTTGAGCCAACAATCGAAATTTTTTCTTTTGTATTCAAAACAGCAGTTGTATTTTTGTTTCGTGTAAATAAATGTTTTATTAAGCTATGTAATGAAATAGCTCTTTTTTCTGGTTCTTCGTCCATACTGATTACCGCAAACTTCAAGAAAAGTTTAAAACTATATGGCTGTCAAGTGCTTTTGTAAATCAAATAAAAATATTTCATCTACAAATAATTTAAATTTTCCCTTACAAACTTTATCGAACCTTCCAGACTAAACACCTGCTTATTATGGAGACACAATACTATCCATGAACTACTCAAAGCCACAGAAGAGCCAGAGTTGCAGGCGAAAGAACAGGCAGAGTTCGGCAGATAGCTGTTATGAAACGAAAGAGAATCCGGGCCAGGAAATTAGACAGAAAATTTTGTGATTCCTTATAATTTTCCGGTCTTTTCATTGACTTTTTCTATTCGGGTTTCAATATTTTCTTATGAAATTCGCTGATCCTAAAAATGATGTTGCTTTTCGGAAAATTTTTGGAAATGAAGGCAAAAAAGTAATCCTTATCTCCTTCCTAAACTCAATTTTGAGCCTAAAAGGGGATAGAAAGATCATAGATCTCGAATTTCGCAATACATTTCAGCTTCCGAGAATTGTCGGACTGAAATCTTCTATCATTGATGTAAATGTCAAAGACCAATCCGGGACTACTTATATTGTTGAAATGCAACTTAGCGAAGTTTCCGGTTTTGATAAACGGGTGCAGTATTATGTATCTAAAGAATATGCCTCCCAGATAGAAAAAGGTGATGACTATTCCAAACTCACAGCGGTTGTTTTTGTTGGCATCTTAGAGTTTGAGTATTTTGAAGGAGATAATTATCTCACCGAGCATTTGATTATCAATACGAAAACCAGGAAGAATGAATTAAAAGATATTAACTTTAATTTTATAGAGTTGCCCAAGTTCAAAAAAGAATTAGAAGACTGTAAAAGCCTGACTGATAAATGGATTTACTTCATAAAGAATGCCGAGAACTTAGAAGTAATTCCGGATAATGTTGAAGATGAAGGTTTAAAAGAAGCTTATATTCTTTCAGACAGGCACAATTGGACGAAAGAAGAACTGAATAGCTATGACTATTTTCTGATGCGAGAACAGGATGAAAGAGGAAGGGTGGAGTTGGCTGTTCAGCGAGCAGAAAAACTTGCTGAAGAAAAAGCAAAAAAAACGAATACATTAGAAATAGCTAAAAATTTTAAATTAGCTGGTATAGATAATAAAACCATTTCTACTGCTACAGGGCTAAGTATAGAAGAAATCGAAAACTTATAGCTTGTTAGTAAAGTAAGATTTTTGAGTAATACACGCTGGCAACACATTCCAACATGAGCGTATGAAAAATTTCCGCCAAATTATGATGCTGTGGAAACTTCTCATACACTCAAAACCTTATCCGACAAAGCCTGCTCTAAATCTTTTTTTAAGTCTTCTACATCTTCAATTCCTACTGAAAATCGGAGTAGTCTATCGTTGATGCCGAGTTTATGTAATGTTGCTTCCGGAAGTGCATTATGAGTTTGAACTATAGGATAGGTTAATAAACTTTCAACACCTCCTAAACTTTCCGCGAAACTGATGATCATAATTCGTTTTAGAAGATTCGGAACTAAATTTGGATCTTTAACCTCAAAAGACAACATTGCACCAAAACCACTTGCCTGTCTCCTGGAAAGTTCATAGGAAGGGTGTTCCGGTAAACCAATGTAGTATACTTTCGCTATAGCTGGATGCTCTTTTAAAAAGTTTGCAAGTTCAATTGAATTTTCTTCTTGTTTTCTCATGCGGATTCCTAGAGTTTTAATACCTCTGAGCGTAAGCCAGCTATCAAAAGGAGAGAGTACAGCACCCGTGTTATTTTGAATAAACTGAATTTTTTCTCCTAATTCAGAGTTGGCACTCGCAACTAATCCGCTGAGCGTATCGTTATGACCGGCTAAATATTTGGTACCACTGCTAACAACGATATCTGCTCCTAGTTCTATAGGTCTTTGAAAATACGGGCTTAGAAAGGTATTATCAACTATAAGAAGAATGTTTTTGGGTTTAACAAGTTTTTGAATGGATTGAATATCAGAAACTTTCATCATAGGGTTTGTGGGAGTTTCTAAAAAGATTGCTTTGGTATTGGGTTTGATGTTTTTCTCAATTTCCTTTAAACTTGTAGTGTTAATATAGGAAAATTCTAAATTTCTTTTAGATGAAATATCTTGAAAAAACCTATAAGTTCCTCCGTAGATATCATCACCAACAAGGATATGGTCTCCGAATTGAAATAATTCAAATATAGCTGTTATAGCGGCCATACCACAGGAAAAAGCAGAACCATGAGTTCCGGATTCTAAAAGTGCATACGTTTCTTCTAACTTTTCCCTGGTTGGGTTTAAAGTCCTGGAATAATCGTATCCGGTTGATTCGTAAAGGGCAGGGTGTTTAAAAGTTGCACTCTGATAAATGGGAGTGCTGATGGAACCGGTTACCGATTCAAAACTTTTAGCCCCGTGAACAAATTTAGTATCCATTTTCATGGTGTCTCCTTGCGAAAAAAAGCGGGGAACTCCCCGCGAAAGCAGAACTTTGGTCAGGTAAAAAGGCCATCAACAGAGAGGTAACGCTCACCTGTGTCATAGCAAAACGTAAGTACTTTGGCTCCATCAGGAATATCGCTTAACTTCTTGTTTACAGCAGCCAGGGAAGCACCGGAAGAAAGTCCAACAAAGATGGCTTCTTCTCTGGCTATGCGGGTTGCAAAATCGAAGGCTTCTTCTTTGGATATCTGTATGATTCCATCTAATAGAGAGGTATCCATAATTTGTGGGATAAATCCGGCTCCAATACCCTGAATTGGATGAGGACCTGCATTGCCACCACTTAACACAGGAGAGGCTTCCGGTTCTACAGCGAAAACTTTCAATTTGGGAAATTTACTTTTTAGGACTTTGGAAACACCGGTGATGTGTCCTCCGGTTCCAACTCCTGTAATCAGATAATCAATTCCATCCGGGAAATCTTTTAGAATTTCTTCTGCAGTTGTTTGAATATGAATTTGAACGTTGGCCGGGTTGTTGAATTGTTGCGGCATCCAGGCATTTGGATTTTCTGCTACCATTTCTTCTGCACGACTGATAGCACCTTTCATTCCCTTTTCCTTGGGAGTTAGCTCAAATTTGGCTCCATATGCAGACATTAATCTTCTTCTCTCTATACTCATTGATTCCGGCATAACCAGTGTGAGAGAATAGCCTTTTACAGCACAGACCATAGCAAGACCTACACCTGTATTACCTGAGGTGGGTTCAATAATGATGCTGTCTTTCTTTAATATCCCTTTTTTTTCTGCATCTTCAATCATGGCGAGGGCTATTCTATCTTTGATACTACCACCTGGATTTGCTTTTTCCAGTTTAGCATAAACTTCAGCTTTTGTATTATAAAGCCGGTTGAGTCTTACATGAGGTGTATTCCCGATAGTCTGTAAAATGTTATCTGCTTTCATAGTTGATTTGCTCCAAAAAATTAAGTTCTTTTCTCCTATATTGAATATTATCTGGAATACGTCAAGAAATTATCTAATAAATTGGATAAAAAAGATAATTTATTAGATAGTTAATTATTCATTTTCTCTTTTTCAAACCTTTTCATTCTGGATAAATATGATAAAAGTAGCTATTTTAGGTCTGGGACGAATCGCGAGTATTTTGGAAAAAGACAAATTACGCTATCATCCCTGCACCCATGCGGGAACTTTATTTAGTCAATTTGGAAGAGAAAAATTCGAAGTTCTGGGTATATACGATCCCTCTACAAGTAAACAGGAACAATTTCTTGAAGATTGGAACTTGAAGGAATCACAGGTAAAAACTACATTAGGAAAAATTAAAAAAGAGAAACCCGAACTCTGCGTTATTGCCAGCTCTTCAGAGGCTCATTTTGAAAATGCCGAATGGGCTATCAGAAATGGCATTCAAAATTTGCTCATTGAGAAACCGGTTTGTGTAAGTCGCAAAGAGATTAAAAAATTGAAAGCATTACAGGAAAAATTTAAAGTTAGAATCTGGGTTAATCATGAACGAAGATATCATCCTGTATATATTTACGCAAAGAGACTTTTGGAGAAAGGGGAACTGGGTGAAGTGATAACGATTCGTGCCTCCGTTTTAACCGGCAGACAAAATCCGGGTCAGGCATACAGGAAAACAAAGAAAAACCGAGAATACGGACCTCTACTGCATGATGGAACCCATGCTATTGACTTTATTCAATGGCTTTTGGGGAAACCGAAAAAGGTATTTTCTCATATTTATTTACCTCATGGAGAGAATGTTTTTCCGGAAGATCAGGCCCTGGCTATTTTACAATATCCGGATAATGTACATGTTTTTTTGGAAGCAGGAGGATACCGTTCCTATTTTCAGTTTGAATTAGATATTCAGACTCGAAAGGGAAGGATTATTCTGAGTAATGATGGTCACAAAATTTTTCGTTCTGCACCTTCTACCTTATATACCGGAATGAGTAGTTTGAAAGAGGAGGCTTTACCCTCGATAGAAGAAGGGTATCAAAATCCCTGGATAAACCTGTACAGAGAAATCTACGAAGTTTGTAAAGGAAAGTCTAAGGAGATAAGTGGTCCTCTTTCTGATAACATAGAAATTTTTAAAATAATTGAATCGATTTATAAAAGAAAAAATTTTAACACTTGAAGCAGTAAAAGCTATACTGGAATTTATACTTGGAGGAATGTATGAATAAGTTTTTCTTTGGAATTTTATTTTTTATAATGCTGCTGTCCGGGATCGAAGCATTGCCCTTACAGCCTGTTGCGGGCATGTGGGAAGGAATGGACAAGAATGGTAAAAAGGTAGCTTTCCTATTTGAAGAGAATGGCTATTTAACCATTATATCCGGAGAATACATTGCTGGCGGTCAGAATTTTGTAAGTAGTGGGGAAAGGTCTTCTATTCGGTATAGTTTTAATTTTGATGAGAAGCCAAACACCATGGACATGGAATTAAAAAAGGGCAAGAAAAAGTCAATGGTCAGGGCTATTGTCAAGCTAATCGACCCAAATCGACTCCTGATATATAGCAAGGGAGTTGCAAAAAAAAGACCTGAGAAATTTGGATTTAATGACCCGAATAATCTTTTAATACTATTTCGAAAGAAGTAAAATAGAGGTGTCGCAGCAAAGACAGTTAATTCTAGCTGACTTTAGCCTATCAGATGAACCTTTTCTTCCCCTCGATGTAAAGGGAAAAGGAGAAGAAAAAGCAGAGGTAGCAGAAGAAGTTCAGGCTTTAGAAGAAATTCCGATTCTCTGTCGGAATTGCGGACATATTATTACAAGTCTTTCCCTGCAAATCACTATTAATGGACAATATTATCTTCAGTTTCAAAATCCTATGAATATAACGTTTGAAATCACCTGTTTCAAAGATGCTCCAGGAACAACCATCCAGGGAGACAGGGAATTTCAATATAGCTGGTTTCCCGGATTTAGCTGGCAGTACTGCCACTGTGCTTCCTGCCAGATTCATTTGGGCTGGTTTTATCTTTCAGGAGTGAGCTTCTACGGTTTAATTGTAAAGCGCCTGATTGGTTTCTGATGATTTTTACAAAAATAAAAAGTCGTGAAATGTCGTACGCGAACCACCGATGGTTCGCTCAACAACTGGAAGAAAAGAGGGTTTAACTAAAAATTACAGGCTTTTACACAATCTTTTGCCTGTTTTCCACAGTCCTGAAGGCAGGAAACATCGGTATCCTCACAGGTAGCTTCACAGGCGGTAAAGCGGGACTGGCAGGCATCTATACAGAATTTCCTCGGGTTTACCTTATCTGCCGGGACAACTTTTATTTGCCTTTCTTCCTTTTTAGGTAATTCAGTTTTTGGTTCAATAGGTTTAAAAATAATCTTTTTTCCTTTCATTCCGGATTCAGGAAGGTCCAGGTCAAACGGATCGGAAGTTTTTTCCGTGGTTTTGGTTTCCTGACTTTGAGGTTTTTCTTCCTTCTTCTCCGGTATAGCCGGTTTTTCTTGGATCTGGGGTTTTTCCGGTACGACCTTTTGAACGGTTTCTTCTTTTTTCTTCTCGGTAGGTTTTTCTTCTGTCTCTTTTTTTTCGGGTTCTTTTGATTCCGGCTTTCCTTCCGGTTGATTCTCTTCCGGTTGGATGCTTTGTAGTTCCAATTCCAGCATTTCTTTGTAGAGCAGGCTTACTTTCTCCAACTCTTTCTGTTCGGTATCAATCACCTTGTCTATTTCTTCTTTTTGCTGCTGCAAAGCTTGAATGTTCGCCTGTTTTTGCACCACCTGCACACGGATTTTATCCAGACTTTCTGCACGTTGTTGGTTGTTCTCCCCTTCGGCATTGGCTGTTATGAGCGTGGTTTTCTTTTTTTTGGAGGCCGAGGAACAATCAAAAAGAGAAATTGAAATGATGAAAAGAAAAAAAACATTCAGTAATAGCTTCATTTGGTTCATTATATGAGAAAAGGTTTTTTCGTAAATGGAAAATCTAGTCTTCTTCGGTATCCTTAGTACGATTTTCGTAGGATTCGAGAATTTTATCCAATTCCTCCAAAAATAAAATGGTATCTTCTGTAGCTTCTAAATCCCCTTCGAGGCCGTTATGCTCATAAATCACAATATTTTCCTTGTAATTAGAATCCTTTTGGATAATAAGTTCATAGTAGTTTTTGAAAAAGTAAACTGTTTTTTAAATTTATAAATAAGATAAATAAATAATTTTTAATTTTTTGCTTTCAAGTTTTACGAAGGAATAGTATAAACTTTTTAATTTAAGGAAAGGGCAATCCCCTAAAAAAGTCGGGAAATGACAAAACCTGTATGAAAATAAGTTATAAAGTGAAGGAATACATTTGAGAAATATCTTTAAAGATCTGGAATTAAAAAGAAATTTTGAAAAATGGCTTCTGAAGATGGAAAAGAGAGATTTTTCTATTGATCTGGAAGAGGCCAGAAAACGATTTAAGAAATTTTCCTTATTTAATTCCTTCAGCCGTTTTATTACGGATTTTACTGCTATTCTCAGGTTAATAGGACGTTCTTCAACTTCTATTAATCAGAATATGAAAGAAATTCTTCAATTTTCCAGTTCCTTGAAGGAAGAAGCGGATAGTATCCATAAAATAACGGATGATTTTAAAAAGAGTATCGAGAATCTACATTTGGAATTTCAAAATTTGGCTTCTGAAATAGGAGAAATCCATTATCAGACTAAAAATATGGTGCATAATAATACCGGGATCATGCAATCCTCAAAAGAAATACACGAAAAGGTGAAAAATGGAGTTGAGGTAATGTCAAACGGTGTTTATCTCATGGGGGAACTAACCGAGCAGAATCGAGAACTCCAAAAAACCATTAAAGAACTCTGGGATAATTATGGTTCTATCAGCAAAGTAGCTGAAGAATTAGTGAAACTTGCCCAACGCACCGAATTAATTGCTTTGAATGCAGAAATCGAATCTTCCCACGCCGGAGAAGAGGGGAGCGGCTTTGCAATAGTTGCGAGAGAGATGGGGAATCTTTCCAGAAGAAATATGGAAGTAGCCAGGATTATCGCCAAATCAGCTAAGGGGATGAAAGAACAGGCCAAGCTATCAGAGTTAAACGTGGAGTCTTCGGTAGAGTTTGCCTTAGGAGCTGAAAATGAAATTAATATCGCTAATAAAAATTATAAGGAGATAGATGCAGCCATTGGAAATGTGATTAATGACTCAAGTGAATTTTCCATTTCTTTAAAGAACCTGGAAATTAGTATAACCATGATGAATGAACTGGTGAAAGATACAAAAGAGATGATACAACGTTTTATTAATCGCTCCAAGGATGTTTTCTCTTCTCTTGATTCCCAGGAAGAATGTATTCAAAATATCAACTCTGTTGTTTCTTCTACTTTTGATGTGAGTAGGATTTTAAATTCATTGGTTTCCCAGTTTAATATTCCAAATTTTAAAAATTCTAGCCAGAAGCAGATCTTTTTCGAGACAGTTTTGGAGAAAGCATTAAATGCAAGAGGTCTGGTTGTAATGGCTGTTTTTTCTGATGATGCTTTATTTACAAAAGTTTCTTATAATAAATTAAAAGAACTTGAAATGGATATGCAAAACTACCTTGAGGTTCCGGAAAACATAGACTTGATTAAAAAAGAGCAACTGGATCTTGAGAAGTTCTTACAATACTGGAAAGCATTTCTGATGCATTGCGAAGAGTCTTTGCAACTTTCCCTTCAGGGGGAAAAGAATAAGAGTAGAGAGTTATATAATCAAAAAGCCCGTAAGAAAATTAAGGAAATCTTAGACATCTTATTGGCCAGTATATCCTGAGATAAAGGATATTAACCATGAAGAGCTCGACAGTACTTGTATGCTTTATTTGCTGGACCTATTATTAACAATATAAATGAATTACCATTTAACAGAATTATTTGATATAGAAGAGTTAAGAGAACTTTGCGAAAGTTATACGGAAATTAATGGAACAACAACAGCTATTCTTGATTTAGAAGGGAATATATATGTTGCATGCGGCTGGCAACCTTCATGTACTCAGTTTCACCGTATCAATCAAAATACGAGTATAAGATGCAAAGAAAGCGATACCAACCTTGCTGGACAAATTAAAGAAGGAAATAAATATAACTTTTATAAATGTAAAAATGGATTAAATGATATTGCCATGCCTATAATTGTTGGAGACAGGCATGTTGGTAATTTCTTTACAGGACAATTCTTAACTGAAGAACCTGATATTGAATATTTCAGGAAGCAAGCAAACGAGTTTGGATTTGATGAGAAGACATATCTCGAAGCAATTAATAATGTACCTATTTTCACTGAAGTGCAAATAAAAAAATCAATTACTTTTTTAGTGAAATTAGTAGAAACAATTGGAAATATAGGAATAAAAAATATTCAGATTCTAGAAAAAGCCGGAGAATTAGAAAAAACTAAAGAAACAACAGAAATAAATAATAGAATCAATGAAGCAAGATTAAATCTAATTCAATTCTCGGAAAACCACACAATCGATGAAATCCTCGAAGAAACACTTAATATTGCAGAAATTATTAGTGAGAGTAAAGTAGGCTTTTTTCATTTTATAGAAGAAGGCCAGATGAATATAGAGTTACAAAACTGGTCAACAGCTACAAAAAAGAATTATTGTAATGCACAGGGTAAGAGTTCTCATTATCCAATTGATAAAACCGGTGCTTGGGTAGATTGTTTTTATGAGCGTAAACCGGTCATAAATAATAATTATAATGCATTAACTCACAAAAAAGGCTTACCCGAACACCCTTCACTAATCAGAGAATTAACTATTCCAATTATTTATAATGATAATGTAAAAGCTATCTTTGGAGTAGGTAATAAAGAAACTGATTATACTGAAAACGATATTGAAAATATTTCTCTATTGGCATATTTGGCTATGGAAATCATTGAAAAGAAAAAAATAAATGATACCCTATTTATTGCCAAAGAAAGAGCCGAAGAGAGAGAATTTTTATTACTGGAATCGCAAAAAATTGCGAGAGTAGGTTCGTATGTGTTGGATATAAACACTGGAACATGGACATCATCAGAAACACTTAATGAATTATTTGGGATAGACAATGACTATGATAAATCAATTGAAGGTTGGTTAAAAATTGTTCATCCGGCGGACCGAGAAATAATGAAAAATTATTTAAATGATAATGTTATTGCTAAAGGTGAGAACTTTGAAAAAGAATATAGAATTATCCGAATAAATGACAGACGGGAACGTTGGGTGAAAGGATTTGGAAAAATTCGTTATAATAAACAGGGTAAATTGGTTGGTATGATTGGTGTAATACAAGATATAACCAAGAGAAAAAAAAATGAAAATAAAATTTTGGAAAACGAGAAACGCTATACCTCATTATTTAACGAAATGATTAATGGTTTTGCCTATCATAAAATTATTTGTGATGAACAGGGAAGCCCCTGTAATTATATCTTTTTAAGTGCTAACCCTGCATTCGAAAGACTTACGGGATTAAAAGCCAAAGATATTATTGGAAAATCTATATACGAAATTATACCGGAGAATGATAAATACTGGGTTGAAATCTATGGAAAAGTTGCATTAACAGGCGAAAGTATTAAATTTCAAAATTATGCTTCCGCACTCAATAAGCATTTTAGTGTGACAGCATATTGTCCTGAAATTGGTTATTTTGCAACAATTTTTGAAGATGTTACCGAGAAAATTAATTATGAAAGAGAGTTGCAATTGCTGAATAAAGATTTTGTAACGTTTCTTGAAAATACTCAAGATTTTATCTATTATAAAGATAAAGAAAGCCGTTTTCGTTTTTGTAGTCAAACCTTAGCAAATATAACTTTTCATAAAAGTTGGCGTGATATGATAGGGAAACACGATTTGGAAGTATTTCCACCCGATGCTGCTAAGATTTATTATGAAGAAGAACTCCCTATATTTGAATATGGTAAATCCTTAATAAACAAGATTGACCCTTATTATAAATCTGACGGCAGTAAAGGCTATGTAAGCACAAGTAAGTGGCCGGTATGGAACGATGATAAGAGTGAAGTAGTTGGAATTTTCGGAATTAGTCGCGACATTACAGAAAGGGTTGAAATAGAAGAAGCGTTGAAAGAAAGCGAGCTTCGTGCAAAGACTATGATTAATGCAATTCCTGATTTGGTATTTCGCTTAGATAAAGATGGACGCTATCTTGATTATAAAGCTGATACTAAAGATTTGTATGCACAATCAGCACCTTCGATTATTGGAGTTTTAAATAGGGATATAACACCACCTGAGTTTGCTGATTTAATAGATGAAAAAATTTCTTTAACTTTGACAACGGGCATATTACAAACTTTTGATTTTCAAATGTTTATTCAGGGTAAGGGTTTGCGTGAATTTGAAGCTCGAATGGTAAAAAGCGGTGAAGATGAAACAACTTCTATTGTTAGGGATGTTACGGATATAAAAAAAGCGGAAACTGAATTAAAAGAAAGTGAGCAAAAATTCAGACAGTTATTTGAGTTTATACCTATTCCTTTGGGATATTCAAATAATAAAACCATGAAAATTGAATTAGTAAATAAAGCATTTACTAAAATACTTGAATATAATTATTCTGATATTCCTAATTTGGATGATTGGTTTTTAAAAGCATATCCCGATGAAAAGTATAGAGAAGAAGTTTCTGAAACCTGGAAAAAATTAGTAATAGATGCAATAAAAAACAATGTGGCGGTAGAGCCTCAAGAATATAATATAACTACAAAATCTGGAAGAAAAATGATTTTTGAAGTTTCTGGTATATCAATAGGTGATTTTTTTCTTTCCACTTTCTTTGATTTAACTTCACGCAAGAAAATGGAAAGCCAGCTACGTGAAACGAATCAAAATTTAGAGGAAATGGTTTATATTGCATCACATGACTTGCAGGTACCTATTATTTCTATGGAGAGTTTCGCATCCATTCTGCTTAAAGATTATAGTGATAATTTAGATGAAAAGGGAAAATTTGCCCTTACTCGATTACTTGCAAATGCGGAAAATATGCATAAATTAATTTTGAGCCTTTTAGATATTTCAAGATTAAATACGAAGAAAAATCCCTATGAAAAATTTGATTTGAATTCAGTGATAGAAAAAATTCTTACTGATTTATCCCTTGTTATTGAAAAAAACAATGCTCAAATTACATTAGAAAAGCTACCCGAACTTTTTGCTGACAAACAAAGGATTGAAATAGTTTTTAGAAATTTGATAAGTAATGCAATAAATTATGAAGGGAAAAAAATTACAATTGCTTACAATAACAATATTATCTTTGTAAAAGACAATGGTATTGGTATTCCGCTTGATCAGTTGGAAACTATATTTAAAGCGGGGGAACGTTTACAATTAAATGAAGCGGTAGGAGTTGGAATGGGCTTAACCTTCTGTAAAAAAGTAATCGAACAACACAATTGGAAAATTTGGGCTGAAAGTGAAGGTGAAGGTAAGGGAACAACATTTAAAATTTCTATAAGTTGAAAAATTATTTGAAGGCACTGTTTTATGGATAATATAAAAAATATATTTGCTCCGATTTTGGTGGTCGAAGATAATTCAGACCATGCATTAATCATTATTAATTCTCTGAAAGAAAACAGAAATTTTATGAATGAAATTATTCATATGAAAAATGGCAGAGATGCTACCCAGTTTTTAAAAAAAGAAGGAAAATATAAAGATGATATAACTCAGAAACCTATGCTCATTCTTTTAGATGTTAAACTACCGCTTAAAAATGGTTTTCAGGTATTAGAAGAAATAAAATTTGATGAAAAGTTGCGTGAGATTCCGGTTGTTATGTTTACTACAACATCTAATACTGAAGACATATCAAAAGCAATGCGTATGGGGGCTAATGATTATATCATAAAACCACTTAAATTTGCAGATTTTACTGAAAAAGTTTCCAAACTCGCTTTTTACTGGAGTGTAATAAGCGATGTAAATAAGATTTTTTCATAAAACTGGATTTGAAAATTACCAAGTATGAAAACATTAAATAATATTAATATACTACTGGTGGAAGATAATTCTGATTTTATATTTTTCATAGAAAATATTTTATCAAATCAGGGTTATAATCTGGAAGTAATAAAATCGGGTTTAGAAGCATACAATTACTTACTAAAACCAAAAATCGAACCGGACATTATATTGCTCGATTATAAGTTACCACAAATGAATGGCCTTCAAATTCTCGAAAAGTTAAATGAATTTGAAAATACTTATAGTGTAATATTCATGAGTGTAGATAGTTCAATTGATACTGTTGTGAAAGCAATGAAAGCCGGAGCATTAGATTTTATAGTAAAATCAAGTAATTTAGAAAATGAGCTTCATGAAAAAATTAAAAAAATTTATAAAATTCATCAGACAAAAATTGAAAAGAAGCAGATTGAAGCCAAACTTACTGAAGAATATAATTTTAGAAATGCAATAGAAAACTCCATGCACTCCGGAGTTGCTATTGCAGACCTTTCAGGAAAGCAAATTTACTCTAATCATTACTTTTATAAGATGTTTGGATTTTCTGAAAATGAAATTTTGGGAAAGTATCCACCCTTTATTTACTGGTACGAAGAAGATTTAGAAAATATTACAGCTGCATTTAAGATGACTCTTGAAGGTAAGGCACCCGAAAACGGTTTCGAACTAAAATTTATACATAAATCAGGTGATATAATCGATTGTTTGGTAAATATTTCTGAATTTAGAAATTCACAAAACAAGGTAAATGGTTATCTGGCTGTTATTACCGATATTACTGAACAGAAAAATGCGGAACATGAACTTGTAAAATTAAATGCAGATAAAGATAGGTTTATGTCAATCTTAGCCCATGATTTAAAAAATCCTCTAAGTGGATTATTAAGTTTAATAGAGCTATTATTAGAGGAGGATAATTTAGAACAGACTAAGAGAAGATTAAAAATAATGGATGAATTGGCTAAAATTACCTTCAAGCTTTTAGAAGATTTATTAACATGGTCAAAAGCACAGGTAGGTAAATTACCATTTAATCCGGAACCTGTAAACTATATCCAATTGATAAGTGCTATAGTAAAGGATTTTGAGTACAAAGCATCTGAAAAAAAAATTAGCATGACTTATTTCGAATCAGAGCCTATAGTCTTATTTGCCGATACGAATATGTTAAAAACAATCTTTAGAAATTTGGTATCAAATGCATTAAAATTTTCACATCCAAATGGAAATATAAAAATTTATGCTGAGCGAGAAGATAACTTTATAGTTATTACGGTAACTGATAATGGTATCGGTATAAGTAAAGAAAATATAACAAACCTTTGGGACGTTTCAAGTCCCTATACGACATTAGGTACTAACAAAGAGAAAGGAACAGGGCTGGGATTGTTAATTTGCAAGGAATTTATTGAAAAGCATGGTGGAAAAATTTGGGTAGAAAGTGAACTAGGAAAAGGTAGTAATTTTAAATTTTCCTTACCGAATGTAAGTATTTAATCCAATTTTCAAATGAAATCTTCTTGCTTAGCCTTTGAGAATAATACATTCATGATGTAAGGAGGCATATACCATATCCGCTCAAAAAAGCCGGGAGAAATAAGAAAAGCCGGTACAGGATATAAGAGAGAAAATCAATCAGAAGATTTTCTGCTTTTCTTTTCTCTATAGAATGGTAAAATTGACCATTATGTAGATCGCCAATCCTACCTATTATGTAGTGTTTCGCTATCTTTTGGAAGATAAAAAGATAGCCAGGCTACTCATCTCTTCCATCATCGGAGAAGATATCGAAGATTTAGACTTTTACTATAACGAATTTACCTCCGAATCCATAGCCGAGAAGCTAAAGGAAAAGACCGGTTCTGCATATTCCTTCACGGTCTACTACCGACTCGATTTCAAGGCGAAAATCAAATACGGGTCAGGAAGCGGAGGTAATGGGTTCCTGAAAGCGGGGTATGATACTTGTTTCTTAAAAAAAAGCCTGCCAGCTAAACGGGCCGGAATAGGGGCTGGCAGGGGTAGTGAGATAAAATATTAAACAAAGGAACCAAAAGTAGCTTTAAGTTTCTGCAAGGGCATTGCTCCGGAAACTCTTTTTACTTCTTTTCCGTCTTTAAATAATATTAAAGTAGGGATACTTCTGATTCCATATTTACCGGCAATTGCCGGCTTATTATCTGTATTAATTTTAATAACAGTCAGTTTATCTTTCCATTCCTTAGAAAGTTCTTCAACAACAGGTGAAAGCATTTTGCAGGGAGGACACCATTCGGCCCAGAAATCAACCAGAATGGGTTTATCGTGAGTAGCAAGAAGCTCTTCAAATGAAGTCGGTAGAGTTTGTTTCATGTTTATGAATCCTTTATATACTATATAGGGTATAGTATACTATTTGTAAATATAGTCAAGAAGTTTTTTCATCTCCCGTGTAAATAGTTGGGTCTTTCTGGTTTTTTCTTAAAAAAGCTTTTCATGAATGGCTATAGATTTAGCCTGTACCTACGGAATCTACATGAAACTTAAACTCAGCAATGTCTTCCTGGATTATATTTTGTTTGCAGCTTTTGTTCTCGTTTTCCCGGCTTCAGTAATAACCGGTTTATATTATCCGAGTGTAATCCTCCAACAGGGATTGTCGCATAGAATTTTTTATTTGCATGTTTCTGTGGCCTGGGTGGCCCTATACGCCCCGGTGTTATCTTCTTTTTTTGGTCTGATGTATCTCATACGAAAGCAAATGGACTGGGATATACTGGGCTACAGTATGAATAAAATAGCTTTTGTATTTTCCATTTCTGTCTTATTTTCAGGGCCGATTTGGGCCAATAGTGCCTGGGGAACTCCTTGGGATTGGACGGATGCCCGTTTACAATCTTTCTTGGTATTAGTCATTAGCCTGGTTTCCTATTTCGTGCTCAGAAATATGATCCAGAACTTGAAACAAAAAGCTATGGTATCCGCTTTTATGAGTATTCTCTGTGCCTTTAACTCCTTATTAACCTGGGGGGCAATTCGCTGGATTGAGAATCCGGGTAACCATCCGGGTTCTGTACTCGGAAAAAGTAGCATGGATTCGGACATGAAACTGGCTTTCTGGTTAAGCGTTTTTGCTTACCATATTTTATTTATTTTATTATTTCGGGTGATGCACCGTCATGACGTTTTAAAAAATGCACTTCTATATATTAAGCAAACCGAGGATGTCTGACTTAAATGAACGTTAGGCAGGAAGTTCTCTACCGGGATTTTACTATCCTGGTAGTAGATGATGATATTAATATGACTCTTTTTTTAAAGCGAACCCTCGAAAAAAGGGGTTACAGGGTTTTTACTACTTCTAATGCCAATGAAGCACGTATTCTTCTAAGTTCAGAAAAAATCGATATTCTATTATTGGATGTAAATATTCCGGGAGAATCCGGGTATAGTCTTTGCCAATCCTTACGAACCAACCCCGAATTTGAGTTATTACCTATCATTTTTATTACAACTGTAGATAAAACTTCCGGCCTTGAAGAAGCTGTTTCTTATGGAGGAGATGATTATATTTCTAAACCGGTGAATACAAGGGAATTACTGGCAAAAGTTCGTTCCTATTGTAGAATTAAGGCTCTTCAGGATTTGTTCTTAAAGCAAAAACAGGATTATGAAAGGGAGCTGGCCACAGCCAGAAAAGTTCAGGTTCAGATGATTCCCGAAAAGGAGTTTCAATGGCATGGTTGCAATATTCGTACTTTTTTCAAACCTGTGATTGAGATTGGCGGAGATTATGTGGATGTCTGGGAAACCGGTGGAAAACTACATATCGTAATCGCTGATTCTATCGGCCATGGTCCTTCCGGAGCCCTTCTGGGAGCTATGTTTAAAATGCAGTTATATTCGCTCGGAAAAGAACTCCCTTTGAAGGAGAGAGTTGAGCTTTTAAGAAAAAATCTCATAAAAGCTATTCCTGAGAATTATTCTATTACGTTTTTCTATGGAATCCTTTCCGATGACCTGAAATTTTCCTATATAAATGGAGGCAATCCTCCTCCTTTATTATATGCAAATGGGAGTGTTAGTGAACTTCCGGGTAAAAGTCCTCTAATTATAGATCTGGATATTCCCCAGAAAACGGAAGTGAAAGAAATACAGCTACAAAAAGATTCTATTCTTTTTCTGTATACAGATGGAGTCAGCGAGGCTACTTCTCCGGATATGAAAATGCTGGGTACCGGAGGCCTAAAAAAGCTGATTCCGAAATGTGTTAAAGAAGGAGACATCATAGATAATATCATGCTCGAAGTAAAAAAATTCTGTGGACTTTACGCGCCTCACGATGACATTGCTATGATTAGGGTGCAATTATGAATTTGAATCCCTCTTACAGAGGTAAAGTGCGGGATGTGTACGAGCTTGGAGATAAGCTGCTCCTCTGTTCTACAGATAGAGTCTCTGCTTTTGATGTTGTTTTTCGGGAAGAGGTTCCGGGTAAGGGAAGGGTTTTAAATTCCATTTCTCTTCTCTGGTTTGATTTTTTTAATCAGATTCCCTCGCATATTATTTCCGGCGATGAAAATAATTTTCCGGCACCTTTTTCTTCCGATTCCTATTTTAAAGGACGTTCTGTTTTAGTCCATAAGTGTAAGAGAATCGATTTTGAGTGCGTGGTGAGGGGTTATGTTTCCGGCTCCGCTTACAAAGAATACAAAAAGACCGGAACCATTGCCGGCCTGTCATACCCGGCGGGGATGCTGGAGTCAGAAAAGCTTCCTGAAGCCATTTTTACCCCTGCAACTAAAAATGATAGCGGACACGATGAAAACATTTCTGAATTGGAAATGGAAAAGCTTGTGGGTAAGAAGTTATTCGAAGAATTGAAACAGAAATCTATTTATCTTTATACGGAAGCAGCTAAAAAAGTCGAAACGGCAGGGCTCATTCTCTGTGATACAAAATTTGAATTCGGAATTTTAGAAGATAAGGTTCTTTTGATCGATGAGGCCCTGACACCCGATTCATCACGCTACTGGGAAGTTTCCAGTTACAGAACCGGTATCTCACCTCCGAGTTATGATAAACAAATTTTAAGAAACTATCTCGAAACTTTAAGCTGGGATAAAAATCCACCCCCACCTCCCTTACCGGAAGAACTCATTCAAACCTTACAAAAACAATACCTGAATCTTGAGGAGAAAATCAGAATATGTTTATCGGAAAAATAAGTATCACGCTCAAAGAATCGGTTCTCGATCCACAGGGTGCTGCGACCATTAAAGTTCTTCAATCGATTGGAGAAAACGAAGTGGAAGACCTTCGAGTTGGAAAGTATATTGAAATAAAACTGAACACTCCGGATGAAGAGACAGCCAGAAAAGACATAGACAGACTTTGCAAAAATCTTTTAGTAAATCCGGTGATTGAAACCTACAAAGTTCAGATAGAAAAGGTTCAGGGATGAAAGTAGCCATCATTACCTTTCCGGGTTCTAACTGCGATCATGATATTGGAGCTGTAGTAAAAAATAAATATCATGCAAAGCTTGATTATATCTGGCATAAGGATAGTTTTGAACCGATATACGACCTTGTTGTTTTGCCGGGCGGTTTTTCCTATGGAGATTATCTACGTTCCGGCGCTCTGGCACATTTTTCTCCGGCGGTTCAGGCATTAAAGAGGCATCACGCTACCGGTCGCAAAGTACTGGGAATCTGCAATGGTTTTCAAATCTTAGCTGAGAGTGGTTTGCTTCCCGGAGCACTTACAATTAACTTAAATATGAAGTATATCTGTAAACCCGTCAAATTGAAAAAAGGTTCTGCAAATAATCCTCTGACAAAAGGGATAAATGCCGATAAAGAAATTGAGATACCGATTGCTCATGGAGAGGGTCGTTATTTTGCTGATGAAGACACATTGAATTCACTTGAAGATGAGAATCGAATTTTTGTGAAATATTCAGGAGAGAATCCGAATGGTTCGGTGAGAAATATTGCCGGAATTACATCTAAAGATTTTCTTATCGCGGGATTAATGCCACATCCGGAGAGAGCTATGGATGATATAATCCATAACACGGATGGAAAATTTATCCTTGACCCCTTTCTTTCTTGAAAGATAGGGTAAAGAGAGTTGAAAGGTGAGGGCCTTTTAGCTTTTTCTTATTGTTTAAAGACAGGACAAGAGAGACTAACCTATGTTATTGACCAATGCACTCAGAAAAAAAGTAGTAGTAGTTATTTTAGGAGGAGGAAAAGGAACACGTCTTTTACCTCTTACAGAAAAGCGTTCTAAGCCGGCAGTAAGTTTTGCGGGTAAATATCGATTGATTGATATTCCTATTTCAAATGCCTTAAATAGTGCCTTTACACAAATTTACGTTCTTACCCAGTATAACTCTTATTCTCTGAACCGACATATATCCAGAACTTATAATTTCAATTCCGTATATCGTCAGGGTTTTGTGGAGATCATTGCTGCTGAGCAAACTATGTCATCTGTTCGATGGTTTGAAGGAACAGCCGATGCCGTAAGGAAAGTATTACCGAGGTTGGAAGATATGCGGCCCGAATACATCATCATTCTTTCCGGTGATCAGTTATACAACATGGATCTGAACCAGTTCCTGGAAGAACACCTGGAGCATAAAGGAACCCAGATTTCTATCGCTACGAAACCCGTTCCGGCAGATCAGGTTCATGCACTCGGTATTCTTTCTGCTGATGAAAATGGTAAAATCAGGGACTTTTATGAAAAGCCGGATGATTTGAGTCATGTGGAGTCCTTTAAAATGCCGGATGGTAATTATCTTGCATCGATGGGGATTTACATATTCAACACAAAGACCTTAATTGAACTTTTGGAAGATCCTACACATACTGATTTTGGTAAAGAGATTATTCCGGATTCCTTAAAAACCCATAACGTTCGCTCTTATATTTATGATGGATACTGGGAAGATATAGGGACTATACAAAGCTTTTTTGAGGCCAACTTGATGTTAACAGACGATGTTCCCAAGTTTGACTTATACATCGAAGATAACCCATTCTATACCAGGCCAAGGTTTTTACCTCCGATCAAGGTGAACCGTTCCGACATGACCAAGGTTCTTTTATCGGAAGGTTGTATCATCAATGATTCCAAGATTACCAGAAGTATCATTGGTGTACGGCAGGTAGTAGATTCCGGAACCACGATTGAAAATGCCGTAGTTATGGGAGCTGACTCTTATGGAAGTTTTGATAAAGATGGAAAGGGTATTCCGGTAGGTATCGGTAAGAACTGTACTATCAAGAATGCCATTATTGACAAGGACTGCTATATCAGTGATAACGTGGTTCTGGTCAACAAAGCCGGCCATAAGAATTATGAAGACAACTATGTAAAAATTACAGATGGGATCATTGTCGTAAAACGCCGTTCTACAATTCCCAGCGGATACGAAATCTAAAAAGATTCAATTAAACCGGGGTGAAAATCCCGGTTATTCGCCTTTAGCTTCCTTCTTTCGATTATCCCGTATAACAGGGCATATAATAAAATTTCTCTGTTTCTCATATAAATAAAAAAAAGAGCTTGCTATCTTGGAAATAAATTATATACTACTTCCCGCTTATGTTGAACCGGGAAGATGCGATTTTAGGCCTTTTTTACATCGGGCTGGGTGTTAAAAAGAAGTATAATTCGATTTTTATAAGGTCCCTGTTAGAAGACAGTGATTTTCTTTCCTTATTTCCCGAAAAAAAACTGCCTCTTGATTTTGATTGTCTTGAAAAGTATTACTCCGAGCAGTTTTCGGAAAAGCAGTTAGACATTCTTCGCATGAAATGGAAAGAAGCTGTAGCTTCTTTAAAAGATGAGCTATCAGAGCCTGAAAAACTGATTCTTTTATATACGGTATATAGGGCTATTCTTCTTACTGATCCCAAAAAAGCAGAAAAACATTTCTTTTCTCTACTCTTAAAAGAATTTGGTGTAAGTCATTCTGAACTTGTTATATATATACAGGCTCAGAACAATGCTGCGTATACAGTTCCAAGAAAAATATGGAAGCAAAAGTCTATTTTTCAATTTTTTAAAAATGCTCCTCTTGTAAAAAAAATTATTTCGATATTTAGCTTATCTTTATTTCTTTTTTCTATTCAGTTAGCCGGAAGAAGTTTGTGGAATCATCTGAATTTGGAAAAGTCAAAACTGGATACCTATAAGTTTTTTTTGCCGGAGGATACGGACTTTCCTTTTAGTTATAGGGGGATTTATACCGGCGATAAGATTTGTTTACAGCCTCTGCTTCAATATAATATTTCTCCTGATAAGTTAGAAAATCCTTATGTATCGAATGGTTTTTTCGCAGGTGAATATTATAATTTGAGAGGGCGTTATATTGTTGCAGATTTAGACTTACAGGACAGTGAAGGAAAATGTAAAGGGGTATCGGAATTACTTCCGAAGGAATTGTTGGACTCCGGTTATAAACCTATAGAAATAGAACCCTCTAAAGAAGATTGCAGGGGGCAAAGTTTAAATCTCTGTGAATTAAGTGATAATAAAACAAAGTTAATCGCCACATTTATAACTTCTTCCGGAGTAGTTCAGGAGACGTATAGAGACTATTATGCTCCGATTATGGAAATTCGTCATCGTAACGGAGATGGTAGAAATCGTAATTATTTAAGAGACTTATTCTTTAATGGTAAAGCTCCCGGGAATTCTGGAGAGAGACTCCTCAAGTATAATAACAAAATACCTATGCCAAATTTTCTTCATTTTGTTCCCCTTAAAGGAATGCTGGGTGAAACGCAGAATGGTATACATCGTTATCCTTATCCTTCTGATAGAGTAAAGCTTGGAAGGCCGGCCAGTCTGGGTTGTCTTCGCACGAGCGATGCGGGTTCGAGGTTTATTCGTGATTGGACTCCTCTCGGAGCCCGTTTATTTATTTTGCATAAAACAGTCGGGCATCCTTTGACGGATTACCCGAAGCAGGAACTTAGCGAAGTGATTCAATCATCTCTTTTGTATTGAGATAGTTCGTGGTTTTATAAATCAGCTCTTTACCTTCTGAGTCAAAAATAAGAAAAAATGGAAGACCTATTTGGAGTTCCGGAAACTTTGGATCTTCTGCATAAGTGTCAAAGATTTTATCTGTATCCATCACTTTATAGAGAACAGCGGTTTGTAGAGCTTTATTCAAAGTTTCATCAGACAGGCTTAGTTTTTGAAAGGCCTTACAGTTTGTACACCAATCGGCATAGAAATCTATAAAGAGTTTTTTTCCACTGCGTTTTGCTTCTCTGTATGCCTGTTCTTTATCCCGGTACCATTTTAAGTTACCGTGCATCTCTACATTTTCTTTTTCGGTTTCGGTCCGGGTTTTACTTATTCCGGAGTTCTCGGTTGTTTTGACTAACTGTCTCGGCAAAAAACTTATAAATAGAATAAGACTGGCTGTAATTAAAGTAGAAACTGCCAGGGCTCCTCTCATTTTCTCATGTTTTTGCTTTTCTTCTGATTGAAGACTGTAAGCTGAAAGCAAAATAATAAGAAAAGATAGCAAAACCTGTATTCCTGTTTTTTCATCTAAGCCAAAACCTTTTATGGCTTTTTCGTAATAGCTATAAGAAAATAAAATTACGACCAGACCTAAGATTATCTGTATATACTTTAGCCAGTTTCCGGAACGGGGAAGGGATAGTCCGAAGATTCCAATCAGCAAGAAAATGAAACCTACACCGGCACCAAAGATGAGCATTTTAAAAGCAGTGAGGAATATAAGACCGATGCTGAAGGTTTTTATGGAAGTGGTTATGGCCAGTAATACGGTAACTACAACAGGACCTACGCAGGGAGATGAAAGTAGTCCGGCTGCCATGCCTAAGAGGAAAGTTCCTCCGAGGCCTTTGTTTCCTGCATTGACCTGTCTCTGGGTGAAAAATGGAATATATAATAGTTCTAATGAACTGAGTCCCATTAAAAAAATTAAAAATGCAATGAGGAGATTCGTTTGTGGGTATCGAAGAATGGTATTGAACGCACCACCACTTATCCCGGCAATAAATCCGAAAATCATGTAAATAAACGCAAGACCGATGTAGTAGAGGCTCGGATGGGTATAGTTCGAGTTTCCTTCTGCTCTTTGTCGAATGATACCGAGAGTAATCGGGTAGAGTGGATAGGTACAGGGTAGAAGGCTTGCTGCAAAGCCTCCGAGGAATAGAAGAAGAAACGAATAAAAGCTATTGCTTTCTGCGGATAGTTCTTTTTCTACAAAATGGTTGAGAGAATCAATAAGACTCTCTGCACCCAGACCGGAAAAGGAAAAGATGAAAAAAAGAAGGAAGATAATTCTTGTCATAATTTCTCCTGTAGAGATTAAGATTTTCGCAAATGCCAGCCTCGAGCATTTAAAAAGGCTCGAATACCTAAATGAGATAGAGTCATCCCAACACCCGAATTTTTTCTACCTGACCAGGGCAAACGCGGACTTACTCTATCGCAACAGTTCCAGTAGGCTGTTCCTGTTTTAATACCTTTTAAGATAGACTTCGCCCGCGCTTCGTTTCGACAGTAGACTCCTGCTGTCAATCCGTATTCGGTATCATTCATTAGATTTATTGCTTTTTCGTCATCCTGTACTTTTTGAATTCCGATGATAGGTCCGAAAGATTCTTCTTTCATGAGAAGCATTTCGTGGGTTACTTCGACAAAAATAGTAGGTTCGTAGTAATAGCCGATTCCTTCTATTTTTTTTCCACCGAGTAGTAGTTTGGCGCCTTTTGACCTGGCATCTTTTATCTGTTTGTCTAAAAAGTCCAGTTGTTCTTTTCGGGCCAACGGACCGATATATGTATCTTCTTCGAGCGGGTTTCCCACTTTGAATGATTTAACTTCAGAGACAAAGTTTACAATAAACTCTTCAAAAATAGATTCGTGTACATAAATTCTTTCAACCGAACAACAACTTTGCCCGGTATTATAAAAAGCTCCATCTGCCAGGGAAATAGCCGAATTCTTTACATCTACATCATCTGTAACATAAACAGGATCTTTCCCACCAAGTTCCATTTGAAGACGAGCAAAAACCGGAGACGATTCGGCTATTTTTAAACCGGTGGCATAGGAACCGGTAAAAAAGACTCCGTCTAATTTTTTTTGCAAGAGAGTGGCTCCCACGTTTTTTGCTCCTATAATCGGAGTAAAAATATCATCCGGTACTCCGGATTCTAAAAGAAGCTCTGCAATTTTCAGGCCGCTCATGCTTGCATATTCGGAAGGTTTATATAATACTGCATTGCCGGTGAGTAGTGCAGGAATAAAGACGTTGGAACCTACAAAGTAGGGATAATTCCAGGCGGAAATATTTGCGATAACTCCGAGGGCTTCATAAGTGATTCTCTCTTCTATATTTTCGTCTCTATATACCGACTCTTCATTCATAAGTTTTTCTGTATGTTCTAAGAAGAAGTCAATTCTTCCTCTCGTTGCCAATATTTCATTACGAGCCTGCCTCAGGGGTTTTCCCACTTCCTCACTTAAGGTTTTTGATAGTTCCTCTATCTGTGTTTCTAAAAGTTGCTTAAACTGCTCAATCGTTTTCTTTCTTTCTTTATAGGGTTTTTGTTCCCAAAGAATCTGAGCTTTTTTAGCCTTCTTAAATTTTTCCTGTATACTTTCTTCAGTATCAGTTTTTAATTCACTTATAACTTCTTCTGTTGCGGGGTTTATTACCTGTAACATATTTTACCTTCTGAGTTCTACTTGTTTTATATAATATTCTAATAAGCTATTTCTGGATAAAAGATGAGTTCTATAATGGGTTTGAAATTCCGGGTGCCATTGTAATCCTAGGGCGAAAGAAGAATTTGCTTCCTGTTGTCTTTCGGTTTTGTAATGTACGGCTTCGATGATACCATCTTCTGTGCTGAGTGCATCTACGGATAAAGATGCTGCCGGAACTTTAATAGCCTGGTGGTGGATGGAAATGATTTTTCCTCCCGTATATCCCGGAAAGATTTTCGTTAAAATAGAGCCTCTCGTAAAGTGTATTTCATGTTCTAAAGAATCGTATATTTCCCAATTTCTATGAATTAGGGCTCCTTTACATTGTGTCTGAATGTCCTGATAAAGACTCCCTCCAAGGGCCACATTTAGAATCTGATGTCCCCTGCATATTCCGAGTATTGGTTTATTCTTAGCGATACACTCCTGTATTAGTTCTATCTCATATAGATCTCTATACCTATCTCCACTCCATTCCGGTTGTAAGGCTTCTTCTCCATAGGATTCAGGGCATACATCGGAACCTCCCTGCAAAAGAAGCCCATCTATTTCTTTTACAATTTTTTCAACAGAAAAAGCTCCAAATTTCGAAGGGAGTAGGATCGGAAAACAGGAAGCTTCCAGGAACCATTGTAGCATGGATTCTTCAGTGTATAATAGCCTTTTGCCCTTGAAGATGGGCCTTTCCGGATCCGGATGAAAGAAGCAGGAGGAAAATCCGATTTTCATGTTAGTTTTAAAGCATCGGTAAAAATACGGCGGAAATCACTTTCTCGAACTACTCTCGGATTTAAGCTATGACAAACATCCTTGTATGCAATCTCCACCAGTTTATCAAGATGTTCTTCTTTAACTCCGGCATCGGAAAGAAATTCGGGTATACCCAGCTCTTTTTTTAGCTCCTTTACCCAATCTATAAAGTTCTTCCCTTCTTCAAGACCGGCTGCTCTGGCTATGATACCAAATTTTTCCGGGATGACTGTATAATTAAAAGCGAGGCAGTAGGGAAGCATAATAGCATTGGCCAGTCCGTGGTGCATGTCGCATACAGTTGATAAAGCATGGGCACAGGAATGATTTACACCCAGACCTTTTTGAAAGGCTATAGCACCCATACTGGAAGCCAGAAGCATTTCGGCCCTTGCTTTTATATGTGTATCGCTTGCGCCTTCATTCTTCTTGGAAAATTTGGTAGCCGAACTTAAATTTTTACCGATTAGCTTGATACCCTCAAGAGCAATTCCATCGCAGAGCGGATGGAAAGGTTTAGATAGATAGGCTTCTACTAAGTGGGTAAGAGCATCAAAGCCTGTAGTGGCTGTAAGGGAAGCAGGAAGATTTAAACAAAAATATGGATCCAGATAAACCCGACCCGGTAGTAAGCCCGGAGAAAAGATAATTTTTTTTACTTTTGTGAGATCATCTGATATTACCGCACTTCTTCCTACCTCAGAGCCGGTTCCGGCTGTAGTAGGAATTGCGAAGATGAAGGGTAGGAGGTTAGTATGAATCGGACGTGCACCTTCTACATCTTCATAGGCAAAAAGGTCTTCCGGGTGTGCTGATAGAACAGCAATACATTTCGCCACATCAATAGCGGCACCTCCACCAAAAGCAATGATGCAGTCGGAGTAGTGCTCACGGTAACGCCTGGCACCAAGTTCTACCTGAGATTTGGTTGGATTGCCGGCTATCTCGGAATAAACATCTATAAGCAGGGCTTCGTTACTTAAAGATTCTATGTATTTTTGTGTAAAGCTCATAGATACCAGATCCTTATCAGTAACAAAAAGAGGTCTTTTAAAACCCTTTTCTTTTGCAAAATTTGCCAGTTCATTAGCAGAGCCCATTCCATAGCGAATAACAGTCGGAAAGTTAAATTGTTGGATTTCTGTCATTGTATATAACCTTTATATTATTTCAAAATAACGTTCTAATTCATAAGAAGTTACGGCTTTCTGAGACTCTCTCCATTCCCAGATTCTTGTATTAGCAAAATGTTCAATAAAGTCATTGCCAAATAATTCTCGTGCTAATTCTGAATTATTCATTTTGATGGCTGATTCATAGAGGTTGGGAGAAAGTTGAACGGAGTCTTTATCCGCATATCCATTTCCCTGTACGGGTTTTTTGTCGGGTTTTAAACCCTTTTCTATTCCGTATAAACCGGCAGCTAAGGCAGCCGCTACTGCAAGGTAAGGATTTATATCAGCACCTCCCACCCTGGTTTCAAGCCGGGTTGATTTGGCTGAGCCGGGTACTACCCTGAGAGCCGTGGTGCGATTGTCAATTCCCCAGTTTACACGTGTAGGTGCCCAGAAACCCTCGACTAATCGCTTATAACTATTAACCGTTGGAGCGAAGAATGGCAGAAGATCGGGTAGACAATGAATTTGTCCTGCTAAATAATTCTGAAAAGTTGCACTCATCCTGTTTTCCTTATCAGAATCATAAAACACATTTACACCGCTATCTAAGCTTTTCAAACTCTGATGGATATGCCCGCTGGAACCGGGTAAGGACTGATTCCAACGCGCCATAAATGTGGGAATGATTCCGAAGCGGGAAGCAATTTCTTTGACTCCGGTTTTGAATAAAACAGCACGGTCAGCTGCTTCGAGTGCCTCAGAATAGAGGATGCCGGCTTCATAAACCCCGGGTCCTGTTTCTGTGTGTAAACCTTCTACCGGTACTTTAAATTCATTCAACTCATCTATAATAGAAGAAAAATACGGCTGAGATAAGGTAGAGCGAATGAGGGAGTAACCGAACATACCGGGCGTGAGAGATGATAGATCTGTAAAACTTTTTTCTTGAAGGCTTTGAGAAGTTTCTCGAAAATTAAAAAATTCAAACTCAAGACCGAAAAGAGGCTCAAAGCCCATAGACTTTGCTTTCCGGATTACTTTTTTTAAAACCTGTCTCGGACAAACATATAGCGGCTCCCCATCTTCCGTATAGAAATCAGCCAGGAAAAAAGGAGTTTGTTTATCCCAGGGAATGTTTCGATAGGTGTCTGGATCGATTCTCGCCAGAGCATCGGGATAGCCGGTATGCCAACCTGTATATTCGACATTATCATAAGTCAGGTCGTTACAGTCCCAACCAAAAATTACATTACAAAAGCCGAAACCACTCTCCAATGCTGAAAGAAACTTATCAAGATGTATATATTTCCCTCTGAGAATGCCGTCTATGTCGGTTACCGCAACTTTGACTTTATTGGCTTTTGATTCTTTGATGATTTTCTGGATTTCTTCGGGACTCATTCCAACTCCTATAAGTTTTTCTCTTTCCATTTTTTATCATCGTTTACAAAATACAAAGCAGAAAATTATAATGGCATAAAAATCTTGCAGAAAAGAGAGTGTAATGGCGGAAGAAAATGCGAACTTAGAAAAGAAACTGGGTCCCTGGATGCTCTGGGGACTTGGAGTAGGCTATGTGATTTCCGGGATGTACTTCGGTTGGAACCTCGGTCTTGAAAAGGGTGGAACCTATGGAATGGCAATTGCCACATTTTTTGTAATTATTATGTATATTACTTTTACATTCAGCTATGCGGAGCTTGCTGTTTCCATTCCTAAGGCCGGTGGGGCTTTTGATTATGCAAGACTTGCTTTTGGTGAGAGGCTGGGTTTTGTGGCAGGATTTTCACAGGCAATAGAGTTTGTATTTGCACCACCTGCCATTGCCTATGCAATCGGTGCCTATATCCACACTTTTCTTCCCTCTGTTTCCGTTCTGAGTATAGCCATTGTTGTGTATTTTCTTTTTACTGCTTTAAACATATATGGCGTTAAAACAGCCGCTTCTTTTGAATTAGTTATAACTATATTTGCTGTGATTGAACTTCTGGTCTTTGCTTTTGTCTGCCTGCCTGAATTTGAAATGTCTAATTTACAGAAGAACCCTTTGCCGCATGGTTATTCGGGAGTTTTTGCTGCCCTTCCTTTTGCGATCTGGTTTTTTTTGGCAATCGAAGGAGTGGCCAATGTGGCGGAAGAAACCATAAATCCTCAAAAGAATATTTTGATCGGGTTTGGTTCTGCCATTGCAAGCCTTGTATTTTTAGCTATCTTAACTTTTATTGCTGCCGTTGGGGTTTCCGGTTGGGAAGATATTGTATTTGAAAAACCAGGCTCTTTACCTTCTGATTCGCCCTTACCCCTCGCTTTAGGAAAGGTGGTAGGAAAGTCACATTTTCTTTATCATATGCTGGTATCTATCGGCTTGTTCGGACTTTTAGCTTCTTTTCATGGAATTATTCTGGCAGCCGGACGTGCAACCTATGAACTTGGCAAGGAAAATTTTGCACCACCTTTTCTTGGACTAATTCACTCCCGTTTTCATACACCTGCCAGGGCCTTGCTTGTGAATATGATTTTTGGAATTCTCGCTTTGTTTACAGGCAAAACCGCAGAAATCATCACCCTGGCCTGTTTTGGTGCTCTTAGCCTATATATTACATCATGCTTGTCTTTATTGCAATTGCGTAAACAAAAACCTGAACTGGAACGTCCCTTTCAGGTTCCTTTTTATCCATATTTTCCTTTCATTGCACTTTCTATTGCGATTGTATCCTTGCTTGCAATGGTGTATTATAATGTTTTCCTTTTTATCATTTATCTAATGATTCACTTATTCTTTTATAGCTTATACCGCTATTTTTCCACAAGGAAGGCAAATGAAAATACCTGAATATGTATTATCGGTTGACCTGGGCACTTCCGGTCCTAAGTGTGCCCTGGTTGATAGCAGAGGCAATGTTCTGGTCGATGAGTTTATAGAAATTGACCTGCAACTCCTACCCGGTGGAGGAGCCGAGCAGGATCCTGAGGAATGGTGGACTGCTATTCGGGATTGTATTAAGAAACTTTTAAAAAGAGCTGAGATAACAAAGGAGCAGATACTGGCAGTTTCCTGTAGTTGTCAGTGGTCGGGTACGGTTGCTGTTTCTAAAGAAGGAAAAGCTCTCATGAATTCTCTTATCTGGTTGGATTCGAGGGGGAAGAAGTATATACAAAAAGTAACTTCCGGATTCCCTTCGATTGAAGGATACGCTGCTCTGAAACTCTATCGCTGGATTCGCTTGACAGGAGGAATTCCTACTGCTTCCGGAAAAGACCCGATCTCACATATTCTCTATATAAAAAATGAATTACCCGAAATTTACTCTGCTACGTATAAGTTTTTAGAACCGAGAGATTTTATTAATCTATGTTTCAGCGGAAAATTTTGTTCTTCAGATGAAGCAATTACCCTCTACTGGCTTACTGATAATCGAAACATTCATAATATAAAATATAGTGATACACTCATATCTTATACAGGAATTGATAAAGAGAAACTTCCGCAACTTGTAAAGCCGGGTTCTATTTTAGGAAAAGTTAAGCAAGATGTAGCTCTTGAACTCGGTCTTTCAGAAGAGACCTTGATTGTATCCGGGGCTCCGGATATTCACGCAGCCGCTATTGGTTCGGGAGCGGTAAACGATTTTGAAGCTCATCTTTATGTCGGAACTTCTTCCTGGCTTACCTGCCACGTTCCTTTTAAGAAGACCGATATCTTCCATAATATTGCTTCACTTCCTTCTGCTATCCCGGGACGTTACCTGGCCATGAATGAGCAAGAAACCGCCGGTGCCTGTTTGAAGTTTCTCAAGCAAAATGTTTTATATCATAAAGATGAGCTACTGCAACAGGAAGAAGTTCCGGATATATACAAACTTTTCGATAAGATAGTAGAAAGAACACCACAAGGTAGCAAGGGTATTATTTTTACACCCTGGCTTTACGGGGAGAGAACACCGGTTGAAGACCATAGCGTTCGAGCAGCCTTTTACAACATTTCTCTTGATACAACAAGAGAGCACATGTTGCGTGCTGTTTATGAAGGAGTTGCCTATAATTCCCGCTGGCTTTTACAATACCTGGAAAAATTTGCCGGAAGGGAGATGGAGTATATCAATTTTATAGGTGGTGGAGCGGCTTCTTCTATCTGGTGCCAGATTTATGCAGATATTTTAGGAAGAAAAATAAGGCAGGTGAAACAACCCATACTGGCCAACATTAGAGGGGCGGCCTTCATAGCTTTTGTTGCTCTGGGAAAAATGAGTTATGAAGATGTATCAAAAGCAATTCAAATTCAAGCCGAATATATACCGGATAAAAAAAACCGGGAACTTTATAATAGAATGTTTCATGAGTTTTTGCAGATATATCATAGCAATAAGAAAATTTACCGGAGAATAAATACTCACTGAAAGGAAAATATATGCAGGATTTGCTAAGACAATTAGAATTGAAATTTGAAGAGACAAGGAATTATTTTATCTCCGAAGCCATGAAGCTTGTAAAGAGAATACCCGGAGTGAACGAAGCCATTCGAAAAGAATATGCCGGAATTCTTTCCGGTATGGAACCATCCCTAAAGCCCTACAGAAATATGGTGGAGACCTATAAGGCTTTACCGAAAGAAGGACTTGAGAAAAACAGTATATTAGATAAAATGAAAGCAATGACAGAAAAGGAAGAACTCAGGTGGAAAGAGGGTTATGTTTCCGGTGCAGTTTATCACGGAGAAGCCGAGCACATTGCTTTTCTAAATGAGGTCTATGCTCTACATTCCCAGGCCAATCCTTTACATGCCGACTTATGGCCGGCTGTTACTAAATATGAGGCTGAAATTATTTCCATGACAGCAAAAATGTTAGGTAGTACATATGTAAAAAATGAGAATGAGGAAATCTGCGGTTCTATTTCTTCCGGTGGAACTGAGAGCATTCTTTTAGCTATGAAAACTTACAGAGATTATTATCGGGATAAGAAAGGGATTACTGAGCCGGAGTTGGTACTGCCCGTGACAGCCCATGCAGCTTTCTTAAAAGCCTGTCTGTATTTCGGGATAAAGCCGGTTCGGATTCCTATAGCAGAAGATGGCAGAGTCGATGTAGAGACTGTTAAAAGAAGCTGTAATTCCAATACGATTGTGATTGTGGGTTCTGCTCCCACATTTCCCCACGGTATTATTGATCCTATTGAAGAGCTTTCTGAATATGCAAGAAAAAGAGGAATCGGTTTTCATACAGATGCCTGTCTGGGTGGATTTTTACTTCCCTGGGCTAAAAAGTTGGCTTATCCTGTACCCGAATTTGATTTCAAACTACCGGGTGTTACATCTATCTCAGCCGATACCCATAAGTACGGTTATGCAGCTAAAGGAACTTCTGTGGTTCTTTACAGGGGAAAAGAGCTCAGGCGTTATCAGTATTTTACGACAACGGAATGGCCGGGAGGAATGTATTTTTCTCCGACTTTTGCCGGCAGTCGACCGGGTGCTTTGAGTGCTGCTGCCTGGGCGACTATGCTGAGCATGGGAGAAAATGGTTATTTAGAAGCCTCTTCAAAAATTCTCAAAGCTGCCGATACTATTAAGCAGGGAGTGCAAGATATTCAAGATATACACATTATCGGTGAACCTCTCTGGAATCTGGCCTTTGCTTCTAAGACCTTGAACATCTATCGCGTGATGGATGAGCTTTCTAAAAAAGGTTGGAGTTTAAATGGTTTACATAAACCTGCGGCTATTCATATTTGCTTGACTTTAAGACAGGCACAGGAGGGAGTAGCAGAACGTTTTGTAGATGACATGAAAGAGGCGGTGGAAGAAGTGAAAGCTCATCCCGATGACAAAGGAGATATGGCTCCAGTTTATGGTATGGCAGCGAGTATTCCGGATAGGACAATGGTTTCAGAACTATTGGAAATGTACATGGATAAGATTTACGAGGTTTAATTATGAACTCTAATATATATATACATAATCCCGTTTTAAGTAAATTCGGTCGACTTGAAGAAACGGTTTTGAGTCTGGCGTATAAAACAGCTTCGGAAGCTTTGCAGGGCTTTGATAGGGATAGGATCGACTTTCTTGTTTTTGCCTCCTTTGCTCCCGAATCTTATACTTCAGAGTTTCATTTGGCTGCTAAATTAGCTTCGAGTCTTCGTCTGGATCATATATTTGCTATTCGAGCTGAGACAGCATCTTCGAGTGGTGCTTCTGCTTTTCAATTAGCGGTGAGTCTCATAGACTCAGGACGATTTAAAACGGGACTTGTTGTTGGAGCTGAAATTATGAGTCGTCTCGGAAGAGAAGAAAGTAATATGGTTTTAGGTTCTGTGCTGTCTGACAGACAAAAACAACTTTGTATGTTTATGTCTCATGGAGGAGCCATGATAACCCGGCGCTATTTATATGAGTATGGCTATGAAGAAGGAGATCTGTATTATATCGCCAAGAAGGTACATGATAATGGACTTAAGAATAAAAATGCCCATATTCAAAAAGAAATTAATTTAGAAATATATAATAAAGCACCAAAGATTTGCACACCTCTCGGTCTGTATGATATTTCTCCACTTTCCGATGGAGCGGCAGCCTTAGTCTTATCTTCTGAACTAAAATCGAATATTCGAATAAAAGGAATGGGGCATGGAACTTCTACTTTTTATGATGATTCATTGGGGACCAGTTTTCCTGCTTCCGTGAAAGCTTTTTCTAGAGCTTTTGAGGAAGCAGGTATTTCGCCGTCTGAAATACAGGTAGCGGAGCTTCATGATGCTTTTACTACTTTTGAAGTAATCGGCGCGGAGGATGCGGGGATATTTAAAAGAGGAGAGGCTTTGCGGCAGGTAAAAGAGGGAAATACACATCCGGCAGCTAAGTGGCCGATTAATCCTTCAGGCGGTTTGAAAAGCAGGGGACATCCCATAGCTGCTTCCGGCATAGCCCAGTTGGTAGAATTGAGTAATTTCATGCAGCAGCAGGGAAAAGCATTAGGACTTACTCATTCTATAGGAGGTCTTGCAACCAATAATTTCGCAAATATATTGGAACAGGTTTAGAATATAGGGGTATTCTAAAGTAATAGAATGTTGCATAAATTTATGATAGCTATTCCCACTTTGATAGCAGGCCTATTTGTGTATTCTTTTTTTATAGAGCGCTACATTGTAGTTGTAAAAGAATATAATCTTGAGTTTCGGAATTTACCTGAAAATTTCGAAGGCTATAGTCTGGCTATTTTTTCTGATCTACACTATGGTTCTTTGATGCCCGAATGGTTTGTACTGAGGATTATAAACAAACTGAATCAATTGAATGCAGATGTGATTCTGGGACTCGGAGATTATGTAAAGAAAAGAAATACGACGGAGGAAATCAAAAAAATATGGCCTCATTTACAAACATTAAAAGCCAGGGATGGAGTGTTTCTTATTTTAGGAAATCACGATCATTGGGCTTCTGCCGAAGACTCTTTGAAGAAGCTTGAAAATAGTGGGATGTCTGTACGGCATAAGCATAGCTGTATAAAAAGGGGAGAAGATAGTATTTGTTTTATCGGAGCCGGTGACTACTGGGAGGATGAGCCGGGCTTTGAAAAACCGATTCACAATTTGGAGTCTGATAGTTTTCGAATAGTTCTGGCTCATAGTCCGGATACAGCAGATCTACCGTATCATGAAAGGGTTGATCTCTTTTTATCCGGACACACCCATGGAGGGCAGGTAGTTCTTCCTTTTACTGAATATTCTCCGATGGTTCCGGTTAAAAATAAAAAATATAATTTTGGCTTGAAATACAATCCAAAGTCCACTCCCATTTTAATTTCTAAGGGTCTGGGCTGGTCGATTTTACCTCTAAGGTTTAATTGTTACCCTGAAATTATCCTTTTGAAACTTTATAAGAAAAAATAAGCTTCCTGATTTTAATTGACGGAAATATAAGAGGAAGAATTATAAACGGGATGGCTATAGAGGAAGGTTATTTTGTTTCGATAGGAGGAGGGAAGAATCAATTACCTCTCATTCAGGCTTGCCGGCAACTGGGTTTGAAAGTTATAACTATTGATAAGAACCAGGAGGCTCCGGGCTTTAAGTATTCCGAGTTCAAAATTATAGAATCTACTCATGAATACAGAAAAATTTATTCCTTACTATCCCGAATACCCTTACATGAACCTATTATTGCTGTGGGCTGCCGTTCTTACGGAAAGGCCAGCCTGAGTGCTGCCTATATATCTGAGAAATTAAATTTACCCGGTCTTTCTTATAAATTGGCAAAAGATTTTTTAGATAAAAAAAAGATAAAGGAAAAATTAAAAGGTACTGGTATAAAATTACCTCGATCTTATTCTTTAAAATCAAGAGATGGAAGCTTTTCTTTAAATTCAGTGCGTTTTCCCTGCATTATAAAACCCAGAGCTGGAAGCGGCAAAAAAGGTGTGGTTATAGTGAGGAATAAGAAAGAGCTAAAAGAATACGTTCAGGTTTTTATGACAGATATTGATTCGTTTATCGTTGAGGATTATATTTCAGGGAAAGAAGTTACTGTAATGGGCTTTTGTTCCGAAAAGCAATTTCATCTAATAGCAGTAATTGATAAATATACAACAACATATTCTCCTTTTTTAGAAATATCTCATAGACTTCCGAGTAGTTTTCCCTTAATGATAGGAGAGTTAAAATACCAAACAGCACTTATGGCGCTACGTCTTGGGATGAAATTTTGTCCGGTGGTAGCTGAATTCAGGATAAATTCGAGAAATGAAGCCTATTTGATAGAAATAGTCCCTGAAGTCGGAGGAGAATATTTAGCTGAGTATTTACTAAAAGAACATGAAGATTATGATTACTTTCAGGATTATGTTCGTTTGATGCTCGGAAAAAAAATCAAAAGCCGTAATTTGGCTGAGTTATATAAATTATCAAGCATACAAACCCAACTATGTTTTTTAGCTCCCGATAAACCCGGTAAGTATGAATATATTTCTTCTGAGAAAATAGATGTAACGAAGGATGAAAAGTTATTTTTAGATACAGAACTTCAGGAAAAAGGAAGTATAATTGAAACTTCAAATGGAAATCAGGCCAGATTTAGGGTAATAGGTTTGAAGTCGAATGCGAAGCTAAATGCGGATGACTTAGATAAAACAATCAGGGAGAGAGCAAAACTTGAGTATCGAAAACTATAATACAAAGAAAATATGGAATGAGCATTATACAAGAAACAAGTCCCGCCTAATTTATCCCGATGAAAATCTGGTCAGGATATTATCAGGGCTTAATATCCAAAGAGGGGACAGGGCCCTTGATTTCGGAGCGGGTTCCGGAAGGCATAGCCTTTTAATGATGAATTATGGGTTTAAAGTAAGCGCAATGGACTATGCAAGTAATTCCTTGCGACAGATTCAGGAATTAGAGCCAGAAATAGAAACAATACTGGCAGATGGCCTCGAATTACCTTTTAAAGAGGAAGCTTTTTCCTTTCTTCTGAACTGGGGTGTTTTGCATTATAACAGTCGAGAGGATGCAAAAAAGTTAATTAAAGAGTTTCGCAGAGTTACAAAAAAAGGTTCTTATATCGCAGGAACATTGAGAGCGAATACGGAAACCTATCTCAGGGTAAATGAGGGACTTACTGAAGTTAAGGACTTGAAAGGAGCTAATGTGGATCTCTATAGCCTTGAAGAACTTAAAGACTTATTATCAGGTTTTGATGATGTAAAACTGGCCTATATGGAAAGAAGTCCGATTGGTAAACTAGAGGAGAGGATCTGTCATTGGATATACCTCGTGAAAAATTAGTTCAGAACTGTCCTATTCAGAAAAAATGTGAATGGACATTTAAATATTATTCGACTTTTAATTCTTATAAGCTACCGGTTTTCAGGTGCAATACCTGCGGATTGGAAACAATTCATACCGATGAATCTATAGAATATGAAAAGCTATATGGTGGCGAATACTATAAGGGTGGCTCGGAGTATACCTATAGGGATGAAAGAGAAACCGAGAAATTTGATGCCTATGTTTGGGATGCTCGCATACAAAATATTCAAAAATTTATAAAAACCGGAAACTTTCTGGATGTAGGTTGTTCCTTTGGTGGTTTCTTATCAAGGGCAAAACTTAAGGGTTTTCAGGTATACGGAGTAGAGGTATCGGAATATTCCGCGGAGTATGCAAAAAAGCGGGGTATTGAAGTTTTTCAGGGGAATTTCCTTAACAGTAATTTTGAAAAGGAAAGTTTCGATGTAATAACTCTTGTAGAGGTTATTGAGCATCTTGAAAAACCAAAAGAAGTTTTTCAAAAATTATCTGCATACTTAAAACCGGGAGGGCTTCTATTGATTCAAACTGCAAATTTTGAAGGCAAGCAGGCGATAGAAGAAGGAGCGAATTATCATTATTATTTACCCGGACATTTGTATTACTACTCTCTTTCTAACTTGAAAGAAATCTTACGATTGAATGGTTTTAAAAATTTCAAGGAATATTACGGGGTCGATTTTTCTTTATCGGCAAAATTATTAAAATCAAGAGGAAGTTTTAAAACCTGGAAGGACTATCTTCGCTGGTTTCGAATATCCTACTATCATTATAGGAGTAGTCTCATAAAGGGTTCTACTTCCAGTATGGTCTTATACGCATTTAAAGGATAATAAAATGGCAAAGGAAGCTTCAAAGAATTTTTTAGCAAAATTTTTAGTGATACCGGAAACAAAGAATTGGCGGTATAGACTTGTTGTTACTCTACGAATCATTCTTGTCTCCATGCAGCGCTTTTTGGTTGATGATTGTCTCATGAAAGCTTCAGGGGTATCTTACACAACCATTATATCTCTTGTACCCACCTTAACGGTAGGTATGGCTTTAATTACTTTATCCTCCGGTTTTGATACAAAGAAAGAAGAATTTTTTGAGTATATCACTGATTACTTTCTCAAGAATAACATACCTATCGATGTAAGTCCTTATTTAAAAACGTTGAATGAGCTGGTAAATTCAGCCACGCAGATAGGAGCTATAGGTTTTATTGTATTAATTTTTTCCGCTACTGCCGTCTTACGTACATTTGAAGGAGCTTTCAATCAGATCTGGAGGGTCTCAAGGGCCAGGCCATTTTTTTCTAAAATAATCTTCTACTTTTTTATCATGACGATAGGTCCTTTATTGCTGGTTGTTCTCATCGGTTATGCTGTTCGTCTTTCTGATTCATTTCGCGGGGCTCACTATCAATATGCCATTATGGATACTGAGAAAAATATCTGGATAAGCGGGGAAAAAGGAACTATAATAAAATTAACAGAGGACGGAAGACAAATTTCAAGTCTTAATAATTTTACTATTGACTATGAAAATATTTACTGTATGGGTTTTGATGGAACGAGGCTTGAGTCCTGTGAAGCACCCAGGCTAAAAAATGAGGAATTTTTCAAATCAGTAAGCCTTAACCGAACTGTGTATACAGTTTCCAGAAAAGGTGTATTACTATATTCTAAAAATCTCGGTTATGATTGGAAAATTCATTTATTCAATCAAGCAAAGTTTAAGGATTTTCAGGTATTGAATGAAGATGAACTTATTATTTTATATGAAACCGGTGAGTTGATACATTATAATTTAAACGGTGAAGTAAAGCTGATTAAGCTTGATAAAGCAGAAATTGATACAAGAGAAGATGATAAACCCAATGCGATTATTTTTAAAGACGAGTTAAATGGTTTTATTTTAGGTCATAACGGCTATTTTTGGAAAACTATCGATGGAGGAAATACATTTCGTTTGAGTAAAATAGGGGATTATGATTTAAACGATATGGCATTTATTGATGATAGTTTTTTTATGATAGTAGGAGACAAGGGTCGAATTTATGTAAGCGAAGATGCAGGCGAAACCTGGTCTGACAAATACTCTCATAAGTTATTTAGCTTTAGAAAAGTATGGAGTACCAAGTTTAAAGAACAATTATATTTATTCTTATTGAATAAACAAGGAGAACTCTTATATTCTAAGGATAAAGGTGAAAACTGGTATACTTTTTATAAAGCAGAGAAAGGAAAAGCTAATCATATTATACCTATCAGCTCCAATTCATTACCTCTGGATATAAAAAAGAAATTTAAGATTAAGCGAAACCAGGAAATAACCTGGGATAATGATAAGATAAAGAAAATTTTCAGTGAAATGGCAGATTTTTTGGTTATCGGTGATTTTGAGATGATGCTAATTACCCGGATTGAGGTTAACCGTGTTTACTGGAAGTATTACGAAGGAGGTGAGTCTTTCTTTTCCATATATTCTATTATCAATACTATTATACCTCTCGTAGCAATCTGGTTATTTTTTGTATTATTATATACTTTAATACCCAGCGTGCGGGTACCATTTGGAGCTGCTTCAAAAGGAGCCTTTGTTACAGGTCTTATTCTTTTATTATTTTTCTGGGGGTTTTTGTTTTATGTTAAATCTTTCTCAACTTCAACTATTTTAATATACCAGGCCCTGGCTGCAATACCAATATCTCTTTTATCTATATATTCCTTATCTATCATTATCTTATATGGGGCAGAGATAACAGCCTCCATACAATATCGAGAAAGGATACTTCTTTATGGTACTTCTTTTAGTGGTATCGAAGAGGAAACAAAAAATTCATTTTATGAATATATGAGAATATTAATGGAACTATACAAACACCATGAAAAGAAACAAAAACCAATGAGTTCCAAACGCTTACAATCCTTGAGCGGGCTGTCTGAAATGGAGTATGAAAGAATTATTAAGAAATTTGAAGAGAGGGATTTAATTATAACAAATGTAGAAGGAAAACTGAGTCCGGTTCGTTTTCCGGAGAAAGTTTCCTTATATACAATCTATAAATTGGTAGTTGCTGAATATTTTTATGCTTCAGAAAAAGAGTTAGAAAAATATTCCATAAATCTAAAGGTAAAGTTGCAGGAGATTGATAATTTAGTAAAATTAGAACTTGAAAAAATAACCTTTTCAAAACTTCTGGAATAGATTTAAGAAGATACAGGTAATCTTTTTTTCTTAGCCCTATAAATAAAGGATAAGACTTTCAAGTTGATTTTTTATGCAAGCAAAACAAATGGAAACGATACTTCTGACCGGGTGTGCGGGATTTATTGGAATGCATGCCTCTCTGTCACTTTTACAAAGAGGTTATACTGTTCTCGGAATTGATAATTTATGCGATTACTATAGTCCTGAATTGAAAAAAAGTCGACTTAAGAAGCTTTCCGAATTTTCAAAATTCAGTTTTTATCAAATTGATATAACAGATTATTCTTCCCTGGAGAGGATTTTTCTTTCGGAAAAGCCGGATAAAGTGCTGCATCTTGCTGCACAGCCGGGAGTTCGATATAGCTTTGAGAATCCCCAGTCTTATTTTCTTAATAATCAACTCGGCTTTGGTACGACGATTGAGTTGTCTCAAAAATATGGGATAAAGCATTTTGTATATGCTTCCAGTTCCAGTGTATACGGTTCTATTCAAGAAATCCCTTTTCATGAAGGACAGGCTATTACCCATCCAATCAGTTTATATGCAGCTACCAAGGTATCTAATGAAATGGTGGCTCATTCTTATAGTTACAATTATAAATTACCGACTACAGGTTTACGTTTTTTTACGGTATACGGTCCTTACGGAAGACCGGATATGGCTACTTTTATTTTTACAAAAGCTATCTGTGACGGAAAGCCGATAAAACTCTATAACTTTGGTGAGATGAAGCGAGATTTTACCTATATAGATGATATTGTGTCCGCCTTGAGCAATATTATAGAACGAGAGAAAAGTATTTCAGATTCAATGGATGATAATTTTAAAATTTTTAATATAGGAAATAATAGTCCCGTTAGTTTGAAAAAATTTTTAAGTTTACTTGAAATTTATTTAGGGAAAAAAGCAATAGTTAGACTAGAACCTTTACAAAATGGGGACATGCTGGAAACCTATGCGGATATCAGTTTAATTCAAAAAGAATATAATTTTAAACCCGAAACTTCGATAGAGGAGGGATTAAAGAAATTTGTGGATTGGTATCTTGCATATTATAATTTGGAATAATACAAAATCATGATTGATAAAGTTGTTTTTATGTGTGGTGCCGGTCATTCCGGTTCTACTTTGTTAGGATTAGTTTTAGGAAGTCATAGTCAGGGACATTATCTGGGTGAAGCAAAAAAGTCAAAATATCTATATGATTTAGATAAACCGGAGAGAAAACGTTATTGTAAAGTTTGTGGTCCTGATTGTAAATTATGGAAACCTTTTCATGAATTAAAAAATTCAGGTCTGAGTTTATATCAGAGATTTGATAAAATTGTAGATTCTGGTTTTTTAGTAGATTCCAGCAAGGGTACAGAATGGATTCAGTCCCATATAGATCTTGCTTCAGCTGAAAAACGAATTCCATATCTAATATATTTAAAAAGAGATGGAAGAGCTGTTTTAAATTCCAGGATCCGAAAGTATCCTGATATAGAGGCAAAAAATCATATTGAAAATTGGTTGGAGCAAATCGAAAAAAGCGACGAATTATACAATAATTTCAAAGGGAAAAAGCAGGTTTTATTATATCATGAGTTGACAGCTGATCCAGCTCTGGAAGTATCCAAGATTTGTGAATTTTTAGATATTCCTTATGAACCTGGTATGCTAGAATTTTATGAGTACGAGCATCATCCTCTGGGTGGTAATGAAGGAACCCAATCCTTATTGAGTTCCGTTAAGGCGAAAGGTGAGTTGGAGACTAAATTATCATCATCCAAGCAATCTTATTTAGAACATCCTCAGGCTATAAAGCATGATAGTAAATGGAAAACACAATTAAGCGAAGATGCAAAAAATCTTTTTGATAAAATGGTAGGTACATTAAATACCAGTTTTGAGGAACCTTAAATGAAGAAGATAGATCTGGTTTTTCGCTCTGTTGAAGAAAGAACAAGCAAAGTTGCTCTTGAGCTTGCAAAAAAGAATATCAATCCTAATAAAATACACTTTTTCGAAAATGTTAAACCTTTTTCTCTGGCAGTTGAAAAGTCTCTGCAAATAGACTATGATGCAGATTTTGTTGTGTTTATGGATGCAGATTGTTTGATTCTTGAGGATATAAGGCCTTATCTGGAAGAGAATGATAGGCCTTTCATTGATTGCTATGTTTTAGATAAATTCAGAGGCCATATTCATTGTGGGGTGCATATAACAAGGGTTGATCTGGTTCGTGCCATGAAAGCTGTTGAATTATCTAAATACGATGTAAGATATATGTTGAGACCGGAGTCCAGAACTAGACACCTGGCTCTTAAAGCCAATAATTGGCTTAAACATTTCGAATCATTTCATATCTTACACGATTTCGAACAATACTATAAAGACATATTTTCCAAGTATGTTCTGAGAGAATTGAGAAGTCGAAAATCTCATAGCAGAGAAGACCTGGCAAAACGCATAGAAGAATGGAAAGCCAATCAGAATGATTTAGATTATAAAGTGGCTCTTGCTGCTATTAATTACGCAAGAGAAAATGTGGGAGATGATGCCGATTTTGAATTTACCAAAAACCTAATTGATAACCTAACGGAGATAGGTAAGAAAGAAATCCAAAAGCTTGGAATAAAAGAAAAAGAAGATTTTTCTTTTAATGATTTGAAAGAACTTGAAAGAATTGAAGGGGTTAAAAAAACAGAAGAAGAAGTTTCTTCGATGATTTATATAAATAAATCGATTATGGGTAAAGCCAAGATTTTTGGAATAGGTTTGAGCCGAACAGGAACCAAGAGTTTAACAAAAGCACTTGGAATATTAGGTTATGATATAGTACATTATCCGAATGATGAAATAACTTTTCAGGAAATTACCGGGAATTTTGATTCTTTGACTATACTACAAACTTATGAAGGGATAACAGATATTACAGCGGCAGCCATATATCCTCAATTGGATAAATTATACCCAGGTTCCAAATTTATACTGACAGTTCGCCCCAAGGAAGACTGGCTTAATGCCATGGAAAGGCACTGGAAAGATAAACCGGTTCATTCTCAGAATGGTTTTAATCATAAGTTAGAGATAAGAAAATTTTTACGTGCCAGTGTTTATGGATGCTACACCTATAACCGTGATAGACTATCTTTTGCTTATGATAACTATATTTCAAGTGTGAAAGAGTATTTTAAAAACGAACCTGAGAAGTTATTAATATTTGATATTTATAATGGAGATGGATTTAAGGAATTATGTAAATTTTTAAATCATCCGGTCCCTGATATTATGTATCCAAAAGTAGATAGTAAATCATCTTTGAAGTGAGTTATTCAACGATTTTCTCGGTATTTTTCTCGAAAATCTCCATAAAGCCCATCTTTGATTTTGATGGCTTTTACATAACGGACTCCTCCACCTTTTGGATTTTGGGTATCTCCTTTATACCTCGGTATTAAATGAAAGTGGCAGTGGGCGATTGTTTGTCCGGCTGCTTCACCGGTGTTGGTGCCTATATTATAACCATCGGGCTGATATAATACATCAAATTCCTGTTTTACTTTTTGAATAAGAGAAAATATGGCAAGCACTTCCATTTCATTTAATTCAAATATATTTTTTGCTAAACGTTTTGGTATAACAAGACAATGCCCTTTAGAAACAGGGAATTTATCAGCAACTACAAAGGCAAGTTCGTTTTCGTATAAGATTTCTTTGGAATAAAAAGGACTATCTTTCATTATTTTAATTTACTAATATAACAAATAATTCTTTGAATAGAAAAATTTAAGTCTTCTTCTGTTGTTCTAATTTCGAGTTCAGCCGACATAGGTGCTTCGTAAGGAGAATCGATACCGGTAAAACCTTTGATTTCTCCTTTTCTTGCTTTTTTATATAAACCTTTTGTATCTCTTTCTTCGCAAACTACAAGGGGAGTATTCACAAAAACTTCTATAAATTCATTTTCCTGTACAAGCTGTCTGACTGTGTTTCTATCTTTAATAAAGGGAGAAATAAAAGCAGTCAAAACAATTAAGCCTGCATCCAACATGAGTTTGGCTACTTCACCAATACGGCGAATATTTTCTTCTCTATCATGATTGGAAAATCCGAGATCCTTGTTTAAACCAAGACGAATATTATCTCCATCAAGTAAATAAGTATGATGACCTGACATAAAAAGCTCATGTTCCAGAGCATTGGCCAGGGTAGATTTTCCGGAGCCGGAAAGACCGGTAAACCAGATTATACAGGGTTTTTGGTTTTTAATTTTTGCTCTCAAAGATTTGTTGAGAGAAGCTTCATGCCAAATTATATTTTTTTCTGTTGGTATATTCATTTTATAGGTGTATAAGGTTATTAATATATTTATTTTAAAGAGAATACTTATTTTTATTTATAAAAATTTCCATTTCCTGAATAAGTTTCTCATACTGTTCCATATTCATATTATGTGTTCCACCCGGAATTTTAACAAACTCCGAATGCGGTATTTTACGGTGGGCTTCGAGAGAACAATTATAGGGAACAAAATGATCTTTTTCTCCTGCCAGTAAAAGTGTGGGTTGTTCTAAAAAGAGTAAATCATTTAGAACAGAATGTTTATGAAATTCATCTAAAAGGTGGATCAAAAAATCAGCTTTCATTTGAGAAAGTCCATTTATAAAAGGCACCATATCATCTTTATTTAGTTTTGCTTTATCAATAAAAGGGGAAGCAAAAAGATACTTCCATGAGAATGGAGCTTGATTTATAATGGTCCAGGTTTTATTATAGATATCACTTAAATAAGGGGAACTTCTTTTTAAAAATTCCAGAGCATGTTTGAATAGATTTGTATGAAATAAACTATTTGCTACATTTCCGGTCAGACCGTTGATACTGATAATCAGTCGGGTTTTTTTCGGATTTTTTAATGCAAATTCATACATGAGTTCTGTTCCAATACTATAGCCCACAAGGATTACATTTTGAATGTTTAGTTCATCAAATATACGTTGGGCATCCCAAACAAAAGAATTTATACTACAGTAGTTGTAATTCTCCGGCATAGGATTATTTCCATGTCCTTTGTAATCCCAGGTGATAATTTTATAATTTTTGGAAAAATGTTGGATCAGGTATTTTAGATTATCCTGTCTGCAGGTAAATCCATTAAAAAAAAACATAGGATAACCGTCTCCCTGAACATAATACGGGATTTTTAAACCATCCTGGGAGATGATATAGTTTTCAGAAATGTTTGTATACATACAGAAGGATTTCCTTTCAATTTAAATAGATTTTTTTAGATTGAATTTCGGTAAAGAATATTTTACTATGTTGTTTAAGGGAGAGGATAATGCAGCAAAAAACTGAAACATTCTTTCAAATAAAGAAATATGGCCGAACTGTGGTTGTTTCTATAACCGGGAAACTGGGAATGTTAGAGGCTCCTGAAATTTCTGATGCAATTGAAAAGGAAATGGGTTCGAATGTTGATGAAATAATAATTGATTGTTCTTCCCTGTTTTTTATAGATTCTTCGGGGGTTGGTAAATTCATCAGTCTTGTTGGTCTAGCAAATAAGAAAAATATAGATTTTTTACTGGTTGGATTGTCTAATTCTCTTGAAACAGTATTTAAGTTAGCCAGGTTAAACAAAATTATAAAAATTTTAAATCGAGAAGAACAGTTTAAAAAGAGGGGGATTCCTCTAAAATAAAGCTTGCAGGGCTGGTAAAAGTCTACTCAGCCCGGTTTGTTTTATATTTACGCCTGGTCTCCACCGTCTAATTTTGCCAGTAGTTCTCTAGCAATTTCACCAGCTTTATTGTTAAGGTTGTGGATGAGTTCATAAATACTTCCGATAGTTTTATCGTTGAAGTCTCTTGCCTGGTTAACAGGTCCTTCCAATTGTTCGATTTTTGCCAGCATATCCAGAGGCATATTGGCAATTTGTCTGTGAACTTGTTCTACGGAAGTTGCACCTTTATCTATAGCATCCTGTACTACCTGTTGTAATTCTTTTAAATTGATCACATTCATCTCCATGTAAGGTTTATTCTTGTAGTTCTTACTATGCAGATTTCGAGTCTGAAACGTCTATACAAAAAATTTTATTTTTTTATAAGTACTTACAAAATTTTAATGTAGACGGATCAATATAAATGTGAAATCGTCTTCGAGTTCTCTGTTTCCCCTGAAAGCATCAGTAGCTTTTTTTATAATGGTTTTGATACGGGGCAGGGGGTCTTTTGCATGATTTCTAATTAATTTACTTAGTCTTTCTTCCCCAAAAAACTCTTTATCCTGGTTTCTGGTTTCTGTAATTCCATCCGTGTATAAAAATAATAGGTCTCCATCTTCATAGGAAATTTCTAATTCATCAATTTCAAAATTTTGAAGTCGGGTACCCAGGGGAAGTCCTTTACTTTTTAAAATGAATAGTTGATCGCTTGAGGTCCTATAAAGAAATTGACGGTGGTGTCCGGCGCTTGCAATAGTCAGAGTCTTAGTACGGGTATTAATTTTTGCCAGCATAACTTCAACATACATCATGCTATAGAATTTTTCCTGAATGATCGTATTGGAATTCATCAAAGCTCGGGAGGGAGAAGAAAACCTGGCTACTTCGTCTGAAATTATATTTTTAGAAAACTCCATGAAAAGAGCAGCTGAAATACCCTTTCCGGAAACATCAGCTATTATAAAGGAAAACTCAAACTCGCTATGGTATATCAAATCATAGAAATCACCTCCCACTTCTTTAGATGGTAGGTAGGTTTTTATAATTTCTAAACCGCCAAGAAGTTCCGGTATCTTAGGAAGAGAGTATTTCTGTATTTTTCCGGCAATTTCCAGATCTCGCTTGAAGGAGTCCAGTTTTTGCTTTCTCTCCCTCGAACGAAGAGAGTTATAGGTTTCCCGAAAGTAGTGGAGAATTAAAATCAAAATGTCCAGATCATTTTTAGAGAAAGGTTTACCATCTTTTCTATTGCTGATAGAGAGAACCCCTTCAATATCAAATTCATTTTTTATAGGAATGGAAATAAATGAATCATTCCTATAAATGTTTCTCCTTGGAAATATAAGATTGTCGGGTAGTTTATTTTCTGAGAAAATTGGCTGACCAGTTTTTAGAACACGGGAAATTACTCCTCTGGAAATATCAATCAGCCGTTTTTTTCCTTTAAGCTGAAAGCCAATTGATTTTGCCAAAAACCAGTGACCGGTCTTTTGACTTTTTAATACAAGGGAGATTCTTTCGCATTTCATAGCATGAATGATAAGACGAAAAGTGGTATGAATGAACGTACCCAATTCTGTTATTGTAGACAGGGTTTGTACAATGTATAAGAGATTTCGTATGTCATCTAATCGAGCCTGTAGATCTTCTATCAACAGACGGTTTCGAATAGCAATGGCTGCTATCTCGGATAGATTTAAAAAAGTATTTAAATCTTCATCATCAAATTGTTCTCTATCGAGAGTATTTACAGCTTCCAAAACTCCTTGAATTTCACCCTGGGCAATCATAGGTACGCAGACCAGATTTTTCGTTACAAAACCTATGGATTCATCAATGACACGATAAATCCTGGGATCATTGTTTGCATCATTTACAATAATGGGTTTAAGGGTTTCCAGAACAGTACCCGCTATGCCTTTACCTTTTGGAACTCGAAGATTTTGCAAGGATTCGCTTTTTAGGCCACGGGAATGACAAAAAACCAGATCACTTCTTTCTCGATCATATAGTAAAAGAGAAGCTCCTTCCACATTAAGTAGATCCCTGGCGGTATCCATGATTGTATCCAGAAGAGAATCGAGGCTTTCTGTAGAATTGATACGGGAAGTCAGTTTAAAAATTTTATCCGGATCAAGCTTCTGTTTTGAGTTAGCCATAAAGTTCTTTAAGTTTTAGTTAAATCGGTTATAATGCAAATCATTTTTTACATGAACTATTTTTTGGTAATCTCCCATTTCAGAGGATTAAAGTTTATTTCTTAAGCGCATAGAGTCGTCATAGTCCATCATTTCTACCAGGATAGATTTATTGGATTGCATAATTACACGAGTTCCGGGACCGGTTAGAACATTAAAATATTCCTTGAGATAAAAATCAAATATATCACTGGGGTCGCTGTCTACCATTTCCATGTTTGCGTTTCCTATCATATTCATAACTAACTGTCCAAATTTCACGTCTCCATTAAAAAGGAAGAGATAGTTCTTGGCATTAGAGGAAGGCATACTGGGAAAGTTCATAGTTTTGACCCGTTCAAACTTGAGAACTATTCCGTTATTTTTCACTTTTAAACTTTCCAATTTTCCATACATGCTGGGAGGAGGAAAAAGGGAAAAGGGATTTACAATAATTGTATTACCGTTTACCACTAAACCCCTTCCGGGTGGCAGAGGTTTCAAGAGTTTTTCCATGTCCAGACCGACAAGGCCGAGGAGTTGTTTGGTGTAAGGGTTGTAAAGTGCATCCATTCTCTCCGCTTTGATACGGATGCTCATGTCGGATTTATTTAATTCCATAATTCCATACATGGTAAATTTGAGCCAGAACATGAAATTTACCTCCCCGGAAAGTTTGACCCGACTGGCTTCTGAGCCGGGTAGAGGTTCTAAAAGTTCCAGACTTTCTAATTTTAGAGGAGAATTTGGATAATTGAAGATAATATCCTTAAAAATGTGTTTCATTATACTGGAGTGCAGGAAAGCCTCTCCAGCGAAAATTTCAATATGAAAGGAATTCAGATCATCAAAGTTTACAATTCTTGCAGGTTCTTTGGGTCTTAGTTCTGCTTCGAGACTGTGAATGTTCAGGTATATCTTGGGAGTAAAACGAAAGTTTACGTTTTTAAGACTCATAGATACATTTTTGCCGGTACTCAGGCTTACTACCTTCGCCGGTTCCAGTTCGTACAGGGGGAGTTTTTCCATTTGTGAAAGTCGCATATTATCTATGTAGAAATGAATTCCGTAAATAACCGAGACTGTAGATAAAATAATTATGATGAGTCCGAGGGCTAGCTTTCTCATGATTTTCTCCGTACCAAACTTAATTACAGCCTTACCTTTGATATGCGTCAAGACTTAATTTTTCAAAATCCTGCTCTCCAATAGGCAATTCCGGCTAAATCTAATTCTTTTTGAATTTCCAGGGTTTTTGATTTAAAGAAATTATCAGGATGGAAAATTAAATTTTCTTTATCCTGATAAAAAAGAAGACCGGATGAATGTCTTTTAAAAGGATATTTTTTTAAAAGTTTAGCAGACTGTTTTTGGCTGAGAATGCTGCGTTTATAACCTTTATACGAATAGGAATACAGCGGACTTCCTAACCAGATTTTTTTAGATGATAAGTACCGGAGGCTATAACTGAGATTTTTACGAATCCAGCTTAAAGAACTCACAGGTCCCTTTTTTCTTGTAAATGGTCCGTAGTAGTCATATAGCATTAAAATGATCCCGGAAGTATAGGGAGATAACTTTTGAATATCGTGGAAACCATTTTTTTTGGAGGGAAAATCAAGGGGTGGATAGATTGCCAGGTTTAAGTTCAGTTGATTTTTTAAAAATTCGGGATATAAGTATTTAAGAAAATCCTTATAATCTGTACTATATCCGGAAGGAAGATGTTCGAAGTCAAGATGAATTCCGGAAAAAGAGTTTTGTATTAAGAAAGTAATTATATTTTGCTTAAATAAGAGCCAGGAATTTTTATTTTTCAAAAAAGCCTTTCCTTCTCGGGATGAGGCAAAAATAATCATAGGATATATTTTAGAACCTGCTTTTATTTTAGAATCTAATTTTTTTTTAATCATAGATACATACGAAATAGGTATGAATATTGAACCATTAGCTTTTAGTTTAAGACCTGTTATGCAATAAATACTATAAGGTTTTAAGTTATACTGAAGGTCTGATAGTTTAAGCTTATCTAATGTATTAAAAACCACATAGATCCAGTTTTTGGCTTCTTTTGCGTATAAAGCCGGGTGAAGAGCAAGAAAAATTATAATGAAGATTCGCTTAATTTTTTCCATACCCTGTATAACCTATCCGGATAGTCTGATATAATACCATCAACTCCGTATGACATAATTTCTTCAATATGTTCTTCACTATTGATTGTCCAGGGAATAAGCTTTAAACCTTTCTCATGACAGGCTTTTACAAAGTCCGGGTTTACATAGGCATAGAAAGGAGATATGTAATCTACTTTTAAAGTAATAGATTTTTCAATTACTTCCTTTTGCAAACCTTTTATCCATCCGAGTTTAGAACGAAAAAACTGAAAGTAGGTCATGGAAAAAAGAGCAGAAGTTTTTACAGAAGGATATTTTTCTTTGATATATGTTAGAACGATATGTTCAAAGGATTGAATAGTAATTCTATCTTTTAAGGAATATTTTTCAGCAAGAGTGATGATTTTATCTGCATGAAAATATAGATCTTTGTCTGTCATATCATGAGGATTTGCTTTTATTTCTATATTTAGATATACTTTTTTAGCTTCCGGATTTTTTCTTTCATAGCTTGTTATAAAAGAAAAAACTTCTTCTAAATCAGGTGGATGAGTTTTGGGGATGGTTTTTTGCTCAGGGAATTTTGGATTCTTTACACTGCCACAATCTAGATTTTTGAATTCCTGTAAACTGATATGATTAACAGGTTTGGGTTCCAGTTTTTTGCCTTCCTGTGTTCTACAAAGATTGGAGTTTAAAAAAATATCATGGTAAACAAGAATTTCTTTATCTGAACTTAAGATTGTATCAAGTTCAATAACATTCATATTTAACTCAAGAGCTTTTTGGAAAGCGGGGATTGTATTTTCCGGTAAAAGACCTCGTGCTCCCCGGTGTCCCTGTAGTTCAAAGTTTTGACCGGGTTTTATGGGTTTAATGGATTCTGTTTTCTTACAGAATAAGATAAAAAGGAGACTAAAAATAAGAAGACGATAGATTATATAATTCATACAAACAAGCAATTTTTTTTAGGCCAGGAATTCATCTCTTTTTTCAGAAGAGAATTTTCCTCTTGACTGGGAAAATAAATCTACTACCAATATCATAAGGGATGAAACAAAGAGTTCAGGGATTAATTGAGCACGTATACTTTAATTTTTTTGAAAAAGAATTTTTAAAGAGACATCAAAATGGGGTTAGAATACCGGTAACTATCAATGTGCTGGGAGATGAATATTTTCTCGAGTCGAGCCTGATTACAGAGAAATATTTATATTTGAAGGTTTATGAAGAGGATTTTGATTATTTACCGGAAGAAGATTCAAATATACTTATATTTCTCTCCTTAAACCTTTATAGTCGCGGAAAAGCAGAGATGGTTACGAGTTTGTTTGCAAAGGAGTCGCTCAATTCCGGAAGAATCGGTCTCTGGCTTAAAATTCTCGAAACCAGTGAGGAAGATAAGGCATCTATCCGTGAGTTTCTAATTCGATATCACTCACCCCGTTATAGTGTTCGCTTCTCTGTTTTACTTTCTCATAGGACAATCGAAAAAAAGCACATAACATCTGCAATAAATCTTTCACAAAATGGAATATTTTTAGAGACAGAACTTTTGGATTTAAAAGTGGGTGATAGGTGTAGGCTTTTATTATATCCGCAGGCAAAAAGGATTCCTATAGACGCGGAAGTAAGCTGGATAAATAATGGTAATTTATATGATAAGCCAAATGGTTATGGTTTTAAGTTTCTTCATGATTCTCGTTCTTCTTATGCGCTTCGAAAGCTTCTCTATACTTTAAAGAATGTTTCTGCCCAGGTCAGATAAATGAAGACATTCTGGCTCAACTCTCGCCACATAGTTTATGGAATTATATCCGGAGCTTTTTTTTGGATTCTGGTTTTTATGATTCTTTTTAAGTCTCCTGAAATACCAGGTAGTTCAAAGCATTCTTATTTAAGTATTTCGTATTTTTCACTTGAATTTGCTTCAGATAAAGAAGATATACGCAATTTGCTGGGAGGGCCGGAAGAGCAAAGTTTTTATAAGAAAAAGAAATCTTTTCAAACCATTCTTTCTCTTGTATATTATTTAATACCGGTGTATATACTGTATTTTGCCAGTATCTTTCACTTAGGGTATACAGAAGTAAAATTGCGTTTCTTTTGGAAAGTTTTATTTTATTTCCTGTTATTTTTTTCTGCTTTTTTTATTATTATAAAAAATCTCAAATTAAACTCGGTTTTAGAAGCCAAGTCTGTTATATTATTGGAAGAAAGTTTGTTGAATACAAAAGAGATAAGCCTTGTAAGCTGGTTATTTATTTATGCAGCTTCGGGTGTAACGGGACTTGTTCTCTGGCTTTGCAATTCCAGCTATTTATTTAAAATTTCAGGTCTTATTTTTTTTACAGCATTTACCCTTTCTTTACTCGGATTTTACAAGCTCCACTTATTGGAAATTTCTTATTTCCTGCTTCTCATTGGATTTTTTATGGTATTTGTTGATATGATACATAGAGCTTACCTGGCGGTCGGGAAATGGATGTAAGCCCTGTTATTTTTAATGATAAGGTTTGTACCCAGTTTTTTACATAGAATTTTATATTCTGTAAAAAATACATCTCTATCCTGTCCTTCTAATATTCGAAATACATGATGCTCTTCTTCCTGAAACTTTCCGAAAACCGGTATAATTTCACAGGTGATTAATTGATTCTCTTTAAAATGTAAAATCGCAATCACATTGTGGTTTAGATATTGGTTTCGACTACCAAACATAAAATTTCCCAGTGAATACAGAATGAGTTTATTTTTATATATTTCGATTCCCTGGGGGATATGGGGGTGATGTCCTACTATAATATCGTACCCTGCATCAATCAGTTTCTTTGCAAGATTTCTTTGGTTTTTGTCGGGTTCAGGATTATATTCAACTCCCCAGTGACAGGAAAGAATAAAAATTTCTGATTTTCTTTTTTTCTTTAAGGCATTTTTTAAAGAAGGATAAGAAAGGTGAGCTACACCGGGGGATTTACTACCTGCAAAAAGGTTCGTCGGACCAATACCACTTACTGAAACGAGTTTAATTCCCGGGCCTACTTTTAATGCTCTATAGGCTTCCTCCCGGTTTATACCGGCCCCGCTGAAGCGAATCTTGTATTGGTTTAAATAGTTAAATGTATCTTTAATTCCGGTATCTCCATAATCCATGGCATGGTTATTTCCTAAGAAAACTGTATTTACTCCCAATTCTTGAAGAATACTTATATCTTCAGGTACTGCCCGAAAAATATAAGATTTATTTTTTTGCATCCCTTCCTTATGTGTTGTAATCGGGGTTTCGAGGTTAATCATTCTTACCTCGGCTTCAGAAAAAACATTACGAAGTTCCGTTCCTAACATTTTTTTACCTAATATTTTTTTAGAATTTCGTATTCCCCAATTAAACATTACATCCCCTGCAACCAGAACTTTGAAAATTCTACTTTTTTTCCTTACACCTGCAGAAACAGGATTCAGACAAATTATGAGATATATTAGAAAGAAAAAAAGAAGAAAGGAATGTTTCATTTTATTACTCCTGAAAGAAAAGTTCGGCATTTAGGTCGAATATAGTGTAGACAGTTATTGCGATTAAATATTAATGGATTTAACATTATTAGCTGATATAAATTTCTGCAAGTACATAGTTTAAAAAAGATGAATAAGTCTATTCTTATAGTTGAAGATGTAGATTCTATCCGGGTAAGTATACGCGATGCTCTATTAGCCGAGAATTTTCAGGTGTTTGACGCTAAAGACGCTGAAACAGCTATAGAACTCTTACACCGGTTTCCAATTCATCTGGTTCTTTCCGATATCAGAATGCCCGGAAAATCCGGTTTAGAGCTAATTGATTATGTAAAGAATAATTTTCCTGAGATTCAGTACGCTCTGATAACCGCTTATGATATAAACCATTATGTTCATTACGCATACGAGCATAAAATCTATAATATTATCCCGAAATACTCCTTTTTAGACTTCAAATTCATTTCTGTTGTCGCGAATAAGCTTTTAAGTGGGGATATTTTTGGAGTAGAGAAATATTTTGAGGAAAAACTTCAGGTAGTTCAGACTGAGCAATTTAAAGTTCCGGCTGAGAATGAAGTTGTTTTCACTTCCATATATTCGGATACGAATCGTGTGGAACTATGTGAAAATATTGGCACTTACATGATTGATAATGGAGCCCCGACTGTGGTTTTTCAGATTTTAGAGGAACTAAGTTCTAATGCAATGATTAGGGCGCCGAGGGATATCTACGGTAATTCTAAGTATCAGTACGAGTTTCCTTCCAAGGATATCCTGATTCCATTAAAAAATATTACACTGGAAAGGGAGGATGCCTTTCAACTCGGCTTTGGAATCTGTGATAATATTTTTATTATTGTGACACGAGACAGGTTTGGTTCGCTACGAAAAGAAGAAATCCTAAAACGTTTTGACAGACATATTTATACAAACCCTGAAACGGGTCTTCCTTTCGGATTATCTGATTCCCACGGTCGAGGACTTTTTATTTGCCGTGAAATTGCAGATAGTATTATATTTAATATTAAACGAAACGTAATGACTGAGGTAATTGCATTTTTGCAGCCAAGGACTCAAGAGAGATATCATAAGTCCCTGTCTATATTTGAAATAAATTCTTAGCCAAATAAAAGTTTCATCATCCTGTCCATAAACTTATAGAATTTCTCCGAGTAGGGGTACCACCAGAGTTCTTTATCCAATTTCCAGAACCAGCGATTCATTATAACCGATTGAATTTGTGAGAAACTACGAATTCCTTCCGGTCCATGGACTTTACCCATACCACTTTCTTTAAATCCACCAAAGGGAAGATCAGAAACAGGATAATTACTCAAGCAATCATTTATACAAACGCTTCCACTCTGAATCTTTTTAGCAATTTGCTTTCCCCTATTTGCATTTCCCGTCCAGATAGAAGAATTTAATCCGTAACAGCTATCATTTGCCAGAGCGATTCCTTCTTCTTCCGTACTAAAGCGCATAATAGAAATTTCCGGTCCGAAAGTTTCTTCTTTCATAATTTTCATTGTATGATTTACATCTACAAGTATAGCAGGTTTATGATAGTAACCCTTTTGATTTTCCTGTCGAATTCCACCGACAAGTATTTTTGCTCCTTTTTTTTGGGCATCTTCATAGTGTTCTTCTAAAATTTTTACTTGCCCGGGAGAAGTCATACTCCCAACTTCCGGAAAATTGTTCTCCTGTCCCTGTCTTACATTTTTATATTCTTCCATGAGAAGGTGAATAAATGAGTCGTATACTGAATCCTGAACATAGACTCTTTCTACAGAAATACAGGTTTGGCCTGAGTTAAAGAAACCACCCCAGATAGCAGCCTTTGCCGCCCGTTTCAGGTTAGCATCCTCAAATACCAGCAGGGGATCTTTTCCACCCAGTTCCAAAATTACCGGTTTTAACATTTTTGCACAGGTTTCAGCGATTTTTTTTCCGGTAGCTGTTGAGCCTGTGAAGCAGATCATATGGGTTCCCATGGATTCTACCAGAGCAGCTCCTGTACTGCCTTTGCCGGTAACAATTTGAAGAATACCCTCAGGAAGTCCCGCTTTTTGAAAGAATTCTAATACTTTGAGAGCAGTGAAAGGAGTTATTTCAGAAGGTTTTAAAACAACGGTATTTCCTGCCATCAAGGCATTTACAATGGGGGTTAAACTTAAAATAAGGGGATAATTCCAGGGAGAGATTACACCGACAACACCATAAGGATGGTAATTAATATAAGCTTTTTTATGGGCTAAAATTAAACCGGTGTTTCTTTTTTGTGGTTTCAGATGTTTTTTTCCCTGTTTGGCAACATAGTCTATAGATTCACAGACAGTTAAAACTTCTGTTAGAGCATCCATCCGGGATTTTCCTGTTTCAAGACAGATGGTGCTTATCATTTCTTCCGAATTTTTCGCCAGATAGGAACGAAGCTTGAGTAATTCACGAGATCTCTGGTTTAAGCTCAAAGAAGACCAGGAGGGAAACGTTTCTCTTGCATAACGTATTTTTTCTTCTACCTGTTCCTGATTAAAAATCGGTAAAGAGCCGATTACCTCAAGATTGGCAGGATTTATAACCTGAAATTGAATATCTTCAGTTTCGGAAGTCTTTTGTACTGAAGGAATTTCCTTTTTTTGAAGTTCCTCTTGTACGAAATCCTTTTTAGTTTGATTGCGAGTTCTCTTTCTTCCCGCCTTTTTTTTGCTTATCATCTGGCTTCCCTTTTTCTACAGTATCTTTGGGACTGATTTTCTTTCTCCAATCCACATTAATAGGTTCAGCAAGAGAAATAAACTCGTCCATCTTTTTTATTTTAACTTCCGCTACTTTTTTACCTTTTCGTGTAATATCGAGAATTTGGTCTTTTGCCAGACCATCTCTGTATCCAAGATTCAAGATTACATTATGATCTTTTATTTTTAAGACCTTACCCATTATAGGAATGGATCGACTTACAGATTCAGCAGTACGGACTGCCAGCTCAGTTAAGAAGTTACCACCCTGAGAGGAGAGTTTTATTTTTTTTATAATTTTTCCTTCTAACCTATCATATACTTGAAACTTGAGACTGAGAGAATTTCCAGTCTGTTTATAATTTCCAAATCCCACATAGCGAATTTTACGGTATTGTTTCCTATCTATATCAAGGTAATTCAAGATTTCGGGAGAATAAAAAACCCCTTCTGTAGCTTTATATTCTTTTTTTACTTCCAGGATTTTACTACGAATCCTTTCTTCTTCTTTTCCATTCACCACATTTAAACCGTTTTGAACAGAAAACGCATTTTTCATTGCATGACCGATAATAACAGAAGTATCGGGATGTCCTTCCAGGAAGTTATCTGGTTTTGGATCAAAGATAAAGATTTCCGGAACAGAGCGGATTCGCAAATCAGTTGCTCCTTCAATCGTACTGTAACCCTCGCGATAAGAAAGGCTTTGCTTTCTGTAGCGAAGAGCATTTTCTAAACGATTATGAACTTTAATATTACTCGGCTCGTCATCCCGTATTTTTTTTAAGGTGTTAATCAATTCATCCAGATGACCGGCTCTATAATGAAATTCTAGTGTTTCCTTTCTAACCAGGCTGCTATTTGGAATCAGATCTTTACTTCTCATTAAGTGAAACGTGGATTCACCATAGGAGTAATCATTTTTAGAATTTCTATAACTCAACATTCGGACTTTTCCTAAATAAGTTCGAAACTTGTGTTTTTCATTCAGATGTTTAATGGCAAAGGCTTCCGAAGAAAATCTACCGATTTCATCCTGATTATTCAGGTGCAGAACATCACCATAAGCTGAAGTGGCGGAGGAAATATCGTTTCGCTTATCACTCAAAAAAGCGAGTATATATTTTAAAGAAGCATCATTTGGTTTGCTTTCTTCGAGGATTTTTGCATTATATTGGGCCTTATCATATTCCTGAAACCAGATATAGGTTTTTATTAATAGCCAGCGAGTTTCTTCATTTTCACCATCAAGAGCAATAGCCGTTAAAAGATTTGATTTGGCCTCTTTCATTAAACTATCGATTTGGTTAGAAGGATAAATATCAATAGCCTTTTGAAACTTTATTTTTGCCATTTCAACAAAGTAAATTGCATTATCAGGAAAATTTGTAATGAGATGATTTAAAATTTTTTCGGATTTATTATAACGTCCGGTCAGGGCGTTGGCTCTTGCATATAAAAGATTAAATTCCTGGTTATTGACTATTTTATTTTTAGAGTCTTCAAGATTACGCAGGGCTTTCTTATATTCTCCTCTTTTTAATAGAACCGAGGCACGGGTGATTAAAAGCTTTGGGTTATAAGGTTCAATCTTCAGTCCCTCATCAATAAGGGCTAATGCTTCTTTAAACTTATCTGAATTTGCGTAAATTTCTGCAATTCCTGCTATAGCTTCTATGTTTTTAGATTCTAATTCAAGAATTCTTTTATAGGCTTGTAGAGCATCAACTGAGGAATTTATTTTCATAGAGGATCGTGCAAACCCGGATAGTGCCCTTATTGAAGATGGATTTACATTGATAGCATTTTTATAATGAAACAGGGCTCTATTGTAATTTTTTTTCTGATATAATGCATCTGCTTGCTTGAGATGATCATAAATATCTTCTGCTGAAGCAGCGAAAGTTACAAAAAATAAAGCGCTAAAGAAAACGGTTTTAATTATCTTCGGGCACAAAGTATCCTGTCCTCGCTTTTCCTATTATCCTGCGGTGAAAAACATCCACCTGTATGTCCATATACTTGCCTCCCAGCTCAGAAGCTGTTTTCGTTCTGTAGGAAACAATATACCTTTTATCTTTTTTTGATTTTATAAATTTATAAAGATTTTTTTCTTCCTGACTTCCCGGAACTTTAATGAATAATCCATCTGTTTTTTCGGCCATATCTTTGTATTGGGAAACCATTTCTCCATCTCCTTTTAAAGAAAGAAAGATGATGGGAATTGAATGTGCATTCGCATATTGTATATTTCTAATAATATCATACTGTTTAAAACTATTGTCTAATTTTTCCCCGGATACAAGTACGACCAGAGCTTTTGGACCCAGTCTATCATTTAAATCACTTATTCCTTCGAAAATTCCTTTACCGAGATTGATGAAACCTTTTTCAGCCTGAGATTTTCGAATTTTGGAATATACATCCAGAACGGAATATCCAAAGTCATAGACTCGAACAGAATCATTACCGGCTCTGATTACTTCTACTCTATCTTTTTCTGTAAAGGAACCAAATAGATGACCCATGAAACCCGGAATCTTTTCAGAAATATTGTGTATAGCCGGACTATTTTCAAAAACAAAAGCCACACTGATTCTATCATTAAATCGTTTCATATCAGCAAGGCCAACCAGGGGGTAGATATTTTCATTTTCTATAATTCTGAATGCACTTCGATTAATGCCTTTCAGATTTTTATTTAACCTATCCTTTACGTTTACTAATAAAGATATATCCGGAAAACGATTCAGGATTACTTTTTCAACAAAAACATTCAGGTTAGAACCGAGAGTATTGCGAGGGGTGAAAATATCGACTCTGTGCCTGGCATTGTCTATTGTATAAAAAGCTCCGGTATAATCGTGAGCACAGGAAAAAGGGCGAAGTAAAGTATTATATTTACCTGTCTCATCCATATAAGAAGGAAAATGCGACCATTCCACTTTCTGTGGATCATAGATCATGAGTCCTGCATCTTCATCGGTTATATAAAGCTTGTTGTTATAAATTTTAATAGAACGGGGGCGAATAAAGTCCGGGTGAGTGAGTTCACCAATATAATTTCCTTCATCATCAAAGTTAACGATTCTCCTATGCCCCTTATCGACTACATAAATCGTTTCATCTTCTGAAACTGTTATTCCGGCAGGAGAGTAAAGTTTTCCTCTTCCTTTCGTTCCAAATGATTGAAGAAAATTTCCATCCAGATCGTATTTTTGAATGCGGTTATTCCCGGAGTCTGCGATGTAGATTTTTTCACGGGAGGAAACGGCTATTCCGGCCGGCCCTATGAACTCACCTTTTCCTGTTCCTTTTTTTCCAAACCTTGTTTTGAAATATCCTTTGGTATTAAATACATAAATCTTATCTGAAGTAAAATCACTAACGTACAGGTTATTTTTAAATAGGGTGAAAAACATAGGCCCTTTCATGGAACGGGCGAAACCACCTTTAAAATTACCTCTCGGAAAGCCATTTGTATCGAATTTAACTATATTACCGGTTTTAAAGGAAAGAATGAAGAGATTTCCATTTTCATCGACAAGGGCATCGGTAGGATTTTCGAAACGGTAACCGCGATAATCATCTCCCAGAATTTTATTATAAAAAGTAAGGGGATGAGTTTTTCCTTCACCGGCAATTAGAAGTCTGAGTACCTCTATACGATTTTTCCAGTAAGGATTTTTCCTTGAACGATCCAGTATTTCTAACTCATTCAGGCTTTCCTGCCATTCTCCGGAAAGGAAATAGGTATCTGAAAGAAACTTTCTTGCTAAGTGGAAATCTTCCATTACAGAAAGAGATGCAATAAAGTTTTCTTTAGCTGCTCCGAATTGAGCCCTATGGAAATATTTCAGGCCCATTTTGAAATTATCTTTGGCCTTTGATTTTCCTCTCCTGAAATCCGGTAATTCGTCTGCAGCTGTAAAAAAAGGCATACAGATGAGACAAATAAGTATTCCAATTCTAAGACTTATCTTTAAAAAATTTTGCATTCCCTTTTGAATCTCAAGTTTAGTCTGATTTTTCCGCAATTCTAAGAACATCTTCGGATATTTTTTTAAGACTCTCCAAGTCTTTCTTTCCTTTTTCAGTCAAAGCACTGAGCTTTTGAACAGTATTTTCCTGTAGATAGAAGGCTGAATCTCTCGTTTTCTGGATTGAATCTTCAAAGTTCTGGAGCTCCTTTAGTGATTTCTTTATCATTTCCTTTAGGTAGGATAAGGCGTAACCCATATTATTGAGATATTCCATTCTGAACGAAATTTGATTCAGGGTTTCTGAGGCCTCTATCTGAAATGATTGAATTTTCGTAATGAATGTCTGGAGCTGAGAAGAAGACTCTTTAGAAAAATCTTTCAATTCTCTCGCGATGGCCAGTACACTTTCTTTGCCGGGTTCTTCAATTCGACTGGCTTCAATGATGGTATTCAGAGAAAGAACATTTATTTGAGAATTAATCTCTGAAATGAATTTTTCTATACGATTCAACTCCAGAAGTCTTTCTTTAAATAAGTTTAACTTTTCCCTGGAATCAGAACCGGAAGTCGAAGCATCCGGTACTTCTATACTTTCTCTGCTTTCTTCCAGAATCTCGGTTAAATTATGAAGGCTGCTTACTGCTCGATTGGCTTCTTCTAAAAGCTTCTCGGAGGTTTCTTTGGACCTGGTTTCAACAGTCTCTAATGACTGCATTTCTGATTCTAAACCGGCTTTGTGTTCAACTAAAAAGGATTGGACTTCTTCCAGGGTTTCATTCTTTTCCTGAGAGGTTTTTTGAAAGGCATCCAATATGGAATTTATTCCATTTGCCAGTTCCTTCCATTTTCCTTCGTATTGTTCTTTATTAAATCTTAGAGAGAATTCACCTAACCTGGCTCTTCCTACAATTTTTCGAAATTCAATATCAAAAGCAGCATTTTTATCTGTAGCTTCTTTAACTTCCTCTTTCTTGGGCTTTTGAATAGGTCGTTCAATTCCCGGAATATCAAGAGAAATATCAAAAGGATTATTACCAATAGTCAGTCTGTTTTGTTCCATCTATTTCTCCAATCACCTATCCAAAATTTCATCAGCAAGGGCACTGAAGTCTTCTGCACCCATGCTTTTACTATCATATTGAAAGATTGTCTTTGCAAATGAGGGACATTCAGCAAGCTTAATATCTTCCCGAATATAGGTCTGATAAACCAGACTTCCAAATTTCTCTATTAACAAATCTAAAATTTCAAGGGTATGCTTTACTTTCGCATCTACTCTCGAAGGAAGGACACCGGAGATATGCAGGTTTGGGTTTAATTTAACTTTCACTGTTTTTATTGTTTCTAAAAGGCTAATAACACCATTCAAAACCAGATAATTGGCTGCAATCGGGATGAGAAGTTCATCAGCAGCTGCGAGTGCATTAAGAGTAACAAGGTTTAGGCCCGGAGCGCAGTCAAAAAAGATAAAATCATAGCGGCTCTCTTCTAACTCTTTCAATCGAGTTTTTAAAACATTGCCTCTGGATGCCGATTGTTTCGTGTCTTTATTGTTTCTTTCTTTAATGCTAATATTGGGAATGAGAAACAAATTTTCTGTTTCTGTAGGGATCGTAATTCTGTCGACAAGACCGGGTTCGGCATCCTGAGAGAAAAGGCTTTCTCCTTTTTGAATTCGCTTTTGTCCGAACCAGATAGAAGCTGAACCCTGCGGGTCGAGGTCTATGAGTAAGACTTTTTTCCCCTTTTCTGCCAGTGCTGCTCCTAAATTTACAGCTGATGTTGTTTTACAACTTCCGCCTTTATGGTTATTTATAATAAATTTTCTCATTTCTCTGTCCAGATGTAAGTTCTCAATCTATATACCCAATAAAAGGGTATCCTTTTCTTTTATAGTGGATTTCCCCAGAATGGAAAAATGATTGCTTTCGGGGGCTGAATTTGAATCCACTTTTGCGACCTGATACTCTTCTGTAGTTCCCAGAATATTATCGGCGATAATTCCTTTTAAGCTCTCATCTTTATGAAAAACTATTACATATCCCTCAGAACCTTTTTCTTTTTGAGGTGAAAAAATGGTTTCCGGAAGAGGAACCAGGCCTATTTCTTTCCCACGAATTTCGATAAGGGGAGGGTTTGCCTCAAGATGCAATATATCTGAATGAATCTTTTGAACCAATTGTATTATTCCCGTATGAATAGCAAAGTGTTTTCCTTCCGTTTCAAATAGTAAAAGACTTTCCAATTCTTGATTTGTTTTTTCTTTCGATGTTGTCTGATAGATTTCCGGTTTTTTGATTTCTGAACCATATGTTTCAATGAACTCGGGATTAATTACAAAAACAATATTTCCACCCGGAGTCGTGGATGCCCCGGTAAAAAGACTCAGGCCCTCTAAGACTTTTCCGGGAGCTTTTACAACGAGATAGTCAATATCCAGGATTTTTTCCGGTATAAGGGCCAATTCTTTACCTGCATAATTTAGGAGGACCAGATTAATAGAAGTTTCATTTTGCAAGAGTTCATCAGTAGTATTTTGCGGATTTCCACTTAATATTTCTTCCAGGCTGAAGAGGGGATAGTCTTTTTGGTGGTGTAAGAACCTTGCATTTCCGGGAAAGGAGTTAATCCATTTTTCTTTTTTTCCCTGGTGAAAGAGAAGAATTTCAGTGGTATTCTTCAGGGGAATTGCATAAATATTTTTTCCGGATTGAAGAACAAGAGCTTCCGTTACGCTGAAATTGGAAGGAGAAATATTAACTTTTTTTAATTTTTTTAGTATCTGGTTGGAAAGGCTACCCAGAAAGTTTAGGTTTCTCTGGAATTCATTTTCCTCAATTGTATTTTTGTATTTAAAAATTTCATTTTTAACCAGGGCCAATTCACAAACCAGATCGGCAATTTGTTGGAGTTGGGATTCTTCCGGATGAGGTGAGTTCTCGAATTCTGTTTCTTTTTCAAAATGACTGTGTCCCGTTTCCAGGCTTGTCTGGGCCTCTTCTCCCGTTTCTTCCAAAAGAGCCAGACTTTCTGAAACATGTTCTATATAGGAATTTAGCAGTTTGATACCTTCGGATAAATCTCCGGAACCGTTTTGAATCTCACGTGTTTTATTTTTTGCATTACCTGTGAGTTCTTCGAGGGATTTTAGGCCGTAAAGGCTACTGGTTCCCTGGATTATATGCAAAATTTTATAAACGGTAGCCATAGGTTGGACGGGTTCCTGCCCTGTTTCAAGAGCCTGAACATTTTTCCTGATCCGTTCCAGATCGCTCCGAGTTTGTTGAATGAAGTTTTTAAGTATTTCCATACAGTTTTTTAGGACTTGAAGTTTCCTTTATGGATTTATTAAGACACTTCCCTCTTTCCTTGAAAAGTTTATTTTAAGGATACTTGGCCTATAAAATTTTGCAAGAGGATTTAGGATTCTTTAAACTTTTCTTGAAAGGAATTGTACAACCGAGGCTTTTCCCCTGTGATGGGTTCCTTCCTGCAATTCTCTTTCTTTTTTTTCGAGGTGAAGAATTTCATAATCCAGAAAAGTCCTGTTTAATTCTTCAACAGTAAGCATCAAAGCCGGATCAGGAGGACCTCCGCTGTTGTATCCTTTCTTTCTTTGATCAGGGTGAAACCACTCTGCCAGAAAGAAGCCTCCGGTTTTTAGGATAGATTTAACTTTATTATAAAAAAAGGTTCGTTCTTCTTTGGGTAGATGGAAAAACGTGCAAAGGATTACATCAAATTTTTTTTCAAAAGGATATGTCAGGAAATCTGCCTCTATACCTGTAATCAAGAGGTTTTTTTCTTCGGCCAGTTTATTAAGTTTGGAAATCCCCTTTCCGGAAATATCGATAGCGGTTACTTTCATGCCATAATCTGCGAGATAACAGGCATTACGACCCTCTCCACAGGCAATTTCCAGTAACTCAGCATTTTTTGGAAAAACTTTGAATTTTTCTTTTATATAATCATTTACCTCGGTTCCGTAAATGTAGGTTTCGGAATCATAGACTTTATCCCAAAATTCATGGCTCATACATCCATTTTATCGGTTTGTGCAAAAAAGCAAGCGAACTTTCGAAAGTTCACCTGCTTTAGCTGAATTAAAATTTGAGGCTATATCCGAAAGCAACTCTGTAGTAATGTTTAACTACTTTTTGCTGCTGGTATTTTTCGGTAAGGGCAATTTTTAACCTTTCCTTTTCTGCGTCACCATTTAGACCGGAATTTGCAACGATGTTATCAATTTCCTTAAGTGCAACTCGGTTATTGATTCCGTGAACTTTGGAAGGATCGGTAGTTAAGCCGTCATTTTTATTAACGTCTTTGTATACGCCTAAATCAGAACCGTTATCATAAAGTCTAACATCAGGTCTGTACATATCTGTAAAAGATAGGAAGAAGTTTTTAAATTCAAATTTAACACCGGGTGAAATATCAGAAACACCGTGTCTTCTATCACTGCTATTATTCTTTAATTGATAACCTGAAGATACAGAAGGAGTAATTTTAAAATCAGACTCATTAAAAAAGGTATGACTGATGTCAAACCTGTGATTACTGGTAGAGTTATTCCCTCCACCGGCTTCTGATGTGAAACGATAATAAGCTGTATAAGAAGGATTTAGAAACTCTAATACTCTGGGTTTCCATCCAACAACTAATTCTCCGAGAGTAATAGGTGTTATATTATTATTATTGGCAAAATAAAAACCTGTAGTGACATTTCCAATTTTCGTATTCCAATTATAGAGAATTAATGTATCAAAGATATCTTTTAATCCATTATTCTCTTTTCTTTGTCTGGCTATACTCGCATTCGACCAGTTTAAATTTCCTTCATATTTTCCATTGATGATGGATTTGACCATATCATCGGTGTAATCAGTCTTATCTCCGGCCGCTACCTGATAATAATAGTCATTATCTCTGCGTGAGCGGTGAGCGGTTGGCATGTACATGTTCATGCTGATCTTTAGGTTTTCTATAGGTGTCGTAAAGGAAAGACCGGAAACGAGGTTCCAGGCATCATAGAAACTTTTATAAGGCTGGTTATTTCTCTGGCTTAATCGTTCACCGTATACACTGTATCCCCGAAAAGGAACATCATTCCACATAAATTGTACAAATGTGAAAGAATAGTCTTTGCTGGAAGGAGCTAATTTTTCATTATTTAAACTCTCAATGTTTGATTTGTTAATGCTAATTATGTAACCTTCCTGGCTTCTGGCAATTACATAATCATCACTATTTTTTTCTATTGAAACACCTTCTATCTTTTTTCCTGATTTTAAAACAATTGTATCAGAAAATAAGGGAGTGAAACCTAATGTAAGAAAAAATGTAAGGAGAATTTTTGTTTTCATAAATCCTATATCTTTGTTCATAAATTTGCTGAGAAAAAAGTATATTAGAAAAGTAAACTATTCTATTTATTTCTCGATCTATTGCTATTTAATTAAATCAAAAAAAGGAAAAGGATTTTTTTTGATTTCTCGAAAAAAATGTATTTACCCCCCAAGACTTAAATGAGAGATAAAGAACTGACTTAATAATAGATAGAGGGTTTCATGTATCAGAAATGGTATACTTTACTGGTGGTTTTTTTGGGATTTATAGGTATAACTTTATTTTCTGCCTGTAATCGAAAAGTAGATGAAAAGGTAAACTTTCAGCCAAAGGATAAATTTGATGAAGAAATCCTGAAATGGTCTGAGATTTTTTCACCTTCCAGCTTATCAAGGCAACAAAAAATTGAGGAATTACTCTGGTTTAAAAATGCCAGTGCGGAGTTTCGTGGAGAAAGTATTAAAACTACCGCAGAAAATATTGAAACTCATTATTGGGAAAGCCGGGTTCTGGCCAGGGCTTTTGAGGATATAACAGGGATTCATGTGGAGCATGAAATCATTGGTGAGGGGGATGTGGTTACCCGTATCATGGATCAGATTGAAAACAATAAGATTCTTTATGATGCCTATGTAAACGACGCAGATATGGTTGGAACTCACTTAAGAACCAAAGGTGTGGTAATCTTAAGTGATTATATGAAAGAAGAGGGGAAAAAATACACAAATCCAAATTTAGATTTAGATGATTTTTTAAACCTCGAATTCGGTCAGGATTACGATGGAAACCAGTTGCAACTTCCCGACCAGCAGTTTGCTAACCTTTATTGGTTTCGCTATGACTGGTTTTCCCGCAAAGACATTCAAGATAAATTTCGTGAAAAATATAAATATGAACTGGGAGTTCCTCTTAACTGGGCTGCCTATGAGGATATAGCCGAATTTTTTACAAATACAGAAATTGATGGAAAGAAAGTTTACGGGCACCTTGACTACGGAAAACCTTCTGCTTCATTGGGCTGGCGTTTTACGGATGCCTGGCTTTCCATTGCCGGTGTGGGGGATAAGGGTTTGCCGAATGGTCTACCTGTAGACGAGTGGGGAATTCGTGTGGAGAATAAAATCCCGGTAGGTTCCTCTGTGGAAAGAGGAGGGGCCATCAATGCTCCTGCGGCAGTTTATGCTCTCACCAAATATATCGAGTGGGTAAAAAAGTATGCGCCTCCCGAAGCTTTAAACTGGGAGTGGGTAGATGCCGGTCCAAAAGCTTCGGAAGGAAATATCGCACAAAGAGTTTTTCAGTATATTACCTGGTTATCGGATTCCAGGTTTCATAGTGCGGACAGCCCCGTTTGTGATAAATACGGTAAACCCAAGTGGAGAGTGGCTCCTACGCCGAGGGGAAGATACTGGGATGATGGTATGAAAGTGGGATACCAGGATGCAGGAAGTTGGACAATTCCGAAAAACATTACCGGAAAGAGAAGGGCTATGGCCTGGCTCTGGGCTCAGTTTACCGTTTCTAAAACAGTAGATTTAAAAAAGTTTTTGGTAGGTGGAACTCCTATTCGTAAATCTACTATCTTTCATGATTACCTGACGGAGAGAAAAGACGAATATGGTGGCTTAATTGAATTTTATCGTTCTTCTGAAAGAAAGAAATGGACGGATAGCGGTCCTAACGTTCCCTACTACTCCGGCCTTTCTGCCCTCTGGTGGAAGAATATTGCAAAAGCCATCACCGGCGAAGTAACACCTCAGCAGGCTCTGGATAAATTGGCGGAAGAACAGGATGCCTTAATGGGTTCTCTGAAGATGCAGGCGTATTCACCTATATTAAACCCCAAAAAGGGACGTGAATACTGGTTGGCGCAACCGGGCTCACCCAAACCGGAACGACCGAGGGAAACTCCTAAAACAGTTAAATACGAAGAACTTATAAAAGGTTGGACCAAATAATGAGTGAGAAGGGAAATTTATATAAAAATAAGGGATTCTGGCATAAGGTGAGTCGGCTTTCGATTCGAAAGAAGATGAATTTTGTAGGTCTCTTAGTGGTGGGAATTTTTGCGCTTATTCTCTTTTTAAGAGTCCTCCCTCTATTAGAAAAAGGTAAATTAGAAGAGCGAAGAGGAAAACTGAGGGCGGTTGTGAACTCGGTTACTTCTTTGATGGATTATTATGAAAGAAGTATAAGAAGTAGGGCCTGGGAGAATGATCCTTCTATGCCTAAAACCATTGAAGAAGCTAAGAAGCTGGTAATAAAAAATATTCGGCAGATGCGCTATGATAAGACGGAATACTTTTTCATCATGGATGGAAAAGGAAATATGGTTATGCATCCGCTTAAGCCGGAATTAGAAGGTAAAAACCTGATGGATAAAAAAGATCCGGATGGTAACCTGATATTTCGAGAGATGGTGCTGAATTCTCAAAGAGACTCAGAAGCATTCGTGAGCTATGTCTGGCAGTCAAAATATAGTCCGATTATCTTTGAACCCCAGACTACCTATGCAAGGTATTTCTGGGCCTGGGACTGGGTAGTTTGTTCGGGAGTTTACACACAGGACATTTTGGATTCTATGAAAGAGATCAACTACCTATCGGCGGGCTATATTGTGGCTACCTCGGCTTTGACAGTAGTTTTACTTTTTGGATTCGTATACTTTAATCTTACCAAACCTCTAACCCGACTTTTAATGGCCATCGAGGAAATCAGTAAGAACAACCTGGATTATAAGGTTCAACCTTTCTTTGATGATGAACTCGGACACATTTCTGAACAGTTTAATGAAATGGTTCAGCACAGGAAACGATCTCAGGAAGAATTAACCCAGTTAAACGCTTCCCTTGAGGACAAGGTCATTCAGAGGACTTCCGAATTGAGTGATTCCTTAAAACAGGTAAACGCATTAAAGGTTCAACAGGACGGAGACTACTTTTTAACTGCCCTTTTAGTGAAACCATTACAGTCGGAACAGAACGAGTCAAAGCGGATTGTAACAAAATCTCATATAGAACAATACAAACAATTTGTTTTTAGAAAATGGAAAAACGAAATCGGTGGAGATATTTGCATCACAGATAATATTGTATTGAATGGAAGAGATTACGTTTTCTTTGTAAATGCGGATGCTATGGGAAAATCTATTCAGGGAGCCGGAGGAGTCTTATTATTTGGTGCTTCGGTAAAAGCCCATCTTATACAGACAAAGGCGGGTAAGACTTTTACTGCTTTGCCGGAACTCTGGTTAAAAAACCTTTACCTGGATTTGAACCAGCTTTTCAAAACCTTTGATGGTTCTATGCTAATTTCTGCTGCAATAGGTTTGATTGATGAGCTTACCGGTGTGATGTACTATCTGAATGCAGAGCACCCCTGGCCTGTATTGTATAGAGATGGAGTGGCTTCCTTTTTGGAAGATAACCTGTCTTTAAGGAAAGTAGGAACGCCCGGAGAGCATAAAATTGATCTTGGAATTCAAACATTTAAACTGGGGAAAGGAGATAGGGTCATATTAGGTTCAGACGGTCGCGATGATATTATGATTAAAGATGCATCGGGAAAGGAAGAGATGAACTATGATGAAACCCTTTTCTTAAAAACAGTAGAAAAGTCAGGTGGAGATTTACAGAACATTATTGAGAATATAAGAAATACCGGAAGGATAAAGGATGACCTTTCCCTACTGGTTATTGATTACAATGCCAGTGATTTTAAGCTTCACAACGAAATGAAAAGTGATGAATCATCTGAATACTATAAAGCCCTGGAAAAGTATAATGAGAAAAAATATGATGAATCTCTCAGTATATTGAGGAAAACTTTTAATGGAAAGCCTTTCTATTCTGAAGTATATAATCTCTTCTTGAATATTTATACGGCACAAAAAGATTATTTAAGAAAATCTAATATTCTTATGAATTATTTCTCCCTGGCACCGAATGATTCTTCTGTGATAACGGATATTGTCATATCCTTGAAGAGTTGCGGTCAATATGATTTAGCAGCAGATTATGGTGAAGCTTTGAGGCTGAGAAATCCTTATGATATTAATACTTTGATATTACTCTCGGAAATCTACAGAACAAAGGGCTTACACTATGTAGCTTTACGAAGACTTGAGGATGCGCTAAAAATAAGTCCGGAAAATCCGGATGTTGTATCGCATATAAGTGCTATCCAGAATGAAATTGAAAAGAATCTCAGCAAAAAAGATAAGGAAATTGAAACTCAGGAAGTCAATATCAGTTTCGAATATTAGATATACTGAATTCTTTAGGAAATTACCTGGAAGGGGAACTTTGTTTCCCCTTTTTTATCCAATTTTTTTATAATTATCCCAGAAAATTGCATTCGGTATAATGCCTTCTTTATCTTCGGAGAATTCAGGTTTTAAGCGGTTTAAGAAATACATACTGAGTTCTCCCTTGTTTTTGGCATACACCTTTCCGCGAAACTCGATTTCAAAAAAGTCCTTTACCAGTAAATACGTGGATTCTGAAATATTGATTTTATCCGGTAAGCCGGAAGATTCCATGCGGGAAGCAATATTTACTGTATCCCCCCAGATGTCATAAATGAATTTTTTCTTTCCCACCACGCCAGCCATGATCGGTCCCGAATTGATTCCTATTCTGATTTTCCATTCGAGGTGATTTTCATTTTCCTGGTTTTTGCTGTTGATATAATGACGGATCTTTAAAGCAGCTAAAGAACAATCAATTGGATTTTGTGTATTTCTTAAAGGAATGCCGCCTGCATACATATAACTGTCACCGATAGTTTTTAGCTTTTCCAGTTTGAGTTCTCCGATAATCCTATCAAACTCAGTAAAGAAATTATCCAACTCTTTTACCAGCTCGTCCGGTTTTAACTTCTCAGCAATTTTAGTAAAATCCACGAAATCAGTGAATACAATAGTGGTCAGGTTGTAATGTATGGGTTTTACATAACCATTTTCCTTTAATTCCTGGGCAATCGCACCGGGAAGGATATTTAAAAGCAGGTTATCAATTTTCTCTTTATCTTTTTTCGTCTCCTCTTTCTGAATCTCAATTTGTTTGGACTTTTTCCAGCTTCTGTACCGGGTTCTATTTAAAATTTGTAAAAAAACTCCAAGGACTAAGACAGTAATCGTCAGATCTTGTAGGCTATACTTATAATTTAATGGGAGTTTTTGGAAGTCAACACCCGTGGAAAGAAAAGAAATAAGAAAAGAGATAATCGATAGGGCAAGGATTCCCAGAGAAGCTGAAATGGGAATAGGAGTCATTAGAAGTAGCATCAGGCAAAATAAATAGCCCCCAATATAATTAGGAGAAGCTCCGGATAATCCTGTAATAATTCCTACAGCGAGTTCAAGATATATACCCAGAAATATGAGGGTAAACATGGCTTTATTTTTAAAAACACTGAAATGAAGAAAGATGGCAAAAAAACCGCAAAGGCTGAGTCCGTAGCGTAAGTAGATTATCCAGACCTGATTCGGAACGAGTTGAGAATCTACCGGAATGTAGGGGAGCCAGGCAAAAAGATAGATTAAACCGGCAGGAAGAATGATCTTATTGGATTGGAAGTGTAGTTCCTCAAGAAAAGTATCGGGGTATCCATCCCGGCTTTTAAAAAATAAGAGGGAACTTATGGTTTCTCGAATCCTGTGTAGCATCGAGAGAAATGTATAGGGGAGAAATAAATTTACAACTGTTTTTTTTATGGATATATACAGGAAAGTTATTTCTGTTAGGGAAACAGTGAGAGTTCGTTTGTTCCCTAAAAAATTTCTTCTTTTCAGAATTCTGTCTCATTAGATAATAGTGCATTATGGCAAAGTCTTATTACAGGATAATAGATGGAATCAAATACGACAGAGGGCTTTTAGATGAAGCAGAAAAGTTCCAGTCGGAAAATCCTCAGAAGAAGATTACCGTTCAAAAGGCGAAGGAGTTTATAGAAAGCGCCGGAGATGGTAATATTGTAACGGAGGTAGAAAAAGCGAGTCTTGCCTATATCGCAGAACACTACCCGGTCAGTCCGCAGGCAAAAATCCTGCTTTTAGAAGCTTCCAAAGCCGACAAAGAGAAACCTAAGGCCAAAGCAGCTAAAAAGAAGGCAGGAGCGAAAAAGAAAGCGGCTAAGAAAAAAGAAAAAACCTCTTCTACATCTCCAAAATTAGTTCCTGTAGACTTTCCTTCTGCTGTGAAGGAAGAGCCTGATTCTGATTTTTCAACAGAAGAACCGGAAGATAGACTTCCTCCTCCTGCTGAAGAGCCAAAAACTGAGGTTTTAAAAGCTGAGAACCTCGAACAGGAAATGAAAGTTTCTGAAGCAGAAAAGAAAATGGAGGATCTATTTCCTTCTTTTTCGGATAGATTAAGAAAGATAGAAGAAGATAGGGAAGTAACCCGCTCTAAGCCGGAACCTCTCTTTAAGGCTCCTCCTAAAGAAGTTGTGAAAGAACCTGTAGAACCACCTGTAACCCGAAAAACAGAGCTTCCTCCTACAGCTCCGAGAACTCCGATTATTCAGAAAGAAGAAGAAAAAGAAGAAAAGAAGAGCGGTTTATTACGTTTAATAATTCTTGGTCTGATAGTCTTACTTATCCTTTTCTTTCTATATCGAGCCTGTAATAATAATGATCCCGATCCGACTAAGAACACTAGTCCGGATACACCTAAAGATAAACAGACCCTGAATGAAAGCAAAGATCCGCTTATTACCGATGAGCCTCTCAAAAGTCCTGAGGATAAGAAATCGGAAATACCGGAAGGCGGAGATACCGTGCCGGGTAAGAAGGTAGAACCGGAGAAAAAGGATTCTGAACCTGAGAAGAAAGTAGTAAATAAAACGGAAGAACCACCGCTACTAAAAGAAGAAAAGAAGGACAGTTCGGAAAAACCCTTAGAGAATAAAGAAGAGAAGAAAACCGCAGAGAAAACTTTTGAACCGGAAGAAAAAGAGACTAAACCTGAAACAAACCAACCGGAGTCTCTTGAAGTTTATTCCAAAGAAAAAATTGAAAAGACAAAGCTTCGTTTTGCGAGAAATAGCAATTGGTATACTTCTGATTCTCTCCCGGCTTTGAGAGGCATTGCCGAATACCTGAAGACAAATCCGGAAGCTAAAATCCGAATCACCGGTCATACCTGTAACCGTGGAAGCAGGAAGTTGAACCGTAAAATATCCAGATACCGGGCAAGCTCGATAGCCTATTTTTTGAAGAAACAGGGAATTGCAGGTTCTCAGATAGAAATAGTAGGCAAGGGGGAATCTTCTCCTATCGCCAGTAACAAAACCAAAAAAGGAAGGGAAAGAAACCGGAGGGTCGAGTTTAAAATCCTGAACTGATGAACTATCGGGTTTTACTTTTAGCTGATGTCCACGGCTTACCGGTCGGTAATGAAAACCTGGAGCAGGAATGGGAATCCCGTGATAGTGTAGAGTTTCTTGCCGATACAATTCGGCAAGTGGGGATGGAATGTATAATCCTTGAACCTCTGCGCTCCAGGACCGATGTCTTAAAAAAGCTTCAGGAGTATCTGCCCCAAAAAGCAGAAACTATTTTATTTAACCTTGTAGAGGGCTTCTCCTCTCCGTCCCGTGAGTCCTATGTCCCGGCCCTGGCGGAATTTTTGGGCTTTCCTTTCACGGGTTCTACGGCCTATGCACAATCGGTTTCCCTCGATAAGCACCTTACAAAGCTTCTGGCAAAGGAGCTAAATATTTTAACCGCCGATTCAGAATATTTAAATTCTATCCCTCAGGAAGTTTCTCTTACCTATCCGGTTTTTTTAAAGCCGGTATACGAAGGTTCGAGTCTTGGGGTCACAGAACAATCGAGAGTGAGAAATTTTGAAGAACTGAAGAAAAACTTGATTCCGATGCTAAAAACTTTTGGAGAAGTTCTGGCTGAAACGTTTATTCGGGGAGAGGATTATACAGTTGGTGTATTTGGTAATCCGGATGAGTATCGTACAACAAAGGTTGCGAGGCTTGTCTATCCCGGAAAGGTGTATTCCTGTGATATAAAGTCCAAGGCTGAGATGCCTGAAAAATTAGTCTTTGACACAGAAGATAATTTAGAGAAACTTATACAGAAAGAGTCAGTAAAAATTTGTAGAAGGCTAAAAGTTCGAGGTTATGCTCGCCTCGATTTTATGGTGGATCCATTTAAGTCCTGCTATTTCTTGGAAATAAATCTTACTCCGGGTCTATCTTATAGGTATAGTTCTCTACCTATCTGTTATAAAGAAACCTTCGGTTCTTATCGAGATATGGTGAATGAGATTTTGCATTTGGCTTTAGAGTCTTATTCTTCTCAGACCTTAAGTTATGGAACCTACGAAATAAATTAAGGAATTACTTATGAAACTTCAAATCTTCAGTATATACTTTATGTTTCTCTTTACTTTTTTGTTTTATCCCATACAGGCTAAAGATAGCAAAGAACAAATTCTTCATGAAGCTATCATACGGGAAAGTTCCTTATCGAGAAAGAAAACTCTCGGTGAAAAGTTGGGGAATCTCAAAACTCCTGAAGCTGCCGATGTGACTATAAAATTATTATCTGATACTTCGTATTGGAATCGGGAAGCCGGGGTTTCTGCCTGTATGGTTCTCAAGATGGAAAAGACAGACAACCTGCTTATACAAAAGATGTTAAGTGATCACATGATTAAATCGAGTATACAGACTATAGTTTCTAAAGAACCAAATCGTTATCTTTTGTATATGATTGAGAATTATAAGGATAGCTATAGGAAAAAAGATAGAGAAGAACTGATTCAATTGATAGCTAAAACCAAACATAAATATGCAAAAGATTTTCTATTAAAGCTAATAGAAAAAGCAGGTTCTCCGGATAGAAGTGTGGCTCTCACCTATTTAGGTAAATATTTTTCTAAAGAAAGCTATTCTTTTATACGACAGCAAATTAACGAAAAAGAATTGAGACTCAGTGTGCTTTCTTATTTAATCGAATTTGATAACAAAAAAGACTATCCGATTTTTACCGATATATTAAAGAATTCTAATTCTCCTGTAGAAGAAAAAATTATTTCATTGAAAGCTTTGGAACACTGGGGAACTCAAGAAGAAAAATATTCGGAGTATGTGAAGGTTTTAGAAGCAGAAGAGGAAAGTCTGAAAATTGGAGCTATGCAGATATTCAAAGACCTGAGAAATACCAGGATACAATTGCTTCTCTGTAAGCAGATGAAAATTGCCAGAAAACAATCTACCAGGGTCATTGCAGCGAAAACTCTTATGGAGTTCCGGGATAAGAGTATCGTTCCCTATCTTATACTCGGTTTAAAAGAAAAATACAGCAGGCAGAAATCTGGTTCTATTTTAGGAAACCTTTTTATGAATATGATTACTCTTGGTTTTGCTGGTACATTTAAAGAGCTTTCTTATCAGATGGATGAAAATAAATTTAGCAAGCATAAAGAGAAGCTTTCTCTAAAATTAAAAGAACTTACCGGGAGAGATTACGGAACTTCTTATCGAAACTGGAAAGATTGGGCTATTTATTCGGGCTATACGGTTGATGGAAATAATATTATACAAATCTTATATTCTGCTTATCCGAAAGAACGGGCAAAAGCCATAGAAAATGCAATTCTTCTTTTAGGTTATAAAACAAAGTATAAGTTTCTTGATAAATATGGAAAAATCGGAGAATTAGAGACTATTAAAATTCTTACAGAAGAACTGATAGAAAAAGGATACCTACAGGACGAAGATTATTAAAAAGCTGTTTATGAAATATTATCAGTAAATACTCGGCGATGAAAAGTTCTTTTGTAAGCATCCGGTAAACCCCTCCCTCAAATTTTTCTGCCTGCAAAATCCCGGGGAGTCCAATCTGCCGGATTGAAATCCGGATTATGGATGATTTCATGAAAGAGGGCCTCAAGATATTTCTGGGGTTCAAGACCGCAAAGAGCCGCATTGATTACAAGAGTATAAAAACCCGCACTTTACAATAGGCTGTACAACCTTCGCCAAACCGCTGTTAGCCGTTCGTTGTTTATTATTTTTGCTGGTCAATGTCCTTAATTATTCTGGTATTTTTTCCACCAAAATTTCTTTCCCAATTTTATCATAGTAAATACAAGTCATTTTATCAAGACTAACAGCCCATTTCTCAATTCCAGCTTCAGCACAGTCTTTACAAAAAGTGAAATAGTCTGTTTTCCCTTGTTGGTGTAATTTAAGTTGAATTATAAAATTTTCCTTGTTAATCTTCTCTGAAATCAATAGTTTATCATACTTAGCTTTTGATTTAACACTGAAATTATTATCACCAAAATACACTGTGTGGCTATCTACAACCCAAGTTTCAAAACCCTTCACACCCAATTTTTTAATTTCTTGAATGTATTTTGGAAAGTCTCCACCTGATTTAACTTTCTCATGTGCCTGCTCAATTTGTTCTACTGTAAACATTTTGTTCCTCCTCTAATCATTGGTTGAATTATATACTTAATGCTATTTCTCAGAACCAATTCCCTTTTTATAGATTTTCAATAACTACTTCTCACTTTTTCAGACCAAATTGTTTCCTATTATAATACTTCCTTTAGTACTATCATATATTAATAATATCTAAAATACTACCTAACATTTCAAAGCTGGCGTGAACTTTGCTACGGGTTCCCGAGCCTGTCGAGGAATGCGAAGTTCCTGATAGATTTACTATTACTAATATTATAATCGTATTCAAAATATAAAATTAATTGTGCTTTTATTACGTTTTGATCTTTAGTAACAATAGTGCTTTCTATTTTAATAATATCATCAGATATTAACCGATAAATAGTTATATTATTGCTATACTGAAATGAGTTTATTGTAAAGTTATTTCGTAACTTTAAAAATTTATCTATCACAATTTCATATGCTTTCTGTTTGAGGACTGTTTCTTGGTATATCACTATAAAATCTCAACATTTTAAAAGGGGAGCATTCATACTTTTTTCAATATACAATTTATAACTGATCTTCTTATCAGTCAATTCATCAAGTAAGTTTAATTGGTATTCTATTTCTTTTTGAATCAATTCATCTTTTGCCAAATATGCTTCCAATTCTTTTATTGAAAGATCATGGCTTAGATTATCTCCTTTTTGGATAAATAGTTCTAAAGAACCAAAGGCAATTTCGGAACAGCTTTCTATATGAGAAGAATCTTTATCTTTAACAAAAGAAAAACAGTCATAAAGCAGACTATAACAATCTAATGCCAGCGAGGCTTCTAAATAACCGGAAAAATCATCCATATCTGGTGTGACATCTTCAATAAAATTATCAATAAGTTCGAGTTCTTCCAGTTCATAGCTTTCCTGTCTGGCAATATTCTTTAAGAGGTCTATACCGTTTAATAAAATCATGGGATTACCCCACCGTTCTGCAATATAGAAGGTAAAGTAATTTGGTAGAAACCTTTCTGTTATCATGACTCCAAAAGCAAGCTGATTATACGTTGAAAGTTTGGATATTTTCTCTTTAATCTGTTGTTTTACCATTTTATCCATTATGAATCTTGCCTTTTCTTGGACTTCTTTCCTGAGAAAATTGTCCAGGATTTAATTCCACGTTTTTTAATTTCCACCTCACAATCAAGACAAATCAGACGGCTGGCTCCAATATCTGTTATGACGATATTTTTCTCATCAGCTTCTGCAATTATTTTTCCGGTGATTCTGAAAAAAATAGTGATATTATCTTAAAAGCTTATTCCTGCGTAAATACTTATATTATTTGAATATTCTTCTCCTTTTAAAAATACATTATAATTATTAATGTAATCTAAAATATCCGTGTTCCTATGAGTATATATAAAAATTTCGCTCAACACGGTTTTTGTTTTTTCAGCAAATGTATTGGAAGAAAACAAAAGGAATGTAATAAAAAAATACTTACTATTTTATTAATATTAAAAAACGCCTTCTAAGCAATAAAGTGCATAGTATATATTCGATTACTATAAATTGATCCTTACTTCCCGTCGGTTCGGATATGCTCGATAAAACAAAATATATCCTCCACTTTAACATCTTAATAACATTCCCTATAAAAGGACAACAAAAAAAGGAAAGGCAAAAATAGAAAATTGCTTCATAGGATACTATGTAAAAATAATGTATATATATTATGGATGAAACTAAGAATTTGCAGGAAAAGTTAGTATCGAGTCTTCTAAAGGCACTTTTGAGCGAACTACGTTTTGTTTCTAATCAATAAATTCGCTTCTTCTTGGAGAAAATCGTATTTTTCCCTCATCTCAGGAATTCCTTATTTTAAGAAATTTTGTCACTAAAGAATCGGGTTTTTTACTACTCTCTCCAAAAAACATTCTATTCACACTCCAAAAATTAGCCCTTTATACCTCCAATTTACAGAAAGCTTACAACTACAGTATACCTTTCAGGTTCACAGGCGATCGAGAATAGGTACCGGATTAGCTGCCGGTATACGTAATTATAGGCTTTTTCGCCTACCTGTACGTATACTGGATAGTATAGCGGGTAGTATACTGACCTTTTACCACGTTGCCCTAAGAAAAATCGGAAACAATATCAGCGGTGGAAGCCTCCCGGCAAATGTTATGGACGTATCAGCAAATCTCAAAATCGGTAATTCGCCAACCGAATACTTCCACGGTAAAATGGATGAAATTCGCATCTACAGCCGTGCATTATCAGACACCGAAATCGGACTATTACATACCGCTTCGGATTGAAAAATGGATAAGCTGTAAGAAGGGAAGTCAAGGGCTTTAGAAGCCGGAGTATTGCGAACTGAGAGAAATTATCTTGACATTGTTTAAGTATTTTTCTATTCTTGGTAGATTCGGGAAGAATAAATCTTTATATTGGAGATTTTATCATGGCAATGGTCTTAAAAATTGCAGAACTGAAAAAGAATAAGAAAGACAGGTATGACGCAGATCTTGAATTATCAGAGGGAGAATTAATCCTCACAGATTATTTGGATACATTATTACATGATTATAAGACCGAGTTATTAGCATTTGAAGATGAAATAGAAATTAAATACCAGAGTATCTTCAAAGATAAAATTGATATATTATCTGATAGCATCAAAAGTGAACTTGAAAAAGCATTTGTAAACTATCAAAAATCTGAAATCCCGGAAGAACAAAAAGAAAGCTTCCTTAAAATCAAAAATCTGGCAAAGCTTCAAAATTTTATAATTAATTACTATAGATTATTATTACAAAAACAGGATAAAGAGCTTCAGTTAGTTATTATTTAGGGTTGAAAAAATGGAAAATAAAAAAGGAATAAAACTGGAGGCTATAGAACTTATCATCGGTGGAATGATGCAAGATCAGACAGATGGAAAAATAGAACATATCAGGGAAACAACAACTTTTTTCAAAAGCAGAAGCAATATGGAATAATTATACAATAGAATGTAATAAAAAGCATATCCAAACATTGTATCTGAGTAATCAGGATGTATATACACTGAAAGAAAAACTAAAATTAAAAGATGTTAATATTTACGTTATTATAAAATAACAAAACTCTTCGATAAGCTACTCTCTTAAGGTGATGCGGGTGGTGTAGTTCGGCATAGCTCACCAACCGTAGCGAAGCGTATCGAACCATAAGCATCACCTTAAGAGAAAAAAGATGCGATATGTCCACTGGCTGAGCGATTGCTGAAGTACCTTTCTAACAGAAAAGCTATTGACAATAAAAATTGAAAGAGATAAAATATTATAAAAGGAGGAAATTATGCCTTTCTGGTTTATCATTTGTGGGGTGTTTGTAGTGTCTATAGGCTTAACATTTATGGCTAAAGGATTATCCGGTATGATAGCTGAAAATCTAAAGAAGAAGTTAGAGTCTAAATGACTTCCAATGATTTTTTGTTTTTTCTTGGTTCTCTTATGGTTGGCTGTGTAGTTGCATTATTTCTCACTCATAAAGACTATCGTTATTTAGCAGAACCTTTTATGATTGTTTTGACTGTCTCTAGTTTTTTGATGGGTGTTGTATCTTTACTTAAGAATAGAAAATAGACATTTTTATAATCGAAGACTGCCCTTCGATACAACTCACTGCAAGCTCAGTGTCCGCAATTGTACCGAAACCTCCGGGCTTTAGAAGCCGGAGGGAAAATTTTATGATTGATAAAATTACTTTTCTCACTATACTATGATTGATAATGGAGAATGAAATATGTTATACGATTATTATATATATTTTGTTGGTTTAATCGGGCTTATTAGCCTGGCTTACCTTCTTTATGGGGTAATTTTACGAATGATTGAGCGTGAGGTAAGGAAGCAGGTCAAGAAGATAAAACATGAAAGATAAATTGATAGATAAGATTCTTTTTATTCTAATTTTAGTTTTTATCGGTCTCTTGATTCAACTTCTAACTCTTTACAGAGATTTTAAACCTTATGTAGATATATGGATACAGGTGGTAGCATTTGTAGCATCAATTCTGGCTATTATTGATTATATAAAAAGAAGTAATCGAAAAGATTGAAGCCAAGGGCTGTAGAAGCCGGAGAGCCGGAGGATCGTATAGAAGTATCAATGTTTTTACAAAAAAGATTTGTGTTTATTTGTGATATAGAATTACATAGAAATTATTATGGAACAGGCGATTATAATTAAAGGGATAGTAAAAGATACAAGAAATATTACTTTAGAAGAAGAAATTAACATTCCAAATGGTCAAAAAGTGGAAATAATTATCAAGACCTCTGTTGAAAAAGATTCTTTTGAACCTGCAAATAATATCTTAGAAGAAGTGATACATATTTTTGAACAATATAAAGATATATATCCTTATCGAGAAATAACAGATCCGGTAGAATGGCAAAAAAATATTCGGAGCGAATGGGAAAGATGAAAATATTGCTGTATACTAATATAATAATATATTTATCAAATCAAACTTCCCGATGCAATTATAGCAGCGACAGCATTAGAGGAAGGTTATGTGTTAATGACTAAAAATATCTCTGATTTTAGAAATATTGAAGGTCTTTCTATTATCAACCCTGTTTTATAATCGTATTACTATATAAGATTATTTATTCGTATTAAGTATTGAAATAGAATCCTTAAACACATACCACCACATAGCCCTAAGAAAAATCGGAAACAACATCAGCGGTGGAAGCCTCACGGCAAATGTTATGGACGTATCAGCAAATCTGAAAATCGGTAATTCGCCAACCGAATACTTCCACGGCAAAATAGATGAAATTCGCATCTACAGCCGTGCATTATCAGACACCGAAATCGGATTATTACACACCGCATCGGATTAAAAAGTGGTATTATGTTGAGATATAGCTTTATAGAGAGGTTCGATATGGTCGCTGACTGCACTTCGATACAGGCTGTCGCCTTACTCAGTGTCCGCTGTGGAGTGTTTGTAGTATATATAGGCTTAACATTTATGGCTAAAGGATTATCCGGTATGATAGCTGAAAATCTAAAGAAGAAGTTCGAATCTAAATGACTTCCAATGATTTTTTGTTTTTCTTGGTTCTCTTATGGTTGGCTGTGTAGTTGCATTATTTCTCACTCATAAAGATTATCGTTATTTAGCAGAACCTTAAGAGAAATACGGAGTTTTAGTATCGAAGGGTCTGGGCTTTGTTGTATAATGGTACGATGGCTGCCCTTTAATACAAACCTTAATATCCATAATATAATAATTTTTGTAAACCTATTCCTATTTCAATTTTTTTCTTGCCTCAGAATAAAAAACGAGAAACATTAGTTTGAGGATACTATGATAAAAATTGTTCAATACCTGATTTCAAGACCACGTCTACTCAAGTTAATTCTCATTCTACTTTTTCTATTTGCGGTATCTTCCATTCCTCGAATCCAGAGACTGGGGCATCCGAGGGTGGATTTTGATAGAATGCGTGTAACAACTGTTTATCCGGGAGCTTCTCCGGAAGACGTGGAACTTAACGTCACCGTCAAATTGGAACAGGCATTGAAACAGGCTTCCGGTATAGAAAAATTCTTTTCTCGCTCTATGGAAAATGTTTCAATTATCGACATTTTTATTGATCCGGATTCTGAGGATAAGATTAGCAATAAACAGGACATTCGAAGGGCTATTGAAAGTGTCAATGATCTACCAATAGAAGTAGAGAAGAAGCCGGAGATCATGGAGATAAAGGTAGATAACTTCGAAATTTATATAACCGTATTGAGCATGGAGAATGCTTCCAAAGCAAGTCTTTTAAAATATGCAAAAGAGCTAAAACGTCAGCTTCTCGAAATTCCTGAGCTTTCAACTGTTAAAACCATCGGAATGCCGGAACAGGAAATAAAAGTTCTTTTGAATACCGAGAAAATGGCAAGAAATTTTGTATCTTTCGATGAAGTCATACAGGCCATTAAAACAAATAAAATTCGGGCAAGTGGAGGAAGCATTGAATCATTTACTACTAAAACAAATATAGTCACCTTTTCCGAATTTGAATCTATAGAGGAAATTGAGAATATTATTATACGGGCCAACTTTGAAGGTAATCGAATTTACTTGAAAGACATCGCAAAAGTTGAGAAAGGTTTTAAAGAAGAGGATAATATTGTTCGTTTCAATTCTAAAAAGGGAATCGGTCTGAGTATTATAAAAAAGGGTACTGCGGATGTAATTCGTGCAGTAGAAAAAGTAGAGAAGACTCTAAAACGCTTTCAAGAAGAATTTGCACCTTCTTCTTTGCGTTTAGTTCCGATTTTTGATACTTCTATTGAGACAAAAGAACGCCTGGAGATTGTATACGGAAATGCTATTTTAGGTTTCCTCTTTGTATTAATCGTACTCTTTTTATTTTTAGATAGCTCTACTGCTTTATGGACAGCTTTTGGAATTCCGGTTTCTATTGCAATGACTCTTATTCTTCTGCCTTTATTTGATATTACTATCAATAGTATTTCCCTTTGCGGATTGGTAGTTGTCATCGGGATGGTAGTGGATGATGCTATCATTATTTCCGAGAGTATTGCTCGTTCGAGAGAATCCGGACTTGGAGCTACAGAAGCGGCTATTGACGGTCTTCAAAAAGTAATTAAACCGGTTATCGGAACGATTATTACTACTATGCTGGCTTTTGTGCCTATGTATTTTCTTCCCGGAATGTTGGGAAGCTTCAGCATGGAAATCCCTTCTATTGTAATCCTTATGCTGGCCGCTAGCTTTTTAGAAGCCACCTTTTTTCTGCCCGCTCACCTTGCAAATACGAATCCTCAAAAAAGTAAAGTTCCACCCGGACAAAAATTTATCGAGTTATTAGAAATATCTTATGAACGTCTTTTACAGTTCAGTCTCAAGCGAAAATATTTATCCCTCTTTTTTAGTCTCTGCTTTTTAGTCCTGGGTTCTGCTATCGGACTCTGGCTCAGTAATTTTGATATGTTTCCTATAGAGCAATCTTATCGAATCTTTATATATGGAGAAACTGCCAAGGATAGTACTCTCGAATACAGTGAGGAAAAAACTATTCACTTAGAAAAAGTTATTGAATCACTTCCAAAAGGTGTAGTGCATTCTTATCTGAATTATACAGGCTTAGATTTTAACCGGGGGGAAGGATTTTTACCTTCTAATAACTCCTATACATTTATTCTGAATCTGAGTCCGGCCAGTGAAAGGGAAATGACAGCCAGGGATGTTCAAAAATTTATAGAAGCGAAGCTTAAAGAAAAACCCGATCACGGTCTGAATCAGGTTCATTTCTTAATCGATGGAGGAGGGCCACCGGTAGGAAAGTCAATAGAAATTCGGGTTACTGGTAACGAAAAAGAAGTCAGAAAAGAAATTCTCGAAAAAATTAAGAAAGATTTACAGGAGGCCGGAGTTGACGACATTGACTCCGATTTCAAAGATGGAAAAAAAGAACTACGGATTCTTCCTGATTATAAGCTTATCGCTTCAGCCGGATTAAACGTAGCACAAATTGCTTCTGTAATTCGAACCGCCTATGATGGGAGCATCGTAGCTTACAAGCAGGATGCCGAAGAAAAGATTCCTTTTCGAGTAAGCCTGGACAAAGAGTTCCTAAATCCAAATGCTCCCCTTGAAGGTCTATTGGTCAGGAATCAACAGGGGAACCTGATTCCGATTAAATCCCTGGTTCGAGTAAGGGAAGGAGTTTCTCCTCTGGATATTTTTCATTATAATTCCTACAGAACCAATACGATTACAGGAAATGTGGATAAAAAGAAAACGAAACCCATAGAGATTTACAATAAAATTCGGGACAAGTATAAGGACTTTTCCAAGAAATATCCCGGTTTTAGTATTGAACTCGGAGGTGAAGCCAAAGAAAGTTATAAATTTATATTCCAGATGGGTTCTGCTATTTTTATTTCTATTATCGCTATTTATTTTTTACTGGTTTTACAGTTTGATTCATACCTGCAACCGGTAATGGTCATACTGGCCATTCCCTTCGGTCTTGTTGGGATTTTCCTCGCATTTGGTTTACAGAGGATGGACATATCGATGCTGGCTCTTATCGGTATATTAGGTTTTACCGGAGTAATCATCAATGACTCTCTCGTAATGGTGGACTACATCAATATTCTGATTCGAGAACAGAAGAAAGAAGAATTGCATAAAGATACTTTTCTCGCACTGGTGATAGAAGGGGCGAAAACAAGACTCAGACCGATTCTTCTTACTACCCTGACAACGGTTGTGGGTCTTATTCCAACTGCCTATGGAATCATAGGAGGAGTAGATTATTTTATATCACCGATGGTAATGGCTATGGCTTGGGGATTATTGGTAGGAACCACATCGGTATTGTTTTTTATACCGCTAATTTATATTCTATTAATTCGAATAAAGTGATCCGAGTTTTTAGAAATATAATAAGGAACTCGATACCTGATCAATCGGCTTCGTAGAACTTATTGCGGGTCTGGTAATCATAGATTACTTCCATCACCTGGTCCATAGGAATACGCTTAATACCTCTCTCTGTATGAACAATCATGAGAGAGTTTCCTATCTGGTCGATGATGGCCCCGTATTCTATCTTTCCATCTATTAGGATAACCTTTTCAATTCTTTCATAATACTGGATAATTTCTTTATTCGATTTAAACTTCCTCGGTTTAACTGCAATCGCTTCATTAAATTTTTCCTTCTCGATACTTTGTTTATCATTGATTTCTTTTTCCAGCTTCAAACGTTCTCTTTCGAGACGATCGGCTTTTGCTTCATCAATCACCCCACTACTTAATTCTTCATTAATACGGATGATCTGGTCGGCCTTATCCATCTCTACAGTAACCATAGTATTAAGTTCCTGCTCTTCTCTCTTGGTAATTTCTATAGAACGGGTTTGAATCTTGAGGTTTTTCCACTTCTGTAAGAGTTTCGAAGAGTTAGTGGGTATAAGTTTCTTGGGATTTAGCACCTTCTCAAATGTAATCAGGGCCTGATTTTCTTCTCCGAGATTTAAATCTTTTTTCTCTTTAAGAGCTTTTTGCCAAACAAGTTGTTGTTCTTCTGGCAGGTTTTTAATTTTCTCTTCAAGAACGCTTTCATTATGAGATATGGATACTACTCCATTCACTACTTTTAAATAGGTATTTTTATCTTCATCTACTCCTAAAATAATGGATGTTCCTTTAACAGTAGTTGAAGCGGACGGAGTTAAAAAAACGAATTCTTCTGTTTTTGCAGTTTTATTCACCTGAACCAGAGCTTTCCCTCTTTCTAAAAAAACAGTTATTTCAGCACTTTTATCCGTTTTTGTTAAAAGCTCAAAGCGTAATATTGAATTTTGCTTGATACGTATGATGCTGGAAGAACCAACCTGTATATCTACCATAGAATTTTGGTAGGTTTGAATTTCATCTCCGGTAGAAAAATAGGCTCCCAGGTTTGCCTTTTCTTCCGTGAGATTTGAATGCAGAATTCGAGACTCTCCGCGGCTGTAGATAACCAGGGTAGACAGGGAATCTTTCGATTTCTTCCTTGAAAGGGTAATTTTATCTACCGGTCTTTCGCAGGAGAAAAGTAGAAATAGGATAAAGCTGAATAAAAATATTTTTTTTAAATACCACATAGAACCATTCCGATCACAGGGATACAGATTTCTAGTATTATAGCAGGTTTAGAATAATTCCACAAGAAAAAAGATATTTACCAGAATTCTAGTGAATCCCGAGAATATGACCGAGTTTCATTTTCTTGGTCAGAAGATAATGGTGATTATCCTCCACAGCTTCTATTTCAAGGGGAATTCTACCTGTTACTTCCAGTCCATAGCCTTCCAGACCGACAATTTTTCTCGGATTATTCGTCATAATCCGCATTTTGTGGATTCCGAGATCCCGTAAAATCTGGGCTCCGATACCGTAGTCTCGCAAATCCGGGGGAAAACCAAGCTTCTCGTTGGCTTCTACCGTATCAAAACCCTTATCCTGAAAATTGTAGGCTTTGAGCTTATTTATAAGGCCGATTCCCCTGCCTTCCTGCCTCATATAAAGCAGGACTCCCTTTCCTTCTTCTGAAATCTTCTTTAAAGCAGCATGTAGTTGGGGTCCGCAATCGCATCTCTGGCTGAAAAAAATATCTCCGGTCAGGCATTCGGAATGCACCCGGATTAGAACCTCGTCTTCAGGCTTAATTTCTCCCATAATAAGGGCTAAGTGAACCTTATCATCTATGGCGGTAGAATAGGCTCGAATAGTAAAAGAGCCGTATTCAGTCGGAAGCCGGGTTTCTACTTCGAGACGAACCAGTTCTTCCTTTTCTCGGCGGTAGCGAATCAGGTCTTCAATGGTATAAATATGCAGATTGTGGAGTCTGGCAAACTCCTGCAGGTCGGTCAATCGGGCCATACTTCCATCCGGATTCATGATTTCACAAATCACAGCAGCTGGTTTGAGACCTGCCAGTTGACAAAGGTCAGTAGAGGCTTCCGTATGGCCAGCCCTGCGCAGGACTCCTCCTCGAACCGCCTCAAGGGGGAAAAGGTGACCGGGTCTTACCAGGTCTTCCGGTTTAGAATTTTCATCGAGTAAAACAGAAATGGTTTTGGCCCTGTCTTTAGCCGAAATACCGGTACTGACACCCAGTTTTGCATCTACAGAAACGGTAAAGGCGGTTCCATGATGGTCTCCTTCTCCTTTCACCATTCTACCCAGACCGAGCCTGGAAAGTTTTTCTCCTGTCATGGGAATGCAGATTAGGCCTCTCCCGTGCATAGCCATGAAATTAATAGCTTCATGGCCGGCAAACTCTGCCGCGATTACAAGGTCACCCTCGTTTTCTCTGTCTTCGGAGTCTACCAGAATAATCATTTTTCCGTTGCGAATTTCTTCAATAGCCTGTTCGATAGGTCTCAGCATGATTTTACTATAAAAATGGACTTTATTTACAGGACTATAAAAAAACTCTCCTGAAATTAGGAGAAATCTCAATATCCTATTTACTTCTCAGGTGCTCAAAACTATTGGCTTGCATACTTATGCAGCAGAGAATAAAAACTACTATTTTGCTGTTTTTATGAAAACCATACAAAACTGGGTCAGGTGGGGAGCCTACCTGTTAAGAGCTTATTGAGGCTTTCCTAATTTCTCCATATTCAACTTTTGAGGTTTTTTAAATTTCAGAGAGAGCTTTTCAAATTCTTTGTTGATTTCTTCTATATCTTTTTTTGTAAGTTCTTCTAATGTTTCAATGGCTTTGTCTCCCCAAATTTCTTTATCATACTTCGGAATTATCAAATATACGAAATTCCTGCTGAAAGCTTGTATTATGCCTTTCATCCAGAGATAACAAAACAAAAATCTCGCCTGTGGATAAGAATGAACTTGATGAAAATGGTAAGCTCTTAAGAACTTCGATAAAGGGTAAGTATCTTTATTTTTTATGGCTTTTATAAGTGCAGGCATTCTCCAATTCGTATAACCGTCGATTACCTTTCCATTTATCAAGGAGGCTTCTTCATAAAAGGAAGCCAAACCTTCTCCGAACCAATCAGGAGGAACTAAAGGTGAGTTTACATCTATAAAAGCATGTATAAGTTCATGCCATAAAGTCCCGATACCGGAATTGCAGTAAGAATATAGGATTCTATTGGTTAGATGATAGGGATTATTATGATCGGATTGTAGATAGAATCCAAAAGCATCAATTCTGGTTTTATTTTTCAATTCTTCTCTGTCTTTAAAATAAACCAGCCGGAAGTTGTAGGAGACTTCATATTTAAAATATATAGGATAAATTTGGTTGAAAAATTGCTGTGACCAATAAAGAATTTTATTTTCAGTTGCCTTATTACATCTATGCAGCAGATTAAATCTGCTCTTTGTTGCAGATTTGAAATTTAGTTGGAAGATTCCTTCAATACTTTTTTGGTAGGAATTTAGATCGCTTTTATTTTTTAGCGAATAATGATTGAAAGAAATATATTTTCCTTCATAGAATATGCTATCTTTATAAGGTATTAATAATATTTTGCTTATAAGCCTGTCTGCAATTATTTCTTTAGAAGTAATATTTTTATTACAGGAATTTAGAACAAAAAAAGTAGGTAGAATAAAAAGAGTAAATAAAGCTTTCATAATATGCCAAACAGCAATCGGTAAGAAACCAAAATTTTAAACTTACACAAATAAAAGTCAAGTAGAAAAACTCTTCCATCTTAAGGGAATGTGCAAAAATACCCTTAAGACAGATGTACGATATGTTTCATGATTAGTTGTGAGCATTCTCGATTTCTGCGATTGTTTCTTCATCTGTGAGAAGGTGCGGGCATTAATTTATTCATCTCCGAACATGATGGGCTCAACACGGAATGAATAGCGAGAAACATGTGGTTCCCAATACCGCAATTGGTCTAATTCCAGGTTCATCCATTTCTGGTTAGCATTTTTATCGAGCCATGATGTAAGGTGTATAAACTCTGCCTGTAAGCTTAAAAAATCAGGATTCTTATTTCCCGGAGAGTTGGTAATTTTATTTCCAGAAAATAATACTTCCTCACGTTTTACGCCAAGAATATCCCAACTTTTTTCTGTTTTTATAACACCGATTTTTTCCAGTAAATCTTTAAGATTGTCTTTTTCTGATAATTTTAAAGTACGGAAAAATACACGAGATGTATAAGGAAGGCCGGTGATAACTGCCAGGAGAAACATAACTACTTCAAAATTACGTACCGTACCTTCCCTTCCGCTATAGCCTGTAACCGGGTTTATGTCCAGAAAATATACTTCCCACTGAAGTTTTGATAAACCTACCTTGATAAGTCGATATATATTAACAAATCTCTTTAAAGAGCGGGGAAATCTCCCCAGAAGAGGTGCAATTTTTAGAGAAAATTCATGTTCTCTTTTTTGAATCCTGAATTGTTTCTCATCTGGCTCAGCAAAACTCCAGTCTTTGGAAAGAATTTGTATTTTCTCTTTTTCTTCCGGTAAGCTTTGTTCAGGCAAGGAGGAACCGGTTAGCGAATTAAACTCTTGAGTTGCCTTCACCGCTTTTTCCATATCTTCTGCCAATCCGTGAGCAACCAACAAATCTTTCTCCATCAAATAGTTCAATAAGTTCTGTCTTCCTTCAAGATTCATAGGAGTCAACCAGAGAGGTATTTGGAATATTTTTTCGAGGTAATCATAAGAAGAAGTGCGATAGAGATCTACCTGTCCATCTCCTTCCGTATCACGGGAACTGGAGTCACCAAATATTTGTCTAAAATTTGCATTTAAAACTCCTGATAACCATTTTGAGTCAACCGATACCACCACAACAAAGGCTTCAAAGGAAAGAAGTAAACGGATAGCTTGAATGGTTTGTAACACTTTTTCCGGAGGAAGTCTATCCAGATCATCAATATATAAGACAATCCTATTAACAAGATAAGTATTATCTGCGGATGTATTGTCTTCGGCTTCCAGACTTTGATTATAATTCGTGAGAAGGGATGATAATTTTTGAAAGTCATTTCTTATTTGGGTTATGATTCCTAGATATTTCTTATAGCTATCTCCTCCTCCTTTCTCTTCTATAAAATTAGAAAGATAATTTTCATGCGAAGTAGTTTCTAATTCTGCTTCGAGATTTTGCACCTTTTCTTCCAGACCGGCTTTATCTTGATTTAATTTTTCTCGTTTTTCCAAAATCTCCTTTTCTTTTTTTTCTTGTTCCTGTTCTTTTTTATCTAATTCTTTTTGAAGATTAGGAAATACTAATTTAACTTTTTCTGTAAACTTTTCTGACCAGTTTAAATTTTTAGACATCCAGGTTTTGATCTTATTCCAAAAACCAATAATGGGAGCAAACACAGTCAAAATAGAGGTTAACCAGGAAGTAATTTTTAAACTTATACCCTGGAAAAAATCCTTAATTAAATTTCCGTAAAAATAATGCACCAGAGAATAGGTGAGTAAGCCTAAAGCAATGAGAAGTGCGATAAGACCGAGGTATAAAAAAGCACGGTATCTTCTTTTCAACATTTGCCATAGAGGCAAGTTTTTAAACTGATCTGTTTCTTTGTATAAGGTATAGAGTTGTGCGCTGAGGGGCTCATCTTCCTTGTAGGGAATCCCGGCCTTTTCGAACCACTTCTTTACTTCTGCCGGAGGAAGCTTTTTCGCAATTTCTTCATTTAACTGGATAGCAAAAACATTTTTTATTTCATGGGTATAATTATGTTTCTGCTGCTCTAATTCTTCACGAAGTTTTTCTTCTTCTTTTGCATAGTCCTGGATCTGCGATTCAAGAATATCGAGACCTTTTTTTTCTTTTTCAATTTCCTGTATTAATAAGTTTCTTCTTTTTTCAACACTATCCCCCGGCTCACCTGCGAGTTTTAAATTAGAAAACAAATGATCTACAAAGCTGGCCCAGAAATTACCGTCCATAAAATGCCAGGCTTTAAAATGGATCTGTACAATCTTTGCATAAAAGGGTAAATCCTTTTGTTTCTTTCCTGCTTCTAATTCCTTTTTCATTTCAGAAGATAAGGTTTCAATTTCTTTAGTTAACTTCTTCATGAAAAATGTCTTTCCTGAACCCCAGCTTCCGAATAATCCTATAGATAAGGGAGGTGTTAAGGAGCGGGAAGCAATTAATCTGGAAAAACTTTGTACGGAGCTATTGATTCCTAGCTTATCGGCTAAATTATAATTATTATCCGGGTTAAATCCGGATAGAGCTGTTTTCTTTGTCAGGGGTTTAGGGCTTGCTTTTTTATGAAGTTCATCGTAAAGATTTTGCAGATCAGTGGCAAAGGCAATTGCGGAGGAATACCTTTTATTCTTATCTTTGTCACAGGCTTTCTGAAGGATTCCATTTAAGTTTAGGTCCCGCAATTTTTTTAAATCTTCATAAGATAAAAGAAACTTTAAACCGCGAGATAGAAGTTTCTCAAAAATGTCGGGTAAAGGTTCGTTTACCTGTTTATTAATTAATACCCTTTCTGAAGTTTCAGAAAAAGGAAGCTCTCCTGTTAGAAGTTCGTACAACATAATTCCTACAGAATATAAATCACTTCTGTGGTCTATGTCTTCCAAACCCAGACATTGTTCGGGACTCATATAGTGTAAAGTACCTGAGATTCCAGAGCCGGTGTGTCGATTACCAACTTTTGAAATACTAAAATCTCCGATAATGGGTTCTCCATCACTTAGTATAAAAATACTATCGGGTTTTAAGTTTCTATGAACAATTTGGTGATCGTGAATTGCCTGTAAGCCGGAAAGAATTTTTAGAAGGATCGATATGGATTGTCGAATGGGCATACCGGCCCGGGGGTAGGTTTTTAGTAGCCAGGACAGGGGACCTATTTTCGCATATTCCATGATAAAATAGGGGCGTTCACCAACAAAACCTGTATCAAAGATTTTCACTATATTAGGATGAATAATTTTCTGATTTACTTTGATTCCGTGTATAAACATTTCTTTTAAGAGAGGATTCTTTTCATGCTCTTTATTTAGAAGTTTGATAACTACGGGAGTATCATTTTCTTTTGATAAACCATAGAAGATAGTGGCCGTTCCTCCTTTCCCCAGGTTCTTGAGGATAGAGTATTGCTGGGATATAGTCTCCTGTAATAGGACTAAGTCTGATTTGAATTCTTCTTGCTTCGAAAAATTATATCCACAAAAGCTACAGAATTTTGCTTCCCTGGGGATCTTGTTTTTACAATCCGGACATTCTTTCATATATTTATAATTCTTCTTTCTGAGAGTATTTTAGAATATTTGAAGATATTTTTATACTACAATTCTATTTTATAAATGAAAACTAATTTGGATGATTATAATTGTAAAATTTCGCTTATTGTATCTGTTTGTTCCTGGTTCATCATGGGAGTGATACAGTTCGGCTCTATAAGGTAAATTTTCGTTTGTTAATCAAATCTGAAAACTCTATCACCTATCTTGATAAACATATTTTTTTTAAGTTCATATTCAGTATTTATGGGTAGTTCTATAAAAACACCTGAATGTTCCGAAAGAGACTTTAGTTTTAAAACTTCTTTCTGTATAGAAAATTGAACCGCTTTTTCAGCTAAATTTTTTTCAGAAAGGGGAATGTCACCGGTAGTTCCGAGTGTATCATTATCCTTTATGATAAATTCCTCTTGAGTTGCGATATCTATCAGCTTGAATGTTTTTTGTGTTGCGAGGGGACTTCCACACTGAGTACAAAACTTTGAACCTTCTGATACGATATATTTGCAACTCGGACAGGTGGAAGGCTTATTAAAAAATACAGTAGCCATATTTTCTCATAATTCTGAAATAAAGAAAAAAATCCAGTTTTTTTTTACCTTGACCGCAGTTATAGGTTAATTTTTACTTTTCCCAAAAAGCTATTTTGGCTGAAAACCCCAGATTTTTTTAAGGCTCAAATTATGATAAAATGTCCAAAGTGCAGTAAAGATTTGAATGATGGTGCTAAATTTTGTGGTTACTGTGGTGCCTCCATGCAAAAAGATCAGGAATTAGATAGTACTCTGTATCTTTTAAAAAACAATCTCTCCGGTACCTATAGGGTTGAGAAAAAAATCGCAGAGGGGGGGATGGCTGAAATTTATGTCGGAGAGCACCTGGCCCTGGAAATCAAAATCATCATAAAAGTTTTGAATGATGCTCTTTCCAAGCAGGAAGAAATGCGGGAGAGGTTTCTTTTTGAAGCCAGAACCGGGGCTAAATTAAAACATCGTAATATAGTGAATATCATTGATGTGGGTATGGCTGAATACCGACCCTATTATGTGATGGAGTATTTGGATCTTGGTTCACTGAAAGATCTTTTAGAAAAAGAGGGGCCTTTAGAGCCTCAATACGCCGTGAATCTTGTTGCACAGGTATTAGATGGACTTTCGAGAGCACACGAAAATGGAGTGATACACAGGGATATAAAGCCTGAGAATATTATGCTCCGCGAGAAATTTGAACCCGTAATATTAGATTTTGGTATTGCGAAGGTAAAATCATCCGGGATAAAAACTCAAACCGGCATGGCTATTGGAACGGTAAGTTATATGAGTCCGGAACAATGTGTTGGAGAGGAGATTGATGGAAGAAGTGATATATATTCAGTAGGTATTATGCTTTATGAGTTATTGATAGGAGAATTACCTTTCAAAGGGGATCCGGTTACGGTAATTACTCAACACAGTACAAAGGAAACTCCTAATATAAGAAAAGCATTACTTAATTTACCTAAGTATCAAAATGAGATTTTTCAAAATATACAATTTGAGAAATTTGAACAATTAGAAGCAATTATAAAAAAAGCGACAGCAAAGAATAAAAAGAATCGTTTTTCAAAAGCAGATGAATTTGCTGAGACTTTACGAAGTTTTCTAGTTGAACCAGAAAAAAAGTCTAATATTCCTGTCACAAAATATATAAGCTTATTTGGTAGAAAGATTCCACTGAAAAAGCAACATATTTTTGCCGGCTACGGAGTCATTGCTGTTATTGCGATATTCAGTATTTTTAAAATATTCTTCGGCGGGCATAAGGAGAATGTTTTTATAAGCTCAGAACCAGACGGAGCAAATATTACTATTAATAACGAAGATACAAAAAAGACGACTCCGGCCAAATTTAAGCTTTTTCCGGGTGGGTACACTATTATTCTATCAAAGAAAGATTACCATTCCGAGAGGGTTTTTTTGCGAGTAAAAGATTCTGAAAAAGAGATCACAAAAGAAGTTAAACTATTAACTGAAGAAGAGTATAAAGAATTGCAAAAGAAAAATAGAGGAAAAAAACCTATTAATCCTATTAATGATATTATGAAAGATTTAAAAAAAATGTTTTAATAAACATCGGATTTTTATACTTTCCGGTTGAAATTTATTAGGTTTCCAGACACGTCCTCAGTACGGTCTGGATTTTTCAGGAACGGGTGAGTATCTTTTATAATTTTCTATTCTCTGGTTTTCTCGAAATTGCATTCTTTTTTGCATTTCCTCTTTGTATTTTTGTCTGTCAGATTTAAAACTTTTTATTATTTCTAAGCCCCGGTTTTGAATTGGGGAATTGCTATATACATGGTGCTGACCTATCTTAGCTTTGTGCTTGGAGTTAAGATAGTTTTGTATTTCAGCTTCATTAATTTTACCACTCACAAGCTTTCCTTCTTTTTCCGGTTGGTGGTTCGGTGTATTGGATTTATTTTTCAGAGACTCTATTTTCTCTTTATCACCGGTATTTACTTCATTGAAATCCATGTAGTCGGAAGACATAGCGTGATTGGATTCGGGTTTTTGCCTTAAGTTTTCTTTTTCAGTAGTTTTAATTTCTTCTTCCACTGTAGTCATGCCCGGGTTTATCGTAGTTTTGCCTGTGTTTTCGTTCTTTTTATCAAAATCGGAACCGGGTGTAACAGGTTTTGAGGCCACTTTTTTTGGTTCTTCGTTTTCTTCATTATTCATAGAGAAGTTATAAAGGTATCTGGAAGGTTTTTCTTTTAATTCCTTTTCTATTCCATCATCAAGAATGATGTAATTTTTGACCAGGTAACGGTCGAGTCCTGCTGAAAGTAGTTCTTTCATGGCTACTTTTTTCTGTTCGGAAGCAGAACAGGCACAGGGGTTAATATAGATATTTACAACCGGATCAGAAGCTGAAGCTGTGACCGGTGGTTCCTGGTTGGAGGCGCAGACTTGGAGGAGCAGGCTAAGGATAATAATAACTGAGTTTTTCATACTTTTCAATGTAAGGTATTTACTGCTAATTGTCATTCTTTTTTTCAAAGCTTATTACTTATGATGGGCAGTTTCTTTTAAAAGTTTTGCCTCTTCACCAAGATATTTGTCAATTACAAAATGAGCGAGGTATATAAGTGGAGTTATTCCGATAGCTACGAGCATTTTATAGGAAAAATTAGTAGTGCTAATTTCAAATAACTCTGGAGTTGTCTTATATTTGCTGAAAGCAATAAATGTTACAATATAGGAATCTATGAGTTGAGAAATTATGGTTGATCCTGTGGCTCTAAGCCAGATATACCTTCCCTGTGTTTTCTTTCGAAGAAAATGAAAAACCTGTATGTCTATAAGCTGACCTATGAGATAGGCTATGATAGAGCCGATGATAATAAGTCCTGAATTAAAAAATACTCTTTCAAAAGACACATCATCTACCGGGGAACCCTGCATGGCCGGAATATTTAAACCGATGATAATAATCAAAAAAGCAAACAGGATCATAATCATCCCGATAAAAGTAGTAAATCGAACTACTTTTTTCCCGAAGTATTCATTCAGTAGATCGGTTACTATAAATGTGGCAGGAAATGGAACGACTCCAAAACTCATTACAAAGCCAAAAACAGTAAAGAGCTTGCTACTCGTTACTTCAGCCATAATGAGAAAGCTAATAAAGATGGAACTTAAGAGAATATAAAGTTTAAGTGGTTTTGTGAGATGCATTCAAAAATCCTGTGATTAAAATTGAATTTGATAGGTACTTACAAGTCTGGTTTCTAAGTCGATTACCCGGATCCGATGATTATTGGTATCTGCAATATATAAATATTTCTGGTACAGGTTTAAACCGGAAGGTTCATCGAAACTTGCGACGGATACCGGGCCATCTTTATTTCCGGCTACAGTTTTAGTATTTAAGGATATACTTACTCTTGTTTCGGGTTTTATTATTTTTATCTTATTATTATAAGTGTCCGTAATGTATAATTTATCTGTATCGCAGGTAATTCCGAGGGGATGTTGAAGCCTTGTATCCATATAGTCTCCGTCAACGTCACCAAATTCAAATAGTCCCTGACCGACTATTGTGTTCACTTCTCCCCCGGGGTGAAGGCTTGCTTTTCTTACGGAGCTTGTTTCGCTATCTACGAAATAAAGATTTTCTCCTTGCTGGCAGATTCCACTGGGCTGAGCTAGAGCTGCCTGTAAAAGCTTGCCATCAAAAATATTTTCTCGACTTGAGCCGGCAAAGGGTCCTGCTTTAGCTGATGTGATTTCGATTTTCCAGATTTGATGAGAGCCTGCCATAGCCACATAAAGATTGTTTTCGTGATATACTATATCCCAGGGGGAATTTAGTTCTACATCTTTACCTTTTCCGGAAATGTTAAAATTCATAGCCTGTTTTCCGTTTCCTGCAAGGGTTTCTATATTCCCTGTTGTAAAATCGGCTTTTCTTATGGCATGATTTTCTGTATCAGCAATATATAATATGTTAGAATGATAAGCCATGCCCTGCGGATGAAAAAATTCTGCTTCTGAAAAAGTTCCATCCTTAAAACCTTTTTTGCCCGAACCGAGGCTATTTAGAATTTTCCCGCTTTCTCTTTCTACTCGAAGCACCCGGTTATGGTTTGTATCGGAGATGAAAAGATATTGCCCATCCTCCGAAATGAGAACTTTAGAGGGAAATAAAAGAGAACCTTTTTGTTGAATTTTCCTTGCTTCTTCTACCTGCGAAATGGGTTTTGAATTTAAGATACCTTTTTTTTGGAATGTCTGAACCATTCCCCGGACTATTTCATCAAAAAGCTCATATACTCCTTCTCCTGAATGCTTTCCGAATACCTTTCCTTCCGGATCGAGGATAATAAAGGAGGGCCAGGCATTTATGCCATACTGATTCCAGATTTCAAAGCGGTTATCATTTATAACCGGGTGCTGGATTTCATACCGTTCAATCGCCTGGGCTATGTTTTGTGATTCTTTTTCCGTATCAAACTTGGCTGAATGAACCCCGATAACAACCAGTTCTTTCTTCCATTTTTCTTCTAATTTTTTTAAATCGGGAATCACATGCAGGCAGTTAATACAGCAATAAGTCCAGAAATCAAGTATAACCACCTTGCCTTTGAGCTCCGATAAAGATAGGGGTTTGGATGTGTTGACCCATTTTAAACCGGAAGGGAAGGCAGGAGCTTTTACCGTACCTTCAAAAGATTTGAATTCCGGTTTTTTTGCAAACGTACTTTTCTTCTTTTGCATTTCAGGTTTGCAGAGAAGCAGAAGAAAAAAGAATACGAAGAAGCCTTTTTTTAGCATCTTAAAATATTATATTAAATAGAGAAGTCCTTTTCTTTTTATGCAGGGAAGCGACTTCTCTATAGGTATCTTCCATTAAATCTGCACAGCGGTTGAGCTCATGACCGGAAGCGATTTGGAGAGAATTTTTGGAAAATTCTTCGTATAAAGAAGGGTTTTCTAATATACTCAAAGTTTTTTCTGCCATTTCTTCCGGTTTGAAAGGTGTTGCATTATAGCCATTTTTTCCTTCCTGTACCAATTCCGGGATAGCATAGGCATTTACGCCTATGGCCGGTAAACCGCAGGATATAGCCTCTAAGACAACCAATCCCTGTGTTTCCATAGTAGAAGCAGTCATAAATAAATCATACTTCGGATAGTGTTCATGAAGAGTTGAATGATCAACAAAGCCTGTGAAGGTAATTTTATCCTGAAGTTTGAGTTTTTCTGCGAGGATTTTTAAAGAGGAAAGGGCAGGGCCATCTCCTATAATCGTTAAGCTTGCAGAAGGAATTTTTTTAAGAATGAGATTAAAAGCGTTTATCACCACATCACAATTCTTTTCATAAGAAATCCTACCAACATGAAGAAGTCTTGGGTTTTCAGAAAGCTTTTTTGGTTCTCCTTTGAAACGGGATAAATCAAGTCCGTTAGAAATAACACGAATCGGTTTTTTAATTCCAAATTCTAAGAGCTGGGCCTTAAGAAGATGGGAGGGAGATATAATGATCTCACATTTATCATAGAAATAATTGCAGAGCTTGAGTAGAATTTTTTTGTTAATATTGAACTTATCGGTTTTGATCAACTTTAATAGGTCTTTGATATTGAGCTTATCAAAACGGGAGATTTTATTAAATAGCTTATCCAGTTTCATCAGTCTATAGACAGAAGCGTAGGCATCCTGTTCTGAAATCAGAGTATGATAGGTTCCGATAGTAGGAATCCCCAGTCTTTCGGTTACTCGAATTGCATACTGGCCGAGTAAACCCGGTGTGTGAACATGAGCCAGCTCCGGTTGGAATTCTTTAATGATCTGGCTGATGCGATTCGGATTGGGCAGTACCATTTTTACATCCGGATAACTGGGCAGAGGAGCACTGATAAAACGTTCTATACGGGTATTTTCGTTCAAACGTGTGAAATCATCTACTCCATAACCGGGAGCACAGATTAAAAATTCGTGTCCCTTCATGGATAAGAGATCGGAAAAGTTTTTAATAGAAACGGCGATTCCATCGATTTTGGGTAAAAACGTATCGGAAAAATAAATAACTTTCAAAGAATGCTTCCTCCCGGATATAGTAATAATAACATTTATCTTATTATCGATCTTAGCAAGACTTTTTAAAAGATGAATGTTTTTTTTAATTCTAAAACCGGTTTAATTATACAGGTTTAGAATTCTGAGAAGATAGAGTCTGGCCGGCAGAAAGTCAGGTCGCAGACGAATGGAGGCTTCATATTCCAGTCTTGCTTTTTCTATCCTGCCGATAGTTTCATAAAGTCTTCCGAGGTTATAATAGGGATAGAAGTAGGTCGCATAACGGTCTGCTTCTTTTGCTCTGGAGAACCAGGGGATTGCTTTATCAAATTTTTTTTGTTCCATCAGGTATATTCCTATATCATTATAAGGATTACCGAAGCCCGGATCGATTCGAATGGCTTTCTTGCATAATTTGATAGAAGTTGCATATTTGCCAATTAAGGAAAATGTCCAACCCATGAAAGTATAAGATTCCGCAGTAGGCTTGAATTTTATACTGAGCCTGTAGAAATGTACGGCTTCCTTTATTTTGCCTGCTCTTTGCATTTTATAGGCTTCAATAAATGCTTCACGGGCAGGCCTATTATCAGCAAATACTACTAAATAAGGAGATTCCATATAGTATAAGACCTATGCAAGAAGCTTTTTTTTTACAAAAAATTAAAAAAGCATTAGAAAAATGATACAAAAGGTATAGATGGTTTTACTTAAAAAAGTCTTTACAGGGATCTTGTTTGTCATCATGAGAAAATATGAATTCGATTCTTATGTTTATCATCCTGAGTTTAGGACTTGGATTATTTGCTTCCCAGGTTCATAGTCCCTTATTTTTTAAATTACGTTATATCGATTATATATTGAGCTTACTCGGAGCTATCGGGCTTATTTTCCTGATACTTAAATACCGCCATCGAATGAAGAAGAATTGGATTCATCAATTTATTCTATATACTCTTGTATGCCTGAATGTTTCTATAGTTATCTATACTTCTTTCATAAAGCTTCGGTTTTATTATCAAAAACAAATTGTATGGAAAACCGGAAAAGAAACCTTACAGAGATACGGACGTCATATTATTCTTGGATATACCGATGAGAAAGAAATAGAAATGCTTATTAAAAACGTGGGAATACGAGGAGTTTTCTTAAGTCCTAAAAATGTAAGAAATAAATCCAGGACTGAACTCAAGCAAATGATACAAAATTGGAAAACTATTTACTGTAGGGAGAGTGGAGGAGAGGAATTAATTGTTACGGCTGATATGGAAGGAGGAATGGTCTCAAGGCTCAGTCCTCCATTAAGATATTACCAAACTCCGGGAGAAGTATACACTAAAGAAGGGATAGAAGGAGTTAAGAAATACGCTGGAAGGAAAGCAAGAGACTTGAAAGACATAGGTATTAATATGAATTTATCTCCGGTTGTGGATCTACAAAAGAAACCTTCTAATGCAAATGTAGATTTACATACCCAGATCTGGAAGCGGGCTATTTCGAAAGATCCGGTTCTGGTTGAAAAAGTGGCCGGGGCTTACATCGAAGCTATGCTAAAAGAAGGAGTTTTTCCTGTGATTAAGCATTTTCCGGGATTGGCCCGTATTCATAAGGATACACATTTTTTTACAGCTGAAATAAAGGATGCGCTCAAAGTACTGGGGCAAACAGATTGGCTACCCTTTTGGAAATTGCCCAAAAAATATAATACGGGAATTATGTTAGGATTCGTTAAAATACAGGCTCTGGATAAGAATCTGGCTTCTCCTTTTTCTTCAAAGGTGATTTCCTTTTTAAGACAGGAGGCTGCACCTTCCCATATTTTATTAAGTGATGATTTCAGTATGGGCCCTGCCTTTTACCATGAAAAAAATATAGGTGAGCTGGGGTTTCTTTCTCTTAGAGCCGGTCTGGATTTACTTTTGATTAGTTATGATCACCGTTTATATTATCCGATGATATATACCTTACTGAAAAAAGGACAGAGGGGGGAAGCATCTCAATTTGTGGAAAGTGAAAATCGATTGAAAAAGCAGTTTTCCGGAAGGCAATGTAATTGACAGGTATAGATTTTATTGCAATAAATGTTGAATGAAAAGAAGAAATATACAGTTTTATAGTTTTTTAATTATCTTATCCAGTTTTATTTCCTGTATAGATAGTATTCGGTATTCCGGAATTAAAAAGGAACTTTCCCTCGAATCGGTAGATACGGCTTACTGCCAGAAAGATGAAGAACTTGGCTATGTATCGTATATCATCCGTTCTGAAATAGGTTCTTCGAGCTGGGCAGAGTTTCACAAACCTCTTCTTGCCTCTAATTCTCAGAACGATAAAGACAGGAGTTTGAGAGTTTTAAAGGCCAGGGCCATTTTAGCAAAATGTGCTGTTTTATTATTCGAAGCGATACCAACAGGTTCGGCCAGGGATATAAGCTCTATTATCAACCTTGAATCAGCTCTGAAAGATATCGATATGAGTGTTTCCTATAAAAACCTGGAAACAGCTAAAGATTGGCTCAAAGACCGGGTGGAAGAACCGGATAGGGCTATAGAACTGAGCTTACTTCTGGATCCTATTGATATTCTGTCCTGCCGGGCTGAATCCAAAGATAAAGTCGAGTCCTGTGTTCAGGAAGATGTCTTGACCACAAGCAAAATTATCCTACTGAATGAAAAGAAGATGAGGGAAAGGCATCTTGAGGGAGAGCACACAGCTTCGGAATCCTCATTAAAACAGCTCTGTTCGGCTAATTTCACTTTACCGGAACCCAAGAGCCCTGCTACGGAAATCTTCTCTGTTGAATCCGGAAAGGAATACAAAGGTTTTTTACAGAAAAATGCAATAGATCCTCTAAGTCCGAAAGCTGTTCGTTTCTATGCAATTTTTCTGGCATTAAAAGATAGTGCCTATTATATGCAATCCGGTTCCATTAGAACCTGGGTAATTGATAGGGAAGGTGATATTCAAAAACGACTCAATGAAAAATTTCCGGAATATAGCTCCAATCTGAAAATCCGGGAATTGCAACAGGAAGGAGCTGCTTTAGAGCAATATATACGGGCTTTTCGGTATGAAAAGGATTTTTATTATAAATATAAGTATCTCTTCAGGGCTATGGAGCATATAGGTTTTGATCCGGAAAAAAAAGTAAAAGAATTGACTGATATCCATAAACTTTTAAAAAAAGCCAGACCGGCTTCCCTTTCGGACGCTTATAAGGAACTGATAAAGAATTGGGATTCGGAAGAATTTAAGAAAACCACTTTAAAAGCAATGAAAAAAAAGCCGAGTTTAGAAGAATTTATGGACTTGATCCGGAAGCAGGATGGAATGATGATAGAAGCTATACAGCTCTATTATTCAAAAACCCGAAAAAATAGTCCAATCTGGACGGAAATTTGCAAAAAATAAAAAAACAAGAAAATGAAAAAAATTAGGTCAGTGTCCCAAAAAAATATTTGATTCATATGCTCGAAAAAAACAAAAGATATTTTAAGGTATCAACTTCGCCTGTGCCTCCGGATTTTTCCGGAGAAAGGCGTAAAATACTGTTTTTTTATAGCAGAAGCTTATAAGAAAATTTTGAATAAATAAATAAAGTGCCGGAGGATAACTATATGGCAGACATGGAAAAAATTAAGGCTATAATCGTTGAGCAGCTTGGTGTTGATGAATCTGAAGTAACACCGGAAGCACATTTTATCGATGATTTAGGTGCAGACTCCCTTGATACAGTAGAGCTTGTAATGGCTCTTGAAGAAGAGTTTGGAATTGAAATTTCTGATGAAGATGCAGAAAAAATCCAAACTGTAGGAGACGTAGCTAAATTTATTGATAAGCTGAAAGCTTAATTTTTTACGTATCCTTACCGGGTTCGGGCTTTGCCCGGATCTGGTTCTTAGGTAGCTTTTGAAAAAAATTAAACCAACTAAGCAACAACTTCCGCCTATTCCCCTTCAAAGACATCAAGAATTAACCAGGTTACAGGAAAAGCTGGGAATATACTTTAAAGATATTCAGATACTTAATACAGCCTTTATACATAGTTCTTATACTAACGAATCAAAATACAATTTTGAGCATAATGAGCGTCTGGAGTTTCTCGGAGATTCTGTCTTAGCTCTTATCGTAAATGAATACCTGTACAACAGGTTTTTGGAATACCCGGAGGGGAAGCTGGCTCGTTTAAAAGGGAAGCTGGTTTCTGAAGATTCTCTTGCCAAAATTGAAGAAAGTTTAAATTTACATCCTTTTTTACTTCTGGGGAAGGGAGAAAAGGAGCAGGGTGGTGCAAAGCGAAAGAGCATTCGAGCTAATCTGGTCGAGGCAGTGTTGGGAGCCATTTTTTTGGATAAGGGTTTACGTGTAGCGAGGCAGTTTATTCTGAGTTTTATCAAACCCATGACAGAAAAATTGGAGAAAGATAATATTTTTTTTGATTATAAGACTACTTTTCAGGAATATTGCCAGAAACAATTTAAAGAAATTCCTGTTTATGAGGTTCTTTCTAAAAGTGGGCCGGATCATGATAATACATTTACGGTTGCGCTCTATTTAAATGGAAATTTACAGGCTAAAGGGGTTGGAAAAAGTAAGAAAGAAGCAGAAAGAGATGCAGCTAAAAAAGCTTTATTAACATTAAAACAATAAAATACGTCTGGTAATAATATGGTAGATTTTTTTCGAAAAGCAAAGAAAATGCGGGTGAGGGTGGCCGGCATTATAGAAAATGAGAATGGGGAAATTCTTTTTATTCAACAAAAGAAAAAGAATAAGGAGTATTGGCTTCTTCCGGGCGGTGGAATTGAGTTTGGTGAATCGGCAGAAGAAGCCCTGGCCAGAGAATTAAAAGAAGAATTGAATCTGGATACGAATGATTCCAAATTTCTCTTCTTTAGTGAAAGTATCGATCCAAATGGAAAAAAACACCTGATTCAAATTGTTTTTTATGTCAGGGTAGAGAGTTATAAAGCTGAGATAAAAGACAAGGCTCTGGTTGATTTTGCTTTTCTTTCTCATGATAAAATCCTGACACTCGAAATTCGTCCGGCTATTACCGAGTTTTTTGAAGAAATCGAGGGAAAGCGGATCGAAACACTTGTAATACCTGATTCTTTACGCTTTTTGAAAAGCAGATGGTTGGCTGATTAATGTTTTTATCTGAAGAGAGGGTTCAATTTCCTGGAACTAATTATTATGTAAAGCTGTACCGGGATTATTCCGGTCTGGCTTCTGAGCTGAATACCTATGCAAAAGCTTCTCGTTATATCATTTTAACAGAAAAAAAAATAGCCGGACTCTACGGAAAAGAAGTTTCCTTGCAGCTTGATACTCTTAAAATTCCCTATGAATTTATCTACATTAAGGGTGGAGAAAAAAATAAGCATATTGATAGGTTGAAAGAAGTTTACAATTCTCTAATAAAAAAACGAATAGATAGGAAAGCGGTTATTTTAGCTCTCGGTGGTGGGGTTGTGGGTGATTTTGCCGGATTTGTAGCTTCTACCTTCCTTCGTGGAATACGCTTTGTTCAACTTCCAACAACTCTTCTCGCCTGTGTGGATTCTTCTGTGGGTGGAAAAGTGGCCGTTAATGTCGATAGTGGAAAAAATATGGTGGGAGCTTTTCATCAACCGGTTCTCGTTTATGCAGCATTACATACTCTTTATACCCTTCCTTTAAAAGAATGGCGTTGCGGTCTGGCAGAAGTTATGAAGCATTCTTTGTTAAGTGATAGAAGTTTTTTTGAAAGAGTTTTACCTTTTCGCTTATCTGAACTTTCTCAGCATTCTGTACTTATTCAGTATTTTATTACCCGCTCGGTTCAGTTCAAGGCCTCAGTGGTAGCAGAAGATGAAAAAGAAACCGGCAGAAGAGCTATATTAAATCTCGGTCATACTACAGGTCATGCTATTGAATCCTATACTTCCTATAAAAAATACTCTCATGGAGAAGCGGTTGCAATAGGACTTATAACAGCCCTTTTACTTTCCGGGGAGATGTATTCTTTTCCTGAAAATGATTTACACAAAGTTCTGGAGTTCATGAGGAATTCTGATTTTCCAACCTATTCAAAGATTCAGGCTTCAAAACTAACAGAACACATGCTGCATGATAAAAAAACAGATGCAGAAGGGATTAAATTTGTTCTTTTAAAGTCTGTAGGAGAAGTGGAGTTTGGAGTGCCTATAAGAAAAGATCAGATTGTTTCTGCCTGGAAAAAGCAAAAGAAAGTATAAAAAAAGGATTTATTTATACTTTTTTTACTTGACCGGAATACCTTCCGTTTTAATCTGTCTTTGCAACGGCTTTGTAGCTCAGTCGGTAGAGCAGAGGACTGAAAATCCTTGTGTCGGGAGTTCGATTCTCCCCGAAGCCAATGCAACCCCTTCTTATATTCGCATGGAATATACTTCCTAAGCCTTTTTTTCACAACAGATTAAGATCCTCAAGTTTTTACAATTGATATAAGTTATAAGTATGCTTGACTTTTCTTTGTAGATACTAAATTATATTAAAAATATTTTTATTTACAAAAATCTATATTTATCGGTCGAATGTAAAAACAGGCATAAATACTAAATGTATATTTAGTAAGAGGGGTTGGACATGGAAAACAAAAAGGAAAAAGTAACATTAGGTAGAATTGCATCTTATCTTCTTACTAAGAACCCATACCTTAGCAGATCAGAACTATCCAAGCTTGTTTTCCTGTTGGATTATAATTATTGTAAACGCAATAATGAAACATTTACTGGGATTAATTGGGAATTTAACCAATTTGGGCCTTTTACCCATGATACTGAGAAAGCTTTTCTTAAAGAAAACTATGGGGAGAGTCTTCAATCAGTAACTGCTTTTGGTGCTCCTGTAACACGATATAAAGTAAACGTTCCTGTTGAGGAACTTCCTGGAGAGATTCAAGAAATTCTCGATCACTTTCTAGCTATTCATAAAGCGATGAACTATAATGAATTTATCAAATTTGTTTATAATACATATCCGGTAAAGAACTCAAAAAAAGGTCAATATCTTAATATTCCTGAATTGGTAGAGAAAGAACTGGATGAGGAGGTAGAAGAAGTATGGGAGGACATTATAGAAAATTTTGATGATGTTATGGTAGAGCTTGCTAAATGATAGAAATTCCAACTATCAGACAGGTTATAAAACAACATCAAAAATCTATAGATAGATATGGAGGAGGGCCATTAATCCTTGATGAAAATAAAATAGAGTCTGCATTGAAATCTATGTATGACCCTTCTTTAGGTGTTCCTGAAGTTTGTGCAAAGATTTCTTTCAGGATCATTTCCAATCATCCATTTCAGGATGGAAACAAACGTACAGCTTTATTTACTCTCTTATTAATGCTAAAAAAAAATGGCCATAAATACAATGGAAGAAAAAAAGACTTAGAAGAAATCATTAAAAAACTGGCAGATGGAAAAGAAACGGAAGAGGGCTACATGGCCTTTATTTTTCACCATACAGAAAAACTTTAATCGAATCAGAGTTGAAGTTAAAAGGTTTTCTGACTCCATACCTGTGAGAAATCTTTTTTTGGGGATTATCTTTTTTTTGGGATTGATGTTTGCTTTTTCAAATGAAGCTCATCCAATCTATCCTCAGGGAGAGTTTAAAACCGATAGTTATCATCAATTCTGGTTCTTGTATCAGTCTGAAAAAAGAGAAGGTCAAAAAGAATTCATTTTTAGACCTTTTTATAGCCGGTATTCTGAATCTATAAGCGGTTATTCTTATACTACTTCTCTATACCCGGTTTATGCAAAACAAGAAACTCCTCACTGGGCAAAATGGAGTTTCCTTTTTATTTTTGATGGAAACTATGTAAAGCATCCGGATTATGGAGAGGACAGAGATACTACTTTCGGTCCGTTTTATCGCTCCGGAAAGGGTGATACGGACAGAGAAAACTATACGGCCATATTTCCATTCTATGGTAAAATAAAATCGGCTTTTAGCTGGTCGGAGGTAGGTTTTGTTTTATGGCCGATTTATACGTACTGGTCCCATAAAGATTTTAAAGCTCATTCAGTTTTATGGCCTTTTACCGTTTACGGAAAAGGTCTCGTCAGAAAAGAATATCGTATCTTTCCCTTTTATTCCTATAAATCTCATACAGGTAAATATAGGAGAAGTTCCATACTCTGGCCTTTTTATCAATCCGGAGAAATGAATCTCGATAAAAAAGAACCCTATTCCTATAGGCTATATTTTCCCTTTTATGGATACAAATCGTCTCTGTATGGTAATATGAAAAGTTATACCCTTCTTTATTTACCTTTTGCATTATTTGCTTATGGTTATGATAAGAGGGTAAATTCAGTAGAATACAGATTTTTATTCGGCTTTTTTCAGTTCGGTCGTTCAAATGATAAAGATTATCATAAACTTATCTTCTTTCCCTTTTATGGCTATTCTCATTTTGCCAGTAAAGAATCCACTTTTATTACTCCGTTTTATTTTCGAATGAAATCGGACACATATCACATGAAATCTGATTATCTATTTTTAGTTCCTTTTTATATTCGCTCTTTAAAACACTATATTAAAGAAGACAGGAGAGAGAATTATTACAAACTCTGGCCTTTATTTCGGTATCATAAGGATTCAGAAGGAAATCTTTTCTGGAATACTTTAACTTTGTTTCCTATCAAGTCTATTCATCTGGAGAGAATCTGGGATCCAATATTTTCAATAGTAGAATATTCTAAATATATTAACGGTGAAAAAAGGCTATCCCTTTTGGTTAGACTTTATACGCAGAGGTGGTCGAAGGAAGAATTTCATTTATATATACCTTTACTACTGGACTTCTCTATTAAAGAGGAAAATAAAAACTGGGAAGTTTTATACGGTCTAATCGGGTATGAAAGAAAAGGAGAAGGAAAAAAGTTTAAACTTTTCTGGTTTTTGGAGCTATGAAATTTTTTATAAAATTATTACAGGAATCTATATATGGTGCAGGTTATACGATTATTTTACTTTACCATACTCTTTTACAATCTCCTTCTATTTTCTTTAAAAGAAATGAAATCCTTCATCAGATGTATGTTACCGGGATTAGCAGCTTTTTTGTAGTATCTATTGTAGCTGTTTTTACCGGTATGATTATGGCCTTAAATGCAGGACTCGGTTTAAAAGATTTTGGTGCGGAAGGACAAATTGGTTATTTATTGACAATTACTCTAACAAGAGAGATGTCTCCCTTTATGACAGCTTTAATACTGGCCGCTTCAGTAGGCTCTGCTCTGGCTGCTGAAATTGGAACCATGAAGGTGTCAGAAGAAATTGATGCTTTAGAGGTTATGTCTATAGATCCGGTTCGTTATCTTGTTTTTCCCAGGGTATTTGGTTTTTCGAGTGTTGTTCCGATACTCTGTGTATATTCCAGTATATTAGGAGTTTTAGGTGGTGCCGTTGTAGGACAGTTTCAATTGGGAGTAAATTATAAGGTATATTTTAATGATGTTATAAATCGTGTTTCTACAATTCCCGGCTTAAAAGATTTATGGGTAGGTTTGTTCAAAGGCTATGTATTCGGGATTATTGTATCAGTTGTTTCCTGTTCTCACGGACTCAGGGCTTCTAACGGAGCTATCGGTGTTGGACGGGCTACCCGTCAATCAGTAGTGACTTCATTTTTGTTGGTAATATTTTTTGGATATGTATTGACTGCAATTTTTTATAGGTAAAAAATATGGATAAAACAATAAAGCGTTTTTTTAAACGGTTTGAGAATGCTTATGTAGGGATTTTAACAAATCAAAGTGCCTATGGTTATAATCATCAGTATCATTTTCAACTGTACAGACAGCATCTGAATGTAAAAGTGTTATTTTTGCCGGAGCATGGATTATTTGCTGAATTGCAGGATCAGGTATCCGGAAGTAATTTACATTATCATTATGAAGGAATTAGTATTTCTAATCTGTATGGAGATACTGAGTCCTCTTTGTATGCAGATGAGACGGTTCTTTCCGGTCTGGATTATGTATTAATAGATATTAGAGATGTAGGAGCGAGATATTATACATTCCTGACAACAGCCTTATATATTATGAAAGCAATACACAGGCATAATAGAAAACGAAAAGGAAAAGCTGTGGAAATTCTAATAATAGATTCTCCTAATCCAATAGGTCGGAAAATTGAGGGGAGTCCGTTAAAAGTTGCTTATGAGTCTTTTGTTGGAGTGGAAGGGGTCTTGCATAGACATGGACTCAGTCCGGCAGAACTTTTATCTTATTACAATTATCGCTTTAAATTACGCTTGAATTTGCATATTCTTCCGGTTGGAACCATTTATCCTAAGAAAATGAAAGTTTCCGATTGGATTTCTCCCTCTCCTAATATACCTTCACGCCAAACCTGTTACGTATATCCGGGTCAATGTTTATTAGAAGGAACGAATATATCCGAAGGAAGGGGAACGACAAGACCTTTTGAAATTTTTGGTGCTCCTTATATTAATATTGAAAACAGGAATCTATTGAAGCGATTGGCGGAACACAGTCACGGAACTTTTCAGTTACGTCCCTTATTATTTATTCCCACTTTTCATAAACACGCAAATGAAATCTGTGGTGGTTTTCAACTTATGCTGGAAGATAAAAAAAGGTTTCACAGTCTTTTATTTACTTTGCACTTTTTGCGTTGTATACAGGAAGAATATCTCTCAAATTTTTCTTATAGAGAAGGAGTATATGAGTTTTGCTCTAATCGAAAAGCTATTGAAATTTTAGTAGGAGATGAATACCTGCTTGAATATCTGGATGGGAAAAGAGAATATAAGGAAATCGAAGAATATTTAAAAGAGTCAGAAAACTACTGGAAGCATATCGCGGAAGACTATTATTTATATTAAAGGAAAATAATTTATGAAATTTATATATTCTATAATTATATTATTTCTATTTATCTCTTGCTTTGGAACCCATTCTTCTCAAGAAGAAGATAAAAAAACTTTGCCTATGAAAAGAAATCAAAAAAAAGAATTCTTTGCAAAAGAAGGGGAAAAAGTCAGGCTTCGAGGAATTCTTCGATTTGTAGGAAATGAACCTTTCGCTTCTCTTGTAATTCAAGATGAGATGAATCAATATTTTACCATAAAAAAAGGAAAATACTATAGCCAGTTATTGAACCTTCAAAGTAAAACTATTAAGCTGGAAGGAATTTATTATCAAAATCCAGGAAAGCTAATACAGGCAAGTGGTAGTGTTGAAGTGATTCAATTTGAAGAAGAAAAATAACTGTGCAGTTTTTCTACTAAAAAAAGAATGGATGTAATCATTGGAGGAAAGCTTTGTCAATTACGCATATTCGAATCAGAGGGGCTCGCGAACATAATTTAAAAAATATCAACCTGGATATTCCGAGAGACAAGTTGGTTGTGATTACGGGTCTTTCCGGTTCAGGGAAGTCTTCTCTTGCCTTCGACACGATTTATGCAGAAGGTCAAAGACGATATGTAGAGAGTCTTTCCAGTTATGCAAGACAGTTTTTAGGTCAAATGGATAAACCCGATCTTGATTTAATTGAGGGTTTAAGTCCGGCTATTTCAATAGAACAAAAAACCACCCACAGAAACCCGCGTTCTACAGTAGGGACTGTAACGGAAATATACGATTATCTTCGTTTGCTTTTTGCCAGGACAGGAAAGCCACATTGTCCTATATGCTTTGCTTCTATAGAGCCCATGTCTACCGACGAAATTATAGATAGAATTATGCAATTACCGAAAGATTCAAGATTAATGGTACTTGCTCCTGTAGTTCGGGATAAAAAAGGGGAACATAAAGATATTTTAGATAAAGCTAAAAAAGAAGGTTTTAACCGTGTTCGGATTGACGGTGAGGTCTTTACTTTTGACGAGGAAATCAAACTTAAAAAAAACATCAAATCTACTATTGAAATAGTTGTGGATAGAATCAAGTTAAATCCTGACATACGAACAAGACTTACAGACTCTGTGGAAATTGCCTTGAAGCAGGCTGAAGGTTTACTATTAATAAATGATGGAGAAAAAGACCATATTTATTCTCAAAAAATGTCCTGCCCTAATGGTCATTCCATACAGATTTCAGAACTTTCTCCGAGGATATTTTCTTTTAACTCACCACACGGTGCTTGTTCTTCCTGTGATGGGATCGGCTCTTTATTAGAGTTTGATGAAGAACTACTGGTTACCGACAAGGAGCAGTCTCTCATGGAAGGTTGTATGGAGGGCTGGGGAAAAAGTAGTGGTTACTGGTATGTAGCTACTATAAATGCCCTGGCAAAAAAATTCAAGTTTGATTTGAATACTCCCTGGAAAGATATACCTTCAAAGATAAAAAAAGTAATCTTATACGGAGATTCAAATATTAAGATTGATTATGATTTCCGTTCCGATAATGCACGGTATGAATTTAGCCGAGAATTTGAAGGCGTAATTCCCAATTTAAAGCGCAGATATAAAGAAACCAAATCTGACTCGATGCGACAGTGGATGGAAGGTTATATGACTTCTCAGGCCTGTGAAACCTGTAAAGGAAAACGTCTGAATCCGGAAAGTCTCTCTGTAACAGTAGAAAATATTAATATTCATGAATTTACTTCTATGTCTATAGAGAAGTCTCTGGAATTCGTTAAAAATATTAAATTAAAGGGTTCGGATGAAGTAATTGCAAAACCAATACTCAAGGAAATAAAAGAACGATTGGGATTTTTATATAATGTCGGACTTGGTTATATCACTCTTGATAGGAGTGCCGGAACTCTTTCCGGTGGAGAAGCTCAGAGAATTCGACTGGCAACACAAATTGGTTCCGGCCTGATGGGAGTCCTGTATATTTTAGATGAACCTTCTATAGGTTTACATCAGAGGGACAATACAAGGCTTATTTCTACTCTTAAAAACTTAAGAAATTTAGGTAATACGGTTTTGGTTATCGAACACGATGAAGAGACAATGCTTGAGTCTGACTACATTATTGATATGGGGCCCGGTGCCGGAGTACACGGAGGAGAGGTAGTTTCACAGGGGACTCCTAAAGAAGTAATGGCCGATAAAAATTCGGTAACAGGTAAGTATTTATCAGGTAAACTGAAAATACCCTTTTCTAAAGAAAGAAGACCCGGAAACGGAAAGACTTTAGAGATTATCGGAGCATCGGAAAATAATTTAAAGAATTTGAATGTAAAATTTCCTCTGGGAAAATTGATTGTCATTACAGGTGTTTCCGGCTCAGGAAAGTCAACTCTGGTAAATGAAATTCTTTATAAGCAAACCGCACATAGTATTATGAGAACCAAGACTTTAGCCGGCAAGCACAAAGCTATAAAGGGCATGGAGCATATTGACAAGGTCATTAATATTGACCAGTCTCCAATCGGCAGGACTCCTCGCTCTAACCCGGCTACATATACGGGACTGTTTACGCCAATACGAGAACTTTTTTCTAACCTGGAGGAAGCAAAGCTTCGAGGTTATAGTCCCGGAAGATTTAGTTTTAATGTACAGGGAGGAAGGTGTGAAAATTGTCAGGGAGATGGAATTATAAAGATCGAAATGCACTTTTTACCCGATGTCTATGTGGTTTGTGATGTTTGTAAGGGAAAGCGTTATAATAGAGAAACACTTGAGGTAAAATATAAGGGAAAAACTATATATGAAGTTTTGGATATGCCGGTTGAAGATGCTTATCTATTTTTTGAAAATATTCCTTCTGTTCGAAACAAATTAAAAACCTTAATTGAGGTGGGCCTGGATTATATAAAACTCGGACAGGCAGCTACTACTTTATCCGGTGGAGAAGCTCAGAGGATAAAATTGGCTACAGAGCTATCCAAACGTTCTACTGGAAGAACATTATATATTCTAGATGAACCTACTACCGGTTTACATTTTGATGATGTAAAAAAGCTTTTACAGGTTTTAAACACACTGGTAGACAAGGGAAATTCAATGGTAGTGATTGAACACAATCTTGATGTAATTAAATCAGCCGACCATATCATTGATATTGGCCCGGAAGGAGGAGATGCTGGAGGAGAAATCATTGCCGAGGGAACACCGGAAGAAATTTCTAAACAGAAGCATTCCTATACAGGTCAGTATCTCAAAAAAGTATTAAAAGGATAGTTGTTAAAAAGCTGTTTCTATACAGTATATCAGGATGGCTAAAATTCGAAAGTGAGAATGCGGATAAGATAAGTAATGATCATTTCTAAAAATGGGATAGTGTATTGAACCCGGTATATACATATCTGTTAAAAGGCTAAGTCCATCGTTTGGCCCGAAAAATTTAAGTATTTCGTAAAAATCTAAAGCTTTATCTGTAATATGGAAAGATAAGGGAACTCCTATGATATTTATATTTAGTAGCCCTTTAGGTAATTTTATCTCATTTTGCAATAGTTGATTATTTGAGTTTAAACTTTTAAAACCCTGTATTAAGAAATTATGATATTTAAAATATAAGTGAAGCAGAATATTTTTATATATGTTTGAAAAATAGTGATCTACAAGTGGAGTCCCTTTATGTAAACCGGAAATGCTTATCCAGGCTTTTACGCTTTTGAATTCTTCTCGACATATTTGCAATGCAACTTTTACGTCGGAGCTTCCTTTGCTAAGAGATATAATTAGCAGTTTTTTATCCTGCTTTCTTTTTATAAAAGAGCAAATCATCTTTGCATTATGTTTTACTTCTCCTGTTTCGTTTATTTCCAAAAGAGTATTTGAGATTCCTAATAGTTTACTTAAAGATAAAATACTTTTTCCTCTTGCCGTGGGATTCGGGTTTGATTTATAAAACATGCCGGGTACAAATACCATGAGAATATCTTTTCTGTTATAGAGTGGATAGCTATTTTTTAGCTCAATTTCTTTTTTATCCAGATACTCAAGAAATCGCTGATTTATTTTTTCCCGGAGAAGGGATAGATAGAATAAGGCTGTAGCAAGATTGATATCAGGGAATTGGTTTATAAATTCTCGATCTTTTGGAGATGACATTTGCAGATTTAAAGCAGTCTGAAGATTATCAGCTATAATTAGTGTTTTTTTTTCAAAATTGCAGAGAAAAGAAATTGAATACAAATTCTCCGTACAGGAAAACTCTTTTTCCTCTATATGTGTAGGGTCTATCAGGGAACAGGAATAAAGTAGAAAGAATATAGAAAAAATTTTTAGTAGATAGAACTTCAAATGATAGATTTTTAATAAAAAACTTTTTTTTATTTTACCTCTTAGTTCGGTACATAAGTATGATTTTTAGAAAGATTCTTTTTTGAAAAGAAAAAAAAGGGAGTTGAAATGGCAAAAGAAATCATTGTTCCCGAAATGGGCGAATCCATAACAGAAGCCACAATTCTTTCCTGGTCCTTTCAGGAAGGGGATAGTGTAAAAGCAGATGATATTCTGGCGGAGTTAGAAACAGACAAGGTTACTATGGAAGTTCCGGCACCGGCAAGCGGAGTTTTAAGTAAAATTCAAAAGAAAGCCGGAGAAACGGTCAGTGTAAAAGAAGTGATTGGCTTAATCGATGAATCCGGAACCTTGAGCCCCAAAAAAGAAGAAATATCCGAAATATCCAAGAAAGAAGACTTGGCTTACACTTCAGATACAAAGACAAACGATACTCTTCCACCTTCTGTACGAAAACTTATGGAAGAAAATCATATAAAGTCTAATGATATAAAAGGAAGTGGAAAAAATGGGCAGATAACAAAAGAAGATGTATTAGAATATCTTGAAAAACAAAAAAAGCAAAGTAAATCTTCCGAAGAGAGTTCTAAACCTTCCAGTGTTTCACCTTCTATCTTAGAGAAAATACAATCTCTTTCTGCTAAAACTCCAGTGAAAGCTGAGGAGAAGGCAATGCAGATAACAGAGAGAGAAACGATTGAGCCTATGTCCAAATTAAGGCAGACGATAGCCAATCGCTTACTATCCGCTCAGCAGAATGCCGCTATATTAACTACCTTTAATGAAGTAGATATGTCAGGAGTTATGAACCTGAGAGCGAAGTATAAAGATAGTTTTAAAGAAACTCATAATGTAGGTCTCGGTTTTATGAGTTTTTTTACCAGGGCTTCTATTGCAGCTCTTAAAAAATTTCCATTAATTAATGCTGAAATTCGGGGAAATAGTATTGTTCATAAACACTATTATGACATAGGCGTAGCTGTAGGGGGTCCGAAAGGATTAGTTGTTCCGATTATTCGAGACGCGGATCGATTAAGCTTTGCGGGTATCGAACAGGAAATTTTACGTTTAGCTAATAAGGTAAAAGATGGCAAGATCAATTTAGATGATTTACAGGGTGGAACTTTTTCTATCTCAAATGGTGGAATTTATGGTTCTATGATGTCGACTCCGATTTTGAATCCTCCTCAGAGTGGTATATTAGGACTGCATAATATTGTAAAGCGACCGGTTGTTGTGAACGATGAAATTGCAATCAGGCCAATGATGTACATAGCCCTTTCCTATGATCACCGTATTGTTGATGGAAAAGAAGCCGTGCAATTTTTGGTGAAGATAAAAGAGTGTATTGAAGATCCGAGCCGCTTACTCCTGGAGGTGTAACTTGAAAGAATTTGATCTGGCCGTTATAGGTGCAGGACCCGGTGGATATGTGGCTGCTATACGGGCATCTCAGTTGGGTTTAAAAACTGCTATCATTGAAAAAAGAGAAACTCTGGGTGGAACCTGTCTAAATGTGGGATGTATTCCATCAAAAGCTTTATTAGATTCTTCCGAGCAATACCATCTAACAGTACACAAATTACAGGATCACGGGATTACTGTGGATAATGTAAAATTTGACCTGAAGAAAATGATGGAGAGAAAAGAAAAGGTGGTTTCTGAAGTTTGCGGAGGAGTTGATTTTTTAATGAAAAAAAATAAAATTGAACACTTTCATGCAGAAGCCAAATTTGTTACTTCTACTGAACTTTCTCTCAAAAAATCTGATGGCAGTACAGAAGCTATAAAAGCACAGAAAATCATTATTGCTACGGGTTCTGTTCCTATAGATATACCGACCTTTCCTGTAGATAAAAAGGTGATTATTACTTCTGACGAAGCGATTGCACTCACAGAGGTACCTAAGAGAATGCTAATTATCGGGGCCGGGGTGATAGGTCTTGAATTAGGTTCTGTCTGGTCCAGACTGGGTTCGGAAGTGACGATTGTTGAGTTGCAGGACCGCTTATTTGTCGGAGCTGATAAACAAATGTCTAAGCTCGCGGAAAGGATTTTAAACTCTCAAGGCTTGAAACTATTATTCGAACATAGAGTGAAAACTTGTGAGGTCAAAAATAATGTAGCTAAAGTTTTGGTTGAAGACAAGGCCGGTAAAGAAATTCAGATGGATGCAGATGTAGTATTGGTCTCAGTAGGAAGAAGGCCATATGCCGATAATTTGGGAGCAAAAGAAATTGGAATCGAATTCACGGATAGGGGCAGGATAAAAGCCGGATTAAATAAATTTCAAACCAATATCCCCAATGTATATGCAATTGGGGATGTGATCGACGGACCAATGCTAGCACATAAGGCTGAAGAAGAGGGAATTGCCGTTGCCGAAATCATTGCCGGACAGGCCGGACATGTGAATTACAATGCAATTCCTTCAATTGTTTATACCTGGCCGGAGGTTGCCTGGATTGGAAAGGGTGAGGAAGAATTAAAAGAAAAAGGTATAGAATATAAGGTAGGCAAATCTTTGTTCAGGGCGAATGCTCGTTCAAAAGCCATGAATGAAATAGAAGGGCAGGTCAAGGTTTTAGCTGATAAGAAGACAGATAAAATTCTGGGTATTTATATAATTGGACCGAGAGCATCAGATATGATTGCAGAAGCGGCTATTGCGTTTGAATTTGGTGCATCTGCAGAAGACATAGCAAGGACAGTTCATGCACATCCGACACTATCTGAAATTGTAAAAGAAGCTGCTATGTCAGTAGATAACTGGGCTATACATTCTTAAGATTCTCTAAAGGAGAGAATGAGTCTATGAGTTTTGAAGAAAAGTTAATGGCATTAAATGTGGGTAATTTGGAAGTCCTGGAAGAATTATATATTCGTTATAAACAAAATCCGGCTAATGTGAGTGGTGATTGGGCTATACTCTTTCACCAACTCGAAACAGAGTCTTCGGGTTCTGTAGATGAAAGTGGAGTTTTTCATCAGGTTGGTTCTTTAGAAAAAAAGGCCTATTCAACTCCTCCTTCCGGCTCGCAAATTGATGGTGTATTATCCCTATCGGAAATGGGGGTTTTGAATATACTGAATGCTTACCGGAGGCAGGGACATCTGGCTGCCCATCTGGACCCTCTAAAGATCAAGCAACCGAATCGTATTTTTATAGATAAAAAATTGAAAAGTTTGAGTGAAGAAGATTTGGAAAGTTACGTTGAAGCAAAATTGACCGGGCCCGGCCTGGGGGTTGTGAAATTGAAAGACGTGATTACTTGGTACGAGAAAACATATTGTGATAGTATCGGGGCAGAGCAGTACTATCTCGTAGATGATGTGGAAAGAGAATGGTTGCAAACACGCATGGAAAGCACGGCCAATTCGGAGGCCATCTCTACAAAGGATAGACTCAGACTTTTTCGAAAACTATTTAAGGCTGATTACTTTGAAAAGTTCTTAGCTAAAAAATATGTGGGGAAGAAGCGTTTTTCTTTAGAAGGAGGAGAAACTTTTATTCCGATAATGGATACCATTATTGAAGAAGCCGGAAAGCATGACATGGAACACCTTGTTATCGGCATGGCACACAGGGGAAGATTAAATGTTCTGGTTAACATTTTTGATAAGCCTGCAAGCCAAATATTTGCAGAATTCGAGGAAAATGTAAATCCCGGTAAGGAATATGCGGATGTTAAATACCATTTAGGATATTCTACAGCCAGAACCACAGAATCCGGAAAGGAAGTTAAGCTATCTCTTGCCTTTAATCCGAGTCACTTAGAAGCGGTTAACCCCGTTGTGACAGGTTCCGTGAGGGCGAGACAGTTCTTATATAAAGACAAAGATAGAAAAAAAGTGATGCCTATTTTAATACACGGAGATGCTGCTTTTGCCGGACAGGGAATTGTGGCTGAAACTCTAAACCTTATGAATTTAGAGGGGTATGATGTGGGTGGTACCTTCCACATTGTGATTAATAATCAGATAGGATTTACTACTTTACCGGAAGAATCCCGTTCTACGCTTTATGCAACTGATCTGGCAAAAGGTTTTCAGATCCCGATTTTTCATGTAAATGGAGATGATCCGGAAGCGGCTTATAGGGTTGTAAAATTAGCTTTAGAATACAGGCAAAAGTTCAATAAAGATGTGATTATTGACTTAATCTGCTACAGGAGGCTCGGTCATAATGAAACGGATGAACCGGCATTTACACAACCTTCTATGTACAGTGTGATTAAAGACCATCCTACTACAGCCAAACTGTATGAAAAATATCTTTTTGAAGAAGGGATTCCCAAAGAAGACCTGGATCAGATAAAGAAAGATGCCAAGCAGTATCTGGAAAAATCTTTTCAGGAAACAAAAGAGCAGAAGATTACCATTCAAATTGATACAATGAAAGGTGTATGGGCTTCTTATTCAAAAGATCCTCTTGATTCTCAACCGGCAACTGAGTTATTAGCCGAGCAAGAAAAATCTATACTGAAAGCTATTACAACCATTCCTGATACATTTAAACCTAACTCAAAGCTTGTAAAATTATTAGAAAATCGTTATAAAATGGGAATTGGAGAAATGCCGATAGATTGGGGATTTGCAGAAGCTATGTCTCTTGGTTCGATTTTAGAAAATGGATTCCATATTCGCTTTGCCGGTCAGGATGCCCAGAGAGGAACCTTTTCACATAGACATGCGGTTCTGGTAGATATTCAGAACGGAGAAAAGTATATTCCTTTAAATCATATCTCTGATAAGCAGGGTAAAATAGAAGTCATTAACTCGTCTCTTTCTGAGTATTCCTGTCTTGGTTTTGAATACGGATATTCTTTATCAAATCCTTCTTCTCTGGTCTTATGGGAGGCTCAATTTGGTGATTTCGCTAATACTGCCCAGGTTATATTTGACCAGTTTATCAGTAGTTCTGAGGTAAAATGGCAGAGGATGAGCGGGTTGGTAGTTTTATTGCCGCATGGATATGAGGGACAGGGCCCGGAACACTCCAGTGCCAGACCGGAGAGACTTTTACAGCTCTGTGCGAATGATAATATACAGGTTTGTAATTGTACAAGCCCTGCTCAGTATTTTCATTTACTCAGAAGGCAAATTTTACGAAACTATAGAAAACCATTAATTATATTAAGTCCGAAAAGTCTTTTACGTTTGCCGGCTGCAACCTCAGCTTTGAGTGATTTAATGCAGGGAGCATTCAGGGAAGTAATTGATGATGATATGGCTGATGTAGAAAAAATAAAACGAATTATTTTCTGTACAGGAAAAGTGTATTATGATTTAATACAGGAAAAAGAAAAGGGCAATCGAAGTGATGTTGTGATTATTCGCTTGGAACAATTATACCCATTTCCTGATTCAGGACTTCACAAAATATTTGAAAAATATAAACATGCCACAGAATATATCTGGGCACAGGAAGAACCTCAGAATCAGGGAGCCTGGTCATTTGTAAAAGAGCGACTGGAACTCATAGTCGGACTAAAATCTTTAAAATTTGCCGGTCGTAAGGCGTATTCGAGTCCGGCAGCAGGCCATTTGAAAATTCATACAAAAGAACAGCAGGAACTGGTTCAGACTGCCTTTTCATAAGAAAAAGGTTTTAAGACAATTGCAAGCGAACCTGGAGAATTCGCTTGCGAAAAGAAAAGGTTTTTAAGCTGGCTTAGAATAGAAAATTATTTCCAGAAAAACTTGAGAGATCTGTTTTTTTTTTCGATGTAATACTAGATAAATATATTTTCGGAAGCGCGTAAGGAGTAATATTTTGCAAAAGAAAATAATGATAATCGATGATTCTACGGTTTTTCGCAAAGTCGTTTCTATGCATTTAAAAAATGCAAATTTTGAGGTTGTCGAAGCTGTAGATGGATTAGATGCACTAAACAAGTTAGAGGCTGAAAAGGTAAACTTAATTATTTGTGATGTTAATATGCCGAATATGGATGGACTTACCTTTGTTGGCAAAGTAAGAGCAAATCCGAGTTTAAAATTTATTCCGGTTATTATGTTAACGACCGAATCTCAAGAAGAAAAAAAGTTAAAGGGAATGGAAGCCGGAGCCAGGGCCTGGCTTGTGAAACCATTTTCTCCGGAACAGTTACTTTCTGCAATTTCCAGATTGATGAGATAAAATGGAAATTGAAATTACTCGTACTGAATCAGATGGAACGGTGGATTGTAAAATTTCTGGTGAATTGAATATTTATCAGGCTTTAGATATAAGAAATTCTTTTTTAGAAATTCTTAAGAACCATTCTAAAATTCATCTTGATTTTTCTGAAGTAATTGACTTTGATAGTGCTGCTTTACAGATACTCATAGGCTTAAAACGAGAAGCAAAAGCGCAGAATAAAAAGTTGCGATTTTACAATCATAGTGATTCTGTTTTAAAAGTACTGGATTTATTTGGTATGCTATCTTTCTTCGAAGATAAAATAAGCTTAAATCGGGATAAGCGGAAGGAATTTTCCTTCCAATATGGTACCAAAAAGCTTCCCAATTTTTTAAAATTGTAAAATAGCCGGAGAGATTCATTGAGACTGGATGAAATAAAAGAGACCTTTATCGCAGAATCAAGTGAGATTCTACAAAAGATGGAATCAAGCTTGTTGTATCTTGAATCCAATCCTCCTAATGATGATCTAATAAATGATTTGTTTAGAGGTTTCCATACTATTAAAGGTTCTGCCGGTATATTTGGATATGAACATGTAGTGTCCTTTACCCACATTGTAGAAAGCCTGATGGACAAAATAAGAAATGGGGAGCTGGAATTAAAAAAAAACATAATACAACTTCTTCTGGCAAGTAGAGATTTCATTTCCGATCAAATAGAATGTATTTCTAATGAGCAGGGAATGAACGATGATATGAAGTCTTTGGAGGAGTCCCTGTTACAGAAATTACAGGCTATTTTGGATAATAAAGAACTTCCTATAGATGATGCAGAAGAAAGTAAAGAAAATGAAGTAATTCCGGAAGAGATTCCCCGCTTGCTTGAGTTTCAGGCATTAGAAGAACAAGAAGAAGTTGTTTCAGATATTGTTTTCCCTAATTGGCATATTTCATTGCGCTTCGGTGAAGAAGCTTATTACAATGGATTTGAGCCCATTTCTATACTATCATACCTTCGAGAAATGGGAAAGATACAAAACATTGTTACCCTAACAAACAAAATTTTTTCTCTGACGGATTTAAATGTTGAAAGCTGCTATCTCGGGTTTGAAATTGAGTTAGAGTTTTCGGGCAACCAAAAAGATTTAGAAGCCGCTTTTGAATTCATCCAGCACGATTGTCGCATTTTTATTTTACCACCAATACGAAGTCGGATTGAGTATCAACAATTATTTGCTGTATTTAAGGATGAACGATTTCGATTGGCTCGAATTTTGCGATATATGGGTGCTTTACCCGCTAGAGAAGAGTTAACAAAAGGTAAAAAGGAAGAATCTAATATTCTTCCTATTGAAGTTGTAAAAGAACAGGAAATTTCTGAGGAAAAATTTACAGAAACGAAAACAGAAAAAAGGGAAAACTTATTAGATAAGGTAGAAAATAAATCTGGTAGTGAGAGTTCTGAGTTAAAGACAAACCTTCCTGAACCTAAAAAAAGCGATATTTCAAAAATACAAAAAAGCATTGAAAGCAAATACATTCGAGTTGATGCCTATAAGTTGGATCAACTGATTAACCTGGTCGGAGAATTGGTTATAACGGGTGCCAATCTACAACAGGTATCAAACGAGAAAAAAATCGCTGATTTATCTGAAGTTACACAATCTATGACCCATCTCATTAGTGAAATAAGAGAAGGAGCTTTAAAACTCAGAATGGTACAGGTGGGAGACACCTTTAACCGCTTTCAAAGAACTGTTCGTGATATAGGTCAGGAATTAGATAAAAAAATTAACTTTAAAATTAGCGGTGGAGATACGGAACTTGATAAAACTGTAATTGAAAAAATTAATGATCCGCTAATGCATCTGATTCGAAATGCAATTGATCACGGAATTGAGTCTTCTGAAGAGAGAAAAAGAATCGGGAAGCCAGAGGAAGGAACTCTAAGTTTGAATGCCTATCATGAAACAGGCTACATTGTTATTGAAGTTTCGGATGATGGAAAGGGACTGGATCCGGAAAAAATTATAGGAAAAGCATTAGAAAAAGGTATTATTCGAAGTGCAACTGAGATTTCTAAAAATTCTGCGGTTGACTTAATATTTAAACCCGGTTTTTCTACTGCTTCGAAAGTGACAAATTTATCCGGAAGGGGAGTCGGTTTAGATGTAGTTCAAAAAAATATAGAAGCTCTACGTGGTGCTATAAATGTAGAAACTGAAATTGGGAAAGGGACCCGTTTTATAATTCGATTACCTTTAACTCTGGCTATTATTGAAGGATTTTTGGTTAAAGTATCTGACTCTTTTTATGTGGTTCCTCTGGATATAGTTGTGGAATGTCTGGAATATAAAGAAGAGTATAAATCAAAAAATAAAGATTATATTAATTTGCGTGGAGAACTATTACCTTTTATTAAAATTCATGAATTATTCCATTTGAAGTTGAATCCAAATTCCAGAAAGAATATTCTTGTCGTTCAATTTGCAGGACATAAAATAGGAATTTTGGTGGAGGCATTTTTGGGAGAAATACAAACAGTTATTAAACCTTTAGGCAAGGTATTTAACCATTTAAAGGGAGTAAGCGGTTCAACAGTTTTAGGAAATGGTAAAATTGCTTTAATATTAGATATACCATTGTTAGTTCAAAAAATTATTCATGATGAAAATGCTGGAATAGACAAGAAGAAATTATAAGATAATATTTTGGAGAAATATTAATGAAAAACCTAAAAATTTCAACAAGGTTATATTTAACATTATTTATGTTTTTGTTTATTATACTCGGTCTGGGTAGCCTGGGTGTAATTGGTTATGCTTCTATTCAAAGTTTTTTGGATCATGTAATCAATAAAAATAATAAGCACCTTGAAGCATTAACTAATTTAAAACGATTAAGTATATCTACAGAAAAAGAACTCCAGGCATTATTACTATTTGAATCGGCCTCTGAAAAAATGATTATAAAAGAAAATATAAAAAAACTAAAAGAGGAAATCGATGCAAGTTATGATGTTTATAAAGAAGATAACCCAAGGCAGAAAGAAATCATTTCTATAGTAAATAAAAATAAAAAGTTAGTGTTTGAAGGGATTACAGAACTGGTTAGTCTTGAAGCTGGGAAGAAAAGTGTAAGTCTTGATTATCTATCACAAGTGTTTTCTAAACGAAGTTTGGAATTTCAAAAATCACTAGATGAAGCTATACAAAAGGAAAAATTAGAAATTTCATCTATTCATCAATATACAAATGATTCTTATAAAAATAGAATCATTTTATTAATGGGCATTTGTGGAATCGCAATCATTCTTGGAACTTTCCTTACTTTTATAACTACCAGGTCTATCGTTAACCCGATTGCTTTACTTATTCAAACTTTTAAAACTATCTCAAGATCTGATTTTGCTCCTTCAAGTGTATATAAGAGAAAGGATGATTATCAAGAAGTTTTCGAAGCTCTTGAAAATATGAAGCAAACTTTATATGGAAAATTTCAAGGTCTTGAAAGAAGTGGTGGTGAATCTAAAATTATTAATGATGTAGTAAATTCTATATTTAGTTCCAACTCTGTAGATCCTGCGATTAAACAGGTACTAAGTCATATTAGAGAAGGGTTTCATTGGGAATATGCTTCTTATTGGGAAAAGAATCCGAAAACAAGTGAATTACAATTTGCACAGGAGCAGGGTGGAGTAAATCACGAATTTACCTCTGAGTCCAGAACCATAGTCTATAAAGAGGGTGCAGGTTTAAATGGTAAAGCTTGGCAGAGTAAAGATGTCGTATATTCCAAAAATCTTTCCAAGCTGGGTGATTGTAGTCGTTCTCGAATAGCTGCTGCAAATGGTCTTCATTCCGGTGTTGCATTTCCATTAATTGTTAAGGGTGAGGTAATAGGGGTTTTTGACTTTTTTATAAAAGCTGAATTGGAACTAGATGAGGAAAAGCAGAACCTATTAAGAAATATATCCAAATTAGTATCTTCTTCCATTGCTAAAATAATAGAGTCAGAAAGAATGTTGATGGTAAAGGTAGCCCTTGAAAATGTTTCTGCAAATATAATGATTTCCGATAACAATTTTAATGTAGTATATCTGAATAAATCAGTTCAAAATATGTTTAAGATAGCAGAAAATGATATAAAAAAGCAGATACCACATTTTAATTCTAATGATATCATCGGACAAAGCATACATCAGTATCATAAGCAACCTGAACACCAAAAGAATATCCTGAGTGGTTTAATGAATACTCATAAAACAAAGATTCAAATTGGTGGAAGGCATTTTGAATTAACCGCAAATCCTATTATGACTGATAAAAACCTTAGACTTGGAAGTGTCGTTGAGTGGGAAGATATTAGTAATGAACTTCTGGCACAGGAAGAAGTTGATACTATTGTTATGGCTGCTGCAGAAGGAAATTTTGAAAGAAGAATTAATATCAATAAACAGACCGGCTTTTTCTTAAAGTTAAGTGAAGGAATTAATAAATTTGTACAGATAAGTGATGAAGGTTTAAAAGACTTGAGTCGGGTTTTAAAATCGATTTCCAATGGAGATTTAACTCAGAAAATTGAAAAAGACTATAAAGGTACTTTTGGAGAATTAAAACATTTTTGCAATTCAACTGTAGATCAGCTTTCTAATGTTATGAGAGAAGTACGATTAAGCGCTGAGTCTTTATTAACTGCTGCTGAAGAAGTGAGTATGACTTCATTGAGTATCAGTCAGAGCGCGAGTACTCAAGCTGCTTCTCTTGAAGAAACGGGAGCTTCCCTTGAAGAAATGGGGGCTTCGATTTCTATGAATGCAGAAAATGCAAAAATGACAGATAAAATTGCTTCAAGAGCCTCAAAAGATGCGACAAATGGTGGTGAGGCTGTATTAGAAACTGTTAAAGCAATGAAACAAATTGCAGAGAAGATAAATATAGTTGAAGATATTTCCTATCAGACAAATTTATTGGCTTTGAATGCTGCTATTGAAGCTGCCAGAGCGGGTGAGCATGGAAAAGGTTTTGCTGTAGTTGCTTCGGAAGTAAGAAAACTTGCAGAAAGAAGCCAGATTGCTGCCAGTGAAATTGGAGAACTTGCATCGGTAAGTGTAGAAATCGCCGAAAAAGCAGGAAAGTTAATTACAGATATTGTTCCATCTATTAATAAAACAGCAGATTTGGTTCAAGAAATTACTGCATCCAGCAATGAACAGGCAACCGGAGTGTCTCAGATCAACAAAGCGATAGCCCAGTTAGATTCAGTTTCTCAACAGAATGCATCTGCTTCTGAAGAATTAGCTTCAACTTCAGAAGAGTTAACAAATCGTGCTGAATCGTTAAGAAATGCTGTTTTATTTTTTAAAACAAGAGATTCACAGGAAGTAATGGAAGTTTCACGAGTTTCCAAAAAAAAGAATTCTGTAAATACAAAAACCAGTAAGGATGCTATTTCTGAAGAAATGGATGCTGAGTTTGAATCCTTTGAGAGGTTTTAAAATGACAGGAAATCAGAATTATGAAGAAAACCAGTATTTAACCTTTTACTGTGGAGAAGAAATATTTGGTATAAATATTCTTTATATTAAAGAGATTAAAGAATTTATAAACGTTACAAGTATTCCCATGATGCCTGATTTTATTAAAGGTGTAATAAACCTTCGTGGTAATGTTGTTCCGGTAGTGGATTTATCTTTAAGATTTAGTAGAAGACCTACTAAGATTACAAAAAGAACCTGTATAATAATTGTTGAAATCGATCATGAGGGAGAACTGGTGGATATTGGTGTTTTGGTTGATTCTGTCAGTGAGGTACTTGATATTCCGCTTGAGAATATAGAGAAAACTCCTAACTTTGGTTCGAAGCTTAGATTAGATTTTATTAATGGGCTGGGTAAAATTGAGGATGAGTTTATTGTCCTTCTAAATATAAAAAATGTTTTTTCTATCGAGGAATTATCTGAAATAGAGAGTAATTTAAAGAAGGAAAATTAAAAAAAAATAGTCTAAATCCATATACATGTATCCTCTCAAGAAAGTTTGGAGCAGGTGTTTCGTTTGCATCTCAGCAGAAAGAAGGTTTACATATATACATAGTTGAGTATAAATTTCTTGCATTTCAGGAATATTTATTCAATATGGTGGCTCTATACATTTAATCAAAAAGGACAAAATTTTTATTGTGAATCGCCCTGAAAATGTTATTGATATTTTTTTACAACCCGGTGACTTTTATTGGGGTGATTCCGGAACAAGAATTCGAACAATTTTAGGTTCCTGTATTTCTATTTGCATGTGGCATCCTGTCAAACTGGAAGGCGGTATGTGTCATTATATGTTACCCACTCGTGGAGATAGAAGACCTAAAGGAGAATTAGATGGGAAATATGCCGATGAAGCCTGGGAGCTTTTTAGAAAAGAAATAAATCGCCTGGGAACTAAACCAAGCGAATATGTTACCAAGCTATTTGGTGGAGCGAGCATGTTTCAGGGAAAGGGAAATGTCCTATCCATGAAAATGGGGGACAAGAATATTGAAATTGCAAGAAATATTATACGTACTAACAGTTTAAATGTAGTTTCCGAAAATCTCGGTGGAATTCAGTCTCGGAGAATACATTTTGAAATCTGGAGTGGTAATGTCTGGTTAAAGAGACATGAAGGCTGAACGAAAGAAGGCAAACGATGAAGGCTAAAATAAAAGTAGCGGTTGTGGATGATTCCGCTCTTGTAAGACAGGTTTTAAGTGAGTTTATAAAATCAGATCCTGAATTGGAATTATTATTTGCTGCTTCTGATCCGATTTTTGCAATTGAAAAGCTAAAAAGTAATTGGCCGGATGTATTTGTTTTGGATGTCGAAATGCCCAGGATGGATGGATTATCTTTCTTAAAAAAAATCATGCACGAAAATCCAACTCCGGTTGTGATTTGCTCATCTCTTACACAGAAAGATACAGATGCTACGATGATAGCCATAGAATCAGGTGCTGTTGACATTATTCCAAAACCGCAATTGGGTCTAAAAAGCTTTTTGATAGAAAGCCGTAACAACTTTATTCATGTGATAAAGGCAGCCTCTCGATCAAATATTAGAATATTAAAAGATAGAATTCAAAAAGTAGAAGTCAAGCCTGTAAAAAAAGAACCTGTAAAGAAGGAAATCCCCAAACCTGAGAACCGTACCAAGCCGAAACAGGAAGCAATTCATCATAATAAACCTATATTACAATTTAAAACTACAGAAAAAGTAATCGCTATCGGGACATCTACAGGTGGAACTATAGCCCTTGAACATATATTAAAAGAATTACCTCATGATGCACCCGGAATTGTGATTGTTCAGCACATGCCGGAGAAGTTTACAGCCACCTTTGCTAAAAGACTGGATGCAATTTCTGAAATGGAGGTGAAAGAAGCTGAACATATGGACAAAGTTCGTAAAGGTCTGGCTTTAGTTGCTCCGGGAAATAAACACATGGTTCTGAAAAAGAGCGGGACTAATTATTATGTTGAAATTATTGATGGACCCCACGTTAGTCGACATCGACCTTCAGTTGATGTTCTATTTCGATCAGTTGCCAAAAGTGCCGGTAAAAATGCGGTGGGTATTATTATGACAGGCATGGGAGATGATGGGGCTTCCGGAATGAAGGATATGCATGATGAAGGAGCATACACGGTTGCACAGGATGAAAATAGTTGCGTTGTTTTTGGTATGCCGAAAGAAGCTATTAAAAGGGGGGGAGTAGATACTGTTGTAAGTTTGGATGATATCCCGCGCGAAATAATTAAATTTCGTTATTAAAGAAGAGCTTCATAGATTATCTGATAAGGATTACCCTCTGGAAGGGTATGAGCAGTTTTAAATGTTGTTTGTTCCATTTCTTTTATAGGGAAGCGAAAATTATAAACATCTTCATTTTCAATATATCGAGCTTTAAAGTAAGTTTTTAAGGCTTTTACAAGATAGGGGTACTCCGGAAAATCCCCTCTGCTGGTGTAGAGAATAGGAGTCTGACAATTATAAGCTTCACTCAAAATACCATAACCCGGTTTTGTTAAAACATAGTCACAGGCTTTTAAAACGTCCGGGTAGTAAGCCTTATCCAGATGCATTACGCTTTCATGAAAAAGTCCGTCATAGCCTGAGGTAACCAGTATACAGGAAGGATCTAAAAGATTGAAATTAAAAAGAGTTTCGGAAAGGCCGTAGGCTCCAAAAGAGAATAAAATATATTTTTTATCATCTGTAAAACCAAATTCTCTTCTTGCTGTATTTTTATCTTTCAATGATGTTCTTCCCACAAGAGGAATGTAGGTTAACTTTTGAATGGATGAAATCGGGCAATTAAAGGGTAGAATTAAACCTTTTGAGCAATGTGAATAAAACTCAGCAAAAAATTCTGCTATTGACTGGTAATCTGAATGATATTTTATAAATCCCTTATATATAAAATCCCAGGTAAAGTTGCCAATGAAAATTGAGGGAATCCGGGTTTTTATAGCACAATAAAAAGGAAAGGAATCTGCATCACTAATGATTCTATCAATTTTATTAGTTTTTAAAAAGTGGACTTCTTCTTCTAAAAGTTCTTCCTTTTTAGAATAAAAATTTTGTAAAGCTTTTATAGAAGAAATATAATCGATATCTAAGGAAGTTTTTTGTATTAATCCAGGACTAAACTGTTTATCAATGAAAACTAATTTTTCATGTGTATCTTTAATGAAATAATTTCGTTTGCTGATTACGTAAATTTTGGAAATACTATCTTTAGATAATAATCTTTTTATTACTTCATACGAACGACTGATGTGTCCGAAACCATGAGAACTTATATAATAAGCTATTCGCATTAAATTGACCTTTGGCGTAAAACTTCATATAAGAGAATGCCGCAGGACATAGCAAGGTTTAATGAATCAGCCTCACCTTTCATAGGGATAGAAATAAGTTTTTGGGAATTTAATTTTGCTTCCCGGCTTAAACCATATTGTTCACTTCCAAAAATAAAAGCTGTTTTTGTTTTAAAATTTTCTTTGAAGTAGGAATCTTTTGCTTCAGGACTGAGTGCAAATACCGGTATTCTTAAGTTATTTAGTTTTTCAAGAATTTCTAAAATAGAGCCGATAAAGATTGGAATTGTGAATAAAGTTCCGGTGCTGGCACGCACTACATTGGGATTGAAAATATCAAGTCTTGAGTCTGAAACAAAAACAGCATTAACTCCGGCACCTTCAGAGGTTCGAAGGATTGTACCGAGATTACCCGGTTTTTCAACACCTTCGATAATCAAAAAAAGATCTCCCTCCGGTATGATTGTGTCTTCGGTAATTGTAAAATCCGGAGTGTAAGCTAAAGCTAATAAACCATCAGGTCTATCTCGATAAGAAATTTTTTCAAAAACTTTTTGGGGTAACTGAAATAATTTACATTGAAACTTGCTGATTAAGGAAAATTCATTTTCTCCCAAAAAGCAATCCGGGCTAAAGAACAAAGAATGGAATCTAATTCTATTGGAGAGTAAAGCCCTTTGTAATTCCCTATATCCTTCTATAACAAAGAGTCCTTCTTTTTCTCTGTCTTTCTTATTTCGCAATTTTTGAACTAACTTAACTCTTTCATTCGAAAAACTGGTAATGATTTGTGAATTCATATAGGTTTTATACCTTTAAATTTTGAAGATATAAAATAAGAACAAAAACCACCGGGAAGTTTAGAACCGGATTTTTCTTCTACAAATAATTCTCCGGAGTAATACTGACCTTCTGATTTTACCATAGAACGAAGCAGTCGCTCCAGTCCGATAGGACTGTAGCCGGTGGTATGACAGGAAAGAATTATAAATTCCGGTTCTGAATGGCAGAGTTGCATTAAAAGCTCCATAAGTTCGGGAAGATGCTTTTCTATTTTCCAGACTTCTCCCTTACTTCCTCTTCCAAAACTTGGTGGATCCAGGATAAAACCTTTATAAATTTTCTTACGTTTTACTTCTCTTTTTACAAATTTTAAAACATCTTCTATTATCCATCTCACCTTTTTGTTTTCAAGATTGTTTATCATTGCATTCTCTCTGGCCCAATCGACCATACCTTTCGATGAATCTACGTGACAAACAGGCATTTCGGCAAGTAAACAGGCTATTGTTGATAAACCGGAATAGGCAAATAGATTCAAAACTTCTTCTTGGGAATATCCGGAACCCAGTGAACGAATGAGATCCCAGTTAGATTTTTGTTCTGGAAAAATACCTAAATGTCCGAAAGGAGTTAGTTTAATTTTAATTTTCATTCCGGCATAGCTAATAATCTGCTCTTCCGGAATATGGCGAACAAATTGCCAGTGCCCTCCGCCTTTATCGTTTCTATGATAAATAGCGTCCGGGTTATTCCAGGTATGTGGTTTAGTTTTTAAGTAGGGAGAATTTTGAGAAGGACGGATAATTTGAAATTTACCGATTTGTTCTAACTTTTGATTTTCTCCTGAGTCAAGCAAGGAATATGTATTCATTAATAAATCCTAAAAATATGAACTTTAAAGTATTTTCCTTCCGGAAATAGTGGGTTGCATGGATGGTCTATTTCTTCTTTTAGCTTGTCTAATAATTTATATTTTAAATGGTATTCTTTAAAAGTGGAGATTGAATTAGCCATAAAATCCTCTTCCTTAATTCGATTTGAACAGGAACACATAATCAAAATTCCATCTCTTTTTAGAAAGGGAAGGGTTTCTGTTATAAGACGCTTATAGGTTTTTTTTGCTTTTTCTTTATCCTTTTCCGAGGCAGTAAGATTCGGTGGATCAATAATGATCATATGATATTTTTGATTCAGTGCAGATAAGGAAGTTTTTAGGTTTTGAAATATATCAACTTTAGAAATTATTTGTTTATTAGAACTTATAATTAAATTATTTCTGTGGTTCTCCAACATTGTATTACTGCTTTCTAAGGATGTTACCTGACTTGCTCCAAGTTTTTCAAGATAAATTGATAGCAAGCCATTATTGGAAAACAGATTTAAAATGTGCTTATTTTTTATTAATTCGATATGCAGAGAAAGATATCTTCTTAAGTTACGAATATCATTGTAAATTCCACCCTTACCGCTAAAAGGACGAATACGATAGTTTAGCTTATCGTAATGAATCATAATTTCTGCATTTTTATCTATATTTCCTCTCCAGAATCTTGTACCGGAAGTTTTACCTTCTCCCGTTCGTCTTGCCTGAAGATTTATAATGATCTCGGGTTTATCAATGACTTCTGAAGATGAACTGAGGATTTTAAAAACCTTAGATGCTAAGAAGCGAGCATAAACTTGTAAAGATGGAGAATAGTACATGACAGTCAGTACATTTGCATGTCCATCAATAACAACTCCGGGAAAACCATCATTCTCTCCATGTATCCAGCGAAGTGAATTGGTTTCTTTTAAAAGGGGAAAGCGTTTGCGAATACTATTAATTAGTAATGTATCCAGGTTAAAAGTATTAGAGAAATGAAAGATTCGAATGCTAACAGGACCACTTTCTGAATAAATTCCATAGGTTTCTCTATTACTTTGTATATCTTTGATATGGATGATGTCACCATTTTTAAAAGTTTTTGTATAACTTTTAAACTTATCTCTAAAAATCCAGGGATGTTTCTTTTGAAGGGAGATATGCCTGGAAAAATCAATTTCTAATGGATGAAGTTTCAATAGGTTAACAGTAATAAAATTAGGGAATAGGAATATACTAAAACACTTTGATTCTAAAAAAGAATAAAGAACGCAAAAGTGGCTCCCTGTAATCTAAAAACCACTTTTACGAAAGGAATCTATCCAAATCTCCTATAAATGAAATCAGGCATTTTTCTTGGCTTCTTCATAGGAAATTTCTTTAGGACCCACATAAACCTGTCTGGGTCTGCCGATTTTCATGTCAGGAGCTTCAATCATTTCTTTCCACTGAGCAATCCATCCGGGTAGCCTTCCCATGGCAAACATTACCGTGAACATGTTGGTTGGAATGCCTAAAGCACGATAAATGATACCACTATAGAAGTCTACGTTAGGATAAAGGTTTCTGGATTTAAAATAATCATCCTGCAAAGCCGCTTCCTCTAATTCCTTGGCAATGTCAAGTAGAGGATCATTTATCCCCAGTTTATCCAGAACATTATCAGCTGCTTTTTTGATGATTCTGGCTCTTGGGTCGAAATTTTTATAGACCCTGTGTCCGAATCCACTCAGGCGGAAAGCATCTGTTTTGTCTTTAGCCTTAATGATTACATCTTTTACAGTCATACCTGTATCTTTGATGTGAGTTAGCATCTCCAAAACTTCCTGATTGGCACCACCGTGTCTGGGGCCCCATAGAGCACAAATTCCGGAAGAAATAGCAGCGTAAAGATTCGCAAGGCTTGAACCGACCAGACGAACTGTAGAAGTTGAACAGTTTTGTTCGTGATCTGCATGAAGAATTAGGAGCAGATTCAGGGCCTTCGAAATCACAGGATCGATTTCATAATTTTCAGCAGGTACTGCAAACATCATATTCAAGAAATTTTCTACATATCCGAGGGAGTTGTTCGGGTATACGGAAGGCTGACCTACAGATTTCTTATAAGAATAGGCTGCAATAGTTGGGAATTTAGCTAAAAGCCTTAAAATGGAGATTTCTCTATGTTCGGGATTCATAGGATCGTAAGAATCCTGGTAATAGGTCGATAAACAGGCAATCATGCAGGACATTATTGCCATTGGGTGTCCATCTTTAGGAAATCCATTAAAGAGACGTTTTAGGTCTTCATGGATAAGGGTATGGAGGGTTAATGATTGGTTCCATTTTTTTAATTCCGTATCTTTGGGTAGCTTGCCATAAATAAGTAAATAGGCTACTTCTACAAAAGTGGAATTTTCAGCCAGTTGTTCAATGGGTATTCCTCTATAACGAAGGATTCCCCTTTCTCCATCCAGAAAAGTGATGGCACTTGAGCAAGCACCTGTATTCAGATAGCCATTATCAAGGGTAATGAATCCCTCTGTAGTAGATCTTAGCTTAGATATATCTATAGCTTTTTCATTCTCAGTTCCCACCACCAGAGGAAACTCGTATTCCTTCCCCTCCAGTGTAATTTTACATTTGTCTGCCATGCTATTTATACCTCTTTTCAAGATTCTCCATAAATTATATTATTTCCGCATACGTACTAACAATCTGAATGATTATTCAAAATCTGTAAATCTTAAAAAGAGTATGAGATTCATCTTTTTTATCATATAACTTTTAGCCTGAGTCTCTTATCAGTCACTTACCGGGTTTGTATTTAAACTTTCCAGAACCCTGTAATTAATGTAGTTGGAAATAACGATACGGCAATAATTTCTGGATTCTCGAGAAGGAAGGTTTTCTAAAAAGTGGTTAAAATCACCGTGGTAGTGATTTCGCTTCCATTTCCGTAAATTTCCCGGTCCTCCATTATAGCCTATTGTTGCCCATCTCAAATCATTTTTATACATTTTCAAAAGATCAGCCAGGAATCTGGCTCCGAACATAATGGAAATTTCCGGGTCATGAAGAGAATATTTACTAACCTTTAGACCTTTAGCTAAAACCCTTCCGGTGGCTGGCATTACCTGCATTAAACCCCTTGCTTTTGCCGGAGAAATGGCTTCTTCTCTAAAGAAAGATTCCTGTCTCATTACAGCATATACTACATTCTTACTGATAGAAAACTTTTTGGAGTAGTCTGTTACCAGTTTACCGTGAGGACGTGGATATAATCTCGAAGTGATAGATGCCGGTAATAAAACGGGTTCATCAGGGATTCGTTTTATCTTCATAAGCAGGCGGGTGTAGTAAAGGGAAAGATACTGGTGAGAACTCAAATCTCCCAGTGCTACATATAAAATATATTTTTGTGCGGTATTCAGCTTTTTTTGTTCTACATGGCGGTTGGCAAGCCAGATTCCATTGATATATTCTCCCAGCTTAAAGTAAGAAATAGATTTTTGTAGAAAAGGATCACTTTCATAGATGGTTGAAGACTTGCTAAGAATCTCACCTAATTCTTTTGAATTATCGTAATAAGCAAAATATAAATCTTTTCCTCTTAATTCTTTTGAATACTTCTTCATATTATTGAGAGAAAGATATTTATGTAGATCTCTAACATTTCCCAGTGGGTCAGGAGGATCTTTTAGAGTATTAATTTCAACTGCAAATTCGGATTTAATTACTTCGTTATAATAAGAACCCGGACAGTAGTAATGAAATCCATCCAACATATCTTTCAACTTTGTTATTTTACCGTTGTCTTTAAGAAATCGCAAATACCAGTATATAAGGCGTCCTTTAATGGGCAGATTGGGTATCTTTTTAATGGATTCTTCCCAGTATTTTTCTGGTTTATAGCTAATTTTTTTGTCTGAGTGGTCAGCTAAAAAGTCTATGAGTTTATCCTGAATTCCCATGTTATAGGGTTGTTGTTCCAGGTATAAAATTAAGTATTTAAAGTAGTTTTCCTTATCCTTTAATTTCTGGTATAAATACAGATAGGATTCATAGGTTTCTGCATCCAGGTTAGCAGATAAATAAGTATTTAGTATAGATTTGGCTATTGATGTTTCCTTTTTACTCAGGAGTAATTTGATTGAGTAATGCAAGAAGCCTTTATCAATGGATACAAGGTCCTTGTGTCTTTTTAAATAGTCTTCTAAATCTGAAGGTTTGTGTCGGATTAAGGAATAAGCCACATTTTTAAAAAGTCGGAGATACTTAAAGATTCCTTTTTTATGCAGGTTTTCTTTCTGAATAAATTCTTTTTGCTGGTTTTGAGGAAGCATATTTACAATTCCTGCAATCTCGTTTGTGGAAAGTTTCTCCAGATAGCTTTTACCAAAATTATCCTTCAGATCTTCTATAATTCTACGTTTAATGGAGTAGGAGATATTATCTTTTTTTGTTAAGGAAAGATATAGTTTTCTGGCTTCTTTTTCTCTTCCTAATTTTAATAAACACAGGGCTTGCATCCTCTGGACCGGTTCGGTATAAAGATACGGAGTGGAGGATTTTTGTAGCTTTTCTGCAAATAGAACTGCATTTAGATATTTTTTATCTTCTTTGTAAACCCTTACAATATTTTCATAAACCTTAACAATGATAGGATCTTCTTCAATTTTAACCTTTCGGAGGTAATCAACCCTTTTTTCTTCCGGTAAAAGGTTTCTTTCCTTTAATTCGAGGTATAGTTTCCAGAAGCAGAGTTTTACGATATTGGTTTGTTCCATAATCGAATGGCTGAGAAGGTAACTTACCTCAGCTTTTCCGACAGTTTTTGGTTTTAAGCCCGTAACAACTGCATATAAAAGCCTTAATTTTTCATCCTTGCTTCCTTCTCCGGATTCTTCATGATAGCGTATCAGGGCGTAGGCTTCAAGTTCATTTTTAACACTGGATTCAGAAAGGCTTCTTCTGATTTGTTTCCAGCTCATGGTCTTAATGAGGTATTCAAGCCCTGTATTGGCTTCTATAGAAGTGAAAATAAAAAAAAGTAGAAATAGATAAGGGGTTTTTTTTATTATTCTGAACATAATATCATGTTTAACTGGCTTATCCTGTAGTCAATCTTGACTTTCCTGAATCACTGGAGATAATGAAATTTATATGTGGGAAGAAATATATCTGAGTAATAAAACCAAATCCAGCCCTATTATCCTCGAAGAGCCGGAAGAGACGATTGAAACGAAACCAAAAGAGACAGGGATGTCTCCCGATCAAGTACTGGAACTTAAATCCAGACTAAAGGAAGAAATTTCCGGGATAAGTTCGGGGTTTCAGGCTGTAGGGTTCATCGATACGAGTCTTACCGGGAGGCTGGATTATAAAAATAACGCAGACAGTGTTCTTTCAAATCCGGAGCAGGAAGAATTATATACAAGTATCTGTGAAGAGCTTATAAGTTTTTATAAGGATTCTTTTCTGGACGATTCCGAGATTTTGGATTATCTTGGCAATTATCTTCTAAGAAAAGATTGTTTTTCTGAATACTTGGAACTCTGTGAAACCTTTGATTCACATGCCGTTTTGCCAATTGAACACGAGATGTTTCTTTCCATTATAGGTCGCTATGAAAATAAGATTAAAGAAGAATTTCTAAAAGCTATAGAGCAGGATGTACTAAAAATTCTGTATAAATTTAAGAATTTTTCTATTAATCGGGCAGAGAAAGATTTCCTATATGATAAGGTAATCTCCGGAGAATATGCAAACCTCCTCGGCCTGGTTTTTCAATTATTTCGAAATGAATTTGAGGGTCCAAGGAATATATATCCCCTTTATGCAAAAATTCAGACTCAGTTTTCCCATCTTTCTGAAGAAGAAAAGGGAGTTTTTCTTGCTTCATTTAAGAAAAGCGGACAGTATCTCAACATTTATTTTCTTCTAAAACAATTAGAGTCAAAGGAAGGAGTCCGGGCCTGGCTGGAGAAAGAAAAGGAGAAAAATGGAAAGATAGAAAGGCATTCTCTTCCGGAAGTAAATTTGAGCCAGCCTACCCAATTAAAAAATCGAGTAAAGCTTCTAAAGAAAGATAATTCCCTCTATTTTTTACAACCTTTTGAAATTCTTTTACTTTTAAATAGTACTGAATCTTTCTTAATTCGAGAAAGCCTCCTGGAAAGCTACAGGAAGCAACCTTTTTCCTATATTATAAATCGTTCTATTGCTGTAGTATATTTCTTTGATAATGATTTCTATAAATTTTTACACCATGCTTCTCTATCGGGACGTTTTAAATTTCAGGCTGAGATGCTATACATAAAAGCCCTGGTTCTTTTGGAGCTGGGGAAGCAGGAGGAGGGAAAGGTAATTCTCAGTGCTTTACAGACGAGGTTTCCCAGATCCCAGTTTTTAAAAAGTGCTCTTGATGAGTATAAACTCGAAGAATAGTCCCCTTACCCCGCTTTGAAACGTGGGTATAGGTAAGGAACGGTCGCGACCGTTCCAGCTATCTTGCCGATTTCCGAAAGAACTTCTCCAGATAGGCTTCTGGGAGCTCTGTAATACGGGAAATAAATTTTAATTCAGCTCCTTCTTTTTTTAAATTGATTGCAGTCCTGAGCTTACTTTTATGCTCGGCTCTTTCGGTTCGCTTTCGTTCTCTCTCAATTTTTTTCTCTGCCAGAAGGCGTCCCTTCTCTATTCCCTTTTCAATTCCTGCATCGAAACCGCTCTTTCTCCCCTCTTTATAAGCATAGTCTTTCATAGCCTCGTAATCACGTGCAGCTTTCAGGCGCATTTCATAGTAATTCCGGGTCTTGTTGTCCAGAGAAATATCCTGAAGAGCTTCAACAGCCTCTCGAATTACAGGGTTTTTGATTTTTAAATCGCTCATCTCTCTTTCCTTTAGCTGTCCCGCTTCTCGTAAAAGGTATACCCAGTTTTCCAGTTCTGTCTCAAGGGTTTCAAGATTCCCTTTGAACCTGGGTAGTTCTATTATATGAATTTCAAGGTCCTTCGTCAAGTGTATTTCAGGACTGTCTTTTTCCAGTAGCCGGAAACTGGAGTGGAAATTTCTGGTTTGTTTCATTTGAAAGTTTAAAAACGAGATGGAATACACGGGCCTTAAATCACCGTATTCTTCCCCTTTATCTATCTGCGTCGTGTAAAGCCTGGCCCAGTAGTAAAGGATTCTTTTTCCATAAAAGCTCTGGGAACTGGTTTGCATTTCTACATTGAAATGTTCTTTTTTTTCATTTACCGCGTGTATATCCAGTATGGAAATTTTTTCATCATGAAAATCTCCCGGGATTTCGGGGTTCAAAATCTTTATCTCTTTTATCTTTTCTTCTTTTTCAAAGCCTAAGACTGCATTGAGTAAGTTCATCAATAATTTGGGATTGTTTATGCAGAATATCTTAAATACTATATCCACATGTAAAGGCAAAAGCCCCGCTGACTTTTCTGATTCTTCCTGTTTCATTTTACGATCTCCTACTATAAAGGGTTTGAAAATGCACAGAATGAACAAAAAATTATTATAGAAGGGAAACCGAAACTGGACTTTTGGGATAATTTTTAAGATTTTTTCCAAATCCCCCGTACCCCACGTTGAAACGTGGGTATAGGTAAGGAACGGTCGCGACCGTTCCGTTTTAGACCGTTTCATGTCAGGCCGTTCTCTGAGAGCTTACTACCCGATGACGTGGCTCAAACCCACGCCCTCGGGTTTCCAATCCCTCCTTAACCCCACGTTGAAACGAGGGGTTAAGAGATTACTTCTTCTAATATTACAATAATCTAACAAGTTGCTGTATACCGAAGGGAGGGCAGCCTGAAAACTTTCGGAGAGAAACTTTTCTTATCGGGCTAAAGCCCTCCTATCTCTCATCCCCACTTTCCTGCGACTTGTGCTGAGCTTTACTTTAGAGTAAACCACACTTTATTTTAGAGTAAACCACACTTTACTTTGGAGCAAACCACACTTTACTTTGGAGCAAACCACGCTTTGCTTTAGGACAAACCACGCTTTGGTTTGGAGAAATCAGGCTTTGGTTTGGAGAAATCAGGCTTTGGTTTGGAGAAATCAGGCTTTGGTTTGGAGAAATCAGGCTTTGGTTTAGAGAAATCAGGCTTTGGTGGTGTGAGAGGGACGGGGCGTAAAACCCCCTCCTACTCGATCTCGATCCTTCTATTTCTTTGGTTGGACTTTGAAGAAAAACTGTTTTTCCTGTTCAAAGCTTTTTAATAGGGTTCCGGCACTTTCTGAATTTGTATATTTTACATGGTTTTCGAGGAGAGTTTGTATTTTTAAGAAATCTTCCTCCTCCATGTTTCCAAATTCAACATATTCGGAATTCATTAATGGAGCCAATTCCCAGTCTTTAGTATAGAAATAGGCAATTCCTCCGGTCATACCGGAGCCCATATTCATTCCTACGCTTCCAAGACAGAGTACGGTTCCGGCAGTCATGTATTCAAGGAAATGATCTCCCGCCCCTTCTACAACTCCGTTAGCTCCACTATTTCTTACAGCAAACCTTTCTCCGGCTCTTCCGGAACAATATAGCTCTCCGCCTGTTGCTCCATATAAGCAGGTATTTCCAATAATCACATTTTCAGAAGGAATCAGGTTGGAACGCGGGTGAGGTTTTACGGTAATGATTCCACCGCATAGTCCTTTTCCAACGTAATCATTGGCATCTCCCATCAGGTTAATTCGAACTCCTTTTACTAACCAGGCTCCGAGACTTTGACCGGCAGTCCCTTCCAGGTTTATTTCCAGAGTTCCATTACTAAGCCCTGTATCTCCATTTTGCTTGGAGATAAGGCCGGAAACTTTGGCTCCTATGGTTCTCATGGTATTATTGATCTCGTAATACAGAGAAATCGAACCTTTTCCCTGTAAAACCGGGGCTGCATCTCGGATAATCTGTTCATCCAGATTAAATCCTATGGGCTCTTTACGATAATTTCTATCCTTTAGCTTATCCTTTGAGTGGCTGAGGGGCATTCTGACTAAGATAGGATTTAAGTCCAGAGAATCCAACCTGTCGTACTCATAACGGGCAATTTGTTTTAGTAGATCGGTTCTTCCTATAATTTCACTGAGACTACGAAAGCCGAGTTCAGCCAGAATTTCTCTGACTTCCATGGCAATATGAGTCAGGTAATTGACGATATTCGAAGGGTCTCCTTTGTATTTGGCTCTGAACTTCGGATCCTGTGTGGCTATACCGGTCGGACAGTTGTTCAGATGGCACTTTCTTGCCATTACACAGCCGAGGGCAATTAAGGACCCGGTTCCAAAACCGTATTCTTCTGCTCCGAGGCAGGCCGCAATAACTACATCTCGACCATTGATAAACCCTCCATCCGTTCTCAGAACCACCTTATTCCTGAGATTATTCATTGTTAGAACCTGATGAGCCTCAGAGAGACCCAGTTCCCAGGGAGAACCTGCATATTTGATGGAACTCACCGGCGCAGCACCGGTTCCACCGGAATGACCGGATATCAGGATAATATCTGCGTTTGCTTTGGCAACTCCTGCTGCTATGGTTCCTACACCTGCTTCTGCCACCAGTTTGACCGTAACCTGTGCTTCGGAGTTAACCTGTTTTAAATCGTAGATTAACTGGGCCAGGTCTTCTATTGAGTAGATATCATGATGGGGAGGAGGGGAGATGAGGGTTACTCCTTCGGGAGCCATCCGGTTTCGAGAAATCTCACCCACGTTTTTAAAACCGGGAAGTTGTCCACCTTCTCCCGGTTTTGCACCCTGGGCTATTTTAATTTCAATCTCCATGGCCGAATTGAGATAATTCGAGGTAACACCAAACCTTCCGCTGGCTACCTGTTTAATGTGGGAGTTTGGATTATTTCCATGGCTGTCGGTTTTATAGCGTTTTGAATCTTCTCCACCTTCTCCTGAACTGGATTTGGCTCCAATACGGTTAACACCAATGGCAATGTCTGTATGGGCTTCAGTCGAAAGGGCTCCGTGACTCATCCCGGGCACAACAAAACGTTTTCGTATACCTGTGATAGTTTCTACTTCATTAATAGGGATGGGAGTTCCTTTTACCAGTTCAAACATATCTCGAATCGTAGTAGCTTCGGAATCTTCAAGGGCTCTCGTAGCCTCTTTAAATATTTTATAATCATTATTTACCGCAGCCTGTCGTAAATATTTCACTACTTTCGGAGACCATCTATGAGGTTGATTGTCCCTCGCTGATTCTTCCTCCGGAAGCTTATTCAGAAAAGCTGATTTGTGGTTTCTTAAAATGTTTTTCTCGATTCCTCCCATTCCAATACCGGAAATACGGGAAAACGTTCCTGGGAAATATTTTGAAATCAGGGAACGAGAAAGCCCGATAGCTTCAAAATTTTGACCACCCATATAAGAGGACATAACCGAGATTCCCATTTTAGACATGACTTTATAGAGGCCATTATTCATTCCCTTCCGATAAAGCTCACAGATCTTATAAAAAGCGGGACGGGTTCCACTTTCATCAAACTCTCCTCTTTCCCGGAGATCTTGAAGGGTGTCCCAGGTCAGATAACTATTAACCGCACAGGCTCCGTAACCCATAAGCACTGCAACATTATGAATTTCGAAGGCGGAACCGGTTTCTACGATGATACTCGAAGAAGCACGTTTCTTATTTCGAATCAGGTGGTTATGAACCGCAGCAACGGCCAGTTCCATAGGAATAGGGGCTCTATCTTTCGATAAATTTTTATCGGTAAGAATTAGTACATGCTTATCTTCTTTAACTGCCTGAAGTGCAGTATCGAGGATAGACTGAAGAGCTTTTTCTAATTCTTCAGAATCGGGATTTTCATGATTTGCCGGGAAGGTCGCATCCAGCTCAATAAATCCATGTTCATCTTTCGTTAGATTTTTTAATTCCTGTAATTCATTATTTGTAATATAGGGAGTTATGAAAACTATACATTTTTCAGGTTTCTGATTTGGATCGAATAGGTTTATTTTTTTTACAATCCTTGTGCTTAAACTAACCACAGTTTTTTCCCGGATGTAGTCTATAGGAGGATTGGTTACCTGGGCAAACCTTTGACGGAAGTAGGTATAAAGTCCGATTCGGGATAGCATTAAAATGGAAAGAGGTGTATCGTCTCCCATGGAACCGGTCGCTTCCTGACCATTCTCTGCCTGTGGTTTCAATACAACTTTCATTTTGTAGGGACTATAACCAAAAAGAATTTGTCTTCGTTTTAGTTCATCCCCCTGAAAATTTCTATACTTGTCAATGGAATCATCTAAATCCTGATTCAGGTAGGTAACATTTTCTTTTAGCCAGTCAGTATAACTGTATTTTGCTTCATACAACTGATTTATATCGTCATGATAGTAGATTTTCTTTTCTGCAAGGTTTACTGCTATCGTTTCACCGGGACCCAATCTACCTTTTTTGATAATTTTGGCTTCATCAAAAGGAACCAGACCGGTTTCGCTACCCATGAAAACCAGGCCGTCTTCGGTTATGGTATATCTTGCCGGACGAAGCCCGTTTCTATCCAGTGCTCCTCCTACCCAGGGGCCGTCGGTAAATACAAGAGCTGCGGGGCCGTCCCAGGGTTCTATAAGAATATTATTATATTCATAAAAACTTTTTAGAGAGTCTGACATTACCACTGTCTTGCTCCAGGCATTCGGAATAAACATGGCTTTTGTATGCAGTACATCTTTACTGCCGGAACGGAGAACTGCCTCAAATGCATTGTCGAGGCTTGCGGAGTCACTCATTTGCTGGCGGATAAGTGGGTGGATTTTTTCCTGGGCAATGCCCCATTTCTCACAGGTAAGTTCTTCTTCCCGCACCGTCATCCAGATACGGTTTCCGGTTATAGTATTGATTTCTCCATTATGGGCCAGAACTCTAAAAGGTTGAGCCAAAGCCCAGCCCGGAAAGGTATTGGTGCTGTATCTCTGGTGATAAACGCAGTAAGAAGAGATCATTCTTTTATCCTGCAAGTCCAGATAAAATTCGGAAACCTGGTTACCGCTAAAGAGTCCTTTAAAAACAATTTTATCGGAGGAGAGGGAGCAAACGTAAAAATCATGTAAGGACTGTTTCTGGGAGGCTCTCATGAGCATTTTTTGTATAAGAAAAAGCTTAATCTCGAAATCTTCTTTTGATAGGTCGGCAGGCCTTGCTATCAGGAGTTGCTCAATTTGGGGGCGGGAAGCATCTGCTTTCGGACCCAGAACAAGGGGATTTACCGGTACATCCCTCCATGCGTAGATTTTTAGATTGAATTCCATGAATTTTGATTCAACAAGGGAACGACAGGCATCCTGGGTATTGATGTCATCTCTGGGTAAGAAGAACATACCCACTGCAATTGAATCTTCATCGGGTCTTTTATGACCCATATCTTCTATATAATCAGCGAAGAGACCTTTGGGAATTTCTATCAGAATGCCGGCTCCATCGCCTGTCACCTGATCGGCATCTACTGCTCCCCTATGGGTTAAAAGACTAACTGCTTTTAGGCCCATTTGAACGATTCGGTGGCTTCTTTCTCCTGTGGAGGAAGCGATAAAACCCACTCCACAGCTACTATGTTCATGAAGTGGATCGTATAAGCCATTTGTTTCGAGGTATTTTGCCAGTTCTAATTGTTGCTTGTATTCATTCATAAGTTTATAGCTCTTTCTTCCCTCAAAAGAAGAGGGTTTATAATTGCAGGAAATATATATTAGTACCTAATTAAGGCTTAGTAAAATTAATTCCAGAAGATTCTTTGGATTATAAAAAAAAGCTATTGAGATAATTTCTTATAATTGGTTTCAAAATCAGATTTGATTTTATTTAATCCCTTCAGTAAGATATTTTCTATGGGAGAGCGCAGGGTCGGATCTTTTATCTTAGAAAGAATGTCCCGAATGCCTGTTTCTACTTCTGAGTAATCAGGTGCTTTTTCATAAGCTTTCAGAAAATGAGGCCAGCCGTTTTTAGCCAGTTGGAGCACATTTGGTGGGAAGTTTTTAAATTCTTTTACGGTAAAGTCGAAGATGCCGCGTACGAATTCAAAGTGCTTTACTTTCAGGTGTAACTTTTGAATTACAGTTATAGATAAACCGGATTTAGCCCCCATGGCTTTATACTGATCCTGCCAGTTTATAGACTGACCGGCTTTTTCAGAACTCAGGGCGTTCTTAATGGAAACAACGCACTTGCGTGGAAACGTTTCTGAGTTTAACCAATTGGCGTAGGCCTGCTTGTCTCCTTTTTGTTTGTAGTTCAAAACTATTTTTTGAAGATCCTGGTATTCCTTGAGACTGAAAGAATCTGCCTCATCTTTTTTGGGAGAGGAGGTCTCTGCTCCACCAACTCCGGCCAGTATATCGTCGAGATCAACGGAATCAATTGTAGCCTGTTTGGGTTCTGTCTTTATCTCCAGCTCTTCTTCCTCAAAATCAAGGTCCGGAATTTCATCTAAAATGGGCTTGGGTTTTTCCGGTTCTTTAATAACTGTTTCTGCCTCTGCTTCCATCTGTGGAAGGAACACGCTTACATCGATAGGAGAACCAAAAAATTCATCCTTAAATGTTTCTACTAACTCGTTTAAAAAGCGGGGCTCGTTATCACTCTGGGGTGTTTTAGGCTTCTCTTTCTTGGCGATTTTCTTTTCAGCGGAAGCTTCCTGATCGTTTTTAATTTCTTTGAGGACTCCACCGGGTTCGGTAAGAGCCCCGGTTTTCATATTTTCAATTACTAAGAGGTTATCGATAATCACAAATCGTGATCCGGCAGGCATAAACTCACCCAGCTTATCCACAATTTCTTCTGTAAGGAGATGATAGGAGTCGCTTGACAGGCTTTTTTTCAGTTCAACTTCCTGCTCTACCAGCTTTTGTTGAACTTTTGTAAGTATAGGAAAGAAATTCTCACCCATATAGGAATTGAATTGCTCGTTTCTCATAGAAAGGAAGCTGGCAAATTCATGTATATGATCAGTAAAGTCGGAAACTTTTTTTACATTAGCAACCATAAATTTTTTGATTTGCTCAATTTGAGAATCAATCTTTTTGGCTGGAATCTGTTTTTCCATCAGGATTTTCTTGAAAATTTGAAGATGGGAGTGATAGAAGGATAAAAACTCCCCATAGCTCGTCAGGGAAAATTCTCCATCTGCATTTCTTTCTATTACTGGCCTATTTGTATCGGACATAAGATTCTAACTCTGTACATGGTATATTACCATTAAAAGTTTGCAATTGTATTTTAAAAATCGTGAGGAAAATCAAATTAATCAAGAGTTTTTTTTATACTTTGTCCGGTAAAGCTGAGATGAAATAAATCATTTTTTTTCCCTCTCCATAAACCCGCTAAAAAATTGACTAATTTTTTAAATCTGCTTAGATGTTTCTATATTTACTATAGGAGTGTTCATGGAAGTTCCAAATGAAAATTCAGAAATTGATGTTATGAATCATATAAAGGAGATATGGACATCCAAACCCTTCCAGTTATATATTCCTATCCTTGATTTACAGCATATCTGGTTGTTAAACCTGATCGTTCAATTAGAGCTAATTAATTTACGAGAGGATTCGGAAGAAAAAGAAGTCAAACTACAGGAGATTCTTTCGGAGCTCATTGATTTTACTATTGAACATTTTTCTGTAGAAGAGCAGCTTTTTGAATCCTTTAATTTTCCGGAAACTTCAGAGCATAAAAAGCAACATCAGAAATTTATTTTTTTTATAGAGGATCGGGTAAAAGAAAAAAATAGTAAAAATGAAACAGATTTTTTGGAAAAATTGATTAATTTTTTAAAGAAGTGGTTATTCAGTCATATTTTAAATGAAGATAAAAAATATCAAAAATTTTTACAGAATCGTAATATAGATGCGGCCCCTGTTTTTAAAAAACTTCTTAATTCAGGTGAAACGAGACTCAGTCGAAAGCAAATTACAATATATAACTATGTGGCTGATAATAGTGATTTAATAGAAGCTCGCGAGAAAAATGAAACTACCTATATTTATAAACTCTGGAAAACCTATTCTTTGTCCACTGATATTCCTATTCTGGATATTCAGCATCTCTGGCTTATAAAGATTATTGTCGAATTAGAACAGGGAATACAAACCAATGATAACAAGAAAAGAGAGCTTCAATTTCAAAAAAGTATATACCAGGCGATAGAATATTCCAAGTATCACTTCTATACCGAAGAGTTAATTATGAAAGAATTTAACTATCCGGCCCTGGATACTCATGTCAGTTATCATAGAAAATTTACCAGTTTTTTAGGTTTTCGCTTAAAACAAAAGAAAGAAGGAATTTATTCTGCTATATATGGTCTGGTTTCCGATCTGAAAGAATGGCTCATATCCCATATTGCAATCGAAGATAAAAAGTTATTATCATTTTATAAGGATAAAGAGGAAGAACTTTCTATTTTTATAAAAAAAATGATTCAAGAAAATAAACTCCAAATAGAAAATGAACATCTCAGGCTATATGCTAATATATTAAAAAAAGAGAAATAAGGAATTCTTTATGAAAACCTGGAATGTTTGGGAGTTTCTGGCGGGCCTCGGTATATTTTTACTGGGTATGTCACTTTTGCAGGATGCGATTAAGGCTTTATCCGGAAAGAGTCTGAAAAGATTAATTCGGATGTATACAAAAACAAGAATTCGTTCTATCCTGAGTGGCTTTGTGAGTACATCTATTTTGCAGAGTAGTTCGGCTTCCTCTCTTATGCTGGTGGCATTTGTCGGTGCCGGATTAATGGATCTGAGTAATGCGATAGGAGTGATCTTAGGTTCAAATATTGGTTCCACTATGACAAGCTGGATAGTTGCTACAATGGGATTTAAAGTAAAGTTAGAATCCTTTGCTATGCCTCTTGTCGGTCTTGGCGGAATCAGCTATGTGTTATTGGGTAAAAAAGAATTTTGGAAATACCTTTCCCTTTTATTTGTTGGATTTGGTTTTCTTTTTATGGGAATCGGTTATATGAAGTCAAGTGTGGATGTGTTGGCTTCAAAGTTTGATGTTAATTCCTTTAAATCGTATGGACTTTTTTCTTTTTTATTATTCGGCACTGTTTTAACAGCTCTTATACAGGCCAGCTCGGCTGCGATAGCGATTGTTCTTACGGCGCTTAACTCCGGAATTATAACTTTTGAAATGGCTATAGCTATTGTCATCGGTACAAATATAGGAACTACGGCAACTGTACTTCTCGGAACTATTGGAGGTACATCCAACCAAAAGAAGGTTGCTTTCAGTCATTTTTTCTTTAATATAATTACTGCTTTTATCAGCGTATTGTTATTGCCGGTTTATAGTTACCTAATACAGGATTTTTTACATCTCGGACAGGACCCGGTTATAGCCCTGGCTACGTTCCATAGTTTGTTTAATGTATTTGGTGTTTTACTTTTCTTTCCGTTCGTAAAACAGTTTGCATTATTTATAGAAAAGATTTCTCCAAAAGATAATAATCAATATGCAAATTTTCATTCCTTGATAGATACGGATATTCCGGAAGCAGCGATTCATGAGTTTAAAAAAGAAGTGAAAGCTTTTTTGGATCTCTGTATATATCATAATTTAAAAATTATGAGTCTTGAACCGGAGCTTATTATTAGTGATAAATCTCTTCAGGAAATCAATTTTGCTACAGGCAAGAAGATTGAAGATATTTATGAGGAACTCTTACTATACCAGGCTGAGCTTTATTCTTTATCCTCCCAGATTCAAAAGAAATCTTTAGAGGAATGGGATGCCGGGAATATGGAGCATCTCCTGCATAGTATCCGGGTAGCTATATTTTCTGCCAAAAACTTAAGAGACGTTACCCGCGATTTAGAAAACCTGGAAGCATCTGAAATAAAATATTTTAATGAACGTTATATAGAGTTTCGTAAGAAAATGTTAAGGTATTATACTTCTCTGTCTTCTCAATTAAATAAAAAGCTCTCAGAAGAATTTGTAGAAGCCGATTTTACAAAACTTCTTGATGAAGTTAATGAAGACGATAAGAAATTCTTACAGACTACCTTAAACTTCATCGCAGAATTCAATCCCGGCAGAAATGATATGTCGAGATTGATTGTGGTAAATCGTAGTTTTGTTACTTCTACAAGGGAAATCATTTCTGCAACACGGGAGTTTTCTCTTTTAAAGAATAAGGACTCGGTTTAGTACTTAAGTCTACTTCCGGATAGCAAATCATTTCTGAATTGCTTTTTCCGGGAGGAACTATTGGATATACTCCTTCTGTATCCGGAATTTCAAGTTCCATAAATATCGGACCATTTTTCTTTAAAAAGGTTTCATGCTCTTTAAAATTAGGATTATTAGAATAGGAATAGCTAATATAAGGAATTTGAAAACTTTCTGCTAATGATTGAAAATTCGGTATAAACATGAAGTCAGAAGCACTGTATCTTTTTTCATAAAATAATTCCTGTTGTTGTTTAACCATTCCTAATGAGCGATTATTTAAAAGAATTATTTTGATATTTAAGTTTAACTCCCGGATAAGAGCCAGTTCCTGGAGGTTCATGAGAATAGAACCATCTCCTGTAATACAGACAAGCGTTTTATGCGGATTTGCGAGGGCGGCTCCTATAGCAACAGGTAAGCCAAAGCCCATAGTGCCGAGTCCTCCACTTGTAAGAAGTGTATGTGGTTTCTCAAAAGCATAAAACTGTGCTGTCCACATCTGGTGCTTTCCAACATCGGTACTAATAATTGTATCCGAAGGAAAAATGGAATTTAAGTTTATAAAGAAGTTTCGTATATTCGGACTTGAATACGAAAGTGTATTCTTATAGTACATTAATTCATCCAACCAGGATTTTGTATTGGTTTTTAATGCTTCTTTTAGTATAGTATTTAAGAATAGCTTAATATCTGTATGAACTCCTAATTCGGGTTTGATGATTTTTCCTAATTCTTTCGGGCTAATATCTACATGAATAATTTTAGCATTTGGAGCAAAGCTCTTTACGTTTCCTGTTGCTCTATCATCAAAACGAACTCCGAAAGCTAAGATTAGATCAGAATTTTGAACCGCATAATTAGCTATGGGAAGTCCGTGCATTCCGAGCATTCCAAAAAAAAGTGGATCAATAGATGGAAAGGCACCGAGACCCATAAGGCTGGAAACAAGCGGTATCCGGTATTTTCTTGCAAACTGCATTAGGATTTCAGAAGCTTTTGCTGCCTGTATTCCTCCTCCGATATACAATAAAGGCTTTTTAGATTGATTGAATAAATTAATAAACTCACTTATTTCAGAGGTATTTACTGGTTTAGATTCAAACTTAAGTGTATCCTCAAAAACAAATTTTCTTTTCTCCATTTTTTGTAATTGAATATCTTTAGGAATATCAATTAAAATGGGACCCGGCTTACCCTTACGGGATAGGTGAAAAGCTTCTGGAAGAATATGGTATAAGTCTTCACTCGATTGGATGAAATACGTTTTTTTTGTGATAGGTTTTGCAATGGCAGAGGCATCAACTTCCTGGAAGGCATCCGTACCTTTCAAAGTACTGCTAACCTGTCCGCTGAAGATAAGCATGGGAATGGAATCCATATTCGCATCGGCTATAGCAGTTACCGCATTCGTGAAGCCCGGTCCGGATGTAACAAAGCAGATTCCGAGTTTATTAGAACTTCTGGAAATACCCTGGGCAATAAAACCTGCTCCCTGCTCGTGTCGTGCAAGTATATGCTGAATATTAGAGGAATATAAAGCATCGTATAGCGGTAAGTTGGCACCACCGGGTATGCCGCTGATATATTCGGTTTTGATTTCTTCTAAGAAGCGAATGATACATTCGGCTCCTGTTTCAAACTGGTTCATAAGATTCTCCTATCCAGGGAGAGAAAAGGAAACGTAGAATGCGGTGGGTGCTTCCCGTTTGCCTTTCGACACCCGGGAGCGTATATATTTGTCTCTCAGGTATCGTACATAACTACAAGGACTACTGTTAGAGAGACAGAGTTTAGTTTAAATGTAGTATGTCTTTTTCCTGAGAACATATTTACAGCTTTGCATTACAATTCGATAAAAGCAAGTAATTTTTATTCAGATCGATAATTATTTTAAAAAGCTATCCTGAAATAGTGAAGTCGACTATGAAAAACAAAAAAACCTGAGTAAAGTCCTTGACAGTTAATAAAATAGGTTATAATATTTAATTAGATATATATGATAATTATAAATAACTAATAAATATATTAGGAAGTGAATTATGATAAAAGAAATATTAAAAAATTATAATACCTCTGGTTTTTACGATGAAATGTTTATAGAAGATGGAAGAATTCATCCGCATTATAAACTTTTTAAAGAAAGATTAATACAGATGGGTTGGAAAAAACTTAATTCATTACAACATTCAACAGATAGGATTCAGCTATCTTTGGGAATGACTTTCAATGTCTATAGTGATTCTGAAGGAATAGAGAGAATTTTACATCTTGATATTATTCCGAGAATCATCAATAGTAAAGATTGGGATTTTTTAGAAAGAGGTTTAATGCAGCGAATCACAGCATTGAATCTTTTTATCAATGATATTTATAATGAACAAAAAATATTGAAAGATAAAATTATTCCTGAGGAACTAATATTTTCAAGCAAAACTTATTTAAAAGAGTGTCTGGGGCTACATCCCCCGCTAAATGTATGGACGCATATTACGGGAACTGACCTTATTCGAGGAGATGGAGGGCAGTTTTACGTTTTGGAGGATAATCTTAGATGTCCTTCCGGTGTTTCTTATATGTTAGAAAATCGTGAAATATTAAAAAGAACTTTTCCTGAATTATTCGAAAAGTTAAATGTTCGTCCGGTTTATAATTATACACATTACTTGAAAGATATGCTTCAATCACTTGTATCTTTTCATTCTCCTTCTATAGCCGTACTTACACCCGGTATATATAATTCTGCTTATTTTGAACATTCCTACTTGGCACAGCAAATGGGGGCAGAACTGGTAGAAGGACAGGATTTGATTGTAGACAATGATTATGTATATAAAATTACAACTCATGGACCGGAAAAAATAGATGTTATTTATAGAAGAGTCGATGATGATTTTCTGGATCCACTCGTTTTTAGGAAAGATTCGCTTTTAGGAGTTCCCGGTCTGTTCAAAGCCTACAAGAAAGGAAATGTAGTTCTTGTAAATGCACCCGGTACCGGTGTTGCAGATGACAAAGCTGTATATGCTTATATTGATAGAATTATCAAATATTATCTTGGAGAAGAAATTATTATTCCCAACGTAAGAACCTATATTTGTTCTGAAAAAGATGATTATAAATATGTATTGGAAAATATTGATAAATTGGTTATAAAACAAACAAATGCCTCCGGTGGTTATGGAATGCTAATAGGGCCGAAATCTACTAGAGACGAACAAGAAGAATTTGCCAAAAAAATTAAGCAAAATCCCAGGGATTATATAGCACAGCCTGTTATAAATCTTTCCAGAGTGCCTACTCTTTCTGAAAATACAATAGAAGGTCGGCATGTAGACCTGAGACCTTACATATTATTTGGGAAAGAAATTAAGATTATCCCCGGTGCATTAACTCGAGTTGCACTTAAAAAAGGTTCCCTTGTGGTAAATTCTTCTCAGGGAGGAGGGAGCAAAGATACCTGGGTGATTGACAATATATAAAGGAGTTTTTATGTTAAGTAGAGTAGCAAATGCAGTTTATTGGATGAATCGTTATATTGAAAGAGCTGAAAATTATGCAAGGTTTATGGATGTAAATTTTAATTTATCATTAGATCTTCCTCCTAACATTCCGGAACAATGGCAGCCTCTTGTAATTACAACCGGAGACTGGGCATTATTTGAATCCTTATACAATAAACCTGATAAGAATAATGTAATACACTTTCTCGCTTTTTCAGAAGAAAATCCGAGTTCTATATATAATTGTGTTCTTCAGGCCAGGGAAAATGCTCGAACTATTCGACCGGAAATTACAAAAGAAGTGTGGGAGCAAACAAATTATCTTTACTTTCTCGTGAAGGAAGGGCGCAAAAAAAAATTCTGGCAAAAGCAAGATCCCAGAAGTTTTTTTGTTGAAATAAAGAAAGGCTGTCAACTGTTGTATGGTATTTTTGATGCAACGATATCCAGAACAGAAGGATATCATTTTGGGAATATAGGAAAATTATTAGAAAGAGCTGATAAAACATCACGCATACTTGATGTAAAATACCATATTCTTCTTCCGGCACCTCAAGAGGTAGGTACGCCTCTGGATTTAATTCAGTGGGTCGCTTTATTAAAATCTGCGAGTGCTTATGATATGTATCAAAAAAAATATGGAAAGTTAAATGTTAGTAGTATTTCTGAATTCTTAATACTCGATAAAGAATTTCCAAGAGCAATGTTGCGATGTTTATTGATAGCAGAAAAATCTTTAAGTATGATTTCCAGAAATGCAAATAATAGTTATTTGAAAACATCGACAAAGAAATTGGGACTTCTTAAGTCGGAGTTAGAATATTCGGACATATCTGATATAATTAAAGTTGGTATACATGAGTATCTTGATAGATTTCAGCAGAAATTAAATCATATTTCTGAAGCTATTTACTCGGATTTCTTTTCCATTCAAAATATAATAAATAAAAACAAAGCATTATAAAATAAATGAATGGTACTAATTTTATATGCAATTTTTGAAAATAGTAGATCTTCGCTTCTAATTACTCAGCCAATGACAGACAATATCTGTTTAACGCAAAACCAGGGAAGTATGTAGCAGTGCAGTGCTTTACTCAATGAAACCTATGGGACAAACTTCTTCATCCAGTTCTTCGGTCGGAAAGTCCGGTACGCTTACAGTAAGTGTGACCCCGGGTCCAACAGATTATATTACTTTTTTTTCAGAAGAGGTCGCAAAATCTACTCTGATAGAAGTTGAAAGTAATAAAATAGTTTATGCTGGAAATTTATCTGTAGATATGTCTGTAAAATTAGAAAATGCTGATGCTTTTCAGAAGCATGTATCAAATCTTATTAAACCCGGTGTATTGGAAAGTTCTTTAGGAATGTCTATGTTAAAGGGAAGCTATAATTATGTAGGTATCTTAAAAAATATACTTAATGATGAGAATGCGAAGAAGGAATTTAAAGAGAAGGCTTCCCAAAAGGAGCTTAAAGATTCTACCTGGTTAGAAGATTTAAAATAATTTTCAAGTAGCTGAATTATCGTAAAGTAAGCGAATCAGGGAAGGTTCGCTTACTTTTTTGAGGAAATAGAAACTTGCGGTAAATCTAACTATTGTTGACTTAACCATTTTAAGGCTGATACATCATCATTAAATATTTTAACGGTTATTCCATTATTAGAATACTCTTCAATTAAAGGTTTCATCATTATTTTTCCCACTTCTTTATCCGGTAAAATTATCGCCCAGTATTTCCATCCGGCTTTTGTAACTCTTGGAGTCCAATGTTGCACTCCCCAATCAAGATCTTCTTTTTTGATTATGGGACTTTGTCTATCATCTGATAACCATTTTTTACAATTATGTTTAATAAAAAGATCAGCCCCTTTCGTTAGAACCCTTCTAAATGTACCATCATTAAGAAACTTATGGAATGAGTGGTGTATTACTTTTAATTCGGGATAAAAATATAAACTGGCTGATTCTTCATCAATGATTGTTTCTCGATTCATGCTTTGTCCTTGTGAAAATTATAGTTAACTAAGAAATTATGAAATTACAAAAATATATGAAACCTGTATAATGGGAAACATTTTTTAAATACGAAGTAGAGTTAGTTACGTTTTAGTGGACACTTACTCTTCAAAACTTCTACATCTTTTCACTATATGGGCACCGAGGCAAACCGGCAAAAGCACCTATTTTCGGTTGTTGGCCGATGAATTGGGAAAAATCAAAAATTTGTTCTTATCATCGACTAAGTCGAAGGAAGGTGTGGAGAGCATTGAGGGGGTAGCGATTCAAGTTTATCTTGTGCGTTATGATGAAGAGAAGGAATTTGGAATTCGATGATTGTGCATCCCCGCTCTAAAGAACGGGCTATAAGCCCTCATTCTTAATTTTTCATTCTTCCTTAATAATTACTTACTCTCCAAGGCCTCCACTCCTTCCCATTCCGGCGGGGACACCGTACTTAGCATAATAGAGAGAGCGTTTGTAATGAATTTGGCCGCTTTATGGGAAATATAAGACGAATGCGATATTACTACAAAAAAAGGAAAATCAAACTTGACAATACTTTCGATGAAAAAATAATCCAGAAAGGAGAAATAACATGCCTGCAACCCTTAATATTGGAGTAAATCAAATTATAGAGCTTATCTTACAATTACCAGAAGATGAAAAAAAAACTCTTTTCATGGAGTTAAATAAGTTTTCTGAATTACAATTGCTTTTTGAAGAGTTTCTCGTGTTAGGACAATCAATTCCTCTTTCCATGGATGATATAAGTAAAGAAGTAGAAAGTTATCGTCAGGAAAAATTTGTTTGAGAGTTGTAATTGATACCAACCTTTTTATTAGTTCACTTTTAGGAAAATATACTTCTGAAATTTTGAATGATATTACTCAAAAAAGATATGATTTGATTTTATCAGATAAACAACTTGATGAAATTATTGGAGTTCTAAAAAGGCCAAAGTTTAAAAAAATAATTCCTTATGAGAAAATTGAAAAATTAGAAATTCTACTCAAAAAAGTTAGTTTTTTTGTAGATGTTGAAGGAAACATCTCTGATTGTCGTGATCCAAAGGATAATTTTCTTTTAGAAATGGGAATAAATGCCAGAGCAGATTTCATCATTACCGGAGATGAAGATCTACTTGTTTTGAACCCTTATAAAAATATCAAAATTATAAAATATTCTGAATTTAAAGAAATTTTACCATTAATTGAATAAGTAAAAACTACACTGTAAGCCCTCTCCAACTATAAATATGGTGGCGTATCGAACTACGGCCCGGTGCGAACACAACGGACAAGTTCTTGGTAATATTTAACACCACCGGTACTTGCAAAACCGGTAGAGAATTGAACAACCCATGCACAGCAAGTGCGATCGGAATTTGTAGACCAATAAAAGGACGATACTGAATTTGGAAATAAATAATTTATTGTAGGTGAACTAAAATTATTACATTGCCCGCTAGTTGGTATTATTCTATCATTGCAATAAATGAGTGAGCTTAATTCATTTATTGATGGAACCCTCCAATCTGTTTTACCTGTAAAAGATAGAGAATCACAGGAAGAAAAAACTGAACCACTGGTGAGGCTTGTTCCATCATCACAGGAATTATCGTTTGATGTACAATATTGCAACCTGTTATTATCAGCCCCATAGTTGTCAGCACTACTACCGATTCCGGTGCAGTCGTTATTGCTTGAGTTCCAGACTTGACCCTGTGTACATTTCATCCAGACCAATGTGGTTCCAAGGAAAGCTCCAGCACCTTTAAATAAAACAGTACCATTGTTATTATCCCAAAAACAACCGGCTTCACTCCATGCTTCTGCTGAATAGCATTCTGCAGGAAGTTTATCAATTTCCTTAATAGGCAATGTGTATGTCTCTAAGGCATCAGCTTTTAAAATAATATTTATGGTATCATCATTAGTATTGTCATCTGGTTTTCCTAAAATGCTTATCTGGAAGCTTTGTTCCACTGTTGAATTTTCAGGTGTAAATATTAATGTTGATGGTATAATGGTAACTGTATTTCTATCACTGATAATACTAACACTTTGAGTGGTTGGAGACTTTAGTGATAACCGAATATAAATCGTACGCTCTGTATCCATACCTTCATGAACTTCTGTCGGAACATTACTCAAAGAAAATGTATTTACTACAGTGCCGGAAGCCTGTTCCTGATTGGTTACACTGTAGTTTACAATCCCCGAGCCATCCAACACAAAGGAGAGATTCGCTGTTTCCGAATCCGTATTACTATCCGTCACAGCAGTAAGAACCACATTCTGTTCCTTATCCCAATTGGTTTCATCAAAAGTCAGAACCACACGGGAAGAATCATTCACAGCAATAGCAGCATTATTGGAGTTTATGCTTAGCTCTCTGCTGAGGGTAATAGCTTTTGATAATTTTACTTGAATCGTAGCCGTTTTTCCTTCCTCTATCGAACTCGGAGTTCCCGTAATCACAGGAATCAGGTCATCCGAAACAGTCACCACCCTTGTAACTTCCGAAAAACCTTCCGCTTTGAAAGAAAGTGTAACCGACTCATTCACATTATTGCTGTCTATTCTCGTTGCTACAGTAATATACTGCTCCGATGAATAATTAGACCCATTAAACGAAATGGTATAGGTAGTAGCTCCGTTCAGAGTCAAAGCAGAGCTATTCGAAGAAATACTTACAGAGACTGTTCCTGCCGGTGCTTTTGACAGCTTTATTCCTACAGTAAAAGCCTGACCTTCTGCAACCGTATCAATCACCCCGCTTACCTCAATGGTATTGGCCGTATTCGACGCACTCAACTGACGGGACAAATCATCCAGTAAAGTAGCAAAAAAAGGCAAAGGCCCATCAAATGGATTTTTAAGCTTTGATTCCGGAGGTAAGAGATAACAACCCATTACAAATACCAGAATTAAATATAGAGTAAACACATTTCTTTTCATCTTTGTCTCTCAGTTTTTTATAAATTTCATTGAATTCTTAAAAACCTTCGGCTAGTCTAAAATTTTTTAAAAAAATTTAGTTTACCAAAAGTTTCCCTCCTTACGTTTGTACTTGCTGTGGAGGAAATTGTATTGGGAGTCAATCTCGGATACATAGCAAATTCCCAGAATCGAAAACCGTCCTGTTTTTCATAAACAGCAGCATCGTAGATATTCCATGCCCAGAAACTCATGAATAAATAGTAGGCAATATCTGTTTTAGACTCCTGTTTGATTAGTGCATCTTTTCGAGATTGCATGTCCAGGTAGGTGGGTAGAAGAAGGCTTCCCGGCAATACAAAACCGGAATCGTAGTTCTTTTGTAATTTATCCAATTGTAAGCGGTTACTTAAATAATAATATCCTAATACTGCACCCGTTGCCATATAAACATAGCCACGGTTCTTAGAGTCATCATGGTATTGTCCCCAGCCGGGAAGAACTGCCGAACGCCAGATATAAGGGATACGGGTTTTCTTGGGAATGCGCCTATCAGCAAGACTTTCTCCTTTTTCTGGTAGAACCGGAGTTATGGAAATGGCAAGGTCTCCGTAAGATTCTCCATAAATTTTGACATAGGGCTTTTGTTCTTTATTATTCTTTAAAGACCAGTCACGAACACTCTGTTGGACAAATAGTTTTAGTTCTCCAAAAGTAACCACACCATCTTTGTTAGAATCTGCCTGACCTTCAATACCATAGACTAAATGTTTGGTAAATACTCCAAAATCTGAATCCTCATCTTCATAGGAGTAATAGCCGGCCTTGGTGGAATAAAAAGTAGCCGCTAATTCTGCGGATTCAAATTGTTCCTGTCGCAAAGGATTTTGTTGCGTACTTTTACTTGTATAGATTTTATCCCGGCAAGCATCGAGGATTAGAAGAGATTTTTTGATACCCTTTTTTTGTAAACGAGAGACTATTTCATGAACTTTTAGAGATGAGTTAAATTTATGTTCTGCTAAAGTATCAACCGTTACCAGGTAACCGTTTTCATCATAATCAGAGATGCCATGCCCGGAGAAAAAAAATAAGACCATATCATCGCTTGTCGCAAAGTTTAAGACACTGTCCAGTTTGGCTAAAATGTTCAGGCGGGTAGGGTAAAGATTACGATTCTTTCCTTTATTATCAATATCATCAGTCATTAAGAAAACCTTTTCAAATTGTCCCTGGGCTTCCAGAAGTTTTGCCATGACAATTGCATCATTTCTGGCTTTCGAGAGATTGCTTATGGATATGTCTTCGTAGTTATTGATTCCGATTACGATTGCATACCGCTTACCGATATTATTCTCACTGAGTTCCTGTATCTTGAGGCCTTTTTTTCGAGCGTTATTATATTTTCTATGTGGGCGTTTTTCAAGGGATTTGCTGACTGCTTCCTCCTCTTCATTGGGAACCACCTTGCTCTTTTCTTTAGAATTCTCTTCAGGCTTTGCAGGATTATTTATTTTTTGGCCTTCGAGTTTTTCCACTTTGTCTTTTAAGGTCTGCATTTCTTCTCTCAGAAGTTGTAGTTCCGATTTCTGAGTGGTTTTATTTTTCTTGGGAGCGGCATAAGAAATAGAGAATATAAGGAAGAATATGAGAAATAGGGAATATGCTTTCATTTTCTTTTAAATAAAAATTCTAATATGGCAAGTAAAGATGCTGCAACAGCAATAAGGATGTATGATCATTACAATAACTCAGCTCCAGCTCTTTTGGTTTCTTCTATGGCTTCTGCTAAGAGGGCAGCAAAATCCAGTTCCAGTTGTGGAAGGAGGCTGTGGGTAAAAGGTCTGGCAAAGGAAACGGTATTGTATCCGGTTCTGTCTCTTTCGAAAACATAGTATTTCTGGTGATGCGGACAAACGACAAGGCCGATGTCGGCACCACCCGCCATCCAGTCTTCTGCCATTTTGGCTAAATCCTGCTTCAGGCTTTTCTTGTGAGAAACAACTTCGATACAAAGGGTGGGAGAGCCGGCACGAGAACTCATATCAAGAACGCGGTGAGCAAATTTTGTAAAGGCAATAAAGGAGACATCGGGAATGCGGTGCTTTTTTTTACCGTTTATTTCCAGGTCATGACCGGTAGAAGAATCGGTAACTTTACCCAATTTCATCTTTCTATTCCATATATATAATGTTCCCAGTATTGCTACGGTAAAAGTTCCGATAAAAAATGATGTTCCCATATTAATCAGGATTAAACCCTCTTCTCCTTCCAGTTTCAGGTTGTTATTGAGCCTATCCAGCTCAAAAAGTTCTTCTTCCCGCATTTTAAAGGGTAAATGGAGTTTGAAGAAATCCATTTGGGAAAAATGCAGTTCTCTTTCGTGGATGATTAAATTCGAATCCTTCAATTCTAAGTATAGGTCGGGATTATGGCTCTGAAAACCTGCCAGCACCTTTGCATCTAAGGTAATACTCAGTGGAAAGGTAAGTTTTATTGTAGCTGCAGTTCTGTTACCATTCATTATGACAACTCAGCTCCAGCTCTTTTGGTTTCTTCTATGGCTTCTGCTAAGAGGGCAGCAAAATCCAGTTCCAGTTGTGGAAGGAGGCTGTGGGTAAAAGGTCTGGCAAAGGAAACGGTATTGTATCCGGTTCTGTCTCTTTCGAAAACATAGTATTTCTGGTGATGCGGACAAACGACAAGGCCGATGTCGGCACCACCCGCCATCCAGTCTTCTGCCATTTTGGCTAAATCCTGCTTCAGGCTTTTCTTGTGAGAAACAACTTCGATACAAAGGGTGGGAGAGCCGGCACGAGAACTCATATCAAGAACGCGGTGAGCAAATTTTGTAAAGGCAATAAAGGAGACATCGGGAATGCGGTGCTTTTTTTTACCGTTTATTTCCAGGTCATGACCGGTAGAAGAATCGGTAACTTTACCCAATTTCATCTTTCTATTCCAATAGATTAGCGTTGCTCCAATTAAAAGTGTAAAAGTTCCGATAAAAAATGATGTTCCCATATTAATCAGGATTAAATCCTCTTCTCCTTCCAGTTTCAGGTTGTCATTGAGCCTATCCAGCTCAAAAAGTTCTTCTTCCCGCATTTTAAAGGGTAAATGGAGTTTGAAAAAATCCATTTGGGAAAAATGCAGTTCTCTTTCGCGGATGATTAAATTCGAATCCTTTAGTTCTAAGTATAGGTCGGGATTATGGCTCTGAAAACCTGCCAGCACCTCTGTATCGAGGGTAATGCTCGATGGAAAGGTAAGCTCTATTGTAGCTACAGTTCTGTTACCATTCATATATTTACCATTTAATCTAACAATTTATATCATGACAAGAATATTTAGTCCACTTCATTTTTTCAGGGAAGCAGGCGAGCCACCGGTGGTTTGTTTGCGTGAAACTTCCGGCTTTTTTTTTGTGGATACTCGAATAAAATCCTAAATAGTCTCAGTGTATAAAAACTCGCTTTTCGTGAAAAAGGCCTTAAAAATAATGTAACTTTATTCTTCAGGATAAATATGAAAGCTTCTAATTATATCATACCTACAACCAAAGAAGACCCTTCAGACGCGGTAGTGGCCTCCCATAAGTTAATGATTCGAGCCGGCCTTGCCCGAAAAGTGTCTTCCGGTCTTTATAGTTATCTTCCCCTCGGTTTACGTACTCTCAAGAAAATCGAGAATATCGTTCGGGAAGAGATGAATTCTGCATCAGCTCTTGAATTCGAGCTTCCCATTTTAACTCCGGCTGAACTCTGGGAACTGAGCGGTCGCTGGACGAAAATGGGAAAGGAAATGTTTCGTCAAAAAGACAGACACGAGCAGGATTATGCTCTCGGGCCCACACACGAAGAGACTTTTACCAGTCTCATGAAACCTATTTTAAAGTCCTATAAAGACCTTCCCCGGAATGTATACCAGATTCATACAAAATTTCGGGATGAAATTCGTCCTCGTTTTGGCGTGATTCGCTCCCGTGAATTTACGATGAAAGATGCTTATTCCTTTCACCTGGACGATGCCTGTCTGGATAAAACCTATCAGCAGATGAGACAGACCTATCGCAATATTTTCCACCGCTGCGGTCTGGAAACCATTCCCGTTCAGGCAGATTCAGGTGCCATGGGAGGTTCGGGTTCAGAAGAATTCATGGTGGTTTCTCCTATAGGAGAGGAAAGTCTGGCTATTTGTCCTTCCTGCGGGTATCGCAGTAATGTTGAAAAGACTCCGCTTCTAAGCGAGACAAAAAGCGGGCAACCCGAAGCCTCTTCTCCGGAAGTCGTGGATACTCCCGGTACCAAAACCATAGAAGAGGTAGCAAAATTTTTAGGAAAGACTCCGGCAGATACTATCAAAGCGGTTATGCTGAAGGGAGACGAAGAGAAAAACTTCATCCTTTTTATCCGGGGAGACAGAGAGGTGAACGAAGCCAAGTTAAAAAGCCTTACTGCCTGTACTGAACTCAGACCTCTTTCCACTAAGGAATGCGAAAAGCTTTCTTTAGTTCCGGGTTACACAGGTCCCGGAATCAAAGTTTCTGAGGATTTCATTGTTTATATAGATAACAGTATTCAGCCCGGAAAAGGCTATATAGCCGGTGCAAATGAAATAGATAAGCATGTGAAAAACTTTGTAATTTCAAGGGATTCTGTATTCAAGGATTACAAAGACTTCGCCCTGGTCATAGAAAATGATCCCTGTCCGGAGTGCAAAAAAGCTCTGAAAATCGAAAAGGGCATAGAAGTAGGCCATATCTTCAAACTCGGAAAGAAATATACCGAAGCCTTTGAATTTACCGTAAGCGATAAAAACGGTAGAAACGCGGTACCAACAATGGGCTGCTACGGAATCGGCGTGAACCGGACAATGGCTACTATTATTGAACAGGGTAATGATGAAAAAGGTATTATCTGGCCGATAAGCGTGGCACCTTTCGAGGTTTCTCTTGTAAGTATTTTGAAAAAAGAAGAAGAACTGAAGATTGTAGACGAAGTTTATGAGTTTTTACAGCAAAACGGGGTGGATGTCCTGTATGATGATAGGAATTTAAGTCCCGGTTTTAAACTCAGGGATTCCGAAATTATCGGTATTCCCATTCGTGTGGTTTTTGGGAAAAAGTTTTCTGAGTCCCAGGAATACGCCCTTGCTGTCCGCAGGGAAAATACTGAGAAAAATATCCCTTTTACGTCCAAAGAAGACCTTCTGAAGGAAATTCTAAAAGTAAGGCAGGAGCTTTACGCGGAACTGAGTGTTTAAGGAAGCACCTGATTTTTATGAAAGACGAAGAGTTTAACGAAGAAAATGGTTATTTTGGGGAGTTCGGGGGGCGTTATTCCCCGGAAGTCCTGACACCGGCTCTCAAGCAATTAGAAGCGGTTTATAAAAAGCATAGGAATAGTCCGAAATTCCTAAAAGAGCTGGAATATTATAATGTGAATTATATCGGTAGACCTTCTCTTTTGACTTTCGCGGAAAGACTTACCAAATCCTGGGATGGAGCCTATATCTGGCTTAAGCGAGAAGATTTAAACCATACCGGGGCCCATAAAATTAATAATACCATAGGACAGGGCCTTTTAGCGAGGGCCATGGGGAAAAAGCGAATTATCGCGGAAACCGGGGCCGGACAGCACGGTCTGGCTACGGCAACTGTAGGAGCACTTTTCGGTTTTGAAACTGTTGTTTACATGGGAGAAGAAGACCTGCGCCGCCAGAAGCTGAATGCAGAAAAAATTGAGCTTCTGGGTGCGAAAGTAGTGGGGGTGAGTGCGGGAACGGCCACTCTCAAGGATGCAACTTCGGAAGCTATGCGGGATTGGGCTTTAAATGTAGAATCAACCCATTATATTGTAGGTTCGGCCATTGGACCCCATCCTTTCCCGGTAATTGTCCGAGACTTTCAAAGTATTATTGGAAAAGAAACTAAACAGCAATTTAAAAAGCAGAATAAGAAATTACCTGATGCGGTAGTAGCCTGCGTGGGTGGTGGTTCCAATGCCATCGGGATGTTTTATGGTTTTTTAGAGGATAAGAAGGTGGCTCTATACGGGGTTGAAGCAGGGGGAAGGGGAACGAAACCCGGTGACCACTCGGCAACTATTACTACAGGAACGGTGGGTTATCTGCACGGAACCAAGACTCTTATTATCCAGGATGCAGAAGGTCAAATAGTTCCCGCACATTCGGTTTCCGCCGGTCTGGATTATCCCGGAGTCGGGCCGGAGCACGCCTATCTCTCGTCTATAGGTCGGGTGCAGTATTCGAGTGTGGATGATGCTCAGGCTCTCGAAGCCTTTTTGGAAGCAACAAGAACCGAAGGAATTATCCCGGCTCTGGAATCTTCCCATGCTTTCGCAAAGGCAAAAACTCTCGCAAAAGAACTCGGGAAAAACAAGGATATTGTTATCTGTCTATCCGGTAGGGGAGACAAGGATGTGGAAGAAGTGCTCAGACTTATGGAGAAGAAATAGTTGGGAAGTTTATTGGATTGTTTTTCAGAACAAAGCCCTAAGTCAAAATTCATCGCCTATATTTCTCTGGGTGATCCAACCTATGAACTCAGTGTGGAATGGGCCAAGTCCATTATCGAGGGAGGAGCGGACATTCTGGAGCTGGGAATTCCTTTTACCGACCCGGTCGCCGATGGACCGGTTATACAGGCATCTTATAAGAGAGCCTTGAAGAATCCCTTTTCTGTAGAAAAGGTACTCAACACTACCGATAAAATTCACCAGAATCATCCGAATACTCCTCTCGTTTATCTTACTTATTTCAACCCGGTAAGTCATTACGGAATCGAAAAGTTTTTTGAAAGAGCTTATGCTTCCGGTATTCGGGGCCTGGTTATACCGGATATTCCCTTTGATTCGAAGGATTCTTCTACGGTATTTGCAGCCGCTGAGAAATATAAAGTTGATATCATTCAATTAGTCACCCCGGCTACGACTACAGCCAGGATGAAACAGGCAAAAAAGTTTGCCTCGGGTTTTATATACTATGTAACCTCTTTTGGAGTCACCGGTACGAGAAATTCACTTCCTGAAAATTTACGTGAACGGATAGAGCTGGTGAAGTCTACTATGCAAATTCCGGTTTGTGCCGGTTTTGGAATTTCCAGACCGGAACAGGCCAGGGAAATTTCTCAATATGCAGATGGAATTATAATTGGATCCGCGATACAAAAAATAATAGAAGAGTTTTCGAATGTACCGGATGAGTGTAATAAACGCTTAAATCATTATATACGGGAAATACGGAATAGCATTCCCTGAGATAAAGGAGTCTTATATGCAAGAAAACAACAAATTAAAAATACGACATTATATTTGGATTGTTATAAATATTCTTTCCCTGGCTGCTATGAGTTATATTGTAAACTTGGGTTATGATATAGATAATCGTACCAAGTTTATCCTTCTTTGTTTTGGCTTGCTTTTTTCTGTAAGTGCTTATTTTGTTTTTCGGGCTATTACTCACGTAGCAAAGAAAATGCAAATCAGTGGCGGACTCTGGATTTCTTTTGTCATTACTGTTCTAATGATAGCGGTTTCTAATTCATCTGAACCTTTTCATAATCTCGAAGAAAACTCTATATCCTGGAGATTTTACTATTCTAAGAATGAAGATGGGCGAAGGGTTCGTACCAATGACAAGGGAGAAGTGCAGTATACGGTTTACAATCCTCCGGCTGAAGCCAGAAGCGATATACAAATCATTGGTTTGACAACTGAGTCTATAGAAAACCTGAGCGGTAAATGGCCGATTCCCTGGAAATATTACATGAACATCATTGATGTATTCAGTAAGACAGACAATGCGGTTTTGATGTTTGACGTTTTCTTTCTGGATGAAAAACCGGAGCAGGTGGACTTAGAAGCTGCTATTCGAAGAAATAAGGAGGTCTATGTCGACTTTCCAATGTATTCTTCTTCGGAAATAAAAGAGGAAATCAAGCATTATGATGAGCGTTTGAAGGAGTATCAGAAGTTTCGCTTAAAGAATGTCGTTGATCCGGGTAATCGTGGAAAAGTTTTTGTACGTTTTCCGCACCTTCCTATAGGTCCTGTCATGAGAAGTGTAGCGGGAGCCGGGTTTGCGAATATTTTAAAAGAAACCACTAACATTAACCGTACCATGCCCCTGTATGCTAAAATTCCGGTAGAAAATGGTTTTGAATATTATCCTTCTATAGACCTTTTAGTTGCCTGCGGATATTATGATGTAGATGTGGTGAAAGATACAGAAATTGTAGTTGGGAAATATGTGAAGATTAAGAATATCCCGAATAAAAAAATAGAAACTTTCAATATGAAAACTTTACAGGTCGAAAGCAAGGATATAATGACTCGACCGAATCCGGAAAGAACGATTACCATTCCTATAGATGATTACGGTAGAATGCAGATTAATTTTGCTGGTGGGCGTAATAGTTTTCGAGTACATCATTTTCATGAAGTAGCTAAAGACTGGGATACCGAAACTCCGATTAACAACCGCATGGAGAATACAATTTTTTTAGTCGCCATGTACTATGCAACCGGACTGGATACAGCGAAAGACCAGCACTATTCTCCTTTTGGAGAAATCTCCGGAGTTGAACACCACGCTCATACTTTAAATACGATTCTTAACCAGGACTTTCTCTTTTCTACCAAGTTCTATACGAATGTTCTAATTTATCTATGTATGGGACTTTTTATAGGCCTTGTTCAGCCACGCTTGAAAACCTGGTTTGCTTTTATATTCATCAATCTTCTGGTACTCGGTTTTGTAGGGTTTGCTTTCTATAGTTTTAAAAATATGCATTTGATTATCCCATTTCCGACTGTAGTTCTGGAACAGATTCTGATTTTTGTGAGTTTAATTGGTTTTAAAATCTTCGGAGAAGAGGCCAATGTAAAATATATTAAAAATACTTTCTCCAAATTTGTTTCTTCGGATGTGGTAGATGAACTTCTAAAAGATCCTTCTAAAATAGCTTTGGGAGGTTCCAAGAAAGAAATCACTATTTTCTTCTCCGACATTCGTGGCTTTACTACCATTTCCGAATCCTTAGGTCCGGAACAGCTTGTAAGTCTCTTGAATGAGTATTTGTCGGCCATGACAGAAATTGTCCTTGCATATAAGGGAACTATCGATAAGTATATGGGAGATGCAATCATGGCCTTCTGGGGAGCACCTATGCAGTTAGAGGATCACGCCTATTATGCCTGTGTGACAGCTCTGTACCAAATGGAACATTTAAAGAAAATGCAGGAAGATTGGAAAACGAGAGGCTTACCTTCTATTGATATAGGAATTGGCTTAAATACCGGTCTGGCTGTTGTGGGTAATATGGGAAGTGCTCACAGAATGGAATATACCTGTATGGGAGATACAATAAATCTCGGATCCAGATTGGAAGGATCCAATAAAATGTATGCAACGAATATTATTATATCTGAATATACGTATGAAAAGGTTAAAGATAGAGTTTATGCAAGAGAATTAGATCTTGTAAAAGTTAAAGGGAAGAATTTTCCTGTGCGAATTTATGAGCTGATTGGTTTAGTTGATGACAAGGATTATGAAAAGATGAAGAGGCATTTAAAGTTACAATAATTTTATTAATGCCGGGAAAAATATAATGAACGAATATAAGTATCTTAACAATATTCAGTTTCCCGAAGATTTGAGAAAATATGAGGTAAAGGAACTTCCCGAAATTTGTCGAGAAGTTCGTGAATACATCATTGATACTCTTTCAGGAGTGGGAGGGCATTTTGCCAGTAACCTCGGAGCTGTAGAGTTAACTGTAGCTTTGCACTATGTCTATAATACTCCGAGGGATAGACTTATCTGGGATGTAGGACACCAGACGTATCCGCATAAAATATTAACCGGAAGAAGAGAAAAGTTAAAGACTGTCAGAAAATATGGGGGGATTTCCGGTTTTCCAAAACGGGAAGAATCCGAATACGATCTGTACAATACAGGACACGCCGGTACTTCCATTTCCCAGCTTATAGGAGAAGCCATTGCAAGAGATATGGTTGGCGAAGACTATAAATGTGTGGCTATAATAGGTGATGCTTCTATGGCGACCGGTATGGCACTGGAAGCTATGAATCACTGCGGTCATGTTAAGCCGAGTTGTCTGGTTTTACTCAATGACAACTTCATGTCTATCTCTAAAAATGTGGGTTCTATTTCAAATTATTTAAATAATATTATTAGCTCCAGAAGATATAACCGCTGGAAGAAATCTTTTTATACTTTCATAAAATGGCTTCCAATTATCGGTCCGGCCCTGGCCAGCTTTTCAAAGCGGGTGGAGAGAGGCCTAAAAGACATGATGACACCACCGGGTGGACTTTTTGAAGACCTCGGATTCAACTACATAGGTCCTATTGATGGTCATGATGTAGTCAAGATGGTGGACATTCTGAACGAGTTAAAAAATAGGGAAGGCCCGGTTCTTCTCCATATCATTACCCAGAAAGGCAAGGGCTACAAGCCGGCAGAAAATGACCCGATAAAATACCATGGTGTGACTCCATTTAACAAGCTGGATGGAAGCATGCAAAAGAAAGGGGATGAAATCGGTTTTAGTAATATCATCGGGGAATGTCTGATTCGTCTCACAGAAAAGAATCAGCGGGTGGTTGCAATTACACCGGCGATGATAGAGGGAAGCGGTTTGAAAGAATACCATACTCGTTTTCCGAAACACGTTCACGATGTGGGTATTGCCGAACAACATTCGGTAGCCTATGCAGGTGCTTTACTCGGAGGGGGAATTATTCCCTATATGTGTATTTATTCTACTTTCCTGACAAGAGCTATTGATCAGGTTGTTCATGATGTATCGTTGATGAATTTACCTGTGCGCTTTGTTATTGACCGGGCCGGTTGTGTGGGGCCCGATGGAGAAACACATCAGGGTCTTTCGGATATTTCTTACCTTGCTTCTCTTCCAAATATGTCTATAATTGCCCCTTCTTCCGGACAGGATTTGATTGATGCCATGTTTTATATGGAAACCTATAACGAGGGGCCGATAGCGATTCGTTTTCCTAAAGATTCGGCAAGTCCGTCCAGCCTGAATTTTACGAATCCCCGACCGATTCAAAAGCCGACATCGAGGTTACTGAAAGAGGGTTCGGATGTACTTCTGATTTCGGTAGGTTCCATGCTGGATGTAGCGAAAAAGGTAGCAGAAAAACTGGAAGCAAGTTCAATTAAAGCGGGAATTCTTGATCTTTTTTGGATACGCCCTCTCGATATGACGACCATAAAGCAGGCTCTGGACAAAACCCGGCATTTTGTGATTCTGGATGAGAGCTATCTGGATGGAGGAGTTACTGGCTTTTTCTTAACTCGTCTTGATGCGGCTTATCTGGCGAAATATCTAAAAACCTTTGCTTTTCCCCAGGAAATAATCGTTCACGGTGACAGGGATAATATCTTTAAACACTATGGAATTGATGCAGATTCCATTTCCGGGTTTTTACTGAATTATTTAAAGCCAAAAATGGTCAATTTAAAAGAAGCCAGTGGTTCATGATGAGAAAGTTCAGGGTATATGCTAAAATATTTCATTGTAAATAAACACTTTTAAAATTATACGGTTAGAAAACGAAGACATAAGGACTCAAAATGGCAAATAAACTACTGGATTTTACCATTGATGAAACCGCACAGGGGATAATTGACCTGGCTCGTGATGTTTGTATTAAAGAAGTGGTTCCTCAAAGGGAACATTTGGATGAGCACGAAAAGTTCCCTCACGAGATATTTAAAAAGTTCACTGAAGCCGGCTTGTTTGGCGTGATGTTTGAAGAGGAATATGGTGGACTTGGTGCCGGTGGTTTTGTCAGTTCCCTTCTGGCTGAAACAGTTTCCGAATATTGTTTGGGTGTTTTTACAGCCATGTTTGCAAATAAATTAGGAGCTTTACCTATTGAATTTGGAGCTACTAAAGAGCAGAAGTTAAAATACTTACCTAAACTAGCTTCCGGAGAGCATCTGGCAGCTTTTGGTTTGACTGAACCGGGTGCCGGTTCTGATGTTCCATCTCTCAGTACTGTGGCAGAGAAAAAGGGAGATCGTTATATTCTGAATGGAACCAAGCAGTGGATTTCCAATGCAGGCGTGGCAGATGTTTATACTATTTTTGCAATGACTGACAAGAAAAGAGGAACCCGTGGAATCTCCTGCTTCATCGTGGAAAAAGATACTCCGGGACTTTCTTTTGGTAAATTAGAAAATAAATTGGGGATCCGTTGTTCTCATACCCGTCAGGTAATTATGGAAAACATGGAAGTTCCGGCAGAAAATCTCGTTGGTTTAAAAGAAAACCAGGGATTTATTCATGCGATTAAAACCTTAAATGCTTCCAGGCCAATCATTGCTTCTTCGGCTGTGGGTCTGGCTATAGGTGCTTATAAAGAAGCCGCCAAGTATGCAAGACAAAGAGAACAGTTTGGCAAGAAAGTCATTAACTTTCAGGTTATTAACCACATGTTGGCTGATATGCTGGTGAAAATAGAAGCAGGTAGAGGACTTTCATATAAGGCTGCTAAGTATGCAGAAGTTCTTCACCCGGAAGCCGCCAAGTTTTCTGCTATTGCTAAGTATTATTGTTCTGAAATTGCAATGCAGGTAGCTACGGATGCCGTACAGGTTCATGGTGGATATGGTTTTACAAAAGAATATCCTGTAGAGAAAATGTTCCGCGATGCGAAGATTCTTTCTATTTATGAAGGAACCAGTCAAATTCAGAAGAATGAAATCGGGACCTATATTATAAAAGAAGCTGCGGAATTTAAGTAAGTTTTTTAAATAACGTATAAACTATATACTTCATAGAGCAAGCGGGTTTGTTCCGCTTGCTTTTTTTATGCCCGGTTGTAAATCCATAAGCTTAAGAGGATAATATAGACTAGCTCTAATATAATACACATAAAAAACCAGGCAGCTCCTTCTCCGAAAAGAACTTTGACAAGCGCGTAAAATCCCGGAAATAATGAGAATACGCCAAAAGGAATATACATCCAGAATTGTGTAGCTTTTTTAATAAAAAACTTAAAGCTTATAAATAGACCCAGAGAACCCAGGCCTCCGAAAAGAAGAAAAGAAATAATCAATAAAAACAAGAAAATACCGGGACCGACCGCTCCGGAGGTACTCATGCTTTGAGCAAAAAGAATCATAGATTCTCCTTATGTTTGATTTATCGAATATTCTTTATATCTAAAATTCTACAAGTACTTTCACGTTTCGAAATCTTTTTATTCGTATATCATTTTTTTTGTCATACCTCCGTCGATGATTAGGTTGGTTCCTGTGATAAAACCGGCTTCTTTAGAACTTAAGTATAGGCAGGCGGATACAATGTCATCCGGGTAACCGACTCTTCCGGCAAAGTGTTGTTTATGCTCGCTATCCTTCAAATCTTTATAGTTTTTTGTTTCTATCCAGCCGGGACTGATACAGTTGACCCGGATTTGTTTATGAGAAAGAGAAGCCGCCAGGGCATGGGTAAGGGAGAGAAGTCCTCCTTTAGAAGCGGCATAGGCTTCGCTATTTTCTTCTGACATAAAAGCCCTGGTAGAAGAAATATTAATTATCGATGCACCCGGCCGCATTAGTTTTGCGGATTCTCTGGCCAATAAAAAAGCAGCTCTAAGGTTTGTGTTGATGACGCTATCCCATTCTTCTATGGAGAGTTCGAAGGGAGACTTCCAGATCCCAAAACCTGCATTGTTAATAAGAATGGAAAATTCCTTATATTCCTGTTTTAGAATATGGAATAAATCAGTAATTTCTTCTGCCTTACTGATGTCGCAATAAAAAAAGCTAGCCTTTTTATCTTTGGATTTTAATTCTTCCGCTAAAATGTTTCCATTTTCTTTGTCTTTATCAATTAGGATAAGATTCGCATGGGTTTCACTGTAGCCAAGAGCTAAAGCTTTGCCGATTCCATTGGCAGCACCGGTAATGATTACATTGAGGTTTTTTTCCATAATGTAGAATCGTGATTTTTTTGTATCGTTTCTAATAAGGTTTTTGTCCTACATAGTTTCCGGGAGGACTATAATTACAGCCCCAGATTTCAGCACCGCTCGGACATTTAGCTGCATAACAGCCTATCTTAACTGAGGTTTTCCAAACGACCTGAGTATAATGTCCGCAGACCTGTCCGGACTGGCAGGTATTGCTAGAGTAGGTGTAGTATTGCTTTTCGCTATACCAGGCTTTTACTACATCATCGGCTTTTGCTCCTGCGGCGGATCTCCAATATAGATTTTCACCGTAACCCGGGTTACTCGGTCCTGCTGTATGGCTCATGGTGCAATTGTTCTGATTGGCCAGATATTCTACCTTGCTTTTAGCGTAAGTAGCAACTGTACTATCCCAGCTTACATCAGGCAGAGAAACTCCCTCTGAGGCTCTGTACGTATTATGCGAACTGACAATCCCGGAAACCTCGGTATATTCGCCTGTGCTTGTACTGCCAGTGCCAGTTCCGGTAGTAGTTCCTGTACCTGTTCCGGTAGCTGGTGTTGCAGATAAGGCTCCTAAAATAAGTAGAAGTTTATCCTGATCTTTCTTTTTTACGTCTGTTTCACATTCTGATTTTAATGAAAGAACATCTGAGGGACATTTCGAAAGATTCTGAATGCAGCTTACGAAAAAGAGCAATAGAAATATAGGAATTAATCTTATTATCATAGTGAATCTTTTTGCATAGAACTCCTGGTTTGAAAACCATTTTTTATGATTCCAAAATTTATGTTGATATGTGTTGTATAAATTCGATATATGGACTCGGAGGTAGATTTAGATGTCTGAAGAAATAAGCATAATCGAGAGACCGAGACAGCATTCCCTGTGCATAACGGAAACAGTAGGTACTATGAAACTGGGTAAGATAATGGGACCGGCGTACCATGAAATACTAAATCTTATTACTAAGCAGGGCCTGAGTTGTACAGAAAAAGATGTTCCTTTTACGCAATACAATCATCTTGATTGGGACAGGGTAAATCAGACAGGTTTTTTTGCTATGGTCTATTTGTTATTTTTCCATAAGTGGAACATTGATATGGGAATACCCTGTCCGGAATCGGCTCAGGGCGAGGGGAGAATTAAGAAGTTATATGTAGAAGAAGGAAAATATGTGCGTATGATTCATACGGGTCCCTATCAAAAAGTAGGAGATACCTATAAGAAGATTATAGAATATGCTAAGAAAGAGAACCTGCAACTTAAAAATCATTCTTTAGAATTTTACTTGAATGATCCGAGAAATACACCTGAATCCGAATTAAAAACAGAAGTATTAGTTCCTGTATAATTGTTATCTCCTGTTTATCCGGATTCTTATTTGACCCTTATGTAGGTATCCGGTTTTCTGTTTACAAAAAAGGCTCTAATTCTAAAAGGGTTCCTATGCAGGTAATAGAAGCAACAGGTGAAATACACACGAGTCGTATCAATCGGGTTTACGTAGAAACTTATGGTTGTCAGATGAATGAATACGACTCCGGACTCGTGAAGAATCTCATGCAAAAAGCTGAGTTTACGATCTCGAAAAATCCGGAAGAATCCGATGTAATTTTCTTAAATACCTGTGCTGTTCGAGAGAATGCCCATGCAAAAATTTATTCTCGCTTGCAAAACCTTGGATACCTCAAAAAACGTAATCCGGCCCTTGTAATTGGTGTTTTAGGTTGTATGGCTCAAAATCTCGGAGATGACCTGTTTCACCAGGAGCTTCCACTGGATATAGTTGTAGGCCCGGATAATTACCGGGATTTACCTGAGCTGATTACAAAAATTCGGGAGGGAGAGTCTTCCCTTAATCTTACCCGTCTTTCTAAAACCGAGACCTATGATGAACTCAAACCATCAGTCATAAATGGAATCCAGGCGTTTACAACCATTATGAGGGGCTGTAATAACTTTTGTACTTTTTGTGTAGTTCCTTACACAAGAGGGAGAGAAAGAAGCCGTCCTATAGAATCTCTTATCGAGGAAGTGAAGGATCTGGTGCAAAAAGGAGTAAAGCAAGTAACCTTACTCGGCCAGAATGTAAATTCCTATCTTTACGAAGCTCACGATTTTGCTTATCTCGTAGAACAACTTTTAAAGCATACTTCGATTGAGCGTATTCGATTTACTTCCCCCCACCCCAAAGATTTTCCGGGACATCTTCTGAAACTTATGGCAGGAGAAAAACGTTTTTGTTCCAATATTCACCTTCCTTTGCAGGCCGGAAATACCCGTATCCTCGAAGAAATGAAGCGAAATTATACCCCGGAAGAGTTTTTATCTCTCGTAGATACCATTCGAGAAACAGTCCCGGACTGCGGTCTTACGACAGATATTATTGTGGGTTTTCCCGGGGAAACAAAAGAAGAGTTCATGGATACTCTCAGAGTCGTAGAAAAAGTCCGCTTTGACATGGCATTTATGTTTAAATACTCGGAGCGAGAAGGTACAATAGCTCAAAAGCGTTTTCAGGACGATGTTTCGGAAGAGGAAAAAGGCCATAGATTGACCGAGCTGGTGGAGCTTCAAACAGGAATTTCGGCTGAGAAAAACCGGGAAAAGCAAGGTAAAGAATTTGAAATTCTTGTGGAAGGCACATCTCGTAAGTCAGAAAAAGAACTCTGCGGTCGGACGGACTGTGGAAGAATGGCTGTCTTTCCCATCCCTGAAGAAAAAAGTTTAAACGACTATCTTGGATCCCTTGTTAAGGTAAGGGTTAAATCCTCCAGTTCCGCAACTCTTCGAGCTGAGCTTATCTAATAAATAGAGCAAGGTTTTCCACTTGCTCTTTTCTTCCCGTTTCTCCAGCATACTCTTACAGCGTGTCTTAAAATAGACTTATCTATTAAAGAAAAGCAAGCTGCAAGAGCCTGTAGCTTCATTTTCAGACAGGCTCTTATAATAAATCACAGGAGAAAAGCGTATGAAACGTATACTTATCCTTGCCCTTGTGGCTATTTTTGCAGTATTTAACTGCTCCAAACCTAAAGAAAAACTAAGCATACTGACCGGTGGTCAGGATGGAAACTATTACAAAGCGGCACAGGAACTGAATGAAGTTCTAAAAAAAGGTTTCTTTGAATTGGATATTAAAGAATCAACAGGTTCGATTCGCAATATCGGTCAATTAGGAAGTGGCGCTGTGAATTTGGCTTTAGCTCAATATGATGTAATTATTCTCAATGCACTTTATTTAGATGAAGAAAGTAAGAAGCTGGTTAATAATTGTCATGTGGTAGCACCTATGGCCTATGAAGTGATTCATATTCTTACCCATAAAAATTCCGGGATTAATACCCTTGATGATCTGAAAGGAAAAAAAGTTGTAGTAGGTCAGGAACGTTCGGGAACCTGGGTAAGTGCTTACCTGATTATGAAAGCGGTTCATGATATTAATATTACAAAAGATTCTAATATGATACACCTTCCTGATAAAGATGCCATTGCTAAGCTATTGGCAGGAGAAGTGGATGCAATGTTTCTTACTTCGATGGAAGGAGTTCCCCTGTTAAAAGATATTCCGGCATCTGAAGAAAGTAAAATAAAACTGGTTTCTGTAGGATCGAATTATCAGATTCCCCAGTTAATTCAGAATTTCTATTTTGTGAAACAACTCTCGGCTAATACTTATCCCTGGCAAAAAGAAGATGCTTTTACTTATGCTACTCCTTCTTATCTCTTAGCCAATAAATCTTTCAGCCGTGAAAAAGTTAAGAAGATTGCAGAACTTGTTTATAAAAATGCGGATACACTGAAAAAGAAAAGTTCTCTCTGGAATCTTGTAAGTGAAGAAAAAGCTCGTAAAGATATTAAGAATAAAATTCCTTATCACGTAGGTGTGAAAGATTATTTAAAATAAAGAACCAATAATAATATATATTGAGGATGGGGTGAAAGCCCCTCCTGTTCTATTTTTATTTTCTGCATCCATACTTCATAAATAAATTCTATTGCTAGGACTTTTACCGGATTGAAATCTGGCCAAATCAGGGCCTTAGAGAGAGTCTAATGAAAAAATATAATACATTTGCTGGTGTTTTTACTCCGTCCATTTTAACCATTCTCGGTGTTATCATGTATCTACGTTTACCCTGGATTGTCGGACAGGGTGGACTCTGGATGTCTATAGGAATCATCGTGGTGGCTCATATCATTTCTTTTACTACCGGTCTTTCTGTGGCTTCTATCGCAACAGATAAAAAAGTAAAGGCAGGTGGTTCCTATTATATGATTTCCAGAAGTCTTGGTCTTCCCATAGGTGGCACTTTAGGTATCGCCTTATTTGTAGGAATGTCCTTTAGTATTAGTCTTTATCTAATTGGTTTTTCTGAAAGTTTTCTTTCTTTTTGGGGAATGGAAAAAAGTATTCACAATATTCGTCTTGTGGGTAGTGCATCTTTATTTATCGTAGCTGTTATTACCATAATCAGTACTTCTCTTGCAATGAAAACCCAGTATTTGATTATGACGGCCATTTTAGTATCTCTTGTTTCTGTTATATTCGGTAAATCAAATAATCCGGGTTTTGTTCCGCATCTAAAACCTTTGCCGGGTGCTGAGTCCTTTGCTACTTTATTTGGAATTTTCTTTCCCGCTGTGACAGGCTTTGAAGCCGGTGTATCTATGTCCGGTGATTTACAGAATCCCAAGCGTTCGATTCCGATTGGTACTATTACAGCCATTATTGTAGGTTTTATTGTTTATCTGGGTCTTGCTGTTTTTTTTGCTTACCGGGTAGATTCCAAAGCTTTATCTTCCGATGGAGATGTTTTACAAAAGATTAGTTTTTCTGTGCCCTTATTACTGGCAGGTATTTGGGGAGCAACAATTTCTTCGGCTATAGGAAGTATTTTGGGTGCTCCGAGGGTGTTACAGGCTACCTCTATGGACAGGATCACTCCTTCTATTTTCGCACGGGGGTACGGAAAAACGGAAGAGCCAAGAAACGCATTGCTTCTCACCATATTTATTGCAGAAGTCGGAATTCTTATAGGTGAATTAGAAATCATCGCCAGGGTAGTTTCTATGTTCTTTATAACTGCTTATGGTTTTTTAAATTTGAGCTGTGTAATCGAAAACTGGGTAAGTCCGGACTTTCGACCCGAATTCAAGATTCCTTCCTGGGTAGGACTTTTAGGTACTATAACCTGTTTAATCATCATGATCCAGCTCGATTTATTAGCCATGCTCGGTGCCACCTTTATTATGAGTTTGCTTTTTTTATATATTAAAAAAAGAGAATTAAATTTAGAAGGAGGAGATGCTTTAAAA